>CAVORC010000059.1:0-13260 GCA_963698505.1 uncultured Chloroflexia bacterium | reverse complement strand
ATGGCCGGCGCATCCGCCTCGATGGCATCCAGGATCGACAGCTGGTAGAAGCGCTCCACCGGCTCGGGATCGCTGGAGATGCGGCCCAGGTCGCCCCCGACGTCGGCGGCCGTGGGCGTATCGATGATCGGTGCCGGGCTGCCGATGGGCGGCGTCGTGGTGGTCTCCCACACGTCGTAGTCGGCGCGCACGGTCTCGCTGCGGCCGTCGGGGAAGGTGGCGTTGAAGCGGGTGCCCCAGCGGCCTGCGTGTGGGAACACGACATCGGCCGCGTACAGGCCGCGCACGTCCTCGATGGCCCAGAGGAAGCGCGAGTCGGCCTCGAAGACGACCGCCTCGGGATCGAGGTCATCGGCGTAGAACTGCAGCGACACCTCCACGTCCGGGGCCGCCAGCAGGGCCCCCTGCGCATCGGTCAGGCTGAAGAGGAAACGGTTGGGCCCCTGCGCCAGCTCGGAGGAGGCGAGCACGGGGATGATGGCGGGCACGTCCTGCGCCGCGGCGGGGAGGGGAGCTGAGAGCGCCGCCAGCGAGAGCAGCAGGGCGGCGACGAGCGAGGCCGGTCGTTTCATGTGGCGAAGCGTACGCCGGAGTGCGCGAGCGCGCCGTCGCGAGCGTCGCGGCTCGGCCACCCAGCGCAGGCCAGCACGACGCGAGCGTGCTCGGACGCGTACGCTCGGACCCGTGCCTGAACCTCGTCTCCCGCGTGCCCGGCGGTCGCGATGATCTCCGTCGTCGCGGGCCTCGGCGCCGCGCTCGCCTGGGCGCTCGCCACGCTCGCCGCCGCCCGTGCCAGCCGCGTGCTGGGCGCCTGGTCCACGACCGCGCTGGTCGTGTTCGTCGGGCTGGTCGTGACCCTGCCGTTGCTGGCACTCGAGGGACCACCCGCGCAGGTGAGCACGGAGGACCTGGCGTGGCTGGCTGTCGCCGGGCTGGGCTACGCCATCGGCATGGTCTTCAACTACGCCGCGCTCAGTGGTGGCAAGGTGCCCGTGACGGCGCCCATCGTCTCCACCGAGGGATCGATCGCGGCCGCCCTTGCCGTGCTCAGCGGCGAGGCCGCCTCGCCGCTGCTGGCGGCGATGCTGGCGCTCATCGCCGTCGGCGTCTTCGTCGTCGCGCTGCAGCCGGGCGGTGGTGCCGACGCCCTGCGTGGCAGTGGCGCCCGCTACGTCGGGTTCGCCGTGACGGCTGCGCTCATCTTCGGCATCGGGCTCTATGGTGCCGGTCGCGCCAGCGACCTCGTAGCGCCGGCGTGGGTCGTGGCCGCGGGCCGCATCGCGGGGGTGCTGCTGCTGACGCTGCCGCTGGCACTGACGCGGCGGTTGCGGTTCGATCGCTCGGTGCTGCCCTTCCTGCTCTTCGCCGGCGTGGCCGAGGTGGTCGGTGTCTACCTCTATGCCTGGGGCGCCCGGGAATCGATCGCGGTGACCGCCGTGCTCGCCTCCCAGTTCGCGGTAATGGCGGCACTGATGGCGCACGCGCTCGGCGAGCGCATCAGCTCCCGCCAGTGGCTGGGGGTGGCGACGGTCACCACCGGCGTGGTGGTGATCACGCTCACCCGGCTGTGATCGTCAGTGTGCGTTCACCAGCCGTGAGTGCCCGGTCAGCGACTCCACCGCCGTCTGGAAGACGTCCGAGAGGTCCGTGCTGGCCCCCGCCGTCTTGGGCAGGCAGTAGTAGTTGTCGCCGTCGCTGTTCTCCGTGCCGGGGCAGCCGCCGTCCTTGACCGAGCCGGTGGCCATCGAGGCGAGCAGGTCCGTGGCCATCTCGCCGCGCCACGGGCCGCTGCTGTCCGGGCAGGCCATGTCGTTCGAGCCGTCGAGGCCGAAGCCGACGGTGAACAGCTCGATGCCCTTGGCCTTGGCCGCATCGGCCGCCATGGATGACTCGAGGCAGTGGTTGCTGGTGCCCGTGGTGGATCGGTTCGGCTGCCCGTCGCTCAGGAGCAGGATGGCCTTCTTGGCGCCCGGGCGACCATAGGTATCGAGCTCATACGTCGCCATGCGCACCGGATCGGCGATGTCCGTGCCGGTGGATGAGTTGCCGAAGCAGGCGATGGCTCGCGCCATGTCACTGCCGTCTGACGAGTAGTCGGCTCCGAAGGACGCGCCCTGCCCGGTGAGCCCGATGGGCACCCAGCGTCGCAGGTCGCTGGTGTTGGCGCTGCCGATCGATGAGTCCGCCTGGGTCTTGCAGAAGGCGCCGACGCGACTGGGGCCGAGCGCGCTGAGCGAGAGCCACTGGAGCCGGGGCTCGAGCGTCTTGCGCACCGAGTCGGCCGCGCGCCGGGCGTTGTCAGTGTCGACGCCGTTCATCGAGCCGGTGCGGTCGATGATCATGACCAGGTCCACTGGCATCTCCGGTGGCTCACCGCAGGCACCCTTGCAGGCTGCCGCGGTGCGGGCACCGGTGGAGCCGTCGAGCACGCCCAGCACCGGGGCGAAGTTGTACTCCACGGTCGCCGGGCTGCTCACGACGAGCGTGTTGCAGACGTGGCCCAGCGACGGCGTGCAGGCGGCATAGGCGATGTCGTCGTCGATGGTCCAGGCGGCGCCGGGGCCGGGGTCGCAGACGAGCGGGATGTCGGTGAGGCGCGGAGCTCCACCCTGGGTGCCGATGAGGCAGCGGAAGTCGACGGTGATGTCGCCGTCAGGCAGATCGCCCGGGTAGTTCAGGTGCACGTAGGACCTGGCGAGCTGTTCGGCTGCCGTCGGATCATCCTTCACCATCGGCACGCCGGCGAGCGCGCCAGCATCGAGGGCGTTGTACAGGTCCATGTTGGCCTTGCGCAGGAGGCCCTGGTCGAGGACCAGCGCGGCCGCACCCAGGATGACGGTGAAGAAGATCGAGAAGAGCACCAGCGTCTGGCCGCGCTGTGCCACGCGAGCGCGCGCGGAGCGCTCGCCATCGGGGGTTCGATTGGAGATCGTGCCCTGGCGGGCCCAGTAGAGGAGGTTCATCGGTCGTCCTTGCTGTTGCGCGATCGGTGAGGAGTGTCGATGCGCACTGGCGTTCGGTTCGCTCTGCCTGGAGACGAACGCCGCGCGGGGTGGGACGGGAGTGGCGCTACTCGATGCGCATCTTCGATTCGGACGAGAGCGGGATCTCGGTGCCGAAGAGGATGGGGAAGAACATCGAGTACCTGTAGTCGACGGTCACCTTGGTCGCGTCGCCGGGCAGCCACATCGGGCTGGTGCACGAGGTGAACGAGCTGCCCGAGGGGCGCTCGCACGCGACGGTGACGCTCAGCTTCGCGGGGTCGAGATTGCCGGCCATGGCGCGCACGCGCGTCTCGATGGCGCTGGTGTTGCCCGGGTCGATGACGCCGAGTCGGGCGCCTTCGCGAGCGGCGTTGACCAGGGTCAGGTCGGAGTAGATGCCCAGCCCGAAGTCGAACATGCCGGCCACGACCAGGAAGAAGACGGGCAGGACGATGGCGAACTCGACGAGCGCCTGGCCGCGGCCGCGCTCGTCACGGGAGGCACGCGAGGTGCTGGCGGTCTCGGGCGCGGTGTGCCCGTCCCGGGGAGAGAGATCGGTACGCATCGGGTTCCTCCGGCTTGCCCCCCTGGAGGAGTCGTCGGGTCGATGGCTGGCGGACCATCCGCCTGCCGAGGAGACCGGCCCTGACGTCAGGGGGGAGGCAGTACGTAATGACTACCAGCCGGTCCTGGCCGTGACCAGTACCGCGAACCGCACCCTTCGACACCGCAACCCCAAGGCGTTGCGTCGGTGCATCGTTCTGGGGTAGTACCTCGGGGCCATGCGCCGCTGCGGCGCAGCTGCGGCGGCGCCGATGCCCTCTAGGCTGAGTGCTCCCGGTGGCCCACCACGGCGGGCGTGCCGTGGGTCGCCGTCGCGGGGCTCAGGACCCCACTGACGTTCTCGAGGGCCTGTTCGAGGACCAGCAGGCCGCTGGCCATGGTGGCCTCGTCGATCACCAGTGGCGGTGAGATGCGCACCGACTTGCTGCCGCATCCCAGCACCAGCAGCCCTCGCCGGAAGGCCTCGTACTCGAGCTCGTCGGCAAGCTGCGGCGTGGCCAGCTCGAGTGCCAGCATCAACCCCAGCCCGCGGACGTCGACGATGCTCTCGGGGTGTCGTGAGCGCATCGCCTGCAGCCCGGCGAGCCCCTGGCTGCCACGCGCTGCGGCGTTCTCGATGAGCCCAGCCTGCAGCAGCTCGATGGTGCTGATGGCGGCGGCGCAGGCGACCGGGTTGCCACCGTAGGTGGAGCCGTGCGAGCCCTTGTCCCAGGCTTCGAGGATGTCGGCCTTCGCCACCATCGCCGAGAGGGGCATGCCGGAGGCGATGCCCTTGGCCGAGAGCAGGATGTCCGGCTCCACGTCGAAGTGCTCGATGGCCCACATCCTGCCGGTGCGCCCGGCGCCCGACTGGATCTCGTCGGCCACCAGCAGGATGCCGTGGCGGTCGCACAGCTCCCGCAGGCCGCGCATGAAGCCGGCCTCGGGCACGACGTAGCCGCCCTCGCCCTGCACCGGCTCGACGATGATGGCCGCCACCTCGTCCGCCGGCACGACCTTGTCGAAGAGGACCTCCTCGAACCAGGCCAGGTCGGTGGCGTGGCCGTAGGGGGCGTGATAGATGCCGTTGACGAGGGGAGCCACGCCGGCGTGGTACTTGGCCTTGGACGCGGTCAGGCTGACCGCACCCATGGTGCGCCCGTGGAAGCCGCCGAGGAAGGAGACGACCGCGTGCCGTCCCGTGGCACGGCGTGCCAGCTTCAGCGCCGCCTCGACAGCTTCCGCGCCGCTGTTGCCGAGGTAGACGCGGAGCGGACCGGAGATCGGTGCCGTGGTGGCGATGGCCTCGCAGGTGTGGGCGTAGATGGGCGGGTAGAAGTCCGACGCGCTGTAGTGCACCAGCTGCTCGGCCTGCGCCTTGATGGCCTCGATCACCACGGGGTGCGAGTGGCCCGTGGAGTTGACGGCGATGCCGGCACAAAAGTCGATGAAGACGTTGCCGTCGATGTCCTCGACGGTGGCGCCTCGGCCTCGCACCGGGACGAAGGGGTAGACACGGGGCAGGCTCGGCGACGACCAGGCATGGTCATACTCCACGTGTGCCCGCGCCAGCGGCCCGGGTACCTCGGTCACGAGGCGTGGCACCGTCGCCACGCCCGACTCGCCGATCTCTGCCTGGCTCATCTACCCCTCCCTCGTGAAGCCGCCGCGTGTATCAATCCTATTCACGGTGGATACAGAGTATAGGGGCCTATCGCGCGGCCGGGAGCACCTCGAACGATCCCGTGGCAAGGATCTCTCCGTCTGCCCGGACCTCGAGCCGGTACTGGCCGGCGTCGGCCGGGGTGAGCGTCGCCCCCAGGCAATCGAACGAGGTGTCGCTGGTCTCGCTGGCGATGAGCGTGGACGTGCCGGCGCCGACCAGGACGACGCTGACCGTCTCCGCCGGCTCGACGGCTCGCTCCAGGAAGGCCACGCCGCGCACCGGCGCGGACAGCTCGAACGCGATCGCCTCGGTGCCGATCTCGCAGCCGGTGCCGGAGGTGCCGAACACGACGCTGCCCGCGAGGATGTCGCGCACCTGCAGGCTGATGGCCAGCAGGGCCATGCTGCCAGCCAGCGCGACCACGGCCAGGGCGGCCAGCAGCCGGGTCCCACTGCGCGTGCCCCGCGCGCGGCCCCGATAGGCCCAGCCCCCGGCAGCGACCGCGGCGATCCAGCCCAGCAGCACGATGAGCACACGCGTCTGGCCCGCCCACGGGCCCACGCTCGCGAGGGCCAGGGCGATGAGCACGACAGAGCCGCCGGCCACGAGGCCGCGCCGGAGGGAACGCGGATCGGCCGCCGGCGGTGCGTCGGTGTGGTGGCTGGGCCAGTCTGGCCGACCCGGCCGGCGCGGCGGCGTCAGTCGACGATGGTGTGTGACTGCTCGCGCAGGAACTGCGCGGGGTAGTACGGACCCAGCGCTGCCTTGCCAGTCGAGCCCGAACCCTTCCAGCCGCCGAAGGGCTGCACGCCCGGCCACGCGCCAGTGGTGGCACCGGCACGGCGGTTGACATACAGCACGCCGGTCTCGATCTCCTCGAGGAAGCGCTCGACCTCGGAGGCGACCTCGCTGTAGATGCCCGCCGTCAGCCCGTAGTCCACCTCGTTGGAGCGTTCGATGGCCTCGTCGAGCGAGTCCACCGGCAGCACGGCCGTGAAGGGCACGAAGAGCTCGTCGCGGAACAGGCGATGATCCGCGGGCAGCTGGCCGACCACCGTGGGCTCCACGTAGTGGCCGCGCGCGAGGTCGCCCTCTGCCAGGACCTCGCCCCCGGTGTAGACGGCGCCATCGGCTCGAGCCTCGGCCACGGCCTGGCTGAAGCGCTCGACGGCACGCTCGTCGGTCAGCGGGCCCAGGAAGGTGTCACGCAGCAGCGGGTCGCCGATGGTCAGCTGCTCGGTGCGGGCGACCAGTCGCTGCACCAGCTCGTCATGGACGGCGCGGTCGACGTAGACGCGGCTGTTGGCCGAGCACTTCTGGCCGCCGAAGCCGAACGCCGAGCGCATGATGCCCTCGGCGGCCTTGTCCAGGTCGGCGCTGGCCATGACGATGGCCGGGTTCTTGCCGCCCATCTCCACGATGCAGGGGCGTGGATATCGCTTGCTGAAGCCGCGCTGCAACTGCATGCCGACCTCATAGGAGCCGGTGAACACGATGCCGTCGATGGCCTCGCTGCCGGCCAGCTCGGCGCCCACGCTGTCGCCGGGCCCCATGACCAGGTTGCACACGCCGTCGGGGACACCGGCGTCGCGCAGTGCCTCCATCAGCAGCACCCCGCTCATGGCGCCGGTGCGTGCGGGCTTGAAGACACATGCGTTGCCTGCCAGCAGCGCTCCTGCGACCGGCCCGGCAGCCAGCGCCAGGGGGAAGTTGAACGGCGCGATGACGGCGAAGACGCCGTACGGACGCAGCACCGAGCGCGTGTGCGTCGCGGGGTCGCCGAGGTTGTCCATGGGCCTCGCGTAGTAGTCGTGCTCCGCCGCGACCCGGGCGTAGTAGCGGATGAGGTCGGCGCTCTCCTCGACCTCGCCGAGGGCCTCCATGCGGTTCTTGCCTACCTCGATGGCCATGAGGGCGCCGTACTCCATGAGGCGCTCGCTGATGAGCTCGGCGGCGGCATGCAGGATCGCGACACGCTGCTCCCAGCCCAGCGCGTTCCAGGACGGCTGTGCGGCGCGGGCGGCGGCGATGGCATCGCGCACGTCGGCGCGGCTGGCATTGGCGAAGCGACCCACCACCACGTCGGTATCGATGGGCGAGCGGAGCTCGAACTCACCGTCGCCGGCACGCTCGTGACCGCCGATGACGTTGGCGTGCGTGCGGCCCAGCCGGGCGCGCGCATCGGCGACGCCGGCCTCGAACGCGGCGTGCAGCTCCTCGTTGTCAGCGCGCAGGGTGGCGTAGGTGATCTTGATGCGCGATGCGCCCGTGCTCTCGGTCATGGTCGGGTGGTCCTCGTAGCGTCGCTCACTGCGAGCTCGAGTCTACTCTTGGGCAGGGCCCGCACATCGCGACAGCGGCCTCCGGATCGCGACAGCCGCCCCGCCACCGGGACGGGATCGCGCCGCCACCAGGACGGGATCGCGCCGCCACCAGGACGGCTGCTCCGGCGGCGTGCGCGCGGTTCGGTCAGGCGGTCTCGGAGTCGGCCGCTGACTTGGCCTGGACCGTGCGGAAGCAGTCGGAGCAGTAGACCGGCTTGTCCATGCGCGGCTTGAAGGGCACCTGCGCGGCGTTGCCGCACTCGGAGCAGATGACCGCGAAGTACTCGCGTGCCTGGCGGTACTCGCCGCGCTCGTAGCCACGCGGCCCGCCGATGTCCCGGGTGTCGTACCCGCCCGAGTCGCGCATGGCACGTCGTGCTGCGCGGCAGCTGGGACAGCGCTTGGGATCAGACACGAACCCTTTCTCCGCGTAGAACTCCTGGTCGGCCGCAGAGTGGATGAACTCCACGCTGCAATCGACGCATGTGAGGGTTCGATCCGTGTACGACACATTGACCTCCAAGGGCGCGATTGCTTGCATCTTGCTCCCGGCGCACCCGTGTGGGGCAGCGCGAAACAGGAGGGCCTTGGCGTCTGGAGTGCCGGGCGCCGCATGTCCTGTTGTCCTGTCCGAGGTCCCGCTCTGGTGGGCGCACCGGAATGCTCGGGGCAGGGTACACCGAGGCCACGGAACCGGCAACGGCCGGCCCGGCTGCTCCTCCGCCGGCCTGCCCACGGCAACCCCCACAGCACCGGAGTACCCCTCAGCGAGGGGACCGTGGTAGCGGCGATGAGCGCCCGGTCCGATGTCACAATGGTCCTGCGCCCCGATCGTCGCTCGCCTGCCATGCAGCGGCTCGGGCGACCAGGGATGGAGGGACACGCCAGGGATGCCGCTGTTGCTCCATCTCGCCGACGTCCACCTCGGTGCACGCCACGCCGACATGGGCGCCGCCGCCGTGAGGCAGCGAGAGCGCCAGGCGGCCGCCTTCGCTCGGGCCATCGACGAGGGCCTGACGGCCAGCGTCGACGCGGCCCTCATCTGCGGTGACCTCTTCGATTCCAATGCGCAGCCGCGTCGCTCGGTGGAGCAGGCCGTGAGCGAGCTCAAGCGCCTGACCGATCGCGGCATCCGGGTCGTCATCATCCCCGGCACGCACGATGTCTACGACAGCCGCTCGATCTACCGTGCCTTCGACCTGGCACGCCTGGCCGGACTGCCCACGGGCAGCGACCTGCTGACGGTGCTGACACCGGAGATGCCGGAGCTGCTGCTGAAGGACCTCGATCTCATCGTGTACGGCCGCGTCTTCGCCACCAAGCGTGCCCCGCGCAGCCCGCTCGATGGCTTCAGCGTGCGCGCCGACGAGCGAGCCAGCTGGAAGGTCGGCATGATCCACGGCTCGCGCCAGATCCCCGGCAAGGTGGACCGCGACGACGTGCTCTTCACCGACGACGAGATCGCCGCCAGCGGCCTGGACTACCTGGCGCTGGGGCACTGGCACTCCTACTCGAGCGGTCGTGCCGGCGACACCACCTGGGCCTATGCCGGTGCGCCTGAGCCGGTCGCGGTGGACCAGGACGGTGCCGGCGACGTGTGCCTCGTGCGCCTGGAGGACGGCGCCAGCAGCAGCGGCAGCGTCCACGTCGAGCCGATACGCGTGGGCCGGACGGTCTTCCGCGCCGAGTCGGTCGACGCCTCCGCCATCGTCGAGCCAGGACGAGCTGCTGCGCACAGCTGAGCGGCTGGCCGACCCCGATCTGGTGCTGCACGTCTCGCTCGACGGCATCGCTCCAGATACGCTCGAGATCGACGCTCGACGAGGTGGAGCGGGCCCTGGCGCCGTCGTTCCTGCACGTGCGCGTCCACGACCGCTCGGTGGCTCGAGGTCGGCAGCGACCCGGAGCTTCCGCCGACACCGTGGCCGGCCGGTTCGTGGCTGACATGGAGCCGCGCGTCCGTGACGCCGAGGCCAGGGTGACGACGAGGCGGCCGAGCAGGCGCGCCAGATGCTGCGGCTGGGACGGCGCCTGTTGCTGGACGACCCCGACCACGTGACGCTGGCCTGACCGATGCGCATCACCCGACTCCGGCTCACCGACTTCAAGCGTCACGCCGCTCGACATCCAGCCCGCCGCCGGGCTGACCATCGTCCGTGGTCCCAACGAGGCCGGCAAGTCGACCATCCCGCAGGCCCTCGAGCTGGCGCTCTTCCGCAAGGCAGACGCCAATCGCGAGGATGTCCGCCAGGCATGGGCCTGGGGCGCCGCCGACGCCGCCGGAGGTCGATGCTCGATCTCGAGATCGACGGCCAGGCCGCGCGCCTGGTCAAGCGGTTCGACGGGCCCAGCGCCAGGCGAGCTCACCCTCGATGGGGAGACGCAGCGACTGACCATGCGCTTCATCCAGGAGCGGGTCGCGGCCATCACCGGCGATCCCCAGCGAAGCCTTCTTCCGCGCGACCGCCAGCGTCGGGCACGCCGAGCTCGACGCGGTCGACGGCGATGAGCCCGTCACTGCAAGATCGCCTGCAGCGGGCGATCAGCGGTGCCGATCGAGGCACCGCCAAGGCCAAGAAGAAGCTCGAGGCGGCCATCCACCGCTATCGCACGCGAGGGTCAGAAGAACCCCGGCCTGCTCAAGGTGGCGCGCGAGGAGATCGCGCTGCTCGAGGTGAGCTGGCCACGGGCGAGGCCGGCCCTGGCACGGTTGCAGGCCGACCGCGCCCAGTGGGTCGAGGCCCACGAGCGCCGCGAGGACCTGGACACCGCAGCTGCGCCGCCAGCAGGCCGACCTGGCCGAGGCACAGCGTGCCGAGGCGCTCGCCCAGCGTCGCGACGCCGCCGCCGAACGCTACGAGCGGCTCAAGCGAGCGGCCGCCCTCGTGGAGGAAGTCGAGCGGCTGCAGCAGGCGATGCCACGGGGTGTCTCGCTGGCCCAGCTGCGCACGGCGACCGCGCGGGCCAAGAGCCTGCAGTTCGAGATCTCTGAGCTCGAGGCGGACCTGAGCACCGCCGCCGAGGCGGGGACCGTGGACATCGACCCCGAGATGACGCCACCGCGTCCCCTGCGCTGGCTGGTGCTGGCCGCCGTCTTCGTCATGCTCGGCTGGCTGACCTCGTTCGTCCTGGGCGATAGCGGCCTGCTGGGCGTCGCCGTGGTGGTCGTGCTCGCAGCCGGCGTGGTCGCCTCGCTGTCGCTGGCCATCCGCGGTGCCGCCAGGCGCCGCCAATACGGGCTGGCCATGCAGCTGGCGGCGACGGCCACGACGCAACGGGTGGAGACCGACCGCGCCCAGCAGGAGCAGCTGCGCCGCCAGGCAGCGCGAGCTGGAGGCGACACTGGCGACCATCGGCGTTGCCGACGTCGAGACCGCTGAAGATCTGCTGGCCTCGGTGCAGGCACATACCGAGGCGCTCGCCCAGGTCGAGGGCGAGCTGCGCGGGCCTGGGCGTCGAGGAGCGCAACCTGCGTCGCCTCGAGGAGGCGCGGGACCAGGCCGCCGGGAAGCCGAGCGGCACGGGCCATGCGCTGGCCGCCATGGGTGAGCTGGCGGACGACCCGGCGGCTGCACGCAGGCCGCCGAGCGATCGGTCGACCAGACGCTGCCTGCTCGCGACCGGGCGCGCTCCGAGGAGGACCAGGCGCAGGGACGGGTCGACGCCAACCTCGTCGACGCCGACGTGGTGGCCGGCCTGGCGGAACGACTCGCCGCCGCCCGCGAGCGGCACGCCGAGCTGGAGCGTCGCGTGGTCGTCTACGAGGGCACGCTGCAGGCCATCGAGGCTGCCGAGCGAGCCACGCTCAAGACGGCGGCCCGCTACCTCGAGGAGCACATGGGCCCCGCCATCGCGTCCATCACCGACGGCCGCTACGACGAGATCGAGGTCGATGAGACGAGCCTCGCCTTCCGGGTTCGTGCTCCGGAGACGGGCGAGTTGGTGGATGTCGCGTCAGCTCTCGCAGGGAACCGCCGACCAGCTCTTCCTGGCCGCCCGGCTGGGCCTGGTCCGCCTGGTGACCATGGACCGGCGCCCGCCGCTCATCCTGGACGACCCCTTCGTGACGTTCGATGCCGAGCGCGCCGAGCGCGCCCTGCGCGCTGGTCAAGCAGATCGCCGCCGCGCAGGGCTTCCAGGTCATCCTGCCTGACCTGCTCCGACCGCTACGACCGGTTCGCCGATGAGCTGATCGTCCTGCCGGGACCGTCCAACGAGCGCGTGCTGGCGGTGCCTCGCCAGGCCGGGGGTGAGCCTGCGGCGACTCCGCCTCCGGCGCCCGCGGCAGCTGGTTCGCTTCCCGCTCCTGGCTCGGCGTCGGTGCCTCCTGTCGCGGCCCGTCCCACGGCCGCCCCGGCTCCGGCTCCCACGCAGGCGGCGCCCCGACCGCGTTCGCCCGAGGCGCCGCAGCCGACGCTGCACTTCGAGCCGGATCCGCGACCCAACCCCGACCCGGTCGCCCCGCGGCGCCCGATCGCGATCGAGGACGACGAGCCAGATCCGCTCGACGCCCTCCGCCGGGCCGCGAGCCTGGCGTCCGAGGACGAGGAGAGCGAGGGTCCCGGCTGACCCTGCTGGCTTCTGCCCTCTCGCTCTCGCCGCGGCCTCGTGGGGCCTGGGCGACTTCGCTGGCGGCATCGCCACCCGCCTGTCCAACAACTTCGTGGCCGTGCTGCTGTCGCAAGGGGTGGGCCTGCTGCTCGCGGGGCTGCTGCTGCTGCTGGCACGGGAACCCATGCCCGGCACGGATGCACTGGCGCTCGGCGGGCTCGCTGGCGTCGCTGGCTCGCTGGGGCTTGGCTGTTTCTATCTCGCGCTCTCGCGCGGCACGATGGGCCTGGTCGCGCCGCTGACGGCCCTGCTCGCCGCGGCCTGGCCGGCGGCCATCGCGCTGCTCACCGGCGGAGCAGTAGGCAGCCTGGCGATGGCCGGCATGGCGGCCGCGCTCGGCGCGGTCGTGCTGATCTCGCTCCCCGACCGCCGGCTGGGACGCCCGGTGCTGCCGACGTACCATGGCTCGCGCGCCCGCGAGTGGTTCCTCATCCTCGGCGCCAGCCTTGGCTTCGGTGGCTTCTTCCTGCTGGTGGATGCGTCGCGCGACGCCGGGGGGGAGGTGTGGTGGCCGCTGCTGATGGTCAAGGTAGCGGGCGTGCTGACCGTCCTGCTGGCCGCCGCGCTGCTGGCGCCGATGGGCCGATCTCCCGGCTTCAGGCTGGGCCCGGCAGCGTTGCTCGTGGGTTCCCTGGCCGGCATCGGAGATCTCGGCGGAAATCTCTTCTTCGTGCTCGCGAGCGTGGAGGGGCAGCTGGCGCTGGTCATCGTCCTGACCTCGCTCTACCCCGTCGTCACCGCCATCCTGGCGCGCATCTTCCTGCACGAGCGGCTGGGCCGCATGCGTTTGCTAGGCGTGGCCGCGGCCATCCTCGGCGTCATCCTCATCGGCCTGGGTTCGCTCTAGCCAGCAAGGGCAGCGTCTGCCTGCGACCGGCAGGGTTGCCGGCGAACGAGAGGTGGCGCCGAGTTCGGCCAGCGCGCCACCGCGAGCACCCAGGCCGGCTCCCAGCGCCGCTGCGGCCAGGGAACGCGTGACGTGGCCCAGCGACGAGCACGTGACGACCTAGAGTTCGGCGGCGCTCCCGGGCTCCAGCAGCCAGACGGCGTTGGGGCGAAGCGCGAGCTGAGCCGGCCACCGCTCCGGGTCATGGTAGGCGCCGAAGCACTCGGCGATGATGCCCGCCTTGGC
>CAVORC010000058.1:0-17048 GCA_963698505.1 uncultured Chloroflexia bacterium | reverse complement strand
GAAGCGGATGTCGTCGGCACCGGGCGACGAGAAGACCGAGACATACGGCATGCGCCCCGTCAACAGGATGTCCAGCGCCGTGAACGGGAAGGTCGTGCGGTGGACCTGCGAGACGCTGGCGACGATCTTCGACAGCTCGGATCCGCTGGTGCTCGCGATGTCGCGACCACTCACCCGCACCGTGCCCGAGGCAGGCATGAGCAGCTTGCCGATCACGCGCAGCAGCGTCGTCTTGCCGCAGCCGTTGGGGCCCAGCAGCGCCACGATCTCGCCCCGGCGCACGTCGAAGGAGACCTCGCGCAGCACCTGCAGCTTCTCGTAGCCGGCGCTGACGTGGTCGATCTGCAGCATCGTCTCGGCTGCCTCGCCATCCGGCCGCGGGGCAGCCGTCCGCGCGCGCGAGGGCATCACCGGCAGCTCGCTCACTCCCATCCGCTCGCCCTCGTGGTGCGCAGCAGCAGCCAGAAGAACGGCGCGCCGATGAGCGTGGTGATGATGCTCAGCGGCAGCTCCACGCCGAAGGCAGCGCGGGCGAGGTCGTCCACGAGCACCAGGTACGTCGCCCCCAGGGCCGCCGAGAGCGGCAGCAGGATGCGATGGTCCGGCCCGGCGATCATGCGCACCATGTGGGGCACGATGAGGCCGACGAGGGCGACGATGCCGGCCATGGCCACCGCCACGGCCGAGACGAGCGCAGCCGAGATGATGAAGATGGCCTTGTAGCGCTCGACGTTCATGCCGGCCGAACGGGCCTCGTCGTCGCCAAGCGCGAGCACGTTCAGGCGCCAGCGCAGCAGGATCATCACCACGGTGCCGACGACGATGAGCGCCCAGCCCTGCGACAGCACCGGCCAGGTCACCGCGTTGAAGCTGCCCATGATCCAGCGCACGATCGTCTGCAGGGAGCGCTCGTGAGCGGTGATCTGGACGATCGACAGCAGCGCCGTGAAGATGGCAGAGGTGATGACGCCCGAGAGGATGAGCGAGACGATGGGCACGCGGCCACCGGTCCGCGCCATCGAGTAGGCCAGCCCCATGGCCACGAGGCCGAAGACGAAGGCCGTGAGCTGGACCGGTAGCCACGTCGCCACCGCGATGGCGAGCGCCGCGCCGAACGCCGCGCCCGCCGAGAGCCCCAGGATGTAGGGGTCCACGAGGGGATTGCGCAGCACGCCCTGGAGCACAGCGCCCGAGACCGACACCCCCATGCCCACGAGCATGGCGGCGATGACACGCGGCAGCCTGATATCGAGCAGCACGGTGTAGGTCATGGACTCGTACGCTTCGGTGCCCGCCAGCCGCGACCAGATGACCCCGAAGACGTCCCCGGCGGAGATGCCGAAGCTGCCCACCATCATCGAGAAGATGAACGCGGGGACCGGTGAGATCGCGACGAGGCCGATGGCGATGGTCCGCCAGGGACCCTGCAGGCCGAGACCGGCCCTGATGGTGGCAGGGAGCTGGCGGACCGTCAGCCGTCGCGTGGGATCAGCCACGCAGCATCAGCCGGCCGGCTGGTAGTCCGGGTAGCCGACTCCGTACATGGCCTGGAAGAACTCGTCGTACTCGACGTTGAGGTCCACGTCCGCGAAGGCCTCGGGGTTGATGTCCTTGGCGATCTTGAGCGTGGCGATCGGCTGGCGGCCGGTCATGAAGTCGTACAGGAAGGGGTCGTCCAGCTCGAAGACACGGCCGTTCTGCACGGCCGAGAGGCCACTCCAGCTGCTGAAGTCGTAGCCCGCGACCTGGGCGCCGCTGATGACGTCGTCGGGATCGATCTCGGGGTTGAACCACATGTAGATGACGTCGGGATCGAGCGCCGCGATGGTCTCCATCGGCAGCACCACGCGCTCGTCGGTCTTGGCGGGATCGTCCCACGTTTCGATGACGTTGACGCCGCCGGCCGCGGTGATGAGGTCGTTGGCGGTGGAGACGGTGCCGGCGGTGCCGAAGACGTCGCCCCACATCCAGTAGACCGTCGGCCGCTCGTCCTCGGGGATGGTCGAGGAGATGGCGGTGATGTCGGCCATCTCGGACGCGATCTGGGCCACGACCTCCTCACCGCGCGCGGGATCGCCCGCGATGGCAGCCATGTCCTCGGTCAGCTTGGTGAGATCGTCGAACGCGGTCAGGAAGACGCCGTAGACGGGGATGCCCAGGCTGCTCTCGATGGCCGTGGTGTCCTTGTCGTCGATGTCGGCAGACCAGAGCACGACGAGATCGGGGTCGGTCGCCGCCAGCGCCTCGAGGTCGACCGCGCCGTCGGTGGTGGCGATGACGGGCGTGTCGGCGTAATCGGGGTCGACGCCCGCGAAGAAGGCTTCCTTGTAGGTCGGCTGCCAGAGCGTGCCGATGCCGGAGATGTTGTCTGCGCCACCGACCGCGTAGAACGTGTTCATCGCGTTCTCGACGAGGAAGACGACGCTGTCAGCACCCACCGGAATGTCCATCGTCTTGCCGCGGAAGTCGGTCAGGGTGACGGTGTCTCCCGCGGCGTCCTGGGCCACGACGGCCTGTGAGCCACCGGCCAGGAGGCCGAGAGCCAGGCCACTCACGAGCAGGCGCCTCCACGTGGCAGCGGGGTGAGCATCGAGGTTGTACATACGTCGGGACTCCTGTCTGGTGGGGACGGCGCGACTGCCGCCCGTCCCGGTGTTGATGGAGCGCGGGTCGTAGCCATCGCAACAGGCGACAACTGCAGCCCGTTGCGATTATCCCCGAACCGTCGATGGGTCGCCCCGGCCGTGAGCGGACGCTGCGCAGCACCGTGCCGCGCAGCCGTCGGCCGGCGCGCGAAAACCGCCCCGGCCGGAGCCAGGGCGGTCACGCATGGTCGAGCCGAGCGTCAGCCGTCGCTACCCATGTCGTCGTCGCCCATGTCGTCGTCGCCCATGTCGTCGTCGCCCATGTCGTCGTCGCCCATGTCGTCGTCGCCCATGTCGTCGTCGCCCATGTCATCCATGGCGCTGGCACCGGAGGCGGTGATGGCGACACGGACCTCGGTGGAGCCATCGCCCTGGTCGGTGAGCCAGGCGATACCGGAGTAGCCGGAGTCCGCGACGGGACCCAGGCCGATGACGAACGAGTCCGCGACCACGTGGCCGCCGATGTTGCCGCAGGCGATGTAGGTGCCCATGTCATCGGCACTCTGGTGCACGTTGATGGCGTGCTCGGCCGCCAGGATGGCGTCGAGTGGCAGATCGACGACGGTGACGCTGGTGTCGACGTGGATCTGGTCCGCCACGCCCTGTGACTCGTTGCCCGCGACCGTGACATCGCTGAGCGGTGCCACCACGCCGCCCGGCTCGGGACAGAGACCCTCATGGATGTGCGCCGGGTGGGGCACCATCGTGCCCATCATGTCGTCCTGGGCGAAGACGCCGGCAGGCGCCAGGGCCAGGGCCAGGATCGCGGTCGCGCCGATCGTTCTGGTTCGCATCGGTGGTCTCCTTACTGCACACGCGGCCGTCGGGGGCGCGGCCGCCGGGTCGCAGGATGGGAGGCCCCCATGACACCGACATGACGGCGCCGATGCCCGCGGCCGCGCCTGGCGAACGGCTACGCTCGGACGGTGACGCCGACCAGGCCCGCCGACCCGACCGTGGCGCTGCTCGCGCTGCCCGAGTTCCGCGCTCTGCTGGCCGCGCGCGGGCTGGCTGCGCTGGGCATGACGGCCATCGCCACCGTGGTCGCGTTCCAGACCTACGAGGTCACCGGCGAGCCGCTGGCACTGGGCCTGCTGGGCCTCGTGGAGGCCATCCCCGCCCTGGCACTGATGCTGCTCGGCGGCCATGTCGCCGACCTGCGCGACCGACGCTCCATCATCCTGCTGACCGGCTCGCTGCTGTCCGTGGGCACGCTCGTCCTCACCCTGATGTCGCTCGACCCCGCCGGCGCCAGCTTCGTGGGCATCCTGGCCGTCGTCTTCCTCATCGGGGTGGCAGCCGGCTTCGAGCGCCCTGCGCTGGTGGCGTTCGAGGCGCAGGTGATCCCCATCGAGCACGCCTCGCGAGGCGCCTCGCTCACGAGCGCCACGTGGACCGCCTCCGCCATCATCGGCCCGGCGGTCGGCGGCCTGGCCATCGCGCTGGTGGGCATCCCCGTGACGTACCTCGCGCTGACGGTGCTGATGGCCATCTCCGTGCTGGCCATCACGCGCATCGGTCGCAAGCCGATGCCACCGCCTGATCGCAGCGAACGCGTCCTGCACAGCTTGGCCAGCGGGGTGCGCTACGTGGCAGGCCACAAGGTGCTGCTGGGGTCGATGGCCCTGGACCTGTTCGCCGTCTTCTTCGGCGGTGCCATCGCGCTGCTGCCGGTGTTCGCCGCCGACATCCTGGGTGTCGGTCCCATCGGCCTGGGGCTGTTGCGCACGGCTCCCTCGGTCGGAGCGCTGCTCTCCATGCTGGCCACCACGCGGATGCCCCCACGGCAGCATGCCGGGGGGCTGCTGCTGGGCTTCGTGGCGCTCTTCGGGGTGTCCATGGTCGTCTTCGGCCTGTCGACGAGCTTCGTGCTGTCGCTGGTCGCGCTGTTCGTCGCCGGCCTCGCCGACGGCGTCAGCGTGGTCATCCGACTGGTCGTCCTGCGTGTCGAATCGCCCGAAGCGCTGCGCGGGCGCATCGCCTCGGTCAACCATCTCTTCATCGGCGCCTCCAACGAGCTGGGAGCCTTCGAGAGCGGCGTGGCTGCCACCGTGCTGGGGGTCGTCCCCAGCGTCATCGCCGGCGGCGTGCTGACCTTGCTGGTGGTGGGCGCGGTCGCCCTGCTGGTCCCCGACCTGCGGCGCCTTGACCTGGGGCGACGCCTGGTCGAGGGCCCGGGCGCACAACCGATGGCGGCGGCGTCCGTGGGCTCCAACATCGCCGCAGCGGAGGTCGACCCGGGCCTGGAGTCGGTGCTGGACACGGTCGAACGGCTGACGGAGGAGACGTCCGCCGAGGTCACGTCCGGCACCAGGACCTGAGGTCGCCGCGTCGTACCGAGGTCCGCGCCGGAGTCTGCCGCCCGGGTCTCCTACGCCACGTCGCGTCGGCGCATGCCCCACGCCCCCAGCGCGATACCGCCGGCCGCCAAGACCAGGCAGGCCACGATGCCTCCGATGTTCCACATGCCCAGCATGGGCTGCCCCAGGTGCGCGGTGAGGGCCAGGTCGTGGAACCACTGGGGCAGGCCCAGCGCCGGCGCCAGCAGGTTGACAAGGAACGTGGCGATGACGACCACGGTCACCAGCTCGGCCGCGAGGGAGGTACGCGCGACGCCGCCGATGGCGATGCCCACGCCGACCATGGCCGCGGCGAACAGCGACATCACCAGCGCACCGACCGCGGGGGTGACCGCGTCGCTGCCGGCGAAGGCGGCACCGAGGCCGATGCCGGCCGCGTAGATGAGCATCGACGCGGCCACCGCGATGAGCGCCCCGACCCCACCGGCGAGCGCCCAGCGTGAGCGCTCCAGCGGGGTCGTGAGGAGCATCTCCAGCCGCCCGCTGCTCTCGTCGGAGGCCCACTTGCTCACGAACGTGGCGGCCGAGAGACCCACCACGATGAGCCCGACCTCGACGAAGATCAGCTGCAGGAACCCACCCGCGGAGAAGAAGTCCACGTTGGGGAAGACCGCGCGCAGGATCTCCGCGATGCTGGGCGACTCGGTCAGGAGCTCGTCGGTGAAGGACTGGCTGGAGGCAGCGATGACGAAGCCGAAGACCCCGATGGCGAGGCCCCAGCCCAGCGCCAGCGGGAGCTGATCGCCGGCGGCACGGCCGACCGGGCCGCGCAGGCCGAGCGTCGCCCTCGGCAGCCCGGGGATGGGCAGGCTGCTCGTGACCCCCAGGTCCCGGCGGGCGAAGAGCTCGACCCCGACGGCCAGCAAGACGACGGCGATGGCGCCGACCGCGGCCACGGACAGCCAGTCGAACTGGCCCGCGAGCGGGACGTGATCGTAGGTCCAGCCGAACCAGGAGAGGTTGGCAACGAGGTCGAGGGCCGGCACGTAGGGCGCGTAGTTGCCCACCACGAACCCGCCCAGCAGGACGATGCCGGCGATGCCGGCGGCAGCCCCGCGGCCGACGAGCGGTGCCAGGGCGAAGGCGACCGAGCCGGAGGCAAGGGCGATGAGACCGACCCAGAGGGCGAACCCGACCGCGGCGAGGGGTGGGATCTCGTCCCCCAGCTCGGGCGTGCCGAAGGCAGCTCCCGCGACCCAGGCGGCGAGGGCCAGGAGGGCCATCGCGAGACCCAGCATCGTCACGTGCGCGAGGAGCTTCTCGAGCGCGATCCGTCGCTTGCCGAACGGCGCCACCGCGACGATGTCGAGGCTTCCCCGACGTGCCTCGCCCGCCAGCGTGCCAGACAGGGCCATGATCGACCACATCCCCGCGAGGAAGGCGAAGAACGGGCCGTACTTGTAGGTCAGGAAGCCACCCATCGTGTCCACGCTCACGGTGTTGCCGGCCATGCCCGCCAGGATGGGCGGCACGGACTCGACGAGGTTGACGAGCTCGACACGGCTCCCGGGGGTCGAGTAGGCGGTTCCGAAGGCCTGGCCGATGGCGAACATGAAGCCGACCACGAGGCCGCTCATGATGAGGAAGGCCAGGCGCGAGTCGCGGATGGTCTTGCCGTAGATGCTGCCGAAGCCGTAGAGGCGCCGGCGCAGGGGGATGGGCGGGAAGGATGGCGCCAGCTGCGACGCACCTGTGCCGGCTGTCATGGCTCGGCCACCTCGACGGCATCGCGGCTGTACTGGGCGAGGAACGTCTCCTCCAGGCTGGGTTCGCGGCTCACGAAGTCGAGCAGCTCGTGGCGAGCGGCGGCCTGCACGACCGGCGTGATGGCGCCGTTCACGCGCATGCGCAGGACCTGGCCCTCGGCGGTGATATCGCTGACCCCGGGCAGCTGCCGGAAGGTGGCCAGTGGCACGTCGCCGGCGAAGCGGAGCTCGACCTCGTGGTGGGCCATGTCGCGCAGGGCCTCGACCGTGTCGGTCCTGACCAGTCGGCCGTCCCGGATGATGGCCACGCGGTCGCAGCTCTTCTCCACCTCGGACAGGATGTGGCTGGAGAGGAAGACGGTGGCTCCGTCGGTCACGGCCTCGCGCAGGACCTCGAAGAACGTCTGCTGCACCAGCGGGTCGAGCCCGGCCGTCGGCTCGTCGAGGACGAGCAGCTCGGGGCGATGCTGCAGGGCAGTGATCACGCCCACCTTCTGCTTGTTGCCCTTGCTGTACTCCTTGAACCGACGGCTCGCGTCGAGCTCGAAACGTTCGACGAGCAGCGCCTGGTAGGCGCGGTCGACGCCACCCCGCAGGTTGGCGAAGTACTCGAGGGTCTGCTGGCCGGTGAGCCGGTCGTAGAGGGCGAACTCGCCGGGGATGTAGCCGATGCGCCGGTGGATGGACACCGGGTCGACCGAGGACTCGATGCCGAAGACCAGCGCACGGCCGCTGCTGGGGCGGATGAGGTCGAGCAGCGTGCGGATGGTCGTCGTCTTGCCCGCGCCGTTGGGCCCCAGAAAGCCGAACGTCTCGCCCTGCTCGACGGCGAGGTCGACCTCGATGATGCCCCGATGCGAGCCGTACGACTTGGTCAGTCGCTCGAGGCTGATGACAGCGGACATGGGTACTCCTTCCGAGCCTGTCGCTCAGGCGAACCAGGCATGCAGCAGCTGGTCGTCGATGTAGGTGAACGATCCCGGCGGCAGCCCGAGGATGCGTTCGACCGCCGTCTCGTACGCGTCGAATGTCTCGCGCACGGCGTCGAGGTCGACGGCGCCGGAGCGATGCGCGACCAGGAGCTCGCCGGTCGTCTCGCCCGCACCCTGGAGGACATCCATCAGCACACGCGCGGTGCGTGGGGCCGAGTCGACGGTGAAGATCCCCTCCTCCACCCCCTGCCGCACGATGGTCACGAGCACGGGCAGGATGTGGTCGATGGCGGTGCGCGAGAGCTTCACGCGCGCGACCGCATTGGCGTCGGACATCCACACCCCAAGCAGCTCGAGCACGAGGTCGCGGCGTTCGGTCTTCCACCGTCCGGCCACCAGGAAGACGCGGCGCAGCTTCTCGTCGGCCGACAGGTCGGCATCATCCAGGATCGGCTGCAGGGCCTGGCCGATGGCGCCCGCCATGCGCTCCACGACCGCCTCGAGCAGGTCCTCCTTGGACCCGAAGTAGTGGTAGACGGCTCCGCGAGAGATTCCCAGCTCGTCCTGGATGGCCTGGATGCTCGTGCGCTCGTAGCCCACGCTGCGGATGAGGCGCTCGGCCACGTCGAGGATGGCCTCTCGTCGATCGGATAGCACCGCGCTCGATGTCGCTGCCAATGTGCTCCCGTCCTTACCGACCGACTGTCGGTCGGTCACTCGCAGCATGATACACCCACGAGCGGTGACGGTCGACCCACGGGGCCTCGATGCTGACGGCGATGTGGTCAGATGCGAATGCCGGCGGAGCGGTCGGTTTGCTACGGTGTGGCTGACATGAGAACCACCATCGGTCAGACCGTCCGCATCGGCGATGTCTTCGCTGGCAGGTATGCCGCTGGCGAGCAGGTGACGGTCCGGGGCTGGGTGCGGACGCGGCGCGATTCGAAGGCCGGTCTGTCGTTCGTGCACGTGCATGACGGCTCGTCGTTCGCCCCGCTGCAGGTCGTGGCCCCGAGCACGCTGGCCAACTACGAGGACGAGATCCTGCACCTCACGGCCGGCTGTGCGGTGCGCGTGGACGGCACCCTGGCCGAGTCGCAGGGCCAGGGCCAAGCCGTGGAGCTGCAGGCAGACGCGATCGAGGTGGTGGGCTGGGTCGACGATCCCGACAGCTACCCGGTGGCGGCCAAGCGCCACACCTTCGAGTACCTGCGCGAGGTGCCGCACCTGCGCGTGCGCACCAACACCATCGGGGCGGTCACCCGTGTCCGCCATGCCCTGGCGCAGGCCATCCACCGCTACTTCCATGATCACGGCTTCTACTGGATCCACACGCCGATCATCACCGCCTCCGATGCCGAGGGCGCCGGCGAGATGTTCCGCGTCTCCACTCTCGACTTCGCCAACCTGCCGCGCACGCCCGACGGCAGCGTGGACTTCAGCCAGGACTTCTTCGGCCGGCCCACCTTCCTGACCGTCTCGGGCCAGCTGAACGTCGAGTCCTACTGCCTGGCGATGACGAAGGTCTATACCTTCGGACCCACCTTCCGTGCGGAGAACTCGAACACCAGCCGCCACCTGTCGGAGTTCTGGATGGTGGAGCCGGAGATCGCCTTCGCCGACCTCGCGGACAACGCCGATCTCGCCGAGGATCTGCTCAAGTACGCCTTCCGTGCCCTCCTCGACGAGCGCGAGGACGACATGGCCTTCTTCGCCGAGCGCATCGACCCCGACGCGGTCACGCGGCTGGAGGCCTTCGTCGAGTCCGACTTCGAGCGCATGACCTACACGCAGGCGGTGGCCATCCTGGAGAAGTCCGGGCGTGACTGGGAGTTCCCCGTCGCGTGGGGCACCAACCTGCAGGCCGAGCACGAGCGCTACCTCTGCGAGGAGGTGGCCAGGCGGCCGGTGGTGGTGGTCGACTACCCCAAGCAGATCAAGGCCTTCTACATGCGCCTCAACGACGACGAGCGCACGGTGGCCGCGATGGACGTGCTGGCGCCGGGCATGGGCGAGATCGTCGGTGGGTCACAGCGCGAGGAGCGCCTCGACGTGCTCGACCGGCGTATCGACGAGATGGGACTCGAGATGGGGCCGTACGGCTGGTACCGCGACCTGCGGCGGTACGGGACGGTGCCCCACGCAGGCTTCGGACTTGGCTTCGACCGGGCGCTGGCCTACGCCACGGGCATGGCCAACATCCGCGACGTCATCCCCTTCCCGCGCACACCCGGCTCCGCCGAGTTCTAGCGTCGCCCCACCCGGGCGCGCTCAGGCGGTCTGGCGGCTGCGCATGAAGAAGCCCACGACCCAGACGGTGATGACGGCGCCGATGATGGCCACGACGATGGAGGCGAGGTTCAGGATGTCGCCCTCCTCGCGCCCGGTGTTGAAGCCGAGTGCACCGACGATGAAGCCGCCGACCACGGCACCCACGATGCCGAGCACGATGTGACCGATGACGCCGAGGCCTTCGTCACCCTGGACGAGGAGCCCCGCGAGGTAGCCGGCGATGGCGCCGAGGACCAGCCAGGCGATGATGTCGATGATCATGGATACGCTCCTTTGGGCTGCACCGCGCGCGGTGAGCGCGCCGCTGCGCACATGGTGGCTCGCAGGACGGCAACGGCGGCATCTCGGAGAGCGTCCGCGGCGTATCAGATCCATCACGAAGGCGGTGGGCTGGCCGTGCGCGACTGCGCCAGCCGGCCGCCGCGCGGGCAGCTCGACCCACGGTCGGGGCCACCCCTGATGACCGCGTTCGGCTAGGCTGACAGGCAGGCGCGAGGCCGGCAACGGCGGCTCATCACCGGCACTTGAGGAGGATGGATATGACGGCGACGGCGACGGTGTCGCACGAGGCTCGGGATCACCTGCTGGGCGGCGTCTCTTCGACCTTCCGCATCAACCCGTACACCGGGACGCACCTAGAGGTCGCGGACGCCCACGGGGCCACCCTGCGAACCACGGACGGCCGCACGTTCATCGACATGTTCATGGCCCACGGCAGCACGGTGCTCGGCCATGCGCACCCTGCGGTCATGGCCGCGGTGCGCGACGCTCTCGATGCTGGCGTCGTCATCGGCTACGAGACCGGCGAGGGAGAGCGCGTGGCACGGCGCATGGCCTCGTTCGTACCGTCGGCCGAGGCGGTGCGGTTCGTCGCCTCCGGCAGCGAGGCGGTGACGACGGCGCTGCGCGTGGCACGCGCCTACACCGGACGGGAACTCGTCATCAAGATCGACGGGCACTACAACGGAGCCAGCGACTATGCCCTGGTGAACTCGCTTGCCGCGAACACGGACCGGGCGAACCCCGGCGGTGCGGTCTCGCGGCGTATCCCGTCCTGCGCGGGCATCCCGCAGGCAACGCTGGACTCGGTGGTGCCGGTGCCGTGGAACGACATCGAGGCGCTGGACCAGGCCCTGCTCACCTACCGCGACCAGGTCGCGGCCGTGCTCATGGTGCCGGTCGACTTCAACAACGGCTGCATCACGCCGTCGGATGGCTACCTGCAGGCCGCTCTCGTGCGCACCCACGATGCCGGCGCGCTGATGATCTTCGACGAGGTGCTCTCCGGCCTGAAGGTCGCCGGCGGTAGCGCGCAGGCCTTCTACGGAGTGACGCCCGATCTGACCACCATGTCCAAGGCCATCAGCAGCGGTGTTCCGCTCGCCGCGGTCGTGGGGCTGCGCGACCCGATGGAGACGATCATGCGCCCGCTGCCGGGTGGCGCCATCCAGGGCGGCACGTTCGCGGGCAGCGCACTCGGCCTGGCGGCGGCGACGGCCACGTTGGGACTGCTGACCGAGGGGCCGCTGCACCAGGAACTGCTGACGCGGGCTGACCGCTTCTTCGCCGAGCTGCAGGCCGTCTTCGACCGTTCAGCCGTGCCAGCCCGGGTCCAGAGCCTGGGCTCGATGTTCACCATCTACCTGGGCACTCGCGACCCGGTGGACACGTACGCGCAGATGAACGCGCTGGACCGGGAGCTGGCACGGCGCTTCTTCACGCGCTGCATCGAGGATGGCCTCTACTTCCACACCGACTTCTGCATCTCGGCAGCTCACGACCAGGCGATCCTCGATGATGCGCTCGGTCGCATCGAACACATCCTGGGCGAGTCAG
Organism: uncultured Chloroflexia bacterium; assembly: GCA_963698505.1. GTDB lineage: Bacteria > Chloroflexota > Limnocylindria > Limnocylindrales > CSP1-4 > JAFMJV01. The sequence continues at coordinate 5,277 of CAVORC010000058.1, read as the reverse complement.
GCTGGTAGCCACCTGCCCATCCGGGCGCAGGGCCTGCCCTCCGGACCCAGCCTGAAGCAGGCGCGATCCTACGACCTGGCCGCCAGCCGCAGGCCCAGGTCGGCGGCGCCGGCCAGCACGCTCTCCTGCCCCAGCCCCGCCGGCACCACGTGCAGCGAGGCGGCGTTCTCCCGCATCACGCGCTTGCGCGCGAGCGCTGCCGCCCGGCGCATCATCCGCGGCTGACCGAGGCCGATGGAGCCGCCCACCACGATGACCTCCGGCTCGATGACTGCCGCCATCGCCGCCATCGCCGCCGCCAGGGCCTCCGTGGCCTGTGCCACCAAGGTGATCGCCTGCGGGTCGCCGCGGCGCGCGGCACGGAAGATGGCCTCCGGCGTCCGTGGCGCGGGCTGACCGTCCGGCGTCCGTGCGCGGGGCCAGATGCGTCGGGCGCGCCGCGCCAGGGCCGTCCCGCCGGCGAAGGACTCCACGTCTCCTCGTCGCCCACAGGCACATCGCGGTCCCGCCGGGTCGATGACGATGTGGCCGACCTCGCCGGCGTTGCCGCGAGCGCCGCGGATGCTCGCGCCCCCCGCGACGATCCCCCCGCCGATGCCGCTGCTGACCGTCAGGTAGCCCAGCGGGTCGGCGCCGCTGCCGGCGCCGAAGTGCCACTCCCCCAGCGCCGCAGCGTTGGCGTCGTCCTCGAGTGCGACGGGTGCAGCGAACCGCGCCGACAGCATCGCTGCCAGCGGCACCTCCTGCCAGCCGAGGTTGGACGAGCGCGTGACGATGCCGCGTTCGGCGTCGAGCGGTCCCGGTGCCGCCACGGCGATGGCCGCGACAGTCCCGCCCCGGTGCGCGGTCGAGCGGGCGACCTCGGCTGCCGACCCAGTCGACAAGGGCAGCGGGGTCGGCGTGACTGTCGGCGCGCACGACCGGACCGTCGACGCGCCAGCCCAGCGGCCAGCTCCTGGACGGACCGCACCGTCAGCAGCGTCTTGCTGGCGCCGACATCGATCGCGACGACGAGTGGCTCCGTCACGTCATCAGCTGGGTGACCCGGACTCGATCTCGCCCACCAGGCCGGCCGCCATGTCGAAGCCGGAGACCATCGGGTTCGCCAGCATCGCCCGCACGCGGTCCACGTGCGTGGCGCCAGGGCTGGTGGCGTCGACCGCCAGGGCCTCGAAGCGAGCGTGCTCGGCCAGCATGGCGGCCGGCAGGGGCGGCAGGGGCGGCACGGCCAGCGCCTCCACCTGCCCCGGGCGCGGGATGCGAACCGGACCCTCGCTGATGACGTCATCGGGCAGCCCGGCGATCCGGCCGTCGTTGCGCATGCCCACGATGATGGGCTCGTCGGAGCCGTTGAACCAGGCATCGACGAGCGGCAGCACCGCCGTGGCATACCAGACGGCTCCGCGCCGGGGCAGGTCCCCGGCCTGGCTGGCGTATCCGACGAGGAGCTCGGCTTCCAGCCGCTGGAGCTGCTGGGCGCGAGTCTCATCGGCCGCCAGCTGCGTCTGCAGGATGCGATCGGGGTGCACGTAGTAGCGAACATACGGCGCCCCGATGGCCACCTGGGCCCTGACCGCGTCCGCCTCCTGCCCCAGCACCAGGTCCAGCGTCGCCTCCAGCTCGGCCTCGTCGCGCGGCAGCCACCAGCCCAGGTGGTTCATGCCCTGGTAGCGCAAGCGCACGTCGCTGCTCGCCACCCGCAGGCGGTCGGCGATCTTGTCGCAGAAGACCACGGGCGAGTCGCAGACGGAGAAGATCCGCGTGTACCGAACTCGCGCTCCAGGGCGGCGACCACGATACCGGACGGGTTGGTCAGGTTGATGTGGAGCGCGCCCGGCGCAACGTCCATCACCGTGGCCCAGGAGGCACGCACCGGCGGCACGGTGCGCAGCGCGTTGGCCAGCCCTCCGGGGCCCATGGTCTCCTCGCCGGGGCAGCCATGTCGCTGTGGATAGGACTCGTCGAAGACCCGGGCGGCCAGTCCGCCGATGCGCACCGCGTTGAGCACGACATCCGCGCCCTCGAGCGCCGCGGCGAGCTCCGTGCGAGTCGACACAGTCACCGGCGCCCCCTCGAAGGGGCGCCACTCGTCGACGCATCTCGGAGGCCACCAGCTCCAGCCGGTCGGCCGAACGGCCCTGCAGGACGACCTCCAGCGAGGGCCGACGCTCGATGCCCCCGGGCCAGTCGGCCAGGGCATCGGCGAGCTCTGGTGTGGCGGATGCGGATCCGCCGAGGATGACGAAGCGCATCTCAGCCTCCGGCATAGAAGTCGTTGACGGCGGCCGCCACGCGAGCCACCTCGTCATCGGTGAGCTCGGCGAACATCGGCAGGCTCAGGACGCTGGGGAACGAGCGACCGCGCGACCGCCAGCTCGTCCGCGGCTCGCCAGGGAAGTCCCTGGTAGGCGACCTGGTCGGGCACCAGCTTGGGATACATGATCTGGGTCCCGATGCCGCGATCCTGCAGGTAGGCCATCAGCTCCTCACGCCGCGGCGCCAGCACCGCGTACTGGTAGTAGGCATGTCGCCCGGTGGCGTCGTGCACGGGCAGCCGCAGCGGCGTGTCGGCCAGCAGCTCGTCGTAGCCGGCGGCGACCCGCCGGCGACCCGCGAGCTGGTCCTCCATCTGGCGCAGCTTGATGCGCAGGAACGCCGCCTGCATCTCGTCCAGGCGCTCCTGGAACCCCAGCACGAGATGCTCGTGCTTGGTGCCGGCCTGGCCCATGTAGCGCAGCTGGCGCACGCGGGCGGCCAGGTCGTCGTCCGAGGTGGTGATGAAGCCGCCGTCGCCCAGAGCACCGAGGAGCTTTGCCGGGTAGAAGCTGAACGCGGCGATGTCGCCGAGGCTGCCGGCCTTGCGCTCCCCCGATGTGGCCCCGTGAGCGTGTGCTGCATCCTCCAGGATGGGCACGCCCGGGGCGGCCGCGCGGACGGCGTCGACGTCCACGCAACCGCCGTACATGTGGACCGGCACGATGGCCCGGGTGTGCTTGCTGAGCGCGGCCGCGATCCGCGCCGGATCCATGTTGGCCGTGTCCGGCAGCACGTCCACGAAGACCGGCGTGGCACCGGTGTAGCTGATGGCGAAGACCGTCGCGATGTAGGTGTTGGGCACGGTGATGACCTCGTCGCCGGGGCCCACTCCCAATGCCCGCAGCGCGAGGTGCAGGGCTGCCGTCCCACTGCTGATGCCGATGCCATGGCGACTGTCGCTGTAGCTCGCGAACTCGTCCTCGAAGGCTGCCAGCTGGCTGCCCAGCGTGTACTTGCCGACGGGCAGGACCTCCTCGAAGGCCGCGCGCAGCTCGTCGGCGATGGCTGCGTGCCAGCGGGTCAGGTCCTCCGGCGGGATGGGCGGCAGTGACTGGTCGCGGGTCGCGCCGGCCGTGGTCGTGGGTGTGGTCATGACTTCCTCCTGGGCGTCAGGCGCTGGCGGGTGGCTGAGGTGCCGGGATCGAGCCGAGCAGATCGGCGACACACGCAGGATCGAGGCTGGACTCGTCGATGATCGAGTGAGGCAGGCCTGCCGCGCGCACGAAGCGCGGCAGGTCGAGCAGGATCGCTTCCATGGTCGCGGGGTCGAGGCCGAGCTGGTGTGGCCGCCACTCGACGCCGCAGCGGTCGAGGAAGGCAGCTGCACGTCCCTGGTCGTTGCCCTGCAGGCCGGACATCAGGACCGTGCCCAGGCCGATGAGCTCACCGTGGACGAACGAGCGGCCAGTGTGCGCCTCGGCGGCATAGCCGAAGTAGTGCTCCGAGCCTTCCTCCGGACCACTGTGTCCCACCGTGAGCAGGAGCGCGTTGACCTCGACGTAGGCGCGGATGATGTGCTCCAGCGCGCCGAATGAGACGGCTGCCACCTGGGCGGCCTGCCCGTAGAGCCGCTCGAGCACGGCTGCCGCCTCGGCGTCCACATGCGCGTCGAACTCGATGCTGCCGGCCTTGGCGCCGAGCGCCCAATCGTGGCGCCCGGTCTGGATGGACAGCAGGTCGCCGACACCGGCGCGGTTGAGCCGGGCCGGCGCAGTGGCGATGAGTTCGAGATCGGCGATGATGGGCTCGGCCACGACGAACCCGTCGTACTCGACGCTGCCGTTGCGGCGGATGGCGACGGTGTTGGTCACCGACGCATCCACGCTGATGATGCTGGGCGCGAGGACCAGCGGTGTGCCACTGCGCCAGGACAGGTACTTGGCGGTGTCCATGACCACGCCGCCCCCGATCCCGACGATGTGCTCAGCGTGCGCCAGGTCCTCGACCAGGCGATCAAGGTGGGCCTCCTCGAGCGTTGTCGCCATGAGCGTGGCCTTGGCGCCGGCCACGACCGCCCCATCGACATGGGCGATGGGCTCTGGCTGGCTGACCAGCGCGTAGGAGCCGGACAGGGCCCCGATCTCAGCAGCCAGGTTGCCCCGTCCGACGCGCAGATCGGGCCTCTTGGCGCGATCGAGCAGCAGCGGGTCCATGCTGCGCAGGATACCAGTCCGACCATGACTTGACGCACAATGAACGCGTCTTGCGTCATCGATTGCGCGAAACGCACAATTCGCGTTGACAGTTCGGGCACTGGCGACCACAATCCGGTGATGCCGCCAACGACTCGGGACGAGGTCGTCATGGACGCCCTGCGCGCCTCGGGCTCCGCCTCCGTCGCCTCCCTTGCAGCGACCCTGGACGTGACCGAGGCCACCGTGCGGCGCCGGCTGCAGCGGCTGGCCCAGGAGGGTCGCGTCATCCGCACCTACGGCGGTGCCACCGTGGCCGACGGCGTCGGCAGCGTCGTGGCTGACCCAGCGAGATCCGGAGATCACGGCCAAGCGACGCATCGGCGCAGCTGCCAGTGAGCTGGTGGTCGACGGCTCCACCATCGCGCTGTCGAGTGGGACCACGGTGCTCGAGCTGGCCCGGCTGCTGCGGCATCGACGCCTGACCGTGATCACCAACGCGCTCGACGTGGCCTACGTGCTGCTGGATGCGCCGGACATCGAGCTGGTCGTCCTTGGCGGTGTCGTGCTGCCCGAGATGCACAGCATGCGCGGGCACATGACCGAGGAGGCGCCTCGCGCGACCTGCGCGCGGACACCGTGTTCATGGGCGTCTCCGCCATCGACCTCGACAACGGCTTCATGACCGAGCAGGTGCGCGAGATCGCCGTCGACCGGGCCCTGCGCGGGATCGCGCGCGCAGGCGGTCATCCTCGCCGACGCCAGCAAGTTCGACCGGGTGGCGCCGGGCTTCATGTTCGGCTTCGAGCACGTCGGCGTCCTGGTCACT
>CAVORC010000057.1:0-22401 GCA_963698505.1 uncultured Chloroflexia bacterium | reverse complement strand
GGCCTCGTCGAGCAGCTCGCCGTCGGGACCGCGCAGCTCGATGCGCACCGCGGCCATGCCCAGCTGGTGCGTGGAGCACGAGAGGCATGGATCGAACGCGCGCACCAGGGCGGAGACGCGGTTGACGGCGCCTTCCTCGATGTGGTTGCCGTCGACGAACCGGGTGGCCACGTCGTGCACGCCCCGGCGGATGGCGAGGTTGTTGTGCCCCGTGGCCACGATGAGGTTGGCCCAGGTCATGGCGCCGTCGTCGTCGACGCGGTAGTGGTGGATGAGCGTGCCGCGTGGTGCCTCGATGATGCCGACCCCCTCGGTCTCGTTGACGCCGGCGTGGGCACGCACCTTGGCGTCGAGGATGCCGGGCTCCTGCAGCAGCTCGTGCATGCGCTCCAGGCCGTACAGGGCCTCGATGAGCCGGGCGTAGTGGTTGTGGAAGCTGCTCTGAACCACCCGACCCAGGCGCTGGCGCATCTCCTGCAGCTCGGCATCGGCCAGCGGGGTGGCGATGCGGTCGCACACGTTCAGGCGAGCCAACGGGCCCACGCGGTAGACACCCTCGGTCAGCCCCCGCGGCTTGAAGTAGGGGGCCTTCAGGTAGGAGTCGGCCATGGTGGCCTCGCCGATCCAGGCCTGGTAGTCGGCTGCGGCCACCCCGTCGGCCACGATCTCGCCAGCGGCGTCACGGAAGCGCAGGTTGCCGTCGTACAGCTCCAGCGCGCCGTCGGGCTGCACCAGGCCGCAGTACATGGTGGGGAAGTTGGAGAACGACGCGACCTCGTCGGGGAAGCTGTCGATGGTGCCCTTCCACAGCTCCAGCGTGCGTCGCAGGATGGCCATCGCCTCCGGCCACTCCTGCAGTGTCGTCTCGCGAGCCTGCGGGTCGAGCTGCTGGTTCACGCCGCCAGGCACGGTCCACGAGGGATGGATGCGTTCGCGGCCCAGCCGCTCGATGACCTGCTGGCCGAACTTGCGCAGGCGCACGCCGTCCTGCACCACGGCCGGATGCTCGGCGAGCAGCCCGGCCACGTTGCGCCTGGCCGGGTCGTAGTCCATGCCCAGCAGCAGGTCCGGGGCAGAGAGGTGGAAGAACGAGAGCGCGTGGGACTGCACGATCTGTGCCATGTGCAACAGCTCGCGCAGCTTGGCGGCAGTGGAGGGGATGCGCACGGCCATGATGGCATCGCAGGCCTTGGACGACGCCAGCAGATGGCTCACCGGGCAGATGCCACAGATGCGCGCGGTGATGGAGGGCATCTCGTAATACGGCCGCCCCTCCACGAACTTCTCGAAGCCGCGGATCTGCGTGACGTGGAACTGCGTGTCCGCGACCTTGCCGTCGTCGTCGAGCTGGATGCTGATCGAGGCGTGGCCTTCGATGCGGCTGACGTGGGGGATCTCGATCGTCGGCACCGTGCGCCTCCTCAGCCGAACCGCTGGCGAGAGCCGACGTCAGGCACGCGGCCTTCGAGCAGCTCGCCGATGACATACAGGATGGTCTCCGGCCGCGGCGGGCAGCCGGGGACGTGGACGTCCACCTTGACGTGGGCGTGCAGTGGCTGCGCCTGCTTCAGCAATGCCGGCACACCGTCGGTCGGGATCTGCGGCTGCTCGTCGGCACCCTCGACGTACACGCGCTCGAGCAGGGCGCGAGTGGGGATGCCGTTGCGCATCGTGGGCACGTTGCCGGTGACCGCGCAATCGCCCAGCGCCACGACGATGGTGCTGCGCTCGCGAGCCTTGGTCACGAGCTCCAGGTCATCGGTGCTGCTGACGGCTCCTTCGATGAGCGCCACGTCCACCTCTTCGGGCCATTCCTGCGCATCGACCAGCGGGCCGAAGACGATGTCTGCCCTGGCCAGCACATCGACGATAGCCTCGTCGATGTCCAGCAGGGACATGTGGCAGCCCGAGCAGCCGTCGAGCCAGCAGGTTCCGATGCGGGCCTTGCGCGCAACCTGTGCTTCCACTGCCATCACTGGCCCTCCCGCATCGAGTTGAGGGTGCTCACGACGCTGCGCTTCTTGGTCATCTCCTCCACCGCCCAGCCCTTCTCGGCGAGCGCGCCGGTGGGGCAGGCCTGGACACACTTGCCGCAGCTGGTACAGCTGGCTGCCTCGCCCCACGGTCGTTGCAGCTCGGTCACCGGTCCCGACGCGATGCCGCGCCCGGCGATCTCCCACACGTGCGCGCCCTCGACCTCGGCGCAGGTGCGTACGCAGCGCGCGCACAGCACGCAGCGGTTGGCATCGAAGACGAAGCGGGGATGCGAGGCATCGGGCGTGAGTCGCGGGTAGTTGTAGGCGTAGCGCACGTTGGTCATCCCGTGCTCCTGCGCCAGGCTCTGCAGCTCGCAGTGGCCCGACGAGACGCACACCGAGCAGATGTGGTTGCGCTCGGCGAACAGCAGCTCCAGCGCCATGCGCCGGTAGGCGTGCAGCTGGGTGGAGCTGGTGGAGACGGCCAGGCCCTCCTGCACCGGCGTGGTACAGGCCGGCAACAGGCGCTTGACGCCGGAGACCTCGACCATGCACAGGCGGCATGATCCCTGCGGCGAGAGGCCCTCCATGTAGCACAGCGCGGGGATGTACTTGTCGTTCTCGCGAGCGACCGCCAGGACGCTCTGGCCAGCCTTGGCGGCGATGACCTCGCCGTCGATGCGGACCATCACCTTGTCAGCCACGGCGGTCCTCCTAGTTCTCGAGGCTGCGGATGTCGCAGCGCAGGCAGCGGTGAGCTTCGGCCAGGGCATCGCCGGGAGTGAGGCCGAGCGTGACCTCCGCGTAGGAGCCCACGCGCTCGGCGGCGGGCAGCTCGGCCGGGACGTGGCGCCCCAGCTCACTGGGCGGATCGGGCGGCACCATCTGGTAGACGAACTCGGGCAGCACCGAGGGCGTGACGCGATCCATCAGGCGGCGGTCGATGTTGCGGGCGGCCTTCTTGCCGATGCCCATGGCATTGGAGACGTTGGAGGCGCCGGTGATGAGGTCGCCGCCGGCGTAGAAGCGCTCGCGGCTCGTCTCCAGCGAGTAGCGGTCCACCTCCAGGGTGCCGTCGTCCTGCACCCGCAGCCCCGAGGCGTTGCAGAAGTCGGGGTCGACGCGCTCGCCCACGGCCAGGATCACGCTGTCGCACTCGATGCGCATGACCTCGCCGGTGGGCACCGGTCGGCGGCGGCCCAATTCGTCGAACTCGCCGGGGCGGGTGCGCACGACCTCGATGGCGCGGACGTTGCCCTCGGCGTCACCGATGATGCGCTCCGGGGCCGCGAGGTAGGCGATCTTCGCCCCCTCGCGCTCGGCGGCCTCCACTTCCTCGGCGATGGCCGGCATGTCCTTGCGCTCGCGGCGGTAGACGATGGTCACCTCGGCGCCCATGCGCCGCGCGGTGCGGGCCGAGTCCACCGCGGCGTTGCCGCCGCCGATGACGACGACGTTGCGGCCGACGGGTACGGCCTCCTCGCGTGCCATCGCCTCCAGGAACGGCAGCGCCGGGATGACGCCGGTCAGCTCCGTGCCGGGCAGGTGGACCCAGGCTTCCTTCCAGGTGCCGATGGACAGGAAGACCGCGTCGTACTCCTCGGCCAGGTCGTTGAGCCGGATGTCCTCGCCCACCTCGACGTCGAAGCGGAAGTCGACGCCGACGCGCTCGATGAGCTCGATCTCCTTGTCCAGTACCGCCTGCGGCAGGCGGTACTCGGGCAGCGCGTAGCGCAGCATGCCGCCGGCTGCCGGGCGGGACTCGTAGCAGGTCACGGCGTGACCACGCAAGGCCAGGTAGTAGGCGCAGGTGAGGCCGGTCGGTCCGGCGCCGACGACGGCGACGCGATGGCCGCTGGGCTCCATCCTGCGCTCCAGCACCTTGCCCACCATCGTCTCGAAGCGGTCGCTCAGCAGCACCTGGTCGGCGATGGAGCGGTGCACCTCGCGCATGTTGACCGCCTCGTCGATGGCCTCGCGGCGGCAGCGATCGTCGCAGGGATGCTGGCACACGCGCCCGGTGGAGGCCGGCAGCGGGTTGTCCAGGATGACCGAGAGGAAGGCGTCCTCCAGGCGGTCCTCCTTGTACAGCTGCAGGAAGCGCGGGATGTTCATGTGCAGCGGGCAGGAGTTCTCGCAGGGGCTGAGCGCAAGGTCCTCACACACGCCGGCGCGGCAACGCGACGCGCGGATGTGATCCTCGAACTCGTGGCGGAAGTGGCGCAGGCTGGTGAGCACCGGGTTGGGCGCGCTCTGCCCCAGGCCGCAGAGCGACATGTCACGCACCATGCGGCAGAGCTCCTCGAGCTTGTCGAGGTCGTCGAGGCTGGCGCTCCCGTGGGTGACGCCGTCGAGCATCTCCAGGGCCTTGTCCAGGCCCATCCGGCAGGGCACGCATTTGCCGCACGATTCGGAGTGGGTGAACTCGACGAAGTAGCGGGCGACGTCGACCATGCAGTTGTCTTCGTCCATCACGACCATGCCGCCGGAGCCCATGATCGAGCCCAGCTGCGCCAGCGTCTCGTAGTCGACCGGCGTGTCGAGCATGTCGGCGGGGATGCAGCCGCCCGATGGTCCGCCCGTCTGCACGGCCTTGATCTCGCGGCCGTCGCTGCCACCACCGCCGATGTCGTAGATGAAGCGGGAGAGCGGTGTGCCCAGGGGCATCTCCACGAGGCCGGTGCGGGCGACCTTGCCCACCAGCGAGAAGACCTTGGTGCCGGCGCTCTTGGAGCTGCCGATGTCGCTGAACCAGGCCGGCCCGCGGGCCACGATGGGCGCCACGTTGTACCAGGTCTCGACGTTGTTGATGTTGGTGGGTCGCCCGAAGAGGCCCCGCTGGGCCGGGAACGGCGGCCGCGGCCGGGGCCGGCCGGAGGTGCCCTCCAGCGAGGCGATGAGCGCGGTCTCCTCGCCGCAGACGAAGGCGCCCGCGCCCTCGACGGTCTGGATGTCGAAGTCGAAGCCACGGCCAAGCACGTCGTGGCCCAGCAGTCCGTACTCCCGCGCCTGCTCGATGGCGCGCTCGAGGCGCATGACCGCGATGGGGTACTCCGCGCGCACGTAGATGATGCCCTCGGAGGCGCCGGTGGCGTAGCCGGCGATGAGCATGCCCTCGAGCAGCGCATGCGGGTCCGACTCGATCTCGTTGCGGTTCATGTAGGCGCCCGGGTCCCCTTCGTCGGCGTTGCAGACGAGGTACTTCTGCGGGCCCTCCGCCGCGCGCAGGAATTCCCACTTGATGCCGGTCAGGAAGCCGGCGCCGCCACGACCACGCAGCTTGGCGGCCTTGACCTGCTCGATGACCATCTCGGGGTTCTGGTCGATGAGCACCTTGTACAGCGCCTGGTAGCCGCCGACCGCGATGTATTCCTCGATGTCGTCGGGGCTGATGAGACCGCAGTTGCGCAGCACGATCTTGACCTGGCCGTCGAAGAAGGGGACCTCGTTCCAGGCGGGTACATCGGCGTAGCCGCCCCCGTAGCGCACCACGCCGGTCAGGTGGTCCCACTCCTCGATCTTGCACAGCACCAGCTCGGGCGGTGGCAGGCGGTCGTGGCTCACGGCTTCGAGGATGTCATCGACATGGTCCGGCTGGACCCGGCGCAGCAGCAGCAGCGGCCGGCCGGGCAGGCGGACGTTGACCAGCGGCTCCTCGGCACAGAAGCCGAAGCAGCCCACCGGCGCCAGCTGCACGTCCAGGCCGCGGGCGTCGATGGCCGCCTTGAACGCCGCGAGGACACCCTCCGCGCCATTGCCGCTGCCGCAGGTGCCCATGCCGACCGCGATGCGCGGACGATCGGGCGTGAGCTTGGCCAGCCCGGATTCGCGAGCCGTGCTGAAACCGGCCAGGTCGGCGATCCTCATCGCGCGCCCTGCCGTCGCAGCTGCTCGACCTCGCGGATGAGCGCCTGCTCGGTGACGTGCCCGCGGATGGCGTGGTCGACCTCGATCACCGGTGCCAGGGCGCACTGGCCGAAGCAGGCGACGGTGCGGATGGTGAACTGCAGGTCGGGTGTCGTCAGCGAGACCTTGTCGGCGTCATCTCCAGCGGCACGCATGCCCAGCTGCAGCTTCACCCGTTCCAGCAGTGGACGCGAGCCGCGTGTGTGGCAGGCCGTGCCACGGCAGATGGCGACCGTGTGTGCGCCCTGGGGTTCCAGGTTGAAGAGGGCGTAGAACGAGGCCACAGCGAAGACCTGCGCCTGCGGGATCCCGCTGCGCGCGGCCACGTACTCGAGCGTGGGCATCGAGAGGTACTTGCTGGGGCTCTCCTCCTGCACCTGCTGCAGGATGCCCAGGAGGGCGCCCGCACGCCCCATCCGACCGGCGATGATGCGGTCGATCCGGTCCTGGTCTTCCACGCTCCCGAGCACGGCCTCTCGGGACGCCGTCTCCCTTACGGTCGCCATCGAGCCCCCTATGGACACGCCGGGCGTCGTGTGCCGACACAGGAACGCGGCATGGTGGCGCGCGGCGTACCTGCAACGTACGGCCCATCGGCTCTGCTCCACAGGGCCATCTGGACCGGACTGTCCACGCGCGTTCGTGCCAACTGCGGGCCACGTGGCCGGGTCCTGTGGGGCCATGTGGCCGTGGCCGCCGTGCTGTCCCGCGCCCGGGTCGGACGGCGCGCCGGTCGAGCGGTGTGCGGGTCAGGCGAGGCGGCGTCCCCGACGAGCCCGGACCTCGATGACCAGGACCGATACCAACGTCACCACCGTCAGCGGGATGACGAACCAGATCATCGCCTGCGCGAAAGGCTCGCGCATCGGGTGAGCGGTCGCCTCCAGCACGACGAATGCGGTGTAGGCGACGGCATAGGCCAGGAACAGGGCGCCCTCCCAGCGCCGCAACAGGTGACCCGTGAACAGCAGCGGCAGGCAGGCCACGGCCACCACGATCATCACCGGCATGTCGAACTCGATGGCCTGGGCCGCGACCGGGATGCCCCCCGGCGCCACGATGGCGGTGATACCCAGGACGCCCAGGATGTTGAACAGGTTGGAGCCCACGACGTTGCCCACGGCCAGGTCGCGTTGTCCCCGGAAGGCCGCCACCACCGAGGTCACGACCTCCGGCAGCGAGGTTCCGATGGCCACGACGGTCAGGCCAACGACGAGCTCGGGGATGCCCAGGGAGCGGGCGATCTCCGTGGCGCCACCCACGAGCGCCTGGGCTCCCACGACCAGCGCCGCCAGGCCGGCGCCGAACAGCAGCAGGTCGCGTGCCCGGGAGCTGGGGGCCGCGTCGGGCTCAAGCGCCTCGCGGTACTCCTCGTTGACGGCGGCTCCCTCGCGACGCCCGCTGCGGACCGAGATGGCCGTGTAGGCCAGCAACAGCGTCAGCAGCAGCATGCCCTCGACCGTGCTCAACGTGCCGTCGAGTGACAGCAGCCACAGCAGCACGGACACGCCGATGACGAGGGGCACGTCGAAGCGGACCAGCTGCTGCCGCACGATGAGCGTCCGCACCACCGTGGCCAGGCCCAGCACCAGCAGGATGTTGTAGATGTTGCTGCCCACGACGTTGCCCACGGCCACATCCGGGCTGCCCGCCAGCGAAGCCCCCAGCGACACCGCCAGCTCGGGTGAGCTGGTGCCGAAGGCCAGCACGGTCAGGCCGATGACGACGGGGCTGATGCCGAAGGAGAGCGCCAGCCGTGACGAGCCACGGACCACCAGCTCGCCACCGACCACCAGCACCAAGAGGCCGACGGCCACGGCGACCGCGGCGATCACCGGGGCGAGGGGAGGGTCAGGAGGGTGTCGCGCACAGCCTGATAATCGGCGATTGGCGCCAGATACGCTGCCGAGCCCGGCCGGCGCCCCGCGCGCCCGGCGTCGTCATCGAAACGAGGACAAGCGTCCGTAGCATCGTGCCCATGTCTCGTTGCCCGCTGCCCGGCCGCATCGTCACGCCTGACGCCCTGGTGGACGCCCGTGCCGCTTGACCTCGTGCCTGACCGCCACCTCGTGGTCCACGATCGCGCCGGAGCGAGGTTGCCGTTCTCGCGCGGCATCATGGCGACCAGTCTGCTCGCCACGGGCATGGCGACCGCCGAGGCCCACAAGCTGGCGTCATCGCTCTATGCGGAACTGCGCGGAGAGGGGCGACACGAGATCGAGGCCGACGAGCTGGTGGAGCGCACGCACCGGCTCCTGCTCGAGCATGCCGATGCCACGGCGGCCTCGCGCTGGCTTGCCTGGCGCCACGCCAAGCGTGTGCGCCGGCCGGTGGTGATCTCGATGTGCGGCGCGCCCGGGGTCGGTAAGTCGACCATCTCCACGAGGCTCGCCGTGCGCCTGGAGATCACCCGCATCGTCACCACCGACACCATCCGCGAGGTGCTGCGGACGGTCATCCCCCAGGCGGTGCTGCCCGAGCTGCACGCCTCCTCCTTCGAGCTGGTGGACCTCGACGCTGCGCTGCCCTTCGCCGGATTCGACCGCCAGAACAGTGCCGTGTCGGCGGCCATCAACGCGGTCGTGGCGCGCCTGTGCATCGAGCAGCGCTCCAGCGTGGTGGAGGGTGTCCACGTCGCACCGGGGTTCCTGAGCGAGGCGCTGGCGAGCCACCCCACGCGCCCGGTCGTCATCGAGCGGCTCATCGTGGAGCCGGACATGGCCATCCACCGCGAGCGGCTGGCTCATCGCTCGCACGCGGAACCGCTGCGCCGGGGCGACCGGCTGCTGACGGAGTTCGACACCATCCGCGCCATCCAGGAGCACCTCGTGGAGGCTGCCGTCGCCCACAGCGTTCCGGTCATCGATCCCGCCGGCCTGGGTGAGCTGACGCAGTCGATCGTCGACGAGATCGTGGCCCGTACCGGCACCGACGGCGATGCCGGCTGAGGACCGGCTGCTGGTGCTGGACGTGCACGGTGTCGTCTTCACCAACCCGCTGCTGGGGTTCCTGCGCGAGACCGCGCGGCGGCACGGGCTGGAGGCCGAGGGCGTGATCGACCGCTGGCAGCGCGAGCTGCGGCGGGCATTCTGGCTGGGGAGCATGGACGAGCGCGAGATGTGGGCTCGGCTCTTCCCGGCAGACGATCCTCGCGAGCTCAGCGCTGCCCTGGAGTCGCGCTACGAGGCCGGGCCGCTGCTCCCCGCGCTCGCTGACATCGAAGAGCCCATCTGGCTGCTCAGCAATCACCGCAGCGAGTGGCTCCTGCCGCGCATCAGCCGTTTCGGGCTGGCCGGACGGTTCGAGCGCGTCTACGTCTCCGACCGCATCGGCTTCGTGAAGCCCGACGCCGGCGCCTTCCGCTTCGCCCGCGCGCAGGCGGGCGACCGGCGGACCCTCTATGTCGATGACAAGCCGGCCAACGTGGCGGCTGCAGCCAGGGTCTTCGACGAGGCCCGGCTGGTGGGCGACGCAGAGCTGCTCGGTGTGGCCGCCGGCGGCTGATCTTCCGCCGACGAGTCGCCGCGTTCGCGTGCGGGTCCCCCGAGGAGGGGCCAACTGGACCTAGCCGCCAGCATCGCTGCCACGGGAGCCTTGGCGCTGGGACCATGGCCGAACCCATCTACGTCAACCTGCATACGCACACGCTCCACAGCGACGGCGTGCTGACGCCGGAGGCGCTGGCCCAGAAGCTGGCCGGCGCGGGTGTCCGCTACGCCTCCCTGGCCGACCACGACTCGGTCGCGGGCTGGCCTGCCTTCCGCGAGGCGCTCGACGCCCGTGGGGTGCCGTCACTGCCCGGCATCGAGCTGACCACGCAGCACCGTGGCCGCATCCTGCACCTGGTGGCGTACGGCTTCGATCCCGAGCACGTCGAGCTGCGCGCCACGTTGGCATCGATGCGCCAGCACCGCCGCGCCGACAGCCACAGCATCGAGGGCTCGCTGCGCGCGGCCGGTGCGCCGCCGGCCAGCGCTGCCGACCGCGCGGCCAGCTCGGCGCCCGACGGGGAGCTGGAGACCGGCGCCGCCATCGCCCTGCTGCACCGCGCCGGTGGCCGGGCCTTCCTGGCGCATCCGCTGGTGTACGAGCGCGACATCGGGGAGCTGGAGCATCTCGTGGCAGAGCTCGCATCGGTCGGCCTCGACGGCATCGAGGCCATCTACGAGGAGTTCCCGGCCGATGACCGCGAGGCCCTGCGACAGCTGGCGCGAAGGCACGGTCTGCTCGTCAGCGCCGGCACCGACTACCACGGCGTGAAGGGATTGGGCAGCAGCGCGCTGGGCATCGAGATGCCACACGAGGAGTGGCTGCGGTTCCGCACGGCCGTGCTCGACGGGCCGGGACTGACCCAGCAGGCGCCGGCTCCGAGGCCACCCGACCGACGTCCCGCGCCAGCCAGCGACCCCGCCGCCAGCACCGGCCGCTTCCGGCGGCGGTCGTTCGTCCTGCGCATCGTGCTGCCGGCCGTCGCGGCCATGGCACTGGTGCTGCTGGCCCTCTGGGGTCTGCTCCTGCCGTCCTTCGAGCAGACGCTCGTCGAGCGCAAGCGCGAGATGATCCGCGAGCTCACCAACTCGGCATGGAGCGTGCTGGCGGCCTACGAAGCCGACGAGCGTGCCGGTCTGCTGATCGCGCGAGGAGGCCCAGGCCGCCGCCGCCGCGGTGGTGGGTGAGCTGCGCTATGGCGAGGACCGGCTGGACTACTTCTGGATCCAGGACACCGGACCCACGATGGTCATGCATCCCTACCGCACTGACCTGGACGGGGAGGACCTCAGCGGCTTCACCGATCCGCGCGGCGTGCCCATCTTCGTCGAGTTCGCCGACCTCGTCGAAGCCGAGGACGAAGGCTATGTCGACTACGTCTGGCAGTGGTTCGATGACCCTGCCCGGCTGGAGCCCAAGGAGTCCTACGTCAAGGGATTCGAGCCGTGGGGCTGGGTCATCGGCACCGGTCTCTACACCGACGACGTGCGTGCCGAGATCGCCCGCATCGAACGCGACCTCATCCTCGCCGGGCTGGGCATCTCCGGTCTCATCGTGCTGCTCCTGCTCGTCGTGCTGCAGCAAAGCCTGCGCATCGAACGCCGGCGCGAGGAGAGCGTCGAACGCCTGCGCGACTCCAACGCCCGCTACCACGCGCTCGTGGAGGCCACCACCGAGGGCACGCTGCTCGTCATCGATGGTCGCCTGCGCTATGCCAATCCGACGTTCCTGCAGCTGCTCGGCTACAGCGCCCGCCAGCTGGACTTCCTCGAGCTGGCGGACATCCTTCCGCGCGGCGCTGGCAACGATGATCTGTGGGCGGCGCTCGAGACCGGCGCCTCGGACGCGGTGGCCCTCGGCGTGGCGCGTGATGGCGTGCTCACGCGCAGCGACGGCAGCCCGCTCGAATGCGTGCTTACCCTGGAGCCCGTCGAGTTCGGCGGCCAGTCCGGCAGCATCCTGCTCGCGCGTGACGTGACGGCGGCCTCGACCGCGCCGAGCGACACCTCCGCGCTGGGCTCCTCGGTCGGTGTCTTCCGCGCTGTCGCTGCCCGCCGCGGCGTCTTCGTCGATCTCAGCCCGGCCGGGCACGAGCTGCTCGCGCTGGTGGATCGTGCTGAAGGCGAGGGGCAGCCGGCGCTGGCTGACTGCTTCGTCGACGCTGCCGAGTACGGGCGCTTCTACCGTCGACTGCTCGACGACGGCGAGGTGCGCGACCACGTCCTGGCCATCGAGTCCACCCGTGGCTCGCGCTCCATCCTGCTGTCGGCGGCGCTCGTGCGCGACGAGGAGGGCCAACCATCCCGCATCGACGGGCTGCTGGTGGACGTGACCGCTGCGCGCGACGAGGCGGCCGGACGCGAGGTGCAGCAGCTGCGAGCATCGCTGCTCTTCCTGCACGAGAGCGTCGGCAGCCTGCGGCAGGACGCCATCGTGGTGGACCTGGAGGCCGCGGTCGACCAGGCGGCGATGCAGATGACCGAGCGTGGTGCCACCGCGGCGCTGGTGTCCAGCCCCAGTGGCAGCGTCATCGGCATCGTGACCGACCACGACATCCGCGCCCGCGTGGTGGCTCAGCGCGGGTCGCTCGCGGCGCCGCTCGAGACGATCATGACCGCGCCGCTGGTCCGCATCGGCGACACCGTCCCGGTCTACGAGGCCCTGTGGCGCATGGAGGAGACCGGCGTGGGCCACCTTGCCGTGGAGGACGCGACCGGTGACATCGTCGGCGTGGTCGATCGCGACGTGCTCATCCGCGCGCCGCGCTATGCGCCGCTGGTGCTGCTGCGCGACATCGCGCGTGCCGACAGTGTCGCGGCGGTCGCGCGGCGCTGCGAGCGTGCCCTGCCGGTCGCGGCCGGGCTCCTCGAGAGCAGCGCCCGGCCCCGGCACATCAACAGCACGCTGACCTCCATCCTCGACGCGGCCACGATCAGGCTCGTCCGCCTGGCGCTCGCGGAGCTGGGGCCGGCGCCCGCGGCATTCGCCTTCTTCGCCATGGGCAGCCAGGGTCGTGGCGAGGTCCACCTGCTCTCGGACCAGGACCACGGCATCGTCTTCGCCGATGCTGCCGAGTCCGACGGCGACCCCGAGGAGGTGGCCGCCTACTTCCGACGGCTGGGCTCGTTCGTCAGTGACGGGCTGCAGGCGGCTGGCTACCCCTTCTGTCGCGGCCGCGTCATGGCCAGCGATGCGGGCTGGTGTCGCTCGCTGTCCGACTGGCTGGCTGCCTACGACGGCTGGCTGCGGCGTGCCGAGCCGCAGGACGTCACCGACCTCAGCATCTTCCTCGACTTCCGCCTGGTCCACGGCGAAGCCAGCCTGACGGCCGCGCTCCAACGTCACGTCCACGAGACCCTGCCGCGGCAACGTGGGGTGCAGTACCAGCTCGTGCGCAACGCGCTGACGTTCCGCCCGCCCTTGCGGCTGCCGGGCAACATCTACCTCGGCGGCGCGGCCGAGCAGGCCGGCCGCATCGACCTCAAGGATGCGCTGCAGCCCATCGTCGCCTTCGCGCGGGTCGGCGCCGCACGCCACCGCATCGACGGGACCCACACGCTCGATCGCATCAGTGCGCTGGCCGAGCGCGAGCTGCTGCCGCAGGGGAGCGGTCGCGAGATCGCGGACGCCTACGACTTCCTGATGGGCCTGCGCCTGGAGTCGCAGCTGGCTGATCGCCTCGCCGGGCGGGACGCCGGCAACAGCATCGACCAGGCGAAGCTGACGCGCACGGCCCAGGAGCTGCTGCGTGCCGCATTCGCGCAGATCGCCGCTGTCCAGAAGACCGCCGAGAGCGAGTTCCCGGAGGTCGCCTGACCGCGCGTCCACCGTCGCGATGCTCGAGCGTGGGCTAGAGTCGACGGGTAGACGTGCTTGATCGGTGCTCCGCAGACGACCGACGCCAGGTCTGCGGGATGGAGTAGCCCGATCCGACATCACCCCCACTCGCCATGACCTGGATCCCTGCGCCGGCGCTCTCCTGGCGCGAGTTCCTCGGCTGGCGTGTCGCCTTGTTCGCGACCATCACCGCCGCGCTCACGGGGCCGGGGCAGACGGTCGGTGTCTCGGTCTTCGTCGATCCGATGATCGCCGCGCTCGACCTGACCCGCTCCGAGCTCTCCACGGCATACCTTGTCGGGACATTGCTGGGAGCGGTCGCGCTGATCCCCGTCGGCCGCTGGATCGACCGCGTCGGGGCGCGACGGGCGATGACGCTGATCGGCCTGGCCTTCGGCATCGGCCTGCTCGTGATGGGCGGTGTGCAGGGCTTCCTGACGCTGGCCCTTGGCTTCACGCTCATCCGCTGGCTGGGCCAGGGATCGCTGCAGCTCGTCAGCACCCTGTCCATCACGCCCTGGTTCGAGCGTCGACGAGGCTTCGTGTTCGGTCTCTCCACGACCGGTACCGCGGTGCTCATGTCGTTCGCACCCATCCTGCTCGGTGTCGCCATCGGCCTGGTCGACTGGCGGCTGGCGTGGGTGCTCGCGGCGCTGGTGACCTGGCTGATCGTGGTGCCCATCGCACGGTTCGGCATCATCGACCGACCGTCTGACGTGGGCCAGTACGCCGACGGCGACCCGGCCCCGCACCCGGCAGCCGCGCCACGGCCGGTGGCCAGGTCGTCGACGCGGCGTGAGGCGCTGGGCCAGCCTCGCTTCTGGCTGCTGAGCTTCGTCATCGCCACCACGTCGATGCTGGTGACCGCGCTCAACTTCCACCAGATCTCGATCCTCGGCGACCAGGGCCTGACGGTCACCGAGGCAGCCGCCATGTTCCTGCCCCAGATCATCGGCATGCTCGCGGCTGGGCTCGTCATGGGGGCGCTCGCCGACCGCGTGGCGGCGCGTCTCTTGCTGCCCGCGACGATGGTGCTGCTGGCGCTGAGCCTGCTGCTGGCGGCCTTCCTGACGCCCGGCCCGATCATCCTCGTCTACGCGGTCCTGCTGGGAGCTGCCGCGGGTGCCGGCCGGCCGCTGGTCGCCACGTTCCTGCCGCGTTGGTACGGGCTGGCGCACATCGGATCGATCCAGGGCGTGGCGGCGCTCATCGCGGTGGCGGCATCCTCCGCCGGGCCGGTCGCACTCTCGGTGGTGAACGACCGCATCGACGGCTACGGCCCTGCGGCGTTGCTGCTGGTGTCGGCTCCGCTGGTCATCGGTCTGGCCGCCCTGAGCATCTCGGAGCCCGACCGTCAGGTGCCCGCGATGCCGACCACCCCGGAAGGCCCCTCTCGCGGCGACGGGAGTTGACAGTCGTTCGAGGCGCGCTGTACTCTGCACAAAGAGTAAACAAACCATAGACGTACCTAGTACGGCGTAGAGCGGAACGAGGAGTCATTCACGTGTTCGAATGGATCGCGGGCGGGTTCGCCCGTTTCACGACCCGACGTCCCTGGCTGGCCATCATCGCGGTCGTCGCGGTCGCCGTCGGCCTCAGTGCCATGGGACGACCGGAGATGTCCAACGACAGCTCCGAGTTCGCACCGGACGACCCGGCCATCGCCGCCTCCGAGCGCATCGAGTCGCTCTTCGGCAGTGATACCGCGGTGACGCCACTGCAGTTCGTGTTCGTCTCCGCGTCGGATGACGTCATCACCACCGCCGGCCTTGAGGCGGCCACCAAGGTTGCGGCAGCCATCGAGACCACGGAGCTGGACGGTGTGCGCCTGGCGGACTTTCTCGTGACCCAGCCGGGCGGTGGACCGATCACCTCCTTCATGACGCCTGTCGAGCTGGCCATCGCCAACGGCGCCCCACCTCCCACCACCGATGCCGCGGTCAAGGCGCTCTTCGCCGGCGCGCTGGCCGCGGCGCCGCCCGAACAGTCCCAGCTGCTCGCTCAGCTCGTCGAGGGCGACCTGGCGGCCGGTGCATCCGCTGCCCCCAGCGGCCTGATGCTGACCTTCTTCCGCGAACCCGCAGACGCCGCGGAGGCGACCATGCTCGCCGACCTTCAGAGCGAGCTTGCCGGCACCCTGCGCGAGTCCATCACCGGCGACGTCACGGCGCTCCCGTTCTCGGTCGAGCTCATCACCGCGACCGGTGACGAGTCGGCCATCGAGATCCCGCTGCTGCTCTTCGGCGCCATCGGCATCATCGGCCTGGTGCTGCTGCTGGTCTACTGGCCCGGCGGCGGCATGGGCCGCCTGCAGCGCGTGCGCCGCACGTTCGCCGACACGCTGGTGACCCTGCTCGTCGTCCTCTTCGCCATCACCACGACCGACGGCGTGGCCGTCCTGCTAGGCCCTGACGGGCTCGGTCTCATCGGCAGCATCTCCGGCGCCGGCTCCATCGTGCCCATCCTCATCGTGGGCCTTGGCGTCGACTACGTCATCCACCTGAACGCGGCCTACCGGGACGGCCTGTCCGAGCGCAGGGCCGTGGATGTGGCCATGGCACGCAGCGTCCGCATCGTCGGTGGGGCGCTGGTGCTGTCAGCCCTCACCACGTCCTTCGGTTTCCTGACCAACCTCTTCTCCGGCACGCCGTCGCTGGTCACCTTCGGCGTCCTCGCCACGGTCGGCATCCTGTCCGCGTTCATCTACGCCAACCTGCTCTTCCCCGCGGCCCGCGTGCTGCTCGATCGACGCGCGGCCCGCAAGGACCGCCTGCCGGTGCAGGCCTTCAGCACCTCCGACTCGAGCTGGATCGACCGTGTGGTGGGTGCCACCGCGGTCATCCCCCGGCGTGCCCCGTGGGCGGCCGTCGGCGTGGCCGGCCTCATCCTGCTGGCCGGTGTCGTCACCGCCACCAACCTGCGCTCGGGCTTCAGCTTCCTCGACTTCGTGCCGGAAGGCTCACCCGTCCGTGCCGCGGCCGGGGAGCTGAGCGACCGCTTCGACGGCGGCCTGGGCGAGACGACCCAGGTCCTGGTCGATGGCGATATCACCGACCCGGTGGTGTGGAACGAGACGCTCGCCGCCAGCGCAGCTGCTGGCTCCCTGCCCGGCATCGTCACCATCGGCGGCGAGGCGCTCGTCGAGTCGCCGCAGGCGCTCGTGCGCTCCTTCATCGAGCCGGGCTCGCCGACGTTCGACCCTGCCATCGCCGAGGCCGCGGCCGGGGCTGGGCTGGATGCCTCGCTGCAGGCGTCAGCAGACGCCGACATCGCCGGCCTGCTGGACGCGCTGCGCGCCGTCGCGCCCGCCGAGCTCGCGGGCGTGGTCCAGCCGGGGGCGGCGCTCTACACCTTCACCTCGCAGGCCGGCACCAGCGGCGCCCTGGCGCTCGCCGCCGACCTCGAGTCGGCCTTCGGCAGCGCGGCCATCGCGACCTCGCAGGAGGTCATCAACGCCTCCGTCGTGCAGAGCATCTCGACGACGCAGGTGCAGAGCCTCGTGCTGGCGCTGGTGGGCGCTGCCGTCCTGCTGATGCTCAACTACCTGGTCTCCGATCGTCGCCCGCTGCTGGGCCTGCTCACGGTGCTGCCGGTCGGCGGCGTGGTGATCATGCTCTACGCCTTCATGGTGGTCGCCGGCATCGAGTTCGGGCCGGTCACCGCGACGCTGGCTGCGGTCGTCATCGGCGTGGGCGTGGACTACACCATCCACGTCACGCATCGGTTCGTGGACTTCCGTCGCGAGGGCCTCGGCGTGGACGCGGCCATCAGCCGCACGCTGGGCACCACGGGCTCGGCGCTGGTGTCCTCGGCGGTCACCACGAGCCTTGGCTTCGTGCTACTGACGCAGTCGAGCCTCATCCCCTTCCAGCAGCTGGGGAGCCTGATCCTGGTCGCGGTCGTCGGATCGGCGCTGGTGTCCGTGCTGCTGCTGCCGTCGATGCTGGTGATCTACGCCCGTCGCTCGGAGCGTTCGTCCAGCGAGCCGGAGGCCGAGGGCATCGCGGTCCTTGACCCCAGCGGGTCCCGGGCCTGACCGACCGGCGCTCGACGCTGAACCGACCGCGGTCGTGTCTCCCCACGCGACCGCGGTCGTCGCATCGCGGCCGGCACCTTCCCCGAGGGCGACACGGACCGCGGGCCGATGTTGCTATGGTTCCCTGGCGGCAACACCGGAGCCCTGACGTCGGAGTGAAGCGATGACCCTGGTGCTAGGTATCGACATCGGCACGACGGCCACCAAGGCCGTGATGCTCGATACTGCCCAGGGGCTGGTGGCCGAAGCGCAGCACCCTGTCTCGCTCCACGCCGATCGCCCTGGCTGGGCGGAAGAGGACGTCGAGGAGTGGTGGGCCAACCTGGCAGCACTCACGAACGAGCTCGTGCGAGATGGGCAACCCGCTGCGGTCGGCATCAGCGGCATGGTCCCCTGCGTGGTGCTGCTGGACGCAGGCGGGCGGTCGGTCCGCCGGTCCATCCAGCAGAACGATGCTCGCGCCACGGCCGAGATCGCGGAGCTGCAGGAGGAGCTGGCCGACGCCGATATCCTGCGTCGGACGGGCTCGCCCATCTCGCAGCAATCCGTCGCGCCCACCATCCGCTGGCTGGCGCGGCACGAACCCGCTGCGCTGGCAGCCACCGCGCTCGTGATGGGCTCGTACGACGCGATGGTGTGGCGTCTGACCGGGCAGCCCTCGGTGGAGCTCAACTGGGCCGTGGAGAGCGGGCTCTATGACCTTGGGTCCGGAGCCTGGGCCGACGATGTCCTCGAGGCGGTGGGGCTTGATGAGCGGCTCCTGCCGCCGGTCCGGATGCCCGCCGACGTCGTTGGCGAGGTGACCCCGGCGGCGGCCGCGGAGACCGGTCTTCGAGCCGGTACGCCCGTCATCGCGGGGAGCGCTGACCACGTCGCCTCTGCCTTCGCCGCTGGCCTGGTGGGGGAGGGCGACCTGCTCGTCAAGCTCGGCGGTGCCGGGGACATCCTCATGGTGACCTCCACGCCAGTGACCGACGAGCGGCTCTACCTCGACATGCACCTGTCGCCGGGCCTGTACCTCCCCAACGGCTGCATGGCCTCGTCGGGCAGCTTCATCCGCTGGTTCCAGCGCGAGCTCGCCGGTGGGGCCTCGCTCGAAGCGCTCGATGCGGAGGCGGAGGTATCGGGACCCGGCGCAGGGGGCGTCGTGGCGCTGCCGTACATGCTGGGCGAGAAGACCCCGCTCAACGACCCGCTGGCGCGCGGTGCCTTCATCGGTCTGAGCCTGTCGCACGATCGCGGCGACCTCTTCCGTGCCCTGCTCGAGTCCATCGCCTTCGGCTTCCGGCATCACCTCGATGTCTTCGCCGAGCTGGGGCTCGAGTCGCGACGCGTCCGCGTGACCAACGGCGGCGCCAGCTCCAGGCTCTGGACCCAGGTGACGGCTGATGTCATCGGGCTGCCCCTCGAGAAGCTGCGCTCCCACCCTGGCTCGGCCCTGGGGGTGGCATTCGCGGCAGGCATGGCCGTCGGCGCCTTCGAAGCGTGGTCGGATATCGAGCGCTTCGTCGAGCCAGGCGAGGTCGTCGAGCCACGCGACCACGAGGCCTATGCCGACGGCTACGCCCGCTACCGTGCCCTGTACCCGGCGCTGAAGGCGATCCTGGAGCAGCCCCCGCGGAGCTAGTGGTGGTAGGGCAGGCCGCCGCTGACGATGAGGTGACTGGCCGTGATCTGGTCGGCCGCGGGCGAGCACAGGAACGCCACGGCGCCGGCGATGTCGTCCGGGCTCTCCAGCCGCTCGAGGATGAGCCGCTGCCGGTATTCCTCCTTCACCTCGCCAGGCGCGATGCCGCGCCGCTCACCTTCGAGGACCCATTCCGCTTCCATCATCTCGGTCTCCACGTCGCCGGGGCCGACCGCGTTGACCGTCACCGCCGGGGCGAACTCCTGGGCAGCCACCTGCGTCAGGCCGACGATGGCGAACTTGGCCGCGCAGTAGGGGCCGAAGTACTTGGTCGTGCAGTTGAACTGGGCGACGTACGAGCCGAGGTTGACGATGCGGCCCCAGCCCCGCTCCATCATCGCGGGCGCCAGCCGCCGCATCGTCAGGAACGTGGCCTTGGCCATGATGTCCAGATGATCGTCCCAGTCGTCCTCGCTGCAATCGACGATGGCGCGATACAGCGAGATGCCGGCGTTGTTGACCAGGATGTCCACGCCACCCAGCTGCTCGACGGCAGCATCGCAGGCGGCGTGGACGGCAGACGTCCGCGAGAGGTCGGCGATGGCCACGCCGCTCCGGCGCCCCAGGCCCCTGATCAGCTCTGCCGTGGCCGCTGCGCCGTCCTCGTCGCGGTCGTTGACGATGACGTCGGCGCCGTCGCCGGCGAGACGGACGGCGATGGCCCGGCCGATGCCGCGGCCGGCTCCGGTGACGAGAGCCCGTCGGCCCTCCAGGGGAAGGTGTTCGCTCATTTCACTGCTCCGAATGTGAGGCCTTTGACGAGATAGCGCTGGGCCACCAGCGCGAAGATCAGCATGGGCGCGATGGCGGTCATCGAGGCGGCTGCCATCTCCTGCCAACGCATGGCCGCATAGCCCCGGTAGCCGGCCACTGCGATGGTCACCGTGCGCGAGTCGTCGAACGTCAATGAAAGTGCGATCGTCACCTCGTTCCACATCACGATGCCGACAAGGATGCCGGTGGCCGCGATGCCCGGTGCCGCGAGCGGCAGGTAGACACGCAGCAGCGACTGCAGCTCCGAGCAGCCGTCGACGCGCGCAGCATCGCCAAGGTCGCGAGGGACCTCGCTGAAGAATGATTGGATGAGCCAGACCGCGAACGGCACGGCGAAGACCTGGTAGATGAGCGCCAGGCCGATCTGCGTATCGAAGAGCCCGATCTGCTGATACAGCACATACATCGGGATGACGAAGAGGAACTCGGGCAGGGCATAGGCCAGCAGCAGCCAGAGGCCCAGCCAGCGACCTGCCCGGACACGGAAGCGCACGATGGCGTAGGCCGCGGGAGCCGCGATGAGGATGGCGAGCGTGACGCCCAGGGCCACCACCACCACGCTGTTGAAGAACGCCGCTGCGAAGTCGCCCTCGCCCCAGATCTCAAGATACTTGCTGAAGTCGGGGACATAGAAGAGGTCGGGCGGGTTCTTGAACGCCTCCACCGGTGTCTTGGTGGACATCAGGAACAGCCAGTAGAGCGGGAACAGGGTGATCGCGATGGCGATGAGGGCCACGATCCAGGCGCCCGACAGCTCGAGGCGCTGCCGGGTTCGTCGACTCACCCGCGGTGCTGCGCTCATCCGGCCGGGCTCTCCTGGCGGCTGGCCCGTCGGATGGCGATGACCAGTCCCAGCACGACTGCGGCGAAGACGACCATGGCGGCCATCGAGAGGCTCATGCCGTATTGCTTGAAGGCGATGCGATAGGCCAGGACCTGTACCGACTCGGTCGTGGTGAGCGGCCCGCCGCCGGTGGTGCCGAAGATGATGGCGAAGACCTTCATGCAGTCGATGGTGCGGAACAGCACGATCACCAGGATGATGGGCTTGAGCATGGGCAGCGTCACATAGCGCAGGCGCCCCAGGACGCCGGCCCCGTCCACCTCGGCAGCCTCGAGCGGTTCCCGCGGCAGCGCCTGGAGCCCCGCGGAGAAGACGATGAAGACGAACGCGGTCTGCCACCACGTATCGATGAGGATGATGGAGCCCATGCCCATCGAGGGGTCACCCAGGAAGCCCAGCGGCGGCAAGCCCATCCGCTGGAGCACGAGGTTCACCGGGCCGATGGTGGGGTCGAGGATGATCTTCCAGATCAGCGCGACGATGATGCCGGAGACCATCAGCGGCACCAGCAGCAGGGTGCGCACGACGGCCGCTCCTCGCCCCAGCCGGTTCACCACGAGCGCCAGGCCGATGCCAAGGACCAGCTCGACAGCCACCGCCCCGAAGGTGAAGACGAAGGTGTTCCACAGCGCTGTCTGGAAGCGCTCGCTGGCCGCGAGCTCCAGGTAGTTGTCGAGCCCCACGAAGTTGAACTGGGTGCCCCAGTTCCAGTCGAAGAAGCTCATGTAGAGCGAGTAGAGCGTCGGGTACAGCGAGGTCAGGCCCATGATGACCACCAGGGGGATCAGGAAGCGTGTCCCGCGATCGGCCCCGCCACGGCCCTTGCTGCCTCGTACCGACGCCAGTCGAGTCAGTCCGTCACCTCATTCGACAGGACGCCCTGCCCGGGCTCATGCCGGGCAGGGCGTCGAAGCTGTGCCTGCTCGGAGTGAGCAGGCGGCCACTTCGATGGTGGCTACAGGCTAGTTGACGGCGGCCAGGAGTGCCTCGTTGCCGGCAGCACATGCGGCCGCGGGGTCCTCGCCGTTGGCGATCGCCAGCATGGTGTCGACGATGGCCAGCGCGCCGTCCTTCCAGCCCTCCTTGAGGACCACGGTCGTGCGCGAGTCGGCCATCGCGTCGTTGACGGTGGCGGCGTACTCGGGCACGAGGGACTCGACATAGCCCGGGTCGTCGTACGCCGACAGGCGCGCGGCGCCGCCGGTGGACTTGCCGATCTCAGCGGTGTTCGCCGGGTTGGTCATGTACTGGATGAAGTACCAGCCGGCGTCCTTGTTGGCGGCGTTCTTGGGGATACCCAGGCCCCAGGCCCAGTGGCCCGTCTGGGAGTTGCCGCCCGCCTCCTGTGGCGGCAGCACCGCGTAGCCGGTCTTGCCCGCGACGATGGACTGGTCGGGATCCTCGTAGCCGGGACCGAACAGGCTGGCGTCGATGAAGAAGGCGGCTCGGCCCTGCTGGAACAGCGTGTTCGCGTCGGGCCAGTCGATGGCGAACTTGTTGACCGGACCCGCCGCCAGCATGCCCGCGTAGTCGGCGAGGCCCTTGCACACGGCCGGGTCATCCAGGCGCGGCGCATCCCAGGCGCCGTCGAACCAGATGTTGTACGGCGTGGACGAATCCATGTCCCCGACCGCGTTGAGGACCACGCCGGTGAGCGTGTCCATGATGGTGTCAGAGCGGATGCCGCGCATGACCGCGCCAACGACGCCATCGGAGGCGCCGTCCGCGTTGATCTTCTCGGCGGCGGCGATCAGCTCGTCCATGGTCGTCGGGACGACGCCGTCAAGGTACTTGTCGACGTGGTCCTGGTTGTAGAACAACGTGTAGGCCTCGAAGGCGATGGGGATGCCAT
>CAVORC010000056.1:0-31007 GCA_963698505.1 uncultured Chloroflexia bacterium | reverse complement strand
ATGCGGTTCTCGTCGAGCAGTCTGGAGCTGCGTGGTGAACGTGCCGCGCGCGCCCGCCACGGTCAGCCTGACCTTGCCGCTGGTATCGCCGAGGGTCGTCAGCGTCGCGTTCGCAGGCGCCACGTCGTGTTGCTGCCCGGCGCCAGTCCGCGGGTGATCAGCAGGTCGCCCTTGCGGCGGACCTTGATGGTCCCGCGTTCGGTGACCGCCGGGAGCTGGATGCTGGGCACGCCGCAAGAGACCAGGCCCTTGCCGTTCCTGGCGCTCCACGTACCCGGCCTTGGCGCCAGCAGCTTCAGCTCGAACGTGCAGGTCACGTCGTCGCCGCCGTCGAGGCCAGTTCGACGCGGTCGTGCCGGCTGCGCTGCTCACGGTCGTCGCGTCGCTCTCCTCGCAGCTGGAGCGCGTCAGCTCGAAGCGCTCGTCCACGTCCTGCAGCCTCGACGGACCAGCCAGCCCTTCCAGAGCCGCTTCGTGTTCGCCTGCGGGCGAGCCGACCATCGCCAGGGGAGTCTCACCATGCTCGGAGCTGGCCGGGACCACCCGGGTAGCGGAACTGCCCCTCGTCGCCTCGGCGGTTCGGTCTTCGTCCTGATGGTGAGATCACCGTACGACTTCAGCTCCACGGTCCAGCGGCAGGACACCGGCTGCCGCCGAGTCGGTCGGGGTCGTCGATGGACGCGGTTCCCGCTCAGCGTCCCACCGAGGCGGTGCCGGGCGAGCGGACCGGCTCCTGCGGGCTCGGCTCGGCGCCGCCTGCCCGTCCTCGCCCCGGCAGCGCGATGAAGCCGGTCCCGGGATACGTGGTCGGGCTTCGCCGATGGCGGGGGCATTCAGCGCCAGCGGACGGTCGGAGGACAGCCAGGCGAGGCGCCCGACCCGCCCACCGGGCCGCAGCCACTGGTAGTCCGGGCCGCGCGCCGGAATCGAACGTCGGCAGCGCGATCACGGGCTGCGGATCCCTCCGCCAGCTGCATCGTCAGCGGTACCGCCGCCGGCAGGTGCAGCTGACCTCCGTGATCTTCCAGGTCTCGTCCGGGATCAAGGTTCAGCGAGATCGATGCGCGGCAGGACGCTGGGAGCGTGGTGCTGAAGCCAGGCCTCCAGCGCGGCGCGCGGTACCGTCTGGCCTGCCGCTACGGCATCGTAGCTCCCTCCGGCCGTACGTCTTCGTCAGGCGACTCGACGACGAAGTGACAGCGAGATGCGGGTCCGGCGCGGCGAGGGGAGGGGCCGCACGCCGGCCGAGGACCGGCCCTGGATACGCGGCGAGGGTCCCAGGCCGCAGCCGACGGTCCCAGCAGGCAGCCGGCGGCCTCCTCGTCGGGCGGCGCCTCGTCTTCGCCGACACTGCCGTCTTCGTCAGCAGCGTCGCCGGGGTCTGTGCCGTCGCTGGAGTTGCCACTACTGTCCGCGGGGTCATCGACCGCGATGACCGGCTGTGGCGCCGCCGCAGCGGCAGGCAGTGCCGCTACCACCATCAGCAGCGACAGCAACAGCATCAGCGCGGCCAGGGGCTCGGCGTGCCTTGTCCCGCGTGTTCTACCTCGCGCCATCTCGACCGCCGCCGCGGCCGCTGGTGTTCGATGAGGGGTGCGCACGCCATACATGCCGGGCGGCAAGCCCGGGCTCCCTCGGTCAGGCATCTGCGCAGTTGGTCTGTGTGGGGGAGGCTCGAGATCGATGAGGTACGTCTCGACCGCATCGAGCGAGACACGCCGTAGGCCGGCCGCCCAGGGTCTCGGCGGGCCGACAGGTAGGCGACGTGGGTGTCGGCATCAGAGCGTCGCCGAGGGTGGCATCGGCGACATCCTTCAGCGCCCGCCGGGCAGCCGAGCGCGGCGTCGCGGGATCGCCGCTGCTCGCCCAGGATGAGCACTGGACCGGCGCCAGCCGCGTCGAAGCGGTCCACCTGTGACGAAGGACCGATGGCCGAGCTCGGGGGCTGCGTGGCGCACAGCCCGACCGCGAGCAGGTCCGCAGCCAGCGGCGGCGACCACAGGAAGGGCCCGAGCCGCGGAGCGACGCGGTGGATTCGCTCGGTCAGCCGGTCGATCTCGTCGCCGGAGCGAGCACGCTCCACCAGGCCGCCGTGTCGGCCGCATGAGGATGGCCATGAAGGCCCCCAGCGTGAGCCCGCTCGACTCGTAGTCGCTGCGCACCCCGCCCGGCGAGGCCCAGGAGGGGCTCGCCGTCGCCGCGCAGGCTGGCCGAGCCGAGGGCCTCCAGCAGCTGCAGCCACGCGACTCCCTGTCGCAGGGTGGAGATAGCCGACGATGGCCTCGTAGGCGTCAGGATTGCGTCAGCCGGCCATCGGCGCCAGGCCGGCCAGGGGCGCCCCGTCGAGCGAGGCCAGGAGCCTGTCCAGCGCCGCACCCGGGTCGCCGCGCGACTCGGCCAGGCTGCAGGCAGGATCGTCGGCGCAGCCGTCGAGCAGCACGTCGAGCACGCGCTCGTAGGCCGCGGCCTGTTCGACCTCCAGCCGGCCCCGGCGGGTCAGGATTCGGGTCGGCTATAGCCATCCAGCACCACCGGCGCGCACGCTGCTCGGGGAAGAGCGAGGCATAGGTCAGCGCCACCCGCGAGCCGTAGGAGCTGCACGAGGATGCTGATGCGCGGTTCGCCGAGCATCCCGTCGGATCTGCTCCAGGTCGAGCGCTGCCTCGAGGGTGCCCGACCTGCGGCAGCACCTCGCCAATGCTGCTCGCGGCAGCGCGCCGCAAGCGCG
The DNA here is from genome assembly GCA_963698505.1 of uncultured Chloroflexia bacterium. Classification (GTDB taxonomy): domain Bacteria; phylum Chloroflexota; class Limnocylindria; order Limnocylindrales; family CSP1-4; genus JAFMJV01. The sequence goes on along the minus strand of CAVORC010000056.1, from coordinate 28,279 downwards.
GCCATCCGCGCGTCAACGGGCCCGACCCGCTCGACGGGCGAACCGGGTGTGCGGTCCAACCCCGCGAACGGGTCCCACTGCGGGATGCAGTCGATTGAGCGTGCTCACCGGCGGTGCCCCGGGGATCCCAGCTGACGATGTCGAAGCCCGCCTCGACGCATCGGCGCCATGGACGCCCGGAGCGACCCCGAGCGTGCCGCGCTGCCCTGGTCCCCCCGCGATGGTCACGAGCACGCCGATGCGTGCCTCGCCATCCGTCGCAGGCAGGCGTCGCACGGGCAGACGGATGGCCGGCGACGCGGCGTCGGTATGGTCGAGTGGCACCGCCAGCATGGTGCACTCGACTCGGCCGTCTGCCTCGCCGCAATCGGACCACCGCGGCCCAGGGGGGGCAACGGCCGCGAGGGCAGGCGAGCTCAGCCCGGAGCTGAGCAGCAGTGCACAGGCTGCGAGCGCCGCAGCGGACGAGGCCACTCGCCGGCGCGTCCTCAGGGCAGCTGGGCGAGTGCCTGCGCGGCCAGCTCCTCGTCGAGCAGGAGCACGTACGCGACGTCGCCGCTGGCATAGACGATGGCATCGTCAAGCCCCAGCTCGGCGGGTAGCTCGACGATCACGGTGGCCTTGCCATCGATGAGCGCCTCGCGCGGCAGCGGCACATCGTTGCCTAGGCTAACCATCTGGTCCACGATATCCTGCACGACCGCCGCTCTCAGTGCGTCGGTCTCCGCTCCCGCCACGCGCACGATCGCCAGCTCTCCGACCTTCGGCAGCACCGTCGGGTCGAAGGCCCTGTAATAGCTGTACTCGAGCTCCTCGAGCGTCGCACCCGCGCCCTCGACGAGCCTGGCCCACTCAGCCACCTCCTCGGTGTCGCGCGTCTCCTCGATCTGGGGCCCGTTCACATCGACCGAGCGATACCAGGCGAGGCCTTCGAGCTGGGGCACGCTCGCGGGAGCAGGCGTCGCATCGTCCGCTGGTTCCGACTGCGCGGTCGCACCAAGCGGAACGATCAGGCACAGGGTGGCGGCGAAGGCGAGGCTCCTCCACGGTGTGGGTCGACGCATCAGGGTCCTCCAGGGTCGTTCGAGTCCGCCCACGATACAGGTCCCAGGCAAGCACCTCCTGCGACCTCCGGCCGGTGAGGATGGAGCTGACGGGCCCTGCCGGACGCATTGGGCGTTCACGCTCGCAACCACCTGTAGCTGGACTGGGGATCGACATGCGTCGCGGTGACCGATCCAATGCGAAGATGCTCCTCCGCGCGGGGCCGCGATGAGCGCGCCTGTCGCCATCGTCACCGGCGCGTCCGGCGCCATCGGTGCCGAGACGGCCCGCCGACTCGCCGAAAGCGGTTGGAGCGTGGCGCTTGTCGGCCGTGACAGCGACGCCCTCGCAGGGCTGGCGTCTGCGGCCGGCGGACGGATGAGCGCCCTTCGAAGCAGTCGCGACCGACTCGGGCTCGGTCGATGCAGCTATCGCTCGCGTCGTCGACGAGCTGGGCGCCCCCAGCGGCCTGGTCCACGCGGTCGGCTCCACCCTCCTCAAGCCCGCGCACGCCATCTCCGACCTCGAGTTCGACGAGGTCATCGCCACGAACCTGACGTCCGCCTTCTACGCACTTCGCGCGTTGGTCGTTGTCGTGCCGCGCGGGGAACCGGGGGCGGCCGTGCTGTTCTCGTCTGCGGCTACCCAGATCGGACTCGTCAACCACGAAGCGATCGCCGCGGCCAAGGGTGGCGTCGATGGCCTCGTGACTGCAGCTGCGGCAACCTACGCCGCCCGCGGTATCCGGGTGAACGCCATCGCCCCCGGCCTCGTGCGTTCACGTCTGACCAGCCGGCTTGTCGAGAACGAGGCGACGCTCCGCGCCTCGCAGGCGATGCATCCGCTCGGGCGCGTCGGTGAGGCTTCCGATGTCGCGGGCCTGGTGGCATTCCTGCTTTCGCCGGCCGCAGCGTGGACGCCGACCGGTCAGCACATCGCCGTCGACGGTGGACTGTCTGGCATCAAGCCGCCGCCCAGGCTGAGCGCGGCGGCGCCGGTAGCGCCGGCTGGCTGACTCGGCCGTGCCGCGACTGCGACGACCCTGCTGCCCTAGGACGAACGTGCCGAGCAGAGCGCGCTGACGAGGTCTCCGACCGTGTGCTGAGCTTCGATGGGGTGGCGCAGCGGGCGGTCCAGCAGCAACGCGTAGGTGTTGCAGCATCCTGCTTCTGCCGCACCACGTATCCCTCTGCGACCAGGTCGTGCAGCAACCGCTGTGCGGCTCGCTCGGTCATTCCGACGCGCACGGCGACGTCGCGCACGCGCAGCTCCGGGTCGGTCGCGAGCGCGAGCGGCGCGTATGCATGATTCGTCAGGAACGTCCATCGTTGGGTGTCGCAAATCGCCGTCGAGGACTGTGACATTCATGCGACGGATGATACACGACTCTATTGACATGTAAATCGTGTCCCCCGTACGATTCACGTCCGGGCACGGACCCGGCACAATGGACTGGAGAGCGTGATGTTCGGGTCCCGATACGACTCGGAACCATCCTGGGCATCCCCGTCGGGGTGAACTGGAGCGTGCTCGTGATCGCCTGGCTCATCGCCTTCAGCCTTGCGGTGCAGGTGCTGCCGGTGCAGGTGCCCGGCCTGGTCGACGCGGCCTACTGGGTCGCCGGTCTGACGACCGCCGCGCTGCTATTCCTGTCACTGCTGGCGCACGAGCTGTCACATGCCCTGGTCGCCCGTCGCGAGGGACTGACGGTTTCGGGGATCACGCTGTGGCTGCTGGGCGGAGTGGCCCGTATGAAACGGAGAAGCGTCGACGCCGGGGGCTGAGGCTCGCATCGCCGGTGTCGGCCCCCTGACCAGCCTGCTGCTGGCGCTCGTCTTCGGGTTGCTCGCGCTGCTGGTCGGGCTGGCGCCGGCCGGGGAGCTGGCCTCGCTGGCCGCAGCCGCCACGGCCTGGTTGGCATTGGTCAACCTCATCCTCGCCGTGTTCAATCTGCTTCCCGGCGCCCCGCTCGACGGTGGCCGCCTGGCGCGAGCTGCGATCTGGCGCTGGCGCCGCGACAAGCGACAGGCCACCCGCTGGTCGACGGGCCTCGGTCAGCTGCTCGGCTATGGGCTCGTCGGCATCGGCATGCTTCGCTTCGCCTTCGGTGACATCGGCGGGCTCTGGTTCGTCCTGCTGGGCTTCTTCCTCAGTGCCGCCGCAGCTGCCGAGCGACGCGTTCGGAGGTCACCGAGGAACTGCGCGACACGCGCGTCGCCGACATCATGACGCGCGACCCATTGCGCATCCCGGCCACGCTCACGGTCGATACCTTCATGGCCGCGGCGCTAGGTGAGAGCCGTGAGTCGGCCTGGTTGCTCACCGGTCCTGCCGGCACCGTCACCGCTATGCTCGAAGTCGACCAGCTGCGCTCGGTCCGCGGCCAGGATCGGCTGAGCCGGCGCGTGGGCGAGGTGGCGACCAGCATCGATGAGGCCGCGGTCGCATACGGTGACGAGCTGGTGGTGGACTGGCTGTCGCAGCACGGCGGCAGCACACAGCGAGCCGTCGTGCGCCAGCGCGGAGCCGTCGATGGCGAGGTCATCGGGCTGCTCACTCCCGAAGATGTCACTCGTGCCATCGCGCTGAGCCAGCTCCGCGGACGCCAGGGCGGCCGGCCGACCTCGGCGGCTGGACGACCCCACAGCAAGGGCCCCGTCCTGCCGTGACCGACGGCAGTGGCGTTGGCGCTGTCGAGCGCGGTGGGTGCTCGCCGGGAAGAGCGATGCTGCCGAGCGTCGCTACCCGATCCGGCTGGGCGCACGCTGACCCTGCTGCTTCGCCTCGCGTTCGGCGTCACACCCGAACGCGCGTGGGTCCGACTTGACGACGATCTGTTGGTCGCTCGCTTCGGTTGGTGGGAGATGCGCGTGCCCATCGAAGACATCGTCGGCTGGCGCATCGAGGGCCCCTGGCGCTGGATTTAAGCGGCCATCGGTGTCCGCCGCAGCCTCCGCCACGGCGACGTGTCCTTCGCCGGCAGTCCCCAGGGTGGCATCAGGCTTGACTTCCTGGAGCCGGTCCGCTGGACCATCTTCGATGTGCCGGCGCTGTACGTGGCGGTGGAGGACCTCGAGGGCCTGGCGGTCGAGCTGTCGGCCATGGGCATCCCGGGGGAGGACGCACGCCGGCGCTGAAGTGGGCGCTCTGAGGGCTGTCAGTTCCCGACCGATCGTCGCCCTGGGGCGCCGTAGGCCCGGAACCTGGACTCGGACCGGATCATGCCTGCATGTTCATGCACCGTAGGCGCTACGCGGGCCGAACACCCGACTTCCGCGCGTAGATCTCCGTGGCAACGGAGCTGGGTCTACCGATGTGTGTCCTAGGGATCTCAAAGAAGACATCTGGCCTAGAACCGTGAGCATCACGCGGGACGCCGGCTCGCACCGGGACGTCGGTTCGTGCGCGGGCGCGCCAGGTCGCACGCGGGACGCCGGGTCGCTCACAGGGCGATGTCCCCACCGGGACCACCGAGCGGGGCGAGCGCTGAACGAGGCCAGCACCACGGCACGGACGGCGCACCGACACGGGTCTTGAGCTAGGAGGCCTCGCCTACGAGCGCTCCTCGGCGCCACGGATGCGCGAACGCGCCGATCGAGCCGCTGCCGCACCGACTCGGGCGTGTGCATGATCGCGTAGTAGGCGATGTACGCGTAGGCCAGCCCGCTGATGCCGTCATGGAGCCAGTGGTCGGCCGTGTAGACCACCGAGAAGCCCACCAGCAGCGTGTAGCCCAGGGCCAGCCAGCCGATGCGGCCGAAGGCACGCCGCAGGAACAGGAACATGAGGAACGGATATCCCACATGGAGCGACGGCCAGGCCGCCACATCGTTGGGGCCCAGGCCGTAGAACACCGAGGCGTACACGAAGCTGCCGTCGATCCCGAACGATGCGGCCACGTCCTCGAAGACCGCGGGCTTGAGGTAGGTGATCAGCGGCAACCCGTCGGGCCCCGTGAGCAGGCCCCGCTCCGCGGCGTACCAGGGCGGCGCGGCGGGGAAGAGCAGGTAGGTCACGAAGGCCGCGAGGCTGAGCACGATGAGCGCAGCCATGTAGTCGTGGAAGAAGTCGCGGCGCCATGACCACAGCACCAGCCCGGCGAACACGGGGATGAGGAAGTGGACCATGTAGACCGAGGTGGCCACACCTGCCACGAGGTCGATCTGTCCGGCCGTGTGGAAGGTGTCCTGCAGGACCTGCGTGGGCAGGTTGCCGAAGGCGAGCAACCGCTCCGCGAGGATGAGGTCCTCCATGTGCAGAGGGAAGCCCGCGTCATCGGCCAGCCCGCGCATCAGCTCGTAGGCCAGCAGCAGCGCGACGAGCGGCAGCCAGCTCGCCAGATGCAGGCGGGCGCTCACGAGCAGCACGCCGGCAAGGGCGAGCGCCACGGCGGCGACATCGGGTGTCAGCTCGAGCCCACCCTGCAGCGTCAGCGCGCCGACCAGCAGCGCGTAGCAGGCGATTCCCAGCAGCAGCAGTCGCTGGTTGCGACGCTCCAGGGTTCGCGTCCCCACCGACTCTGATCCAGTCGTGGTGAAACCCTCCTCATCGACACGACACGGCTTCGTGTCGACGCCTCTAGCGTACCTCTACATCCTGCGCGCCCTCCTGCGAGGGTCAAGTGCCGGACGCGCGCTCAGTGGCTCCGGCGACTATTCGCGTGGTACCAGCACCTCGAGGGCCGCGGGCAGTGACGCGTGTCTCCAGGCTCCCTTGGGCGACGTAGTCCCCGTCCACCTCGAGCGGCTCCGGGCGCTCGGGCTCGATGGCGATCGGCGTGGCCCCGGAGGCGCAGGCTGCTTGCGCCCGCGCCGCCGCCCAGCGAGGTGCGCCACACCTGGTCGGCCAGCCCCCTGAGGCCATGGATGGGGTTGCGCGCGCCCACCACGAGCAGGTCCAGCAGCCCATCGTGGCAATCGAGGGGCAGGCGAGTGCGCAGCAGTCCCGGCACCAGGTGGCCCATGTTCCCGACCATGGCGACCGAGGCCTCGGTCTCGACGAGCCGCTCGTCGATGGTGATGCGGTAGGGCTGGACGCCGATGCTCACAGCGAGCTTGATGGCCTGGACGAAGTATGCGGCCGTGCCCACACGTCGCTTCCAGGCGGGCGGCGTCGCGGCCATGACGCGGGCATCGAAGCCGGCGCCACAGCCGATGGTGAACAACTCGGTCGGTGTCGGTGGGGTCCTCCGATGGTCACCTCCCCGAGGTCGACCGAACGGGGCGTGCCCGTGCGAGGGCGTCGACCGCGCGGCGGCTGAGCGGGATACCCAGGGCCGAGGCCAGCTGGTTACCGGTCCCCGCCGGCACGACCCCCAGCGGGACGCCGCTGTGCGCCAATGCGGCCGCGATGTCGCGCAGCGTGCCGTCACCGCCGACACCCACCACGCTGCGTGCGCCCTCCGCGAGGCCGGCCTGCACCACGCCCGCGGTGTCCGACTGGTCACGGGTCTCGACGATGGACGGATCGGCTCCGTCACGCTCGCGCAGGGTCGCCTGCACGGCGCTGATGAGCTCGGCCCGCCTGGGTGCGTCGTGCAGCTTGGCGGCGTTGGGATTGACGACGACGAGGCTGTGTCGGCCACTAGCCATGATGGGCCACTCTAGCGCCATGCAGGCCACCCTCGCCCCCAGCGCGGTGGTCAGGCCCAGCACGCGCTGGACCACGACCCGGGCCTTTGCGGCCGGGCCCGCCGCGCGCGGCTATGCTCCTCCTGACTTCAACGAGGTGTCGCGATGCGGATGACGGACTTTCAAGCGGGCTGGGCTGTCGTGGGCAACGACGGCCGCCGCCTGGGCAAGGTCAAGGAGGTGGGGCACAGCTACATCCTGACCGCGCGTCCCATGTTCGCCGCCGATCTGTACGTCCCGGTCTCGTCCATCGCCAATGTCGAGCACGAAACCATCCACCTGAACCTGACGCAGCGCGACGCCGAGCAGATGGGATGGGAGCAGCCGCCCCGGGATGACGTCACCGAGGCCGAGCCAGGGGACGACCTCCACAGGCACATCTGACCCTCAGGCTGTCAGGCGATCGCCCAGCGCCCGGGCCAGCAGCTCGAGCTCGCGCATATCCGAGCTCACCGGGTTGAAGATGAACTCGTCGCTGCCGGCGGCTTCGTAGGCGGCCACTGCTCCCTGGATGCTCTCGGCATCGGTCGGGATCTGCTGTGCCATGGTGCTGCCGAAGTCGCCGTAGTAGTCGCTCAGTAGGCCGTGGCGGTCTCGCGGGCTCCGTCACCGAGCCCGTAGTAGGCCAGTGCCCAGCGTCGTGGCTGACCGTCCCGGCCCACCTTGGCCCAAGCGGCCTGGACGGTCTCGTTCAGCCCTGCCACGTCCGAGGGCGCCGCTCCACCGGCTGTCCACCCGATACCGTACGTGGCCACACGTTCGAAGGCCCGCGGCACCGTGCCACCGAAGGCGAGCGGGACGGACTCGCCATTGGTGGGCGTCGGCGTGAGCTTCTTGGTGGCACCCTCGACCAGCTCGCCCCGCCAGGCGCGAAGCATGAACTCGATGTCCTCGTCGAGACGCTTGCCGCGGGTGCTGTAATCCTTCCCAGCCACCACGTAGTCCTCGTCTCGCCAGCCCGGCCCAAGGCCAAGGACGAATCGGCCCCCTGAGAGCTGGTCCACGCCGGCTGCCAGCTTTGCCAGCAGCGCGCGATCGTAGACGGGCCCGATGGCGACGTTGGTGAGGAGCCCGATGCGCTCGGTGACCGCAGCGGCGGCGGCCAACGCCTGGAACTCGTCGTAGGTCGGGAACACCAGGCGGCCGATGGTGCCGAGCGTGGAGAAGCCCATCGACTCGGCCTCGCGAGCCCACTCGACGAGTCGTGGTCCAGGGGTGCCGGGGATGGTGTTGGGCAGGCCGACGCCGATGCGCATGCTGCTGGTCTCCTTCTGGGGTGGGCGAGGGATGAGATGGTAAGTCGTTGCGGACACAACTATATCACCTGGTCCTCGTGCCGGCGACAGCGATCCCGGCCCTGGGGTGGCGGGCGTCCTGGGGCATGGGCGTCGGGGTCAGCAGAGCGGCGGGCCGATGGCTACCGTGGGTCCATATGATCGCTCGCTCCGGTGCCGCCATGCGTCAGCCCCCGGGCCGCGCGGCGGCGGTGACCATCGGCGTCATCGTCACCTTCCTGTGGGCCACGTCCGTGGTGCTGATCAGGCTCGGGCTCACCGAGGAAGCGGTGGACCCCATCGGCTTCGCCGGCGTCCGCTTCACGCTCGCCGCGCTCATCCTGCTGCCCCTGGCGCTTCCGCAGCTGCGGGCTGCCCGAGTGTGGCGAGCGAGTCGCCGCCCGCTCCTCGGCGTCGTCAGCTACGGCCTGCTGATGTTCTGCGTCGCGCAGGTGGGCTTCTACATCGCGCTCGGAGAGCTCACGGCGTCCAGCGTCGGCCTGCTGATGGGGCTGGCGCCGGTGGTGACGGCACTCGTCACGCTGCGCAGCCAGCACGAACGGGCGACCTCGATGCAGGCCCTGGGCATCGTCGTGCTCATCGTCGGCGTCATCGCCTTCTTCGGCCTCCAGCTGCCCGCAGGGGGCGCCTCCATCGCCTTCGCGGCGGGCCTGTCGATCCCGTTCGTCGTCGGTGGCAGCGCTCGCCTTGGTCGCTACCTGGCGATCGATGCTCGGCGCGTCTTCGGTGGGCCGCTCGGCCTGACGGCACTGGCGATGTCGGCCGGTGGCGTCGCGACGCTCGTGCTCGGACTGATCGTGGAGGGCATCCCGACCTTCAGCCTGCGCGCGTGGCTGCTCATCATCTGGCTGGCGGCGATCAACACGGCGCTCACCTACACGCTCTGGACACAGACCCAGCGCACCCTGCGGGCGGTCGAATCGAGCGTTCTGGGCGATCTCACCGTGATCCTGATCGCCGTGCTTGGCTGGGTCGTGCTGGACGAGACGCTCGGGCTCGTCGAGGTGGCCGGGCTGGCGCTGGCGCTGGTGGGTGTCAGCGTGGTCCAGGTGGCGCCGACGATCAGCGCGCGACGTCGATCTCCGCGGGAGGGAACGGACCACGATGCTCGTCGCCCTCGATGAACGCGCCACCACGCACGGCGGCGAGCAGGCTCCACGTGCTGCTGTCGGTGCCATCGCCCTGCGCGCGTGCCGTATCCCAGAAGGCGAGATCCGCGGGCGAGCCTGTCTCGATCACCGCATCGGCCGCGAGGAGACCGGCCCGCACGAGCAGCGCGGCGAGGTCTACGTCCGCGCCAGCCTGGCGGATGCCTGCGCGCACGAGGGCGTCGGCCGAGGCAAGGTCGTCCGGCAGCGCGGTGACCACGCAACCCCCAAGGTCGAGAAAGGTGGAGTCGCCGCGTGAGAGGCCCCGCATCGCGTCATCGGATCCCACGGCGAGCACATGGTCGGCGGCCCAGGCCACGGCCGTGGCTGCGGCGCCGGCCGTGCCGGTGTCCACGCGCCCATTGAGGGCGATGACGTACTCGTGCGTCATCCGGACGCAACCGTGAACAGCGACATCAGCCAACCTCCTTGCGCCCCCACGCTGTGCACAGCCTACGCTTCTGGGCACGTCGGCCGGCGACTGCGCACTGGGAGGGTCTGAACGACGATGGTGGCTCCGCTGCTTCTGACGACCAAGCACGTCGTGCCCGCTCTCCCGCGCCAGCACGTCGATCGTCCCGGGCTAGCGGCCGTGCTCGACGAGCCCCGCGGCGTGCTGTTGCTGTCCGCGCCGCCGGGCTACGGCAAGACGACGCTGGTGCTCGGCTGGCTCGCGTCGAGCCGCAGCACGGCAGCGTGGATCAGCCTCGACGAGTCGGACAACGACCCGGCCGCGTTCCTCGCCTACCTGGTCAGTGCGATGCGAACGGCGCGTCCGGATCTCGGTCCGGCCCTCGATGAGGCCCTCGACTCATCGCCGGCGGGAGCGGCAGCGCTCATCCCCCTGCTCAACGCCATCGGCGCTGCCGGCGACCCCGTGGTCGTGGTCCTCGATGACTATCACCTCATCCGCAGCCCCGAGGTGCACGACATCGTGTCCTTCCTGGTGACCCATCTGCCGCCGGGCCTGCGCCTGGTCATCACCACGCGCGAGGATCCGCCGCTGCCGCTGCCACGCCTGCGGGCCCGTGGCCAGCTGACGGAGTTCCGGGCGGCCGACCTGGCGTTCCGCCCTGATGACGCTCACCGCTTCCTGGTGGGCTCGCTGGGCCTTCAGCTCGAGCCGGCCGATGTCGAGCGGCTCGCCGCACGGACGGAGGGCTGGATCGCCGGCTTGCAGCTGGCCGGCCTGTCCTTGCGCGATCGCGACGACGCCACGGCCTTCATCGACGCGTTCGGCGCGAGCGACCGCTACATCTTCGACTACCTGATGGATGAAGCCCTGGAGCGGCAGCCGCCCGAGGTTCGCACGTTCCTGCAGCAGACCTGTCTGCTGGACCGCCTGACCGGCTCCCTCTGCGACGCGCTGACCGGTCGCACCGACGGTGACGGCATGCTGCGCACCCTGGCCCGGGGAAACCTGTTCCTGCTCCCCATCGACGAGGGGCGAACCTGGTACCGCTACCACGCGCTGCTGGCGGAGCTGCTGACGGCGTCGCTCTCCGACGACGCGCGGACGCGGCTCCATCGCGCGGCGGCGGCCTGGTTCGCCGATCATGGGCTGGCGCCCGATGCCATCCGCCACTACCTTCCTGGTGGCGACGCTGCGAGCGCCGCGGCGCTGATGGACGTCGCTGCTGACGCCACGCTCTCGCGCGGTGAGTTCCACACCGTCGTGTCGTGGAGCGAGGCGCTGCCGGAGGAGACGCGCCTGGCGCATCCGGGACTGGGTGTCTCCGCGGCCTGGGCGCGGTTCTTCCTGGGTGACATCGCCGGCGCTGGCGCCGCTCTCCCGAGCCTCGACGGTCGCTCGCTCGTGGACCCGCGCACGAATGGCCGTCACGCCGGCCTGACGGCATGGTTCGCCAACCGGGCTGACCGCGCCGAGGCCGAGGTCCTGGCGAGGCGGGCCATCGCCGAAACGCCGGCGGACGACCACGTCTTCCGCAGTCTCGCGCACACCACGCTGGGGGAGGTGCTGGCAGGCCGAGACGCACGCGCGGCGGCCGACGCCTTCGACGAGGCCCACCGCCTCGCGCAGCTGAGCGGCCGATCGCCGCTGGCCGTGGGCACGGTGTACTCACTCGCGACCATCGCCCTTGTCCGCGGGCAGCGTCGTGAGGCCGAGGCGCTCTGCCATGGAGCCATCGCGGAGTACAGCCGTGTCTCGGCCAGCACCGCGCCCTGGCTGGGCATGCTGTACCTCCCACTGGGCATCGCGCTCTTCGAGGCCGACGAGCTGCCGCTCGCACGCCAGCACATCGCCACCGGCCAGCAGCTGTGTGACCAGGCGGGACTGCGTGTCACGATGCTGGGCGCGGCAGACTGGCAGGAGATCATCGGGCTGCACCTAGCAGGCGAGACAGAGCAGGCGTGGCGTCGCCTCAGCGTGGTCCGCCGCGAGGCCGAGCGCAAGGGCATCCGCAGGATCGCCGCCGCGATGTCACTGCTGTCCGCAGAGCTGCACCTGCTCGAGGGGGAGCCCACCGCCGCGATCCTCGAGGTCGAGCGCGTCGCCGGTGCGTACGTCGACGCCAAGGGCGCCGTGCGCGACCGCGGTCACACCACCGCGGCGCGAGTCCGGCTGGCGCTCGGCCAGTCGCGGGAGGTGCTCGATGACCTGGATGCCCTGGCTCGCGACCAGCGCGCCGGCGATCGCATCGGCCGGCTCATCGACACGCTCGTGCTCCTCGCGCTCGCGCACGAGCGGTCGGGGCACGAGCGTGCGGCCATGGCGGCCATCAGCGAAGCACTGGCGTTGGCGGCCGGGCAGGACCGGCGCCGTTCCTTCATGGACCCGGTCCTGCCGGTCAGCGCGCTGCTCCGACGTGCCCGGCGAGCGGCTCCACGGTTCGTCGACGACGTCCTTGGGCGCCTGGGCGCGCAGGCGTCAGGGTCGGTGGGAGACGTGCACGGCCAGGCGCTGATCGAGCCACTGAGCGTGCGCGAGCTGGACGTCCTGCGGCTCGTGGTCGCGGGCTGCACCAACGAGGAGATCGGCCGCGAGCTCTTCGTGACCACCGGGACCGCCAAGTGGCATGTCCACAACATCCTCGGCAAGCTGGGCGTGCGCAACCGTGCCGCGCTCATCGCCCGCGCCACCTCACTCGGCATCGTCTAGCAGGCGCACGGCCGCCAGCGGGATGCCCAGGTCGCGCAGGCGTCCAAGCACCGCGTGGAGGGCGGCCTGGTCGGCCACGCTTCCGCGCAGGATCGTGCGGGCGCCCTCGATGTCCTCCAGCTCCCAGCCGGCGAACAGCTGCGCCGAGCGGCCGCTCAGCCGAGCCAGGACCTCGATCTCGTAGGTACTGCCGCCTGCGCGGCCTCCGGTCCTCATCACTCACCTCGACTGCTGCCTGCACCTGAGTACATCGCACGGCGGTCCGCTCGTCGCCTACCCACGGGTAGGTTGTGCCCGGGCCTGCCGAACCTACCCTGCGATAGGCGACGAGCACCCTCGAGCTGTCGCATGCTCGAACCGAGCCGACAGCGGTTCCCGGCGATCAGCGCCGGCGGGATGCGATGTCATGGAAGGAGCGACGACGTGAGCACGGTAGTGGCGGCCCTGGGGCCGCGGGCAGGACGGAGGCGGTCAGCGCGGGAGCGGGTCTGGGCAGACGCCCGGACCGGCTACGCGATCGTCGTCGGCTTGGCGTTCATCGCTGCCCTCGTCAGCGCGTGGGTGACCCCGCGTGGCCCGATCACGGCGACGGAGGCGCTCGTGTCCATGGCTCTCGCCCTCGGCGTCGGGCTCGTGTCGGGATCGGTGACGGGGAGCCGCTGGAGCATGCTCGTCGCACCGGCCATCTTCATCGTCGTCTTCGAGGTCCTGCGCCTTGGCACCGTGGGCCCGACCGTCGATGGCATCCATCCCGGCTCGATGTACGGGATCATCGCGCTCATCGTCGGTCGCGGACTACACGGGCTGCTGGTGCTGGCCCCGATGCTCGTGGGTGCGCGCCTTGGCGTCGAGGTGGCGGCCCGCCTGGGGCGGCCCGCCACTGCCAGGCTCGGCGCCCTGGGTTGGGGGCTGGTGGCAGCCTCCCTGTTCGCACTCGCGGGCCTGGCTGTCGCGATCGCGCAGCCCGGGCGCACGGCGCCCATCCTCGGCGCGGACGGTCAGCCCCTCGCCGGCAGTGTCGCCGAGCTTGCCACGCTCGAGGTGGGCGGCCATGAGCAGGTCCTCATGATCCGCGGCCGTGATGTGTCGAACCCGGTGCTGCTGTACCTGGCCGGCGGTCCGGGCGGGACAGACCTGGGCGCCATGCGTGCGGACGCGACCCTGGAGCAGGACTTCACCGTGGTGGCCTGGGACCAACGCGGGACCGGCAAGTCGTATGCCGCGCTGGACCCGGTCGAGACGCTCACCCTGGACCAGATGATCGACGACACCGTTGAGGTCTCCGACTACCTGCGTGACCGCTTCGACCAGGACAGGATCTACCTCGCCGGCAACTCGTGGGGCTCCATCCTGGGCGTGCTGACCGTGCAGCAGCACCCTGAGCGGTATCACGCCTACGTGGGTACCGGCCAGATGGTCAGCCCGGTGGCGACGGATCGCATGTTCTGGGAGGACAGCCTCGCCTGGGCGGAGCGGACCGGCGCTGACGGACTGGCCGCGAGCCTGCGTGCCAACGGGCTGCCACCGTACGAGGACCTGCTGGCGTACGAGCCGGCAATCGCCCCCGAGCACGACTTCAACCCGTACCCGGAGCTGGACCCGGGCAAGGAGATGCCGTTCAACCTGCTCGTCCCGGAGAACTCCCTCATGGACAGGTTCAACGGCATGCGTGGCTTCCTCGACACGTTCTCCGTGCTGTATCCACAGCTGCAGGAGGTCGACCTGCGAGTCGACGCGCCCCGCCTGGAGGTGCCGGTGTACATGGTCATCGGCGTTCACGAGGCGCGTGGACGGGCATTGCCGGCCAACGAGTGGTTCGACCAGCTCCAGGCCCCTTACAAGGAGCGCTTCGTGTTCGAGCACTCAGGCCATCGGCCGCAGTTCGAGGAGCCGGCCGAGTTCGCCTCCACCATGCGCCAGATCAGCACGTCGAGCTGAGGCTCGAAGCTGTGGCGCGGTCGCCGGACCCTCGACGACCCGCCTCTGCCCTTGGCTGGCGCTACTGCTTGAGGTCGATGAAGACCTCGGCTCGGCCCTCGTTGCCCGATGCCGAAGGCCCGAAGACAGGGACGCGAACCTGGTAGCAGGCATTGCCTGGGACCGCCAGGACGACAGTGCGTGACCTGCCGTCACGGACGATCGACAGCTCCCTGGAGATGGCCGTGCTCGTCGGCCGATACGCGCGCAGGTTGGGGGCGTCCCGCACGCCATCCAGCTGAACCACGATGGCGGTCCGACCTCGTTTGGGCTTGGGTGCGCCGGGCGCCACATCCGGCAAGCGGGATATCGGGACACGCCTGACCGTGATGCCGGTGGGGGTGCCGCTGCGATTGGCTCCGGTCCGCTCCAGGTCAAGCACGACGCGCTCATAGCCGGCGCGGTTGAGGAAGCGGACGCGGTTGAGGCGCCACTTGCGGTTGTAGGTGTCCAGGATCGGCTCGGTGATGTCGTCGCAGGAGATCTGTCGTGGGCGCCCGGGGACTCGCACCAGGGGAGGAGCCTCGCCGGGGCTCGGGTCGACAGCGTCGCCACCGACCTCGCCCCCGTCGACCGGGCGGCCGATCTTTCGCGCGTTCTTCTTCCACCAGGCGTAGAGCTGTGCAAGGTCGGGATCGAGGCTGTCGGCGACCCCGATCGTCTTGCTGCGTGTGTCGGTCCAGCGGAGCTTGGCCACATCATCATCGACGAAGCACCCGATCACTCCGAAGCCCCACTTGCGGGTGCCAGCCTCGCCGGATTCACACGCATCATCAGCTTCCTCGAGGGGCGTATCGATGCTCCCGAGTTCTTGTTCCCACTGGTCGCGCAGTACGTCGAGATCGTCGAAGGATCGCAAGCTGAGCGTCGCGACCTGATCGTCAGGTGGCAGGCAGCGGACCTCGGCCTGCGCGCTTCCTCCGGGCGTCTGGGCTGGGTCGCGCGAAGGTTCGCATGCGAACGCCGCGCTCCGCTCGAGCAACTCCATCTCGAATGCAGTCGGGACGATGCCGGGTGAGGGCTCGGAGGTTGGGCTGGGAGAAGGACCCGGCGTCGGCTCAGGCGTCGGCTCCGGCGTCGGGCTCGGCGTGGAGCTCGGTGTCGGCTCAGGCGTCGGCTCGGGCGTGGGGCTCGGAGTTGGCTCCGGCGTCGGCTCGGGTGGTTCGGTCGGCTCGGGCGTCGGCTCAGGCGTGGGCTCGGGCGTCGGTTCCGGTGTTGGGCTGGGCGTCGGCTCCGGCTGGGGCTCGGTTCCGGTGTCGGTCTGGGGCTGGGCGTCGGCTCAGGCGTGGGGCTCGGCGTTGGCGTCGGCTCAGGCGTCGGCTCAGGCGT
The DNA here is from genome assembly GCA_963698505.1 of uncultured Chloroflexia bacterium. GTDB lineage: Bacteria > Chloroflexota > Limnocylindria > Limnocylindrales > CSP1-4 > JAFMJV01. The sequence goes on along the minus strand of CAVORC010000056.1, from coordinate 12,735 downwards.
GGGGCTGGGGCTGGGTGTCGGCTCAGGTGTCGGCTCGGGCGTGGGGCTGGGCGTCGGCTCCGGCGTGGGGCTAGGAGTAGCCGTCGGTTTCGGCGTCGGGCTGGGGCTGGGCGTCGGCGTCGGCTCCGGTGTCGGGCTGGGGCTGGGGCTTGGCGGCGGCGTCGGGCTGGGGCTGGGCGTCGGCGTCGGCTCAGGCGTCGGCTTGGGGTCGGCTCGGGCGTCAGACTGGGGCTGGGCGTCGGCTCAGGTGTCGGCTCGGGCGTGGGGCTGGGCGTCGGCTCCGGCGTGGGGCTAGGAGTAGCCGTCGGTTCCGGCGTCGGGCTGGGGCTGGGCGTCGGCGTCGCCCCGTGGGACTCGGCGTCGGCGTCGGCGCCAGTGTCGGGCTGGGAGTGGTCGCCAACCCCGGCGTAACCACAGCTGTGGGAGATGGGGTCGGCGACAGAGGAGCGACCACGGGCGCGGTACTTGGCGGCGCGGGCGTCGGCTCATCGTCGGCTGGTGGTCCGGACAGGACCGCGAAGAGCAGTGCCATTGCTCCGACCAGGCCGAGGGCGATGACCGCCCCGATTACGAGCCGGCGGGTCGGACCGGCTCCGCTCGGCTCCGTGGTCTCCGTCCGCCGGGTATCGGCGACGGGAGTGGCGAGGGGAGGCACGCTCGGGATCGCCGCAGGCATGACGTCCGAGACCTGCTCGACGGCCACATTCCGGCCCGTGGGCGACGGAGGCACGGGTGCCGGCGCGGCGGCGGGAGCGGACGCGGCAACCGGCTCCGACTGATCGGCCACTGGTTCATCGACCACCAGCTCAGCCTCATCGGCCACCGGTTCGGTCCATCGGCCATCGGTTCATCGACCACCAGCTCTGGCTGATCGCCACGGCTCCGCCCATCGCCCCGTCGGGCCCCCGCGATAGCCGCAAGGCCCACCTGCTCGACCGCCTCCGGCGAAGGCGCCAGTTCCAGCTCGCTCGCTGCCTCGAGGCCGGCCAGGCAACGCCAGCAATACAGGCGATCACCAGGGTTGTGTGTCCCACAGGCCGGGCACACGAGGACGGGAAGGCGAGGCTGATCAAGGTCCGCCCGGGGCCACGGCTGGTCCGATCCATCATCGGCGATCGGACTCGTGTCGGTGATCAGGTTCGTGTCACAGGCCGGGCATCGCTGTGCGTCGGCTTCCACCTGTGCCCCACAGACCGGACAGAGTCGCTCGTCGTTCATCGGCGAACCACCGCTTGCGCGATCACCCGGCAGACAGGCTGACACGCGGCGATGCCGGACCGTGGCAGACCGATAGCCAGTGTCTCGCTCGTCACTGCTGCTCCCATTCGACGTCCGCGACGAACCTGCCCATCGGACGGAGCGCCCGGTGGACAAGGTCGGTCGTGGTCATGTTCGGGGTAGTGAGGTGCGCTCGTGAGTAGCCCAGAGGTACTACTCGCGGCTGGGCCCCTCGCTCGCGTCGCGGGGCTCGATGGAGCAGCCATCGGCCTGCTACCGTTCCATCAGCATCAGGGAGGCGAGCCGCAGATCCGAGCAGCGGGCCTCCAATAGCACGGAGGTCGTCGGGGCGCACGAAGGGCCGCACCGGTCGTGCAGCTGGTCGCGGTGAGCCTGAGTGGCGTCGGCGATGGCCTCGCACACGTCGTGGTCGCCACGACGAAGGAGGGCTCCATGGGGCATTCGCTGCTCCGCGCGCCGGCGCGATCTCGTCTCCGGCCGCTGACGGTGGCCGTCGCGACGGTGATGGCCACCGGACTCGTTGCCACGACAGCGGTCACTGTCGCCGCCGACGACTACTACGGTTGTATCACCCCAGAGATGACGCTCGTCAACGTGGGGGTGGGTGAGGCTCCCGCCGATCTCTGCGCCGTCACCGACACGCTGATCGAGTGGAGTGCGGAAGGCGCCCCAGGCCCCGAAGGACCACCAGGTCCACAGGGCGAGCCCGGACCCGCCGGAGAGCCGGGGACCGCCGGAGAGCCAGGGCCCGCCGGAGAGCCAGGGCCCGCCGGTCCTGCCCGGGGAGTCCGGCGCACAGGGCGATCCAGGTCCGCAGGGCGAAGCTGGCCCTGCCGGCGAGGCTGGTCCACAGGGCGAGCCCGGACCCGCCGGGGAGCCCGGACCCGCCGGTCTTGCCGGAGAGCCCGGCGCACATGGCGACCCAGGTCCGCAGGGCGATCCGGGACCCCAGGGTGAAGCTGGTCCTGCCGGCGAGGCTGGTCCACAGGGCGAGCCCGGACCCGCCGGAGAGCCAGGGCCTCAGGGCGAGCCCGGGCCACAGGGTCCCCAGGGCGAGCCGGGACCTGTGGGACCCCAGGGTCCGGCAGGGCCGCCAGTCGAGCAGGCCAGCGGCATCGCCGTGGTGTCGGAGGGTACGCGCGGCGTGGTCGTGGAGCCAGGTGTGGACATCGGCCCCGACTCCGTGGTGGTCGTGACGCCCTATGCCAACCTGCGCGACCGCATCTTCTGGGTCCGCAAGGAAGAGGAGGCCGACGTGTTCGTCATCCGCCTGTCCTCGCCGCGTGATTCCGAGGTCCAGTTCGGCTGGCTGATCGTCGAGGCGCCGAGCACGACCAGCTAGCTCGACCGATCGGGCATCTCTCCGGCCTGTGTCGCGCCCAGGTGGGTAACGGCCAGGCCGGAGACCACGTCGGCGTAGATCTCGAGCGCTGCAGCGCCCTTGGGCGATAGCTCGTAGATGCCCCGCTCGACGCGCGTGAACCAGCCGTACACGTCATCCCGCATGATCGCTGCGGCCTTCGCGATGCCCGTGGTCTGGGCGACATGGGCTGCCTTCGTCGGGCCGCGCGTGCGCAGGTGGGCCGCGCAGGCCAGCGCGGCCTGACGGTAGGCGGTGACGATGGGCCGCTTGCTGCTGCCCCCGGTGTTGTGGTCTCCGACGCGATGGGCGAACTCGCGCAGCAGCAGCCCCTGTCGCTTCCTGTCCGGCCGCGGCCGATAGGGCAGGGGGTCCAGCACGGGCTCCACGAGTGGAAGCTGGCCCCGCTCAGGCTCGTGGACGGCCAGGAGGCCCAGGCCGAGGCGACGGCAGAGCTTGAGGATGCCCTTGCGGTCACGGCGCCACAGCGAGTTGGGTGCCGGGTGCGCCGCCACCCCGACGGCAAGGTAGACGCGATCGGAGATGGCGAGGCGGTCGATGCCCTGCAGCACGAGCGGCAGGGTGAACCCGGTCTTCAGCTCCACGATCACCGGAGGCTCTGCGCCCCGCTGCGCGACGAGATCGCAGCCACGCACCTCCGATTTCACCTCGTAGCCTTGCCCTTCGAAGAACGCCTTCAACGGGGCGTAGAGCTCCTGTTCACTGCCCAACCACACGGGCCCGAGTCTACGCGGCTCGCGGCGAGCCGCCGGCAGCGCCTTCCGCTCGTCGCGGGGCGTCGCGGGCCGCTCAAGCTACGGCTCGTCCTTGGTCGGGGTCGCTGGTGGCGTCTGTCGGTCGTTCGGCGGCTGGTCGTTCGCTGGCCGATCGCTCGCTGGCCACGGCACGAACGTCCGCGCCCGGTCGGGGTCGTTCAGGTCCGCGCTCTTCATCGCCTGGGTCAGGGCCGCGCTGCTGTGGCGTGCGGAGACATCGTTGTTCGGCGTGGCAGCGGCGTGGTCATGTGAGTAGGCCGCCCTCAGTCGGTCGGCTGCCGGCTTGGGCACGTCGAGCAGGTCGCCCCAGTGCGCCCACGGCTCGGTCTGGCCCGGGATCGGGATCACCGGCACGGCGACACGCTGGGCTGGAGGCGCCGGGGATGGATGCGCTGGGCGTGGACCTGGCCCCATGGCGACGAGGGGCGTGGGACCGGTGATCGCGGGCGGCCCTGCTGGCATGGGAGGCAGCGGCCGGGGCTCCCCCGGCTGCTGCGCCGGCAGGGGGCTGGTGTCCGCCGGCGGCTGCGGCGGGGGCATCAGGGGTCGGTAGGTGATGCGAGCCCCGTGCGGGGGCCGCGGCGCCACGGCGAGTGTGTCGCGAGGGATCGGATCTCGCAACGGGGGCATGCCGGAGGCGGCAGGACCGAGCTGTGGCCCGGCGGCCGGAGGCGGGATGTCGGCAAGTGCGACCTTGCCGTTCTGGTCCACGACCGGGACGTAGCCGAGGTACTCGCTCGCGCGGACGCTATCCTTCGGTTTGCGTCGCCGACACGAATAGCATTTGCGCGCCGAGAGGTTGTTGAGGCTCTGGCAGTGACTGCAGAGCCACCAGTCGGCCTCACTCATGATGATCAAGAGTACCGACCGCGAGTGATACTCGGCCACGACCATCGAGGGTGCAGGTACGCAAGTCGGTGACTGAACGCACCACCCCGATGACCGTCACGGGGCACACCATCGGCATCAGGGGCACACCATCAGCGCGTCAGCAACTGGTCTGTCGGCGCGAAGTCATCCCGCAGGACGGGAGCGTCGCCGATGAACGACGCGATCTCCGACCGGTCGGCGGCGAGGGTGGCGCTGCCTCCGTGGGCACGGTTCGAGCGCGCCAGAACGCCCTCCGGCAGCGGCTCGTCCGATGCCAGCAGGATGACGTTGCCGCCGCTCGTGCCATCGACCCGCGAGGCCGGGCCGAACACGCCGACGTGCTCGAAGACCTCCGCGAATGTTGCCAGCTGGGCGCGCGCCAGCTCGAGCGGCGGGTAGTCGATGATGTTGGCCGCGTAGATGCCGCCGGGGCGCAGGACGCGCTGGACCTCCGACACGAACTCTGTCGTGGTCAGATGCCACGGCACCGCGGGACCGGCAAAGGCATCTCCGATGACCAGGTCGTAGCTGCCTGACGGCTCGTCGGCCAGGCTCAGCCGGCCGTCACCGATCACGACCGTGAGATCCTCTGACGTGACGAGCCCAAGCTCCTCGCGTGCCACCTGCAGCACCAGCGGGTCCAGCTCCAGCACGCGGTTGCGCGAGCCTGGTCTGGTGGCTTCGATGTAGCGCGGCAGGGTGAAGCCGCCGCCCCCGATGTGCAGGGCGGCGATGGGCGCGGGCGCAGGTTCGATGGCCGCCGACCACGTCACCCAGCAGCTGGGTGTAGGCGAACTCGAGGACGGTCGGATCGTCGAGGTCGACGTAGGCGTGGCGCAGCGTGTCCATGCGCAGCAGCCGCTCGGAGTCATCGGCGCTCACGGTCTCGACGCTGATGCAGAAGTAGGCGCTCTCGCGCTGACAGGGGTTGGGCGCCACGATCGCCAACAGGACGGCGCACGCGGCGATGACGAGGGCCAGGCCGGTCAGGCCCGATGGGCGGGAGCGACCCAGGGTGGCCGCAGCCACGATGCCGGCCGCGATGAGCACCACGCCGACGCCGATGACGATCGGGCGCGTGGGGATGGCTGAGACGAGCACGAACCCGGTCGCGAACGAGCCGACGATCGCGCCACCTGTGCCGATGGCGGAGTAGCGCCCGACGACCGAGCCCGTTTCACCCAGGTCGTGCAGCTGGAGCTTGACGACCGTGGGGCTGGCTGCCGAGAGCACCGCCGCGGGCAGGAAGAACGCCGTCACGGCATAGACGAGGATGGCCTGGGGTCCGGTGCCGAGCCCGGCATCGGCCGCCAGGCCGACCATCGGGATGACGGCCAGCGCGAGCACGCCGCCGACGATCAGGATGGGCCCGAGGAGCCGGCGAGGTCGACGGCGTCGGCCAGCCGCCCACCGAGCCAGGTGCCCAGGGCGATCCCGGCGAGCACCGTTCCGATGACGCCGGTCGTGACCTCGATGGTGATGCCCAGGTACGGCGCCAGCAGCCGCACGGCGAGGATCTCCAGTGCGAGCACGGCAGCACTGGCCCCGAAGACGATGAGGCCCGCGACGATGGGCGGCATGGCTGCCAAGCCTGCCAGCGATCGGCCCCGTGCGCTTGTTGGCGCGACAGTGCTGGCCGATCGGGAGGTACCAGGGCTCAAGGCCACCTGCCCGGACGACACGGAACCGAGGCGAGGCGTAGCATTCCGCGTCACCGAACCGAAGCGTGAGAACGTATCCGCCTGGGCCCCTCTGAGGATCATCGTCGTCGCCGCGGCGCCCATCGCCCTGCTCGGGTCGTCGGCGGGTGTGGCAGCGACGACAGCAGAGCCGGTACCGTCCGCAGGCCCCGCGAGCACAGCGCAGGCAACGGCTCCAGGCTCATCCCCCTGGACCCGTGCAGCCGGCTGTCGCTCGCTGACCTGATGAATCGGCTCTGCCAGCGATGCCGCCGACCGGCGACGAGACCCGGTGCCGCGCCGGTCGAGCGAGCCGGTGCCGTGCGCCTCGTACGGGCCGCGTCCGCAGGCGCTGCGATCGCTCAGGCGATGGTCGAGGCAGGCGACCTGTGGTTCGGCCTGATGAGCTTGTGATCTCATCACAGGGCACGACGACGATCATGGTCATCGACGTTGGGCGGCCGTCGAGATCCACCGTTGACGTGCTTGGCCTTCAGTCGCGGCAGTGCCGGGTTCAAGCGGCGAGGTGTCGATCGGGGCGCCGCAGCCAGGGACCTACCAGTCGACTGCTCGGTCTCCGGGATGGCGTGGCGGCAGGTCCGGGACACTGTCGCGGGAGAGGCGACGCCGATGCACCCGATGAACAGGGTGCTTCATGAGCACGATGGCCCGTCCTGGTGGACGGGCCGTTGGAGGTGCGTCGGTCCGAGGGTGCTCGACGGGGTGATCTCGACCACGGTACCGGCGCCGGCATCAGGGTGTCGGCAGCACGTAGATGGTGCCGTCATCGGCGACGGCGAAGCTGCCGAGCGCCACGAGCTGGTCGCTGGTCGCCACCATCCAGCCTCACCGCCACCTGCCGGCACGGCCATCACGCCCCGATCGGCGGCGTGCCCGTGCACACGCCAAGCAGCCCCTCACGGACCATCTAGCGACGTAGAGGGTCCCGTTGGGACCGAACTCCACGTCGATGACGTTGGTGAACCCGTCCGCATAGACGGTCGGCTCGACCCCGGTACGAGACGGAAAGAAGGACGCCGACGGTGGGTAACGGCAGTCCCGTCAGCTCTCCTACGTAGTAGGTGCTGTCAGGTCCGACCGTCACCGACGTCGGCACAGGGTCCATGGACCATCTGTGGTTCCGCGTCAGGATCGGCCTCACCGTCGGGTCGGGAGGGGCCGTCATCACCACCGGAAAGACCGCCACGGTCGAGATCGAGCCGATCCGCGCCGACGAGGAGCAGGTCGTCGCCCCGGCGTCGGCAACGAGGGCCCGGCATCCGACGCGGCCAGGCCGTTGACATCGGAGTCGGGCTCGACGTTTCCCGGCTGCTTGGATCCGGGTTCGTCGGTCCCCGACTGCGCGAACTCGGCGACGTGCTCGATGCTGCCGTCGCTCCGAGTCGGTCGACATCCCGACGCCTTCGCCGGCTCCCTCGGCCACGCATCCCGGAACTTTAGCCGCACCAGTGCCGGGACCGCCGACGAGGAACGAGATGGTGCCACCACGATCGACGGTCACATCGGACGGACCGATCACCTCGCCGTCGTCGGTCAGCCCGGATGGCAGACCCTCGACGATGCGGCTCGGGACGCCATCGACGATGGCGGTGATCGTGCTGCTCGGCCGAAGACATGTTGCCCTGGCTCTGGACGCACGGCGCATGGTGCTTCGCCGCCGGCTCCTGCCTCGGCGACGGAGAACGATGTCCTGTCCGAGGGTAACGCCTCGCGGTGAGTCGAAGCCCCCCGCGACCTCCTCGATGGCGGGACCCGGTGCCGCGGCTGGCGGCGCCATCTCCAGCGCGACCGCGATCCCCGCCGGAACCCCCGCTCGAGTGCGTCCATGGAGCACCTCCCTGGTGCCGGTGCCATCGTCGAGACGCGCCGCTGTTCGCGCCCCCGGAACTGTTCATCCTGATCGTCGGTGTACCTGTGTCAATCCGGATCCTGGAGCACATAGGTATGCACTTCCCAGGGACTGCGAACGGCTCGCGAATGTGCCATCGGTTACTTGCGGCGCCAGCTCAGCGGCAGAACGATAGGGACGAAGCGACCGCGTAGCCCGCAGGGAGTGGCGAGGATCTCGGGTCCAGGAGCACACTGGCGCGACAGGTCTCGAACAGTGCCGGAGGGGCCGATACCGGTGGCCGGCGCCGGGTGGTGATCGTCCCTCGACGACCATGACTCCTGCGCGAGTACGAAGGGCCGAGCAGCGGCAGCGCGATGAGCTCGACGATTTCATCGACGAGCTGTTTGGCGGCACGACCGATGAGACGCCTGGTCGCTTCGACGCGATCCTCGTCGTGATCGGACTCGTGCTTGTCGCATGGGCCGGCATCCTGGGCGGCCCTGCCCTCGCCTTGTGGGTCGGCATCGGCGCGATCGTGCTGGGTCTGGCGCTCCCGATACGGGCCGCGCTGCGCAAGTACGGTTCCTTGAGGACCGGGGTGAAGCCGCGGGCGCCTCTTCGGCGGCGGGCAGATGCTTGACGCTTCGCATCCGGCGACGGTCGCCCTGATCGACGCCTACGCGCACCTCATCCAGATGTCATGCCTTCAAGGCACCGGCGAGCCCAAACGAGCGGTGGCGGCCGGCCACATGGCCGTCGCGGAGGTTGCCAACTACCTCGATGGCAAGCCCCCCGAGGGCCCGGCCAAGACTCGCTTCGTGACCATGCGCACGGAGGCCATCGAGACTCTCTCGCGACAGATGATGCGGTCGCATGATCGCTGGGCGGCGAAGACGGCTGCCGAGCAGTCGCTGGGCACCGGAGACGTTCGGCGTCGAGCGCATCGCAGTTCGAGTCGCTGAACGCACTGGCACGCAGCGGTGCCGTCGCAGAGTTGGAGGCATTGAACCACCAGCTCCGGCGAGAGACCGCCGATGAACCGCACTGATGATCCCCGGCCCACGGTCTCTCTAGCAGTCAGGGCCCTGACCTGGGTCGCACTGCCATTCGTCCTCGCCTGGATGACCGTCAAGGCGACCTTCTCCACCCTGCGCCGCGGGGGGCGCCTTGCACTCTCCGTGCTACGGGTCGCGGCCCAGGAGTTCGCAGCCACGGTGCGCCGGCTGGGCACGCGCCTCGCGGCCGTCTTGCGCGCGGCGGCCCAGGCCCTCGCGGCCATGGCCCGCCGGGTCGGTCACGCCATCCGCATCGTGCTGGCCACGATGGCCGACGGCCTGCGCCGCATCGGCACCCGCCTGCGCGTGTTCGCCCGGGCCGTGGCCGAGCTGGTGGCACGGCCGCTGCGCCTGGCCCTGGCCACGGTGCGCCGGCTGGGCACGCGCCTCGCGGCCGTCTTGCGCGCGGCGGCCCAGGCCCTCGCGGCCATGGCCCGCCGGGTCGGTCACGCCATCCGCATCGTGCTGGCCACGATGGCCGACGGCCTGCGCCGCATCGGCACCCGCCTGCGCGTGTTCGCCCGGGCCGTGGCCGAGCTGGTGGCACGGCCGCTGCGCCTGGCCCTGGCCACGGTGCGCCGGCTGGGCACGCGCCTCGCGGCCGTCTTGCGCGCGGCGGCCCAGGCCCTCGCGGCCATGGCCCGCCGGGTCGGTCACGCCATCCGCATCGTGCTGGCCACGATGGCCGACGGCCTGCGCCGCATCGGCACCCGCCTGCGCGTGTTCGCCCGGGCCGTGGCCGAGCTGGTGGCACGGCCGCTGCGCCTGGCCCTGGCCACGGTGCGCCGGCTGGGCACGCGCCTCGCGGCCGTCTTGCGCGCGGCGGCCCAGGCCCTCGCGGCCATGGCCCGCCGGGTCGGTCACGCCATCCGCATCGTGCTGGCCACGATGGCCGACGGCCTGCGCCGCATCGGCACCCGCCTGCGCGTGTTCGCCCGGGCCGTGGCCGAACTGGTGGCACGGCCGCTGCGCCTGGCCCTGGCCACGGTGCGCCGGCTGGCGGCCCGCCTGCTCGCGCGTGCCGCGGTGCTCTACTTCGACGCCATCGGATCTGCCGCCGTGCTGACCGTCTCGGCGTGGGACTTCCTGCGCCAGCGTGGTGGGCTCCACCGCCATCAGGATCGTTGCTGCCGCCGGCTTGGCCGCGGCCGTGGGTCGGTCGATGGCGAGGGCCGCCGGGCGTACCCTCGGCTTCGTCGTCGCAGGGCCGCGTCGGGCGTGCTCAGTCGTGCGCGTGCGGTCGTCGTCAACACCGTCGTCACGGTCCGGCTTGCCCGATCCGCGCTGCCGTCGGCGCAGCCTCTCGCTGGCTGGAGCGTGCGCTGGCGGCGGCCTGGAGCGGTGTGCCGGCCGCGGCGCGATCGGCCGTCGACGCCATCCGCCGCGGACTGGCCGGGGCTCGGCCGTGGACTGCCCGAGTCATCCGCACGGTCCAGACCCTCGTCGGCCGCATCGTGATGCCATGTGCGCGTGTGCTCGGCCTGGCGGTCGGCGCTGTGTTCGTTGGGACGCGCAGCGCGCTGTCGATCGTACGGGCAGGGCCTCCTGGCCGTCGGTGCGGGCGGCCGTCGGTCTCGCCATCGGTCGCGCCGCCGCCTGGGTACGGAGCGCAGGCCCAGCGCGACCCGGGCAGTGGTGGCCCGGCCATTGCGCCGTGCGAGCGCATCCGTGCGCCGGATGGCTGCCGATGTCCGGTCCATCATCAGCGGCTCACTCCGACGTGCGGCGCAGCGGGTCCGCGACTCCGCGTCGCTGGTGCGCACGACCGTGAGTCAGTCGGCCCGTGGGCCTAGGCCTCGATCAGACGTGCGACGGCCGCTGTGCGGCTGGCGGTGACCAACGCCAGGGCCGCAGTCACGGCTGCCGTGCACTCGGCTCGCCAGGCTCTGCTCGACCTGCTGAACCGCTCGGACCAGGTGCCTCCCGGTGAACGGCCGGATGCCCACGAGCAGCATCGACCCCACTAGGGTTGGGCGCTCAGACGCGGGTGTTGGCCCAGGGCGCCTCAGGTCGCAAGCCTGCCGGCTCGTTCGGCCAGCTCCTTGAGGGCGGCGAGGGCCGCCTCCGTCGGCTGTGGCGTAAGCCCGATGGGCGCGTCAGCCAGCGCGGTCGATGTGCTGTCCAGCAGCGTCATGGCCAATTCGTTCTGTGCCAGCAGGTAGCTGATCTTCGCCTCCTGGGTGGCGGCGAGCGCACGGCGGTCCTCGAGTGAGCTGATCTCGGCCCGTGTATCCGAGCTGTCGTCGGCACCCAGCTTGGTCAGTCGTGCGTCCACGTACACGATGTCGATGGCACTGACGCTCCGTCTGGCGATGGCGACCTCGCGCAGATTGCTGACGACCGCGAGGTACACCTGTTGGGCGGTCGACCGGTACCGGCGTAGGTGAGCTCGCCGCGATCCATGCGCCGGCCCAGGACGGCCACGAGGCTGTCGCGCTTGTCCCTGATCGCCTGGAGCTGATACGCCGGCCGCGGATCAGCCAGCCCATCCAGCTCGTCCGCCAGGTCACGCAGCTCGAGCTCGTTGACCGGTGGCAGCGGCGGCGCTCGGTGCTGCCGCCTGCGGAGCGCGCCGGTGGCCGCGATCGTGATCGGCCAGAGCGCGACGGCGATGACGCCCATCACGCTGACGGCGAGGACGGTCGACGGCTGCAGGAGCGCAAGATCACCACCGCCGCAGCCACGACCGCGGCCACCACGGCGGCCGCAATGATCCAGGACCGAGCATCAGCGAGCACAGCTCACCGCCACCGCTTGATGTCGTGTCCGCTTGACTGTCTGGCGGCAGGCGAACCACCACAAGGGCCGTTCGGCATCTCCGCTCTTGGCCTGGGCAGCGCCCGGGTGGTCACGGGCGATCGAGGGCCATCCGCTCGGCGAGCTCGGACAACCGCCGTCTCACCGATCCCACGTCAGCAGGCGTGTTGATGTTGAGGAACGACTCTGCGACGTCGGTCATGTCCACGTCAACTTGACCTGCGGCATCCAGCCAGTCCTTCCACCGCGCGGCCCCCCTGGCTCGTAGAAGCGTGCGAGCTCGGCGGCCCTGGCGCGACGAGATGAGCAGGGTGAGGTTCTGACGGCTACGGCCGGTCCGCGGGACCGCGACGCCTCCGACCTCCGCCACGGGCGCCAGGCGCGCAACCAGCGAGGGATCCGGGAAGGGAGCATCGCCGGGATGCGTCAGGATCCAATCGGTCTCGACGTGGGGAAGGGCGCTGACGATGCCGCCGAGCGGCCCATCGCCTGGACCGCAGGTCGGCGATCGTCGCCAGCCCCAGGTCCTCGTAGGCGGTCGTGTCACGACCGCAGCTGAGCAGGATCGTCCCGACCTGGGGGCGAGTGCCGCGATGAGGTGGTCGATCACGCGCGCACGCCCCGAGGGGCAGCAGGGGCTTCTCCGCGCCGCCCAGGCGGCACTCCAGCCACCGCACAGCACGATGGCCGTGACGTCAGCGGTCCGATCGGGCGACTCACGTCCCGACGATCACGCGGTGGGGCATGGTGTAGATGTTGAAGCGACGCTCACGCAGGAAGCCCACCAGCGTCATGCGTTGCTCCGCGGCGAGCTCGACCGCCAGGCTCGATGGCGGCCCGATGGCAGCCACCAAGGGGCAGCCGGCCATGGCCGCCTTCTGGACCAGCTCGAAGCTCGCTCGGCCGCTGAGGACGAGCCCGACGCCTGGTCGAGCGGCAGCGCGCCCGCCTCGAGCACGCGGGTCGCCGACGGAGCTTGTCGAGGGCGTTGTCGCGGCCGACGATCCTCCGTGTGACGGCGACCACGCGGCTCGGCTGGGCGTCCAAGCGTCCCGGCGGCGCGCAGCCCGCCGGCGTGCCGGCGAACGGCCCCGTGCGCCTCCCGCAGCCGCGGCGGCGAGGAGCTCCAGCGGACCTCGGCGGTCGA
>CAVORC010000055.1:0-71383 GCA_963698505.1 uncultured Chloroflexia bacterium | reverse complement strand
CGCCAGCACCGCGAGGAGCAGCTCCAGGGCCGCGGCTGCGCTGTGCTCCTTGTTGCTGCCACGGTCGCCCTCCCAGAGGTAGCGGCGCACCTCGTGGCCATCGGGGCCGGCGACGGCGACGTAGGTCAATCCGACGGGCTTGGCGTCACTGCCGCCGCCAGGTCCGGCCACGCCGGTGACGGCCACGCCGTAGTCGCACGCGACCGCCCGTCCGCACGCCCTCGGCCATGGCCACGGCCACCTGTGCCGAGACGGCGCCGTGGCGCTCGAGCGCGGTCACGGGCACGTCGAGAAGCGCGGACTTGACCGCGTCGGCATAGCTGATGATGCCGCCCTGGTAGTAGCCGCTGGAGCCGCTGATGGCGGTGATGCTGTGGGCCACGAGCCCGCCGCTGCACGACTCGGCGGTGCCCACGCTGATGCCCCGCGCGAGCGCGAGCTGCTGCAGGCGTTCGGCCAGGTCGACGAGCGTGGGCTCGGCAGGGTCCGGCTGGGCGAGCGTCGGCTCGGCTGCCGCGCTCAATCGACCGGCTTGGGCTCCTCGCCCTGCTTGATGCGCCATGTCAGCGCCTCCGGCTTGTTGCCCATGGCGCCGAACGCCTGCCCATCGACGGTCACGTTGGCCGCGCGCGCGTTGCCCACGCGGAGGATGACGTCCGGGTCCACGGTCCACGTCTTGGCCCGCCCGTCCTTGATGACGACACGCTCGGCGATGATGTCCCCGTCAGGCGCTGTGAGCTGCACGCGCGTCTGCCCGTCGATGGCCTCGACCTTCAGCAGCATCTTGTCGTTGAGCGACCTGACCGACACCTGCTCGACGGCCGGGTAGCCGCCATCGATGGCCGCCGCCACGTAGGTGGTCCAGCGGCCCTTGGGCAGCTGGAAGGTCCCCCGGAAGACGCCGTCCTCGACCGGCAGCGTGGCCGGCGGCGGCGGGTTCTTCTCCTTGTCGAGCTTGCCGTCCCAGACGAAGCTGACGACGACCTCCTCGGCATCGCTCGTACCCACCACCCGGACCTTGCCGTTCTCCGTGCGCAGGTTCTTCTGCGGCTGGGTGAGCGTGAGCTCCGCGGACGGGATACCGGTGATGTTGGTGTCCGCCACGCCCTCCGGCAGCACCGGTCCCTGGTCGCCGGGAGCGACCTCCGTCCCCAGGACCTCGACGCTGGCGATGACCCTGAGCGGAGCCGACTCTCGCGCGGTCTCGGGATCGGTGCCGACGATGGTGAAGTGATTGTCACCCTTGGTCACCGGCAGGCTCACGCTCCAGCGGCCGCCGGCATCGGCGGTGGCCACGCGCACGAGGTCATCGGCACCCGCGGCGGTGATCTCCGTGCCGGCGGCGCCGCCGCCGCTCAGCTGCACGAACTGCGCGCCCGGCTGAAGCTGGCGGATGGCCGGCCCGTTCAGGGTGATCTCGGGGTTCTGGGTGAAGCGCACCAGCTGCAGCCCGACATAGCCGACGAAGGCGAAGACGATGGTGGCCAGGACCAGGGCGACGACGAGGCCGCTGGTGAGCTTGAAGCCGCGGTTGGGCGCGGAGATCGGCTGAGGGGGCGGCTTGAGGCTGGGCGTCTCGGCCGAGCGTGGCTGCTCGATCTCCTTGCGCCAGCGCGCCAGCACCTCGTCGGCATCCAGACCGAGGTACGTGGAGTAGTTGCGCAGGAAGCCCTTGGCGTAGACCTGCGCCGGCAGGTCGGCGACATCGCCGCTCTCGAGGGCCATGAGATGACGCGCGCGGATCTTCGTCTCGCGCTCGGCGCGAGACAGATCGACACCCTTGCGTTCGCGGGCGGTCTGCAGGATCTCACCGACATGGGGGGCGCGCTGGGTCTCGAATGACCAGCGTTCCCCTCCTGTCGCTCGAGTCCCGACGCGTGCTTCCTGGCGCGCGGTCATCCGGCGATGGAGCCCTCACTCGTACACGGCTTTCGCCACGACCACGGCAGCCGCGACGTTCGGCCCAGTCTACTCGCTCCCCGTGGTTCGTGGCCAGTGGGATGACAGCCGGCGACGCGGTCTAGGGAGCGTCCACGTCCTCCGCCGACTTGAGCCAGTTCTCCGGCCCGTAGACCGCGCGCGGGACGGCCGGGTTGCGTGGGTCCTGGGGGCCCACGATGCCGACCTGCTCGAGCTCGTCGATGATGCGGCTGGCGCGGTTGAAGCCGACCTTGAGCTTGGTCTGCATCATCGATGTGCTGGCCTTGCCGGTCAGCAGCACCAGCTCCGCGGCGCGTGGCGTGAGCTCGTCCTCGGCCATCTTCGCCAGCCAGGCGAACTCGCCGCTCTCGCCATCGTCGCCGTCGCCCGAGCCCGAGAGCACCTCCGGATCGTAGGGTGGCTCGGGCTCCTGCTCCCGCCAGTGGTCGGCCACCGCCTGCACCTCGGCATCGGAGACGAAGACGCCCTGGATGCGCACTGGGCGCGGCAGGTCGGCGGGCTGGTAGAGCATGTCGCCGCGACCGATGAGGTCCTCCGCTCCCGGCTGGTCGAGCACCGTTCGGCTATCGACGTTGGAGGCCATGGCGAAGGCGATCCGGCTGGGCACGTTGGCCTTGATGAGCCCGGTGACGACGTTGACGCTGGGTCGCTGGGTGGCGAGCACCAGGTGGATGCCGACCGCGCGCGCCTTCTGGGCCAGCTTGACGATCGGCTCCTCCACCTTGCGCCCTTCCTGGATCATCAGGTCCGCCAGCTCGTCGATCATCAGCACGATGTAGGGCATGCGGTCCTCGGGGTCCAGGTCGGCCTGTGCGTTGTAGCTGGCGATGTTGCGCGACGTCGACTTGGCCAGCTTCTTGTAGCGCTCCTCCATCTCGCCGACCGCCCAGCCGAGCGCGGCGCGCGCTTCGTGCGCTTCCATGATCACGTCCGTGAGCAGGTGGGGGATGCGGCCGTAGGGTGCCAGCTCGACACGCTTGAGATCGACCAGCACGAAGCGCACCTCGGTCGGCTTGGCGCGCATGAGGATGCTGGTGACGATGGCGTTGACGCAGACGCTCTTGCCCGAGCCGGTGGCACCGGCGATCAGCAGGTGCGGCATGCGACCCAGGTCGACCGCGTACGGCTTGCCCGACACGTCACGTCCCAGGGCGAACGTCAGGTCGCTGGTGGCGGAGACCATGTCGGCGTCCTCGAACACGGCGCGGAAGCCGACCATCTCGGCGGTGTGGTTGGGGATCTCGATACCCACCACGTCGCGTCCGGGGATGGGTGCCTCGATGCGGATGCTGCGCGCGGCCAGGGCCATGGCCAGGTCGTCGGCCAGGCCCTCGATGCGCGAGAGCTTGATGCGCGCGTCCGGGCGCACCTCGTACTGGGTGACGACGGGCCCGGTGTTGGTGCCCACGACGGTGGCGGGGATCTGGAACGAGCGCAGCTTCTCCTCGATGATGCGCACGTTCCGTTCGTGATCGAGCCGAGCCAGGCCGGCCGCCTCCGTGGCCGGGTCGAGCAGCGTCACGCTGGGCAGCCGCCACTGCTTCTGATGCAGCCGAAGCCTGGCGACCTCGGCGGCGTCGGGGTGGCTGCGGTCGCGCGTGGGCGCAACCGCGTCCAGGCGAGGTCTCGGCAGCGTCGGCCACCGCGGTCGCTGCCGCCGGATGGGACTGGTGTCGCCAGCGTGGCGTCGCCCACGAGTCCGGCGGCGGCCGACGCGCTGACACCGGCGGCGACAGGCTTGCGGTCGGAGGCGCCGCGGCCGGCCCAGACCGTCTGGCTCATGGGCGCAGGGCTGGGCAGTGGCTGCGGCAGCTCAGGTGGCGGCTCGGCGGCACGGCGACGGCCGCGTCCGCCGCCGGCGATGGGGATGGCGACGGCGGGATGATCGACGGCCGCCCGACGTGAACGCAGCTTCTCCGCGGTGCCGGCCGCGCCGGCGACCAGCAGGGCCCAGGCGGCGCGCCCGCCGTTGATGAACGGGCGTCACGAAGGCGACGAGCGTGATGTCGAACAGCAGGAGGATCCCCACCAGCACGATGCCCACGAGGATGACGAAGGCGCCGGCGGGGCTGACGAGGTCGGACAGCGTCGAGGCCAGGGCGTAGCCGAGGGCTCCCCCACCCTGCTGCAGGTCGGCGTCGCTGCCGCCCTTGCCACTGAACAGGTGGATGAGGCCCTGGCCGCCGACGAACACGATGAGCCCGCCCAGCGCCACGGTGATCCAGCTGTAGTCGACGCTGGGCGCCCGTTCCACGAGCACGCCAGCGACCAGCAGCAGGATGCCCAGCAGCCAGGCGCCCTGGCCGAACAGCGGTCGCAGGAAGCCGTCGACGTAGCCGTTGAGCAGGCCGCCGCCGGGCAGGAACAGCGCGATGAGCGTGATGGCGCCCGCCGCCAGCAGCACCACTGCCACCACCGAGCGCAGGGTCGAGGGCGAGACGATCGGCGGGCGGTCCTTGCGCGAGCGCGACCGGCTGCTGCTGCGCGTGCTCTTCTTGCGCTGTGCCATGCGGGCTAGACCTCCACGATCACCGGGAAGACGAGGGGGCGTCGGCGGGTCTGCTCATAGAGGTAGTTGGAGAGTCCGTCCTTGATCTGCGCCTTCAGCAGCCCCGTCTCGGCGAGGTGCTCCCCCGGGCGCTCGATGGAGGCGCGGATGCGCGACGCCGCGCCATCGAGCAGCCTGGCGTCGGCCTCCGCCACGAAGCCGCGCGTCACGACCTCGGGTGCCCCGACCAGGCGGCCGTTCTGCTTGTCCACGGTGACCACGACGAGGAACATGCCGTCGCGGGCGAGGGCGCGGCGGTCACGCAGCACGATGTCGCCGACCTCACCCACGGACACCCCGTCCACGTAGACGTAGCCCGCCTCCACCGGCTCGCCGCGACGAGCGGAGCCGTCGGCGAGGAACTCGATGGGCTGGCCGTTCTCGAGGATGAGGATGTTCTCCGGGTCGAGCCCCACGTCGGCGGCCAGTCTCCCGTGCTGCACCAGCATGCGGAACTCCCCGTGGATGGGGATGATGTACTTCGGCTTGGTCAGGTTGAGCATCAGCTTCAGCTCTTCCTGGCTCGCATGACCCGACACGTGGGCACGCTTGATGGCGTGGTAGTACACGTTTGCGCCGGCCTTGAAGAGGTTGTCGACGGTGCGCGCCACGTACTCCTCGTTGCCGGGGATGGGACTGGCACTGACGATGACCGTGTCGCCGGGGCCGATCTCGACGAAGCGATGATCCTGGTTGGCCATGCGGGCCAGGCCGGCCATGGGCTCACCCTGTGATCCGGTGGTCATGATCGTGAGCTGGTCGTCGGGGATGCTGGCGATCTTGCCCTTGGGCACGAGGCCGGTGCTGGGCGGGGTCAGGTACCCCAGGTCCGCCGCGATGCGCGTGTTCTGCTCCATCGAGCGTCCGATGACGGCGACCTTGCGGCCGAACGTGTCCGAGGCCTGGTAGACCTGCTGGACGCGCGCGATGTTGGAGGCGAAGGTGGCCACGATGACGCGACCCTTCAAGGCCCTCCATGATGTCGTGGAAGGCGTCGAGGACGGTACGCTCGGAGGGCGTCCAGCCCGGCACCTCGGCGCGCGTCGAGTCCGACATCAGGCACAGCACGCCCTCCTCGCCGAAGCGAGCGATGTCCTGGAAGTCGACCAGCTTGCCGTCGACCGGGGTCTGGTCGAACTTGAAGTCACCGGTGTGGACGATGTCGCCGAAGGGCGTGCGGATACGCAGGCCCATGGCGTCGGGGATGGAGTGTCCGACGCGGAAGGCCGTCACGTCGAAGTTGCCCAGCTCCACCGTCTCGCCAGGGTCGAGCGCCTTGAGCGGGTTGTTGCGGAGCTTGTGCTCCCTGATCTTGTTGCTCAGCAGGCCGCGGGCCAGCGTGGAGGCGTAGACCGGCACGCCGGGAAACTCCGGCAGCACATACGGCAGCGCCCCGACGTGGTCCTCGTGCGCGTGCGTGATGACGAACGCCTTGACCTTCGCCCGCTGTTCCCGCAGGTAGGCGATGTCGGGGATGACCAGGTCGATCCCGTACATCTCCTCCTCGGGGAACATCAGGCCGCAGTCGACCACGATGATCTCGTCGCCGAACTCGAACACGGTCATGTTCTTGCCGATCTCGCCGATGCCACCGAGGGGCACGACGCGCAAGACATCGGTGGATGAGCGGGGTGCGCGCTTCACGGCCATCTAGAACAGTCCGATCTGGTCATCGGGGTGGGTCATGGGGTCATCCTCTGGTGCTGCGACGCCTGCCTCGCCGGCAGGCATGGTCGACGGGTTCGTGGGTTGGGTGGTGGTCTCGGCAGCATCTGCGCTGCGGCGCCCCGCGCGGGCGCGGATGAGTATCTCGGGCACGGCGGCCATGTCGCGCTGCATCGTCTCCTTGAGCGCACCCTGCCGCAGGGCCGCGGCCGGATGGTACATGGCGTAGCCGACGGCGGCGCGGGCGCCGGTGGCAGGATCGATCGGCCGCTCGGTGCCGTGGACACGGCTGATGCGGTCACCGGGCATGAACGTCTGCAGGCTGAAGCGGCCCAGCGTCACCAGCAGGGCCGGGTCGAGCACCTGCAGCTGACGCTGCAGATACGGCGCGCAGGCGGCGATCTCGTCGGGCTCCGGGTCGCGGTTGTTGGGCGGCCGGCACTTCACCACGTTGGTGATGAAGACCTCGTCACGACTCCAGCCGATCATGCGCAGCAGCTCCTCGAGGAGCGAGCCTGCCGCGCCCACGAACGGCCGGCCCGAGCGATCCTCGTTCTGGCCCGGTCCCTCTCCCACGAAGACGACCTCGGTGTCAGGGCTCCCCTCCCCCGGCACCGCGTTGGTCCGCCCCGCGGACAACCGGCAGCGATCACAGACACGGACCTCGGCGGCGATGGCGTCGAGTGCGGCCTGACGCGTCTCGCTTGTCACACCACTCCGGCAGCACGCTCCGACGCCTTGGCCAGCCAGCCGTTCGTGGCGACCACCTCGGCGATCTGGACCGCGTTGGTGGCAGCACCCTTGCGCAGGTTGTCGGACACCACCCAGAAGGCGAGGCCCTTGCCTGCCGGCAGGGAGGCGTCGGCGCGGATGCGGCCCACGTAGACCTCGTCGCGACCGGCGCCCTCGATGGCCAGCGGGTAGACGTTGTTGGCGGGGTCGTCGCGGACGATCACCCCGGGCACGGCCGCGAACAGCTCTCGCGCCTCGGCGGGCGTCATCGAGCCGCTCAGCTCCACGTGCACCGCCTCCGAATGCGAGGTGATGACCGGCACACGCACCGCGGTACACGACACGGGCAGCTCCGGCAGGTGCAGGATCTTGCGCGTCTCGATGACGACCTTCCATTCCTCCTTGGTGTAGCCGTTGTCGAGGAAGACGTCGATGTGCGGCAGCACGTTGAAGGCGATCTGGTGCGGGTAGACCGACGCGGTCAGCTCCTCGCCCGCGACATGGGCGCGGACCTGGTCCTCCAGCTCGACCACCGCCTTGTTGCCGCTGCCGCTGACGGCCTGGTAGGTGTCGACGATGACGCGCTCCATGCCCACGCTGTCGCGCAGCGCCTTGAACAGGGGCATCAGCTGCATCGTCGAGCAGTTGGGATTGGCGATGATGCCCTCGTGCTCGGCGGCATCCTCGTCGTTGACGCCCGCCACCACCAGCGGCACACCGGGCTCCATGCGCCACTGGCTGGAGTTGTCGACGACGACGGCACCGCGCTTGGCCGCTTCCGGGGCGAACGTGGCAGAGGTCCCGCCGCCGGCGGAGAAGATGGCGATGTCGACACCCTCGAAGGCCTCCGGCGTGGTCACCGCGACCGGCCAGCTGCGACCGGCGAAGTCGACGCTGCGGCCGTCGGCCCGCGAGGCCAGCGGGCGCAGCTCGCCGACCGGGAAGTCGCGCTCGGCGAGGATGGCGATCATCGTTCGACCGACGAGGCCGGTGGCGCCGACGACGGCGACCGTGAGGGGACGTTGGGAAGACTCGATGGGCATGGTGCTATTCCTGTGGGAGTTCCATCGAGGGCACGTGACGATGATACCGCGTCAATGGCGCTCCCTCGACTCACCTACGCTACCGTGGAATGGTGATTCGCGAACGCTTCGTGGCTGCCCCGTGCCACTGACCGATCGAGGCCGGTCCGGCGGGGCCCGCAGGGTGCGCCACACGCCGGCGCGCGTGGCCATCCTCATCAACAACACCTACGTGGCCGACGCGCGCGCCTGGAAGACCGCCGTCTCCCTGGGCAAGGCGGGCTACGACGTCACCGTCATCGCCCGCTGGGGTCCCGGCCTTGCGACCACCGAACGGCTGGACCATCACACCGTCACCCGCATCCGCCAGCCGCAGCCACTCGCGTGGTTGCCGGCACCGAGCCTGCCCGAGACCGGTGACGACCCCGCGGGCCGCACAGGCGGGCTGCGGCGGCGCATCCGCGACAGCGTCGGGCGGGCGGCGCAGGCGCTGCGCTACCTGCAGATGTCACGGGCCTGGTCGAAGGTCATCGCCGGCCAGGTCGAGGCGGCAGACGTGTGGCAGGCCGAGTCCGTCATCACGCTCTCGCTGGCCGTGGCCCTGCGGCGGCACTTCGGCGGCGTGGTGGTGTACGACGCCAACGACATCGACAGTGAGGCCGGTCGCATGGCGCGCCTGCCCGGACCGTGGAAGCAGCTCCTGCGGCGGCACGAGCGCCGCCTCGCCAGGGCCGCCGACGCGGTCGTCACCGTCTCGGACCCCTACGCCCAGATCCTGGCCCGCATCCTGGGCCGGCCGGTGGACGCGGTGGTGCGCAACGCGGCCGTGGTGGACGATCTCGACGCCGCGCCGCTGCCGGCCGACGTGGAGCGCAGCGACCGCTTCCACCGACGCTTCGACCTGCCGCCCGATCGCCGCATCGTGCTGTACATCGGCCAGGTCATGCGTGGGCGCGGACTGCGGCAGCTCTTCGAGGCCATCTCGCTCGTCGACGACGCCGACCTGGTGGTGGCGGGCTTCGGGCCCGACTACGAGCGCTATCGCACCATCGCGGCCGCGCTGCCCCACCACGATCGCATCCACTTCGCCGGTTCCGTGCCGCCGCCGGAGATCCCCGACTGGACACGCGGCGCCGACGTCGCGGCCATGCCCGTCCAGCCGGACACCCTCAACCATCGCTTCAACACGCCGACCAAGCTCTACGACGCCATGGGCGTGGGTGTCCCGGTCGTGGCCAGCAAGCTGCCCGGGATCGCGCCCATCGTCAACGAGACCGGCTGCGGTGAGCTGTGCGACCCGAGCGACCCGGCTGACGTCGCGCGCGCGATCATCGCCATCATCGACGCCGCGCCCGCAGAGCGGCTGACGCTGCGCCTGCGCTGCCTGGCCGCGGCGCGTTCCACCTATGCCTGGCAGCACCAGGCGCGCGAGCTGTTGCGCGTCTACGACGAGCTCGGAGTCTGAGGACGTGAAGGTCCTGTTCCTGCCCGACTACTCGGCCGCCAACGCCTATCAGCGAGCACTCTCCGATGGCCTCGGGGAGCTGGGCGTGGAGGTCAGCGCCGATCCCACCGGCTCGCGCCGCCTGTTGCCGGTCACCGAGGCCCTGCGACGCCACGGCCGGCCGGACATCATCCACATCCACTGGACCGAGCCCTACATCGCCGGGGGCAGCAGCAAGGTCAGCCGCGTCAAGGCCACGCGAACGCTGCTCGAGCTGCGCCTCGCGAGGCGCGCCGGCATCGGCCTGGTGTGGACCGCTCACGACCTCTTCCGACACGACCGCCGCGAGGACCCCAACGAGCTGAGGTTCATGCGCTCGCTCTTCGAGCTGGCCGATGCCGTCATCGTGCACTGCGAGGCTGCGGCCGCCGGGCTGCTCGAGACCCTGGCCCTCGGGCCCGAGGGCCGCCAGAAGATCGCCATCATCCCGCACGGGCACTACCGTGGCGTCTATCCCGATGGGCTGAGCCGGTCCGAGGCACGTGAGCGGCTCGGGCTGCCCGATACGGCGCGCGTCATCTCCTTCGTCGGCTGGGTCCGCTCGTACAAGGGTGTGTGGGAGCTGCTGGAGGCGTTCGAACGGCTGCCGGAGCCGGATGCCCGCCTCGTCATCGCCGGTGAGACCGTCGACGGCGCGTACGCCGCCCGGCTCACGGCAGCGGCCAAGGGCGACGAGCGCATCCACCTCTCGCTCGGGTTCGTGCCCGACGAGGAGCTGCAGCTCTACCTGCGCGCCGCCGACGTGGTGGCCGCGCCCTTCCTGGAGATCTTCACCTCCGGTTCCGTGCTGCTGGCGATGTCCTTCGAGCGTGCCGTCATCGCGCCGCGCCGCGGCTGCGTCATCGACGTGCTGGACGACGCTGGCGGCATCCTCTACGACGCCGACGACCCGCAGGGCCTCGAGGGCGCGCTGCGGGTCGCGATGACGGCGGATCTTGAGGCCATGGGGCGCCACAACGGCGCCGGCCTGGAACGGTTCGACTGGCACCGGGTGGCGGCAGCCACCCGGGATGTCTACGAGGCCGCGCTCCGCGAGCCCGACCCCGTCGACTGACCGAGGCGAAGGCTGTAGGCCTAGGCCTCGTCCCCGTTGCGGGCGAGGTGCCGCTGCATGGCAGCCTTGCGGCTCAGGTTGACGCGACCCTGGCGGTCGATCTCGATGACCACGACCATGATCTCGTCTCCCACCTGGACGACGTCCTCGACGGTGGGCACGTGGTAGTCGGCCAGCTCGCCGATGCGCACGAGGCCCTCCTTGCCGGGCAGGATCTCGACGAAGGCGCCGAAGCCCATGATGCGCGTGACCTTGCCCAGGTACAGCGCGCCGACCTCGACCTCGCGCGTGAGCGACTCGATCCACTGGATGGCCTTGGACGAGTTCTCCGAGCTGACGGCCGCGATCTCCACGCTGCCGTCGTCCTCGACGTTGATCTCGGTCCCGGTCTCCTCCTGGATCTTGCGGATGGTGGCGCCGCCCTTGCCGATGATGTCGCGGATCTTCTCGGGGTTGATCTTGATGGTGATGATGCGCGGGGCGAAGTCGCTGACCTCGCCGCGAGCCTGGGGCATGACCTCGGTCATCTTGTCGAGGATGAAGAGGCGCGCCGCATGGGCCTTCTCGAGGCCCTGGCGGATGATGTCCTCGTTGATGCCCTGGACCTTGATGTCCATCTGCAGCGCCGTGACGCCCTCCGCGGTGCCGGTGACCTTGAAGTCCATGTCACCGAAGAAGTCCTCCTTGCCGAGGATGTCGGTCAGGACCACGAAGTCGTCACCATCGGTCACCAGGCCCATGGCGGCACCCGCGACGGGCGCCTTGATGGGCACACCGGCATCCATCAGCGCCAACGTCGAGCCGCAGGTGGAGGCCATCGAGGTGGAGCCGTTGGAGGTCACGCACTCGCTGACCAGGCGGATGACGTAGGGGAAGTCCTCCTGGTCCGGCAGCACCGGCACCAGCGCCCGCTCGGCGAGGGCACCGTGACCGATCTCACGCCGGCCGGGGCCGCGCATGAACTTGTTCTCGCCGGTGCTGTACGGCGGCATGTTGTAGTGATGAAGGTAGCGCTTGGACTCTTCGGGGCTGATGGTGTCGATGCGCTGGACGTCGCTGGAGGGGCCCAGCGTGGCCACCGTGAGCGCCTGCGTCTCGCCACGGGTGAAGAGGCCCGAGCCGTGCGCACGCGGCAGCAGCCCGACCTCGACCGAGATGGGGCGGATGGTGTCCGCGTCACGCCCGTCGATGCGGATGCCCTCCTTGAGCACCACCTCGCGCACGGTCTTCTTGTGCAGCAGCGTGGTCAGGGAGCGCGACAGGCCCGACGCCACCAGCGCGGCCTCGAAGGCAGCGTCGGCGACATCGCTGTCTCCGCCATCCTTGCGCAGGCGGATGGAGTCGGCGACGGCCGACTTGAAGGCGTTGACACGGACCGGCAGGTCCTGGGCCATGCGGTCGAGCAGCGCGGCCGTGGCCTCGGCATCGGCCAGGGCGCGATGGCTGGGGCTGGCCTCCAGCTCGAAGAAGTCGATCAGGTCCACCAGCTTGTGGGCGTCGAGATCCGGGATAGCCGGCGCGCGCGAGCACGAGCGTGTCGAGGTAGGTCCCCGGCTCGATGTGCGTGCCGTCGGCGAGCGCGGCCTCGATGAAGCCGATGTCGAAGCCGACGTTGTGGCCGACGAGGATGTCGTCCCCGGCGAAGTCGAGCAGCGCACGTGCCGCGGCCGCCGGCGCGGGCGCGCCCTTCACGTCGGCCTCCGTGATGCCGTGGATCTGCTTGCCCACGATGCCGCGGGTGGGCTTCACCAGCGTCTCGAAGCGGTCGGTGATCGTGCCACCGGCGATGCGCACCGCGGCGATCTCGACCAGCTCGCCCGTCCGCGGGTCCTTGCTGGTGGTCTCGGTGTCGAAGACGACGAAGGCCTCGCCGGCGTCGACGGCATCGACGAACTCGACGACCGAGTCGACCGCCGGCTCGATGTAGGGGATGCGCTTGGTCTTGCCGACCTGCTCGCGCAGCTGCTCCTGCAGGTCGATGACCGGCTGGATGCTCTGGTGGCCGAACATGATGGCATCGGCCATCACGGACTCGGGCAGGATCGTGGCGCCGGCCTCGACCATCATGATGGCGTCACGCGTGCCGCTGACGATGAGGTCGAGCTCCGACTCGTCCATCTGGCTGGCCGTCGGGTTGACCACGAACTGGCCGTCGATGCGGCCGACGCGGACGGCACCCACGGGACCCAGGAACGGGATCTCGCTGATGGTCAGCGCGGCTGACGCGGCGATGGTGCCGAGGATGTCGGGGTTGTTCTCCTGGTCCGTCGAGAGGACGGTCAGGACGCACTGCACGTCGTCCTTGTAGCCCTTGGGAAAGAGCGGGCGGATGGGCCGGTCCGTCAGCCGGGCGGCGAGGATGGCAGCCTCCGAGGGGCGCGCCTCACGCTTGATGAACCCGCCCGGGATCTTGCCCGCGGCGTACATGCGCTCCTCGAAGTCGATCGTGAGCGGGAAGAAGTCGAGACCGGGCCGAGGCTCGGCGCGGTTGGCCGTGCCCAGCAGCATGGTGTCGCCGTACTGCACGGTCACGGCGCCACCAGCCAGGCGGGCGAGCTTGCCCGTCTCGATGGTGATAGTGCGACCGCCGAACTCGGTGGTCAGGGTGGTTACCGTCATCTGTCCTCCAGGGGACGACCGACGGACCGGGCACGTTGGTACGAGCGCGCAGACCTCACCCGAGGTCTAACCTGGCGCAAGCGATGTCGTAGCGAGTGCGGGCCGAGCCCGCCAGGACCATGGCGCCTAGCGGCGCAGGCCGAGCCGTTCGATGACGGACTGATACCGGGCGGCGTCCTTGCGCATGAGGTACGCAAGGAGGCGACGTCGTGTGCCAACGAGCTTGAGCAAGCCGCGGCGCGAGTGATGATCCTTGGGGTAGCGTCGAAGATGCTCGGTCAGGCCCGCGATCCGCTCGGTGAGCAGTGCGACCTGGACTTCCGGCGACCCCGTGTCGCCTTCCTTCGTGGCGTAATCAGCGACGACGCTCGCCTTCGTTTCCCGCGTGAGCGGCAACTGGTCCTCCAGCCTATCCATATGTCTATCTGTTACCGCGCGGAAGCATAGCACACAGTCTCAGGATAGGCCTGTGCCCGGCCACGCAACGACACCGCGAGCCGCCGCATGGACTGTCGATGGCGCGGGCGCTCGTGGCTTCTGGCGCCATTCTGCCTGAACGCGCGCGTCTGCCTGCAGGCAGAGCCGCCCAGCCTCGCCCCGGGGTCGGGCAGGCCCGGAAGCGATACGCTGTCGTGCATGAGCAGCCAGCGAGTGGTCGCGCACCGACCCGTCGCCATCAACGGCGCCGAGCTCACCATCGCCGATGTCGAAACGGTGGCACGCGAGGGCCGCTGGGCTGTGCTCGACCCCGCGGCGCGCGAGCGCGTGCTCGAGGCGCGAGCGGTCATCGCAGGATTGGTCGAGCGAGGCGAGGTGGTCTACGGTGTCACCACCGGGTTCGGCGCCCTGGCCTCCACCTTCGTGCCACCCGAGCGCACCCGCGAGCTGCAGGAGCGCCTGCTCCTGAGCCACGCGGCCGGGGTCGGCGCGCCCCTGCCGACCGAGGTCGTGCGGGCGATGCTGCTGCTACGTGCCAACACGCTGGCGCTGGGCCACTCGGGCTGCCGGCCTGAGCTCATCGAGCGCCTGCTGGACCTGCTGCGGTTGCGCATCCATCCGATCGTGCCCGCGCAGGGCAGCGTGGGTGCCTCCGGCGACCTCGCCCCGCTTGCCCACCTGGCGCTGCCGGTCATCGGACGCGGCCAGGTGGAAGTCGACGGACGGGTCGATGGATGCCGCCGCGGCGCTGGCGCGGGCGGGGCTGGAGCCGCTGGTGCTGGAGCCCAAGGAGGGCCTGGCGCTGCTCAACGGCACGCAGATGATGAGCGCCATCGCGGCGCTGCTGCTGGCGTCCGCCGACCGGCTGGCGCGCACGGCCAGCGTGGCAGCAGCCATCTCGGTCGAGGCCCTGCGAGGCACCGAGGTCGCCTACGGCGCAGCCCTGCAGTCCACGCGTCCGCATCCGGGCCAGGTGCAGACCGCCGCCGAGCTGCGCTGGCTGCTGCGGGGCTCGACCCTGCAGCAGGCCCACCACGACGATGCGCACCGGGTCCAGGACCCCTACTCGCTGCGCTGCGTGCCGCAGGTGCACGGAGCCGCCCGTGATGCGCTCGACCAGCTCCGCCGCGTGCTCGACATCGAGCTCAACTCGGCGACCGACAACCCGCTCGTCTTCCCGCAAGGGGGCAGCGTGCCGGAGGATGCACTGGCGGCCGGTCGTGGTCTCGTCATCAGCGGGGGCAACTTCCACGGAGAGCCCGTGGCACTCGCGCTCGACTACGCCAAGCTGGGCATCGCCGAGCTCGGCGCCATCAGCGAGCGCCGGGTCGCGCTGCTGCTCGACCCACGCCTCAACGACGGGCTGCCGGCGTTCCTCGGTGCGTCGTCCGGTCTCGACTCGGGCCTGATGATCCTGCAGTACACCGCCGCGGCGCTGGCGTCGGAGTCGAAGGTGCTGGCCCATCCGGCTTCCGTCGACTCGATCCCCACCTCCGCCAACCAGGAGGACCACGTCTCGATGGGCTCCATCGCGGCGCGCAACGCCCTCACCGTCCTCGAGCACAGCGAGCGCATCATCGCCATCGAGCTCATCTGCGCGTCGCAGGGCCTCGACCTGCGCCTGGGACTGCAGGCGGGAACCGTGCCCGGTGCCGGCGTCGCGGAGGCCCACGCCCGCGTCCGGCGCAGCATCGCGCGGCTCGATCACGACCGGGAGCCCGGGCCGGACCTGGAGGCTGCCTTCGCCCTGGTCCGCGACGGGCAGCTTGCCGACCTGGCGGGACCGCCGGTCACGCCAGGGACGTCGTGGCTGGGCCCGGACCCGCGCTGAGCCGCTGCGCTGCCGGCTCCGGCGGAGCGTGTCAGCCCTGCCTGAGCACCTCGCGCGCCCGCTGCACGTCATGTCCCATCTGGACGATGAGCTGATCGACCGACTCGTAGCGCTGCTGTCCTCGGATCCAGCCGCAGAACTCCACGCGCAGTCGCTGCCCGTAGAGGTCCTCGTCGCGGTCCAGCAGGTGCACCTCCAGCAGGCGCAGGCGGCCACCGAACGTCGGCTGCGTGCCCAGCGAGACGACCGCATCAGCGTGCTCGTCCGGCTCCAGGACGCGGTCGCCGCCCCACGTCGTGCGCGCCGCGTAGATCCCGTCCGGCGGGAGGCACACCGGCTGGCTGAAGTCGAGGTTGGCGGTGGGGAACCCGAGCTCGCGGCCCCGCTGCTCGCCGTGGACGACGGAGCCCACCAGGGCGAAGGGCCGCCCCAGCAGCTCGGCGGCAGTGTCCAGCTGGCCGTCAACGACCAGCTCCCGGGTGCGTGCGCTGGAGACACGTGCGCCACCCCAGTCGAGCGTGGGTGCCTCCACCAGCTCCCAGCCACCCCTGGCGCCCATCTCGCGCAGCACCGGCAGCGTCCCGCCGCGGTCACGGCCGAAGGCAGAGACCTTCGTCATGACCAGCGCCGCCAGGTTCTGCCCGCCACCGAGGCGCTGGACGAACTCCTCTGCCGTGGTGCGGCGGAAGACCTCGTCGAAGCGCTGCAGGACGACGATGCCGGCGACCTGCCGCGCCAGCCGCTCCAGGCGCTCCCGCTGGTCCATCAGCAGGTCCGGCGCACGGCCCTTGACGACCGCATCCGGATGCGGGTCGAACGTGACCACGACGGGCATCGCGCCCAGGCGCCGAGCCGTCTCCTCCAGCACGCGGAAGACCTGCTGATGGCCGCGATGGACGCCGTCGAAGACGCCGACCGTGACCGCCAGGCGGGTGTCGCGCGGCAGCTGGTCGACGCCGAGGATGTAGCTCACGGCTGGCTCGCCGTCCCGGGCGGGCTGGCCGGACCGGGCTGGCTCGCCGTCTCGGGCTGGCTCGCCGCCTCGGGGCTGATGAAGACCTTGTCCGGGTACAGCCGTCCCTTGCTGATGTGGGCCATGGCCACCAGCCGCCCGCTCATCGTCGAGCACGCGCACGATGGCGGCCGACTCCAGCACCGCGGCCGGGTCGCCGGGGCCGGTGATCTGGCCACGGACGCGGATGATCTGGCCACGCGCGATGGCGCCGATGTCCGGCCCCGACACCTGCACGAGGGGCAGATGGTCGAGCCCGGTGTCGGGCGAGCGCAGCAGCGCCTGGACGTTGCCGGCCGCCAGCTCGGCACGGACGTGCTCCAGCGAGTGTGCGTCCTCGATGCGGAAGGGACCGCTGGCGGTCCGGGTGAGCGCCCCCAGGTAGGCGCCACAGCCGAGCTGCACGCCAAGGTCGCGGGCCAGCGAACGCACGTAGGTCCCGGCGCTGCAGCGCACCTCCAGCTCGGCCATCGGTCGCTGCGGGTCCGTCGTGTCCCAGTCCACCAGGTCGAGCGCGTGGATGGTCACGCGCCGCGCGGCCAGCTCTGGCTTCTCCCCTCCCCGCGCCAGCTCGTAGGCGCGCCGGCCGCCGACATGCACCGCAGAGTGGTCGGGTGGCACCTGCTCGATCTCGCCGCGGAAGCGCGCGCAGCGCCGCTGACACCGCCTCGCGATCGGGCACGGCGGCCGCGCCCGGCGTCATCTCGCCATCGATATCGTCGGTCGTGGAGTGGGCCCCGAACACGACCGCGGCCCGGTAGGCCTTCTCATCGCTGCGGTGGTAGTCCACCATGCGCGTGGCCCGGCCCATGAAGACCGGCAGCACGCCCGTGGCGAAGGGGTCGAGCGTGCCGCCGTGGCCGACTCGACGCACGCCGGTCAGCCGACGGACCGTATCGATGACGTCGTGCGAGGTGGGCCCCGGTGGCTTGGAGACGACGAGGATGCCGTCGATGCGCGGGCCGTCGTCGCGTCGTCGTGGCATCAGCGTGCAGGCCGCTCGTCGAGCAGGCGCTGCGCGAGCCCGAGCACCGCAGGCACGGCTTCAGCGAGCGGGCCGTCGAACGTGGCGCCAGCGGCTCGAGCATGTCCTCCGCCCCCGAAGGCCGCCGGTCAGCTGGGTGGCATCGACACCGTCGTCCCGCGTGCGCACCGAGAGTCGCACGACGTCGCCCAGGTCCTTGAAGAGGATGGCGACCTCGGCGCTGTCGGACTGCGCCAGGAGGTCGATCATCCCCTCCGCCATCTCCTGGGTCGCGCCGGCGATGCGGTAGTCGTCGTCGTTGGCCACGGACCACGCCAGGCGGCCATCGGCCGTGGTCTCGAGTCTCGACAGCACGCGCCCGAACAGCCTCAGCTGCGCGTTGGGCTTGGTGCGGTAGATGCGCCGCGCGATCATCGGCAGCTCGGCGCCCGCCGCGACCAGCTCGGATGCCACGCGCAGGGTGCGGGGAGTGGTGTTGGAGTGCGCGAAGTTGGCCGTATCGAAGACCAGGCCGGCCGTCAGGTTCTGGGCGATGTCACCGCCGAGCGCGTCGAAGCCGAGCCCGAGGTGCGGCAGCAGCAGCGTGATCTGCTCGCACGTCGCTGCCGACTCCGCATCGACCCAGGCGATCGAGCCGAAGCCCGGGTTCGAGACGTGATGGTCGATGTTGACGATCGGGACACGCTCGAAGAGCCCGGCCTGCTGCTGCAGGACGGCTCCCACGCGCTCGAGGTCACCGCAGTCGTGGACGACGATGAGGTCGGGGTCGAGGTCCGGGTCTGGAGCCCGCCGGACGCGATGGATCTGCGGCATGAAGTCGTACATGCGCGGGACCGGGTCGCTGCAGACGGCATCGACGCGGGCGCCGAGCGCTTCGAGCGCCAGGGCCAGACCGAGCGACGATCCGAGTGCGTCGGCATCAGGGTTCTCGTGGCACACGGTCATGACCCGCTTGCCCTGCAGCAGGCGTCGCGGGACCTCGAGCGGGCACGGCAGCGATGTCCTCCGGCCGCAGCGAGCGCATGTCCTCAGCGACCACGGCGCTGCCTGGCTTTGCGCAAAGACACCCGGTCCACGCGGCGGCGATAGCCGGCCGGTAGCGGCGGCTCGTCGGTCTCGGCAGCGGCAGGGTCGTTCAGCGATGTCGGCTTGGGCAGCGCGGGGCCCTCGCCCAGCGGCTGGTCGACGTGCTCCCCGCTGCCCTCGAGCTCGGCTTCGACCTGCTCCAGCAGCTGCATCACGCGGGTACCACGCTGCGGCGCTGTCGTCCTCGCGAAGGTGCAGCTCCGGGACCCGGCGCAGGCGCAGGCCGCCGAGCTGGTGGCGCACGAAGGGCATCGCGCGGCCCAGCGCGGCCAGCGTGGCCTTGCGCTGCGCGTCATCGCCGATGATCGAGACCCACACCGTGGCGTGGCGCAGATCCGCCGCCGTCTCGACGCTGGTGATGGTCACGAAGCCGACCCGTGGGTCATGCACTTCGCGCTGGACGATAGCGCTGATCTCCTCCTGCAGGAGGTGATCGACGCGCCGGCTGCGCTCGCTCACGGGCTACCTCGTGACGGCTCGCGCGATGGTCTCCGTGGTGAACGACTCGATGACGTCGAGCTCCTCGAGCTGGTGGAAGCCCGTGAGCGCGATGCCACATTCGTAGCCGGCCATGACCTCACGGACGTCGTCCTTGAAGCGGCGCACCGAGGAGATCCGGTCCGTCGCCACGAGCTGCCCGTTGCGATAGATGCGAGCTCCGCCGCGGACGATGCGCCCGTCGGTGACGTAGCTGCCGGCGATCTGCTGGCTCTTGCCGACGCTGAAGATCTGGCGCACCTCGGCGCGACCCTGGACGGTCTCCACGACCTCGGGCTCCAGCATGCCGGCCAGCGCGGCCTCCATGTCCTCGGTGAGCTTGTAGATGATGTCGTACAGGCGGACCTCGACGCCCTCCGATTCGGCCATGGCCTTGGCCGTGCCGCCGATGCGGACGTTGAAGCCGACCACCACCGCGTCCGATGCCGCGGCGAGGTTGACGTCGTTGTCGGTGATGTCACCGGTGCCCTCGAGCAGGAAGTTGAAGCGGACCTCGTCGGTCTGGACCTGCTCCAGCGCGTGCACCACGGCACCCAGCGAGCCCTGCACGTCCGACTTGAGGACGATGCGCAGCTCCTTGGTCTGGCCGGTCTGCACCTGGCGATACAGATCCTCCAGCGTCGTGTGGCCGGAGATCTCCGACTTGGCCGCCGCTGCCAGGCAGGCGATCCTCGACCTGGCCGCGGGCGATCTTCTCGCTGTCCACGACGCGCACGACGTCGCCCGCCTCCGGCACCGCCGAGAGGCCGAGCAGCACCGCCGCGGTCGCCGGGCCGGCCGACTTGATGCGCTTGCCCGCGCTGTTCTCCAGCGCGCGCGCCTTGCCGTAGGTGTTGCCCACGATGATGGCGTCGCCCTGGCGCAGCGTGCCCGTCTGGACGAGGATCGTGGCCACCGGGCCGCGGCCGCGATCGAGCTCGGCCTCGACGACCGTGCCGATGGCCGGGCGATCGGGATTGGCCTTGGGCTCGACGGTGGCGTCCGATGTCAGCAGGATGGTCTCGAGCAGGTCGTCGATGCCCTCGCCGGTCTTGGCGCTGACCGGCACCATGGGCACGTCTCCGCCGTACTCCTCGATGATGACACCACGCTCGGAGAGCTCGGTCTTGACGCGATCGGGCTTGCCATCGGGCAGGTCGATCTTGTTGAGCGCCACCACGATGGGCACCCCGGCCGCCTTGGCGTGGTCGATGGCCTCGATGGTCTGGGGCATGACGCCGTCATCGGCCGCCACCACCAGCACCGCGATGTCGGTCACCCTGGCGCCGCGGGCGCGCATGGAGGTGAAGGCCTCGTGGCCGGGCGTGTCGAGGAAGACGATGCGGCGGCCGTTGACCGTGGCTTCGCTGGCACCGATGTGCTGGGTGATGCCCCCACGCTCACCCTCGGCCACCGCCGATCTCGCGGATGCGGTCGAGCAGGCTGGTCTTGCCGTGGTCGACGTGGCCCATGACGGTGACGATGGGCGCGCGCTCCACCAGCTTCTCGGGCTCGGGCTCGTCGAACAGGTCCACCTTGGTGGCCGGGGCGGGCGCAGCCTCGGCATCCTCATCGGTGGCCGCGGCCGGCCCACCCTCGGCGACCTGGAAGCCGAGCTCCTCGGTCACCAGCGCGGCGGTGTCGCGGTCGATGGTCTGGTTGATGGTGGCGAAGACGCCGCTGCGGATGAGCTCGCGGATGACGTCCGCGGAGTTGATGCCGATGAGCTCGGCGAGCTCCTTGACGGTGATCGAGTCGGGGATCTCGACAGCACCACGGGTCGCCGGGTCGGCGATCTTGACGGCGCTCTCGAATTGGTCGTTGCGCTTGCGCGGCTTGCGGGGGCCCCGCCGTCCGCGGGTCCCGCTGCGGCTACGTGCCATGGGTGCCTCCTGTGGTCGCTGCAGGAGCCCCGTGGGCGGACGTTGTGCCGAGGTCGGCCACGTCGCCGTGCTCCAGTCGTGTGATCAGCTCGATGGGTAGTGATGTTCGTAGCGCCCGTTGCAGGGCGGAACGCTTGAGGGCCAGCTCGCGACAGGCACCGTCAGCGCAAAGATACGCGCCGCGGCCGTCAAGCGTGGCGGCGTGGTCGATCTCGACGCGTCCGTCGGGCCGACGCACGACGCGCAGCAGGGCAGCCTTGTCGCGGCGCGTCCGGCAGGCGACACAGGTCCGCTGGGGAACAGGTCGTGCCGCTGCGCTCTCGGCCGCGCGCTACTGCTGCACCTCCGTCGGCTCGGCGTCGGCCTCCACCGCGACGGCGGCGTCGGCAGGCTCCGGACTCGGTCGCTGCCGTCGGCTCGTCTCGGCTCGGCTGGCGTCGCCGGCTGCCGGGAGCTCGGCGGCGGGCCCGTCGGCGTCCGGCTCGTCGGGCTCGGCGATGACCTCGGGCATGGCGGGCTGCTCACCCTCGCCGGTCGGACTGCCGGTCTCGGAGCGGATATCGATGCGCCAGCCGGTCAGCTTGGCCGCCAGGCGAGCGTTCTGTCCCTCGCGGCCGATGGCCAGCGAGAGCATGCGCTCGGGCACGGTGACCGAGGCGATGCGCTCGTCCTCGTCGATCTCGACGCTGACGACCTGTGCCGGGCTGAGCGCGTTGGCGACGAAGACCTCGGGGTCGTCCGACCAGGGGATGACGTCGATCTTCTCGCCGCCGAGCTCTGCCACCACGGCCTGCACGCGTCCACCGCGCTGGCCCACGGTCGCTCCGACCGGGTCGAGGCCCTCCTGGCGGCTGGCCACGGCCATCTTGCTGCGGCTGCCGGCCTCACGCGCGATGGCGCGGATCTCGACCGTGCCGGCCTGGATCTCCGGCACCTCCAGCTCGAACAGCCGGCGCAGGAAGCTCTTGTGCGTGCGGCTGACGTAGATCAGCGGCCCGCGCGTGGTGCGGCGGACCTCCAGCACGTAGGCCTTGACGTGCTGGCCGATGCGGTAGTGCTCGGTGGCCGACTGGTCGGTGGTGCGCAGGATGGCCTCGGCCTTGCCCAGGTCGAGGATGACGCCGGCCGGCTCCACCCGCCCGACCGAGCCGGTGATGATCTCGCCCTCGCGGTGGGCGAACTCGTCGAAGAGGGTCTCACGCTCGGCCTCGCGCAGGCGCTGGCGCACGACCTGCCCGGCGACCTGGGCACCGACACGGCCGAAGTGGGTCGGCTCCAGCTGCTCGTACTCGACGAGGTCGCCGAGCTTGGCTCCGGGATCGTGCTCCTGGGCCTCGGCGATGGACCACTCGGTGGCCTCGTCCTCGACCTCGGACACGACCAGGCGCGCGCGATAGATGCGCATCTCGCCGGTCTCGGCCTCGAGGCTGACATAGACGTCCTCGTAGCCCGGAGCCACGCGTCGGTAGGCGCTCTGGATGGCGTCCTCGACGGTGCGCACGAGCTGCTCGCGGGGAACGCCCTTCTCGGCGTTGAGCTGCAGGAGCGCGCCGATGAAGTCCCGGCTCATTCGTCGCCCTCCTTTCGGGTCTGCGTATTTGCGCCGCTCACAACAAAACGTGGGGGTCACCCACGTTCTGAGCGGCCAGCTGATCAGAGAGCGGAGTATATCACCCCGTCACCCAGTTCCCGCCGGGGATGCCTCGAAGGTGTAGCCATGCTCGTCTCAGCTCGCGGGCGTAGGCACGGCTGACGATCTCCCGCGCCCGTTCGCTGTAGATGCTGCGGTAGTCGCGGTCGCGGCGCGAGGTGGTGGGGTTGCGGTGGGGCAGCAGGTGGGGCTCGCTCACGCCGACCTTGCGCAGGGCCTCATCGAGCCCGGCCTGCATGGCCTCGAAGCGGATGACGTGGTCCGCGCCCGCGGTCCAGTCCTGCGGCACGAAGGGCCGGCGGCCGAGCAGTCGGTAGACGCGTGCCGGGGGCGTAGCGGCGGGCGACGAAGCGCTCGAAGTCCGCGGCGGAGAAGTCGGCGCTCACGCCGGGCAGGCGCCGCAGGAGACGCTGCCAGGCCGAGACGGCACCGGCCTCGCGGTTGCGCGCGTACTCGGTCAGGACCAGGTCGAAGGGATTGCGCACGCCCACGACCACGAGCAGGCCTCGGCGCTCCTCGGGGCTGATGAGCCCGGCCTCGATGAGCTGCGCCAGCGTCTGGTGCTTCTGTCGCAGCACGATGCGGCCACGCGCGTCGCGCACGCGCTCCTCCAGCAGCTTGACGCCGCCGAGCTCCTCGCGCAGCAGGGTGCCGAGCGAGGTCGAGCCGGTGTGGGGCGCCTGCAGCAGCAGCAGGCCGATGTCGCGGCAGAGGATGGCCATCGCGCTCAGCCTGTCGTCGTGCGGGCGATGCGAGCGGGCTGGCCTAGTAGGCGCGAGCGAAGAGGACGCGCCGCTCGCTGGGGGCGCCGTCGATGACGCAGCGACCAGGCTCGTCGGGCGAATCGAAGGGGATGACGCGGATGGTGGCGCCGTTCTGTGCCGAGACGGCCTTCTCGCACTCGGCCGAGCCACACCACGGCGCGAGGATGAAGCCGCCGGGCCCGTCGAGGACCTCGCTCATCTCGCCGATGCTGTCGGCCCGGTGCGTGTTCTCCAGCTGGAAGGTCTTGGCACGGTCGAAGACGGCGGCCTGGTAGGCGGCGAGGCGCGCGGGCAGCTCCGCCGCCAGGCTCGCCATCGGCAGCGACTCCTTGGCACGGTCGAGTCGGCGCACCAGCATGGCCGACTGGTTGGCCACGTCGCGCGGTCCGATCTCCAGGCGGTAGGGCACGCCGCGCAGCTCCCAGTGGTTGTACTTGTAGCCGGGCGTCTCCTCGCGCCAGTCGACCTTCAGGCGCAACGGGCCGGAGACCGTGCGGACATCCGCCAGCGAGGCCTCCAGCTGCTCGATGGCGGCCGCGACCGCGACGCGATCGTCCTCGCTGCGGAAGATGGGCACGACCACCACCTGCGTGGGGGCCACGTTGGGCGGCAGCACCAGCCCCGAGTCATCGCCGTGGGCCATGATCGTGGCGCCGACCATGCGCGTGGAGAAGCCCCACGAGGTGCCATAGGGGTGAACGCGCTCGTTGTTGCGGTCGAGGAAGGTGATGTCGGCGGCGCGCGCGAAGTTCTGGCCGAGCATGTGGCTGGTGCCCGCCTGCAGCGCCTTCCGGTCGCGCATCATGGCCTCGACGGCATGGGTGTAGTTCGCGCCGGGGAAGGTCTCCGCGGGGCTCTTGCGGCCCTGGATGACCGGGATGGCCAGCCACTCCTCGGACACCTTGACGTAGCCGGCGAGACCGACGGCGACCTCCTCGGCCGCCTCCTGCTCGCTGGCGTGGAAGGTGTGAGCCTCCTGCCACAGGAACTCGGCCGTGCGCAGGAACAGGCGCGTCCGCATCTCCCAGCGCACGACGTTGTTCCAGCTGTTCATCAGCAGCGGCAGGTCGCGGTACGACTGGATCCAGTCCTTCACCGCCTCGGCGATGATGGCCTCGCTGGTGGGGCGGATGGCCAGCGGCTCGTCCAGCTCGTTGCCGCCGGCGCGGGTGACCCAGGCGACCTGCGGGTCGAAGCCCTCGACGTGGTCGGCCTCGCGGTCGAGCAGCGACTTGGGCACGAAGAGCGGGAAGTAGACGTTGTCGTGGCCGGTGGCCTTGATGTAGCGGTCGAGCTCATCGCGCATCGACTCCCAGATGGCGAAGCCGTAGGGCCGGATGATCATGCAGCCACGGACGGGCGAGTAGCTGGCCAGCTGCGCCTTCAGGACGACATCGTTGTACCAGCCGGGGAAATCCTCCGACTGACGCGTCAGCTCGCTGACGAAACCGGACTTGGACACAGGGCCTCCTGGTGGGTCGATGGCTGCGGGCTCCGAAATCGTAGCGCAGCCGGGGTGCGCGCCGCGCCCGGGCACGCGGAGAGCGGCCGCGTCGCGATCAGCTGCTGCTGGGCAGCCGTACCCGTGGTCGAACCGTAGCGGCGATCGATGTAGTCCTCGAGGATGCCGATGAACTCCTCGACCAGGCCATCGCCGCGCAGCGTGTCGTGCAGCGCGCCATCGATGAACACCGGCGCCTTGGGCTCCTCGAAGGTGCCCGGCAGGCTGATGCCGATGTCGGCGTGCTTGGACTCGCCCGGGCCGTTGACCACGCAGCCCATGACCGCCACGGAGAGATCCTCCACGCCCGGGTACTGCTGCGACCAGGCCGGCATGCGCTCGCGCGATGTGACCCTCGATGCGCTCGGCCATCTCCTGGAAGAAGGTGCTGGTGGTGCGGCCACAGCCGGGACAGGCGCTCACCTGCGGCCGGAAGGAGCGCAGGCCCAGCGACTGCAGCACCTGCATCGCCACCTGCACCTCCTCGCTGCGGTCGCCGCCGGGGCGCGGCGTGAGCGAGACGCGGATGGTGTCGCCGATGCCGTCGTCGAGCAGGATGGCCAGCCCCGCCGCGGACGCCACGGTGCCCTTCATGCCCATGCCGGCCTCGGTGAGGCCGACATGCAGCGGGTAGTCACAGCGTCGCGCCAGCTCGCGGTAGACGTCGACGAGGTCACGCACACCGCTGACCTTGGCGCTGAGGATGATGCGGTCGTGGGCCAGGCCCGTCGCTTCGGCCAGCTCGGCCGAGCGCAGCGCCGACTGCAGCATGGCCTCGATCATGACCTCGCGGGCGTCGGCGGGCGCTGCCGCGCGGGCGTTGGCGTCCATCAGCTCGGTCAGGAGGTCCTGCATCGAGTGAGCCCCAGTTGACGCCGATGCGGACGGGCCGGTCGTGGTCCATGGCGACGCGCACGATGGTGGCGAAGTTCTCGTCGCGGCGCTTGGAGCCGACGTTGCCGGGGTTGATGCGGTACTTGGCCAGCGCCGCGGCCATGTCGGGGTGCTCGACCAGCAGCTGGTGGCCGTTGTAGTGGAAGTCGCCGATGAGCGGCACGCCACGCCCAGGTCGTCGAGCTTGCGACGGATGAGCGGCACGGCGACAGCGGCGGCCTCGTTGTTGACGGTGATGCGGACGAGCTCGCTGCCGGCGTGCGCCAGCGCCGCCACCTGCAGCGCCGTGGCGTCGGCATCGGCGGTGTCGGTGTTGGTCATCGACTGCACCACCACCGGCTCGCCGGAGCCGACGGCCACCCCTCCGACCAGCACGCGCGTGGTCGGACGGCGGGCGGGCCGCGCCACCCGGCTCACGAGGCGATGCGGCCGATGTCGGAGATGGTCACCCACACCAGGAACGCCATCAACGCCAGCCAGCCGGTGAAGTAGACCAGCCGCTCCGCCTCCGGGCTGACGCGGTTGCCGCTCAGCGCCTGCACGATGCCCATGACCATGCGGCTGCCGTCGAGCGGCGGGATGGGCAGCAGGTTGATGACCGCGAGGTTCGCCGAGAGCAGGCCCACGAACCAGAGCAGGAAGACCGGCGGGAAGGCCACCCGCACCTGGCCCACGATGTCGACCATGCCCAGCGGGCCGGCGATGTCGTCGAGGGCGTCGCCGGGACCGTCGAAGATCGACACGACCAGCCCGCCCACGGCGCGCAGGATGAGCGTGGAGGTCTCGACGGTGCGCTGGAGCCCGATGACGACCGATTCGCCGAGCCCGTTCTGCTGCTCGGCGAAGCTGTACTGGCCGGGCCGGAACCCGAGCGCGCCCAGGCCGGCGTCGATCTCGTCCTGCGAGCGCAGCGTCGCCTCCACGTCCTCGACCGAGCCGTCGGCGCGCTCGATGGTGATGACGACGGTCTCACCGGGGCGGTCGGCGAGGTACTTGATGGGAGCGATGCGGCCGTCGACGGCGTCGGGGTTGGCCATGTCGTCGAAGACCGGGAAGGTCTGCCCGTCGATGGCCAGGATGGTATCGCCGGTGTCGTCGTAGACGTCGTAGGTGATGACCTCACCGGTCGGCACGCCGTCCTCATCGGTGACCTCCAGCTCGCGCTGCTCGATGACGTTGCCGCCCACCAGCCCGACGGCCGCGGCCGGCGAGCCCGGTGTCACGTCCGCCAGCTGCACCTTCCAGACGGGCTGGGCGACGAAGGCGATGAGCGAGAAGATCAGCCAGGCCAGCACGAAGTTGACGACCACGCCGGCCGAGAGGATGACGAGGCGCGTGCGCAGGGGCTGATTGACGAAGGCTCGCGGGTCGAGCGATTCGCGCTCGGGCAGCCCCTCGGTGTCAGCAGGGAGACCCGCGCTGCTGTCGGCCTCCGGCTCGGAGCCATCGGCCGGGCTGGGCTCCTCCCCTTCCATGCGCACGAAGCCGCCGATGGGCAGCCAGTTGAGCGTGTAGATGGTGTCACCACGCTTGAAGAGCACCCTCGCCCGGGGCGGGAAGCCGATGCCGAACTCGTGCACCGTGACGCCGGCGCGTCGAGCCATGACGAAGTGTCCCAGCTCGTGCAGCAGCACGAGCACCGTCAGCACCAGCAGCAGCAGGACGACGTTGATGATGCCGTCGATCATGTGCCCGGCTCCCTGGCGTCACGGGCCCATGCCCGCACCGCCGCATCGATGGCCTCCAGCTCCTCGAGCTGCGGCGCGTGGCTGACAGCGAAGCGCTCGAGGGCCGCCTCGACCAGCCACGCCATGCCGGGATACGACAACCGGCCCGCGAGGAAGCGCTCCACCGCGACGTCGTCGGCGGCGATGAGCGCAGCCGTGGCCCCGGGACCGGCGATGCCGGCCGCGCGGGCGATGGGGATCGCCGGGAACCGCGTCTCGTCCGGCGCTTCGAAGGTCATGCTGGGGTGCTCCGTGAGGTCGAGCCGGGGGGCCGGCCCAGCGGCACGCTGGGGATAGGTGATCGCGTACTGGATGGGGATGCGCATGTCCGGTAGGCCCAGCTGGGCCTTCTGTGAGCCATCGACGAACTCGACGAGCGAGTGCACCAGGCTCTGGGGGTGGATGACGACGTCGACGTCCTGGTAGGGCACATCGTATAGCCAGTGCGCCTCGATGACCTCCAGGCCCTTGTTCATGAGCGTGGCCGAGTCGATGGTGATCTTGGCACCCATGACCCAGTTGGGATGCCTGAGGGCGTCTTCCGGGCGCGCCGTCGCCATGCGCGCGGCAGTCCACTCGCGGAAGGGCCCGCCCGAGGCGGTCAGGATGAGCCGCGCCACGCTGCCCAGGTCCTCGCCGGCAAGGCACTGCCAGATGGCCGAGTGCTCCGAGTCGATGGGCCGCAGCCAGGCCAGCGGGGAAGCCATCGGTGAGGCCGGTTCGCGCAGCAGCGCCCCGTCGGCAAGCTGCCGGGCCAAGGGCATCACCAGGTGCCCGGCGGACACCAGCGTCTCCTTGTTGGCCGTGGCGACGACCTTGCCTGCCCGTAGAGCCGCCAGCACCGGGCGCAGGCTGACCACGCCACCGGTGGCGACGATGACCAGGTCCACGTCGTCGCGCGTGGCCATCTGCACCATGGCGTCCGGCGCATCGACGACCTCGCAGCCGTCGGGCAGCTCCAGTCGGGCCGCGGCGTCGCTGGTCCGCCAGGCTGACCTGGCGGGGTCGCAGGCGCAGCGCCTGCTCGGACAGCGTCTGCGCGTCTCGCCCGGCCGCCAGGGCGACGACGTCGAAGCGGCCCTCGTCCGCGGAGGTCAGCACGTCCACGGTCTGGCGGCCGATGGAGCCGGTCGAGCCCAGCAGCGCCACGCCCGTCGGCACCGGTGGCCGCTCGTCGCGAACGGCCATCAGGCCACGATCAGCAGGTAGGCGTAGACGACCGGGGCCGCGAAGAGGAACGAGTCGACCCGATCGAGGATGCCGCCGTGACCGGGGATGAGGCTGCCCGAATCCTTGGCCCGGCCGTGCGCTTGAGCATCGACTCGGCCACGTCGCCGGCCTGTCCGGCGACCGCCACGACCAGGCCCAGCAGCAGGCCGCCGGGCAGCCACTGGCCGGCCGCCCCAGCCAGGGCGCCGGCCACGACGATGGCCGCGACCGTGCCGCCGATGACACCGCTCCAGGTCTTGTTGGGCGAGATGTGGTTGAGGAAGCGGCCGCGCTTGAAGGTCCGGCCCGCGAGGTAGGCGAACGTGTCGAACGACCACACCGTCAGCACCAGCACCAGCAGCCAGGTCTGGCCGGCGCTGAGGAAGTCCGCCCAGGAGCGCGTCCGTCGGGCACCTCGGGCGCCACGACGAGGATGGCCGCCATGAACGCCAGCAGCGCGGGGTAGATGGCGCCGAAGCTGCCACCGAGCCAGACCAGGAAGCCGTCGCGGACCTCGGGTCGGCGGAAGCGCGTCGATGGCCAGGACCACGAGCACCGCGGCCACGTAGACGGCCAGCCAGCCGGCGTCCACGAGCTCCAGGCCCATGGCCAGCACCGCGACCGGCGGCAGGAGAGCCCCGGGCAGCAGTCGCACCGGGAAGCCTGCCGGGGGCAGCAGCCGGAAGACCTCCGTCGCGGCCAGGGCGAGCAGGGCCGCGATGCCGAACGTCAGCCAGGGCTGGCCGAGCAGGAAGACGACGATGACGACGGCCGCGATGACGACCGCCGAGATGGCGCGCTCACGCATGGACCGCGCCCCCTAGCGCCCGAAGCGGCGCGCGCGGCGCGCGAACTCGGCGATGGCGGCATCGAGCTCGGCCGGTCCGAAGTCCGGCCAGAAGCAGTCGCAGAAGTAGAGCTCGGCGTAGGCCGCCTGCCACAGCAGGAAGTTGCTGATGCGCTGGTCGCCGCCGGTGCGGATGAGCAGGTCCGGATCGGGCAGATCGGCCGTGTAGAGGTACGAACCGAGTGCCTCCTCGTCGAGCTGCGGCGAGGTTGTTGCCGTCGTCGACGTAGGCGCGCACCGCGTCGATGATCTCGGTACGCGAGGAGTAGTTGAAGGCGACGTTCAGCACCATCCGCCCACCGCCCGCCGTGGCCAGGATGGCCTGCTCGATGGATGCACGGGTCTC
Organism: uncultured Chloroflexia bacterium; assembly: GCA_963698505.1. Lineage (GTDB taxonomy): Bacteria > Chloroflexota > Limnocylindria > Limnocylindrales > CSP1-4 > JAFMJV01. The sequence continues at coordinate 41,647 of CAVORC010000055.1, read as the reverse complement.
GGCCGGCAGCTCGTCGAGTCGTCCGGCCAGGCGCACCTGCACGCCCTCCTCGATGAGGCGCGGTGTCTCGTCGCGGATGGTCGCCTCGAGGAGGCCGATCAGAGCCTCCACCTCGTGGCTCGAGCGCTGCCAGTTCTCGCGGCTGAAGGCGTAGATCGTCAGCACCTCGATGCCCACGCTCGACGGCATGCTCCACGATGGGCCGGATGGCCTCGACCCCCGCCGCGTGGCCCTGGACCTCGGCCACGCCGCGAGCGCGGGCCCAGCGACGGTTGCCGTCCATGATGATGGCGACGTGGCGAGGCAGGCGCTCCTCGGGGTCGGACGCGCCGAGCGGGCTCGTCCGTGCGCTCCGTCACCGACGCTGCGGGCACCTAGACCTCCAGGACCTCCGCCTCCTTGGCGGCACCCACGCGGTCCACCTCGTCGGTCCACTTGTGCGTCAGCTGGTCGACGGTCTCCTGCTGGCGGTGAGCCTCGTCGGCGCCGATGTCGCCGGACTTCTCCTGCTTGCGGATGGCGTCGACCGCGTCGCGACGATGGTTGCGGATCTCGACCTTGGCCTCTTCCATGCGCTTGTGGACGAGCTTGACCAGCTCCTTGCGCCGCTCCTCGGTGAGCGGCGGGATGTTGAGGCGCACGACCGTGCCGTCGGTGTTGGGCGTGATGCCCACGTCGCTCTTCTGGATGGCCTTCTCGATGGCGCCGAGGACGCCGCGGTCCCAGGGCTGGATGACCACGGTGGTCGACTCGGGGACGCTGATGCTGGCCAACTGGTTGAGCGGGGTGGGAGTGCCGTAGTAGTCGACCTGGATGCGCTCGACGAGCGATGTCGAGGCGCGGCCGGTGCGGATGTGGTTGAAGTCACGGTCCATCGCCTCGACGGCCGCCGACATGCGCGCCTCGACCGACTGGTCCTGGGCATCACTCATGCGTTCGTCCCTCCATGGATAAGCGTTCCGACCGGCTCACCGAGCGCGGCACGACTGATGTTGCCTTCCTGGTTGATATCGAAGACGAGGATGGGCATCTCATTGTCCATGCACAGGCTGACTGCCGTCGAATCCAGCGCCCCCAGCCGCTGCGCGAGGACGTCGGTGTAGGTCAGTTCGTCGTAGCGGACGGCCGAGGCGTCGGTGACCGGATCGGCGCTGTAGACACCGTCCACCTTGGTCGCCTTCAGCAGCACGGCGGCGCCGATCTCCACGGCGCGCAGGGCAGCGGCCGTGTCCGTCGTGAAGTACGGATTGCCGGTGCCGGCGGCGAGGATGACCACGCGGCCCTTCTCGAGGTGGCGCACCGCCCGACGCCGGATGTAGGGCTCCGCGACCTCGTTCATGCCGATGGCGGTCATGACGCGCGTCTCCATGCCGGCCGTTTCCATGGCGTCCTGCAGGGCGAGGCCGTTCATGACGGTGGCCAGCATGCCCATGTAGTCACCGGTGGCACGATCCATGCCCTTGGCCGACGCGGCCAGCCCGCGGAAGATGTTGCCGCCACCGACGACGATGGCGACCTCCACACCGGCATCGTGGGCGATGCGGACCTGCTCCGCGATGAAGCCGCACTTGGCAGGATCGACACCGTACTGGCGTGATCCGAGCAGGGCCTCACCCGAGAGCTTGAGCAGGATGCGACCGTAGCGGGCGCCCTCGACGGGCGCCGCGGCCTCTGCGGCTCGGAGGGAGCCGTCGGTCACAGCGCTTCCCCGAGCTCGTAGCGGACGAAGCGGCGGACGCGGATGTTCTCGCCGATGCGCGCGACCGCCTCGGTGACCAGCTGGCCCACGGTCAGCTCGGTGTCGCGGAAGTTCTGCTCGTAGAGCACGACGTCCTTGTACCACTTGTTGAGCTGGCCCTCGACGATCTTCTCGCGGATCTCGGCCGGCTTCTGCAGTGTGGCCTCGTCGGCGAGGAGCTCTGCCTTCTTGGCCTCGAGATCGGCCGCTGGGATGGACTCGATGGTGACGTACTTGGGGGCCAGCCCGGCCACCTGCATGGCGATGTCCCTGACGAGCCGCTGGAAGTCCTCGTTGCGAGCAACGAAGTCCGTCTCGCTGTTGACCTCGATGAGCACGCCGAGGCGGCCGCCGGCGTGGATATACGACGCGACCTGGCCCTCGCGAGCCTCACGGCCGGCCTTGCCGGCGGCCTTGGCCTGTCCCTTCTCCTTGAGGAACTCGATGGCGGCCTCGATGTCGCCGCCGGTCTCCTCGAGCGCCTTCTTGCAGTCCATGAAGCCCGCTCCGGTGCGGTCGCGAAGGTCCTTGACCTGTGCGGGCGTGATCGCAGTTGCCATGCTGGTGGCTATCCCTTTCGTCTCGGTTGCTAGGACGCTGCCTCGTCGGAGGCCTCGTCGGTCGTCTCGCTCTCGGTGGCGGGTGCCGCCCCATCGGTGGCGGGTGCCGCCTCAGCCTCACCCGGGGCGTCGTCGGCCTTGGTGGCAGTGGCCTTCGCCTTGGTGGTCTTCCTGGCGGGCGCCTTGCGGGGCTTGGCATCCGCCGTGGCCTCCGCTGCCTCAGGCTCCGCTGCTGCTGGCTCCTCGATCACCGGCGCCTCGACCGGTGCAGGGACCGCGGCGGCCGCCTGTGCCGCCGCCTCCGCAGCAGCACCATCGGCCGGCGGCTCGCCGACGGCCTCGGCACCCTCGGCGCCCGAGGCACCCTCGACCGGGGCGCCCTCACCGGGCACTGCGGCCGGCTCCTCGCCTGGCAGGACGGCCTCGTCCTCGTCGGGCTCGGGAGCGAAGCTGTAGGTGCCGCCGGCGGCCACCGCGGCGACCATCTCGTCGCTGGCGGTCTCGGCGTCGCTGACATCGGCGCCGATCACCGGCTCCTCGGCAGCACGAGCGGCGCGGGCGCCCATGCCTTCGATGGCAGCGTCGGCGACGAGCTTGCACAGCAGCCGGATGGAACGGATGGCATCGTCGTTGGCCGGGATGATGTAGTCGATCATGTCGGGGTCGACGTTGGTGTCGCCGGTGGCGATGACGGGGATCTCCAGGCGTCGCGCCTCGGTCACGGCGATCTTCTCGCGCAGCGGGTCGACGACGAAGATCGCGCCCGGCAGCCGCCGCATCTTGCGCACGCCACCGAGCTTGAGCTCGAGGCGGGCCATCTCGTCGGTCAGCCGTGAGGCTTCCTTCTTGGAGAGGCGGTCCAGGTCGCCGCTGGTCTTGCGTGCCTCGAGCTGGTCAAGCAGGCCGACACGCTTGCGGATGGTCACGAAGTTGGTGAGCATGCCGCCCAGCCAGCGGTGGTTGACGTAGGGCATCTCGGCGCGGATTGCCTCGTCGTGGACCGGCTCCTGAGCCTGCTTCTTGGTGCCCACGAAGAGGACGTAGTCACCGTTGGCGACCGTCTCGCTGACGAAGTCGAGCGCCTCCTCGAGCAGGGCCACCGTCTGGGCCAGGTCGATGATGTGGATGCCATTGCGCTCGGCGAAGATGAAGGGCTTCATCTTGGGGTTCCAACGGCGAGTCTGGTGCCCGAAGTGGACACCGGCCTCAAGCAGCTGGCGCATCGAGATGGACGGCATGGGGCGTGGACCTCCTGTGCGGTTGTTCCTCCGCGCGCCTCGTGATCCGCAGACCGGCGGCCCATCCGGGCCGGCACGGCACCCCTGCGGGGAGCGGCGACGCGTGTGTGATGCGCAACTGGCGCTGCGCTCGTGGGACCCTCGTGGTCGGGGGTCCGCGGGAGTCTATCACGGAGCCGCCCCCGGGCGCCCACGACTGTGGATGGTCCGTGACTCTGTCAGTGATAGCTGGTCCGTGAGTTGGTCAGTCTCCTCACATGGGAGACACGATCAGCTTGACCACCGAGGAACAGCGACGCGGCCGCATCCTGGCCCACCTCGTCGCGGGAGACCTGACCATCGAGGAAGCCGCCACCTGGCTGGGGGTCTCGGTCCGCCAGGCGTGGCGCCTGCGAGCCCGCTTCCTCGCGGAGGGCCCCGCGGCACTCGCCCATGGCAACCGGGGCCGGGCCAGCCCGCGGCGTATCGAGCGAGCCCTGCGGGCACGGGTGGTCGAGCTGGCCACGAGCGACGACTATCGCGGCGCCAACGACAGCCACCTCACCGAGCTGCTCGCCGAGCGGGAGGGCATCGTGCTGTCCCGACCCAGCGTGCGGCGCATCCTGCGCGATGCGGGTGTGCCCAGCGCGCGACCGCGGCGGGCCCCGCGACATCGCCGCCGCCGTGAGCGCATGCCCCGTGCGGGCATGCTCGTGCAGGTCGCACGACCGATCTCGGTCGATTGGCACCCTGGAGGGGACAAACCGACACACGAGCCGATCGTCGGGCGCGTCCAGCCGCCCACGAGTGGCCTCGCCCGCAACCCGCTGCGCTACGCCACTTGCCCGAGCGCGCACCCGCAATAGCAGGACCGGGCACAGCTTGGCGCAGGACCCCGGTCGTTCGAGCGTCTGGCTACTCGGGCAGCAGCTCGGCCTCTGACTACTCGGCCGCAGCCTCGGCCGGCGCTGGAGGCAGCAGATCCTTGGGATCGCCGTTCGCCGGGAGGAAGATGCCGATGGCGCCCTTCAAGCCGACCGTCATGACGATGTTCAGCAGGAACGCCGCCAGCGCAACGATGAGCATGGCCCCGCAGATGCCGGCAAGGATCATGTAGACGAGGAACTCGTCCTCGTAGTAGATGGTCCGCCGCATCATGCCCGAGAGGCCGGCCATGCCCATGAACGCACCCATCCCGATACCGCCAAGCAGGTGGAACCAGAAGTGGATGTTCACGAGGCGTGAGCTCCACCAGGTTGCTCCATTGGTCAGGATCGGGAAGAGCTTGTAGATGACCGCATAGAGCGTCATGGTCAGGCCCACCAACACTGCCACGTGGACGTGCGGACCGATGACCCACTGGGTGTTGTGCAGGATGCGGTTGAGGCCGATGTCGGCCTGCAGGATGCCGGCTGCCACGCCCAGGCCGAAACCGGTCAGGCCGCCCAGCAGGAACTTGAGTTCGTTGGTCATCTTGAGGGGCCGCGCCAGCCACAGCGTGGCCAAGGTGATGAAGAAGGCCAGGCCCTGGGTGATGAGCTCGAAGGCCGTGACCATCTCTCCGGACACGACCTTGAGGATGGCCGGCTGGCTCTGGTCGGATAGCAGGTGGTGCGACCAGACCGTCCAGGAAACGACCAGCTCGACCAGCAGCGCGGCACGCGCCACGTTGGCCATGAACAATCGGCGGCCGGTGATCAGCGTGGCCAGGATGTACCAGGCTCCCGCGACCCAGATGAGCACCAACCCATCGGCGATGAGATCCAGGCCCCACCAGAACCAGTTCTTGTAGAGCAGGGCGTCGACAAGCGAGTTCTCCAGCGAAAAGCCCAGGGCCGCCGCCACCAGGAAGATGATGATCAGGATGCCGGCGCTGAGGATGACGATCGAGTTGAACGCTGCATCGACCGCACCGCGAGCCGCGGCAGCGACGCCCAGCGGCACGGGCTCGTCATCCTGGCTGTGGCCGGTGAAGAGGTTGCGGAAGCCGGTCAGGCCGATGGCCGACGCGAAGAGCGGCCACTTGCGCTGGTAGGGCTCGCCCTTGGGGGTGTGCAGGATGGTGGCGAAGATGTTCCACACGAAGGCCAGCGTGCCCAGCATGATCAACGCGATGCCGGCCACGAAGATGACGCCGCCCCAGGGCTCGAACTGGGATGTGTCCGCAGGCAGTGGCCAATACAGCGTATACAGCGGCGCGTAGTGTGTCAGGAAGCCAGCTAGCCAGAACACCAGCGTGCCGATGGCGATGCCCCAGAAGGTGAAGCTTGCGAGCCGGTAGCTCCAGAGCGGCTTGTTCATCATGAACGGCACCAGGAACAGGAACGCACCCAGCGACAGCAGGTAGGTGGATCCGAAGATGCCGACCAGCGGATGGGCGGTCAGGATGCCGAAGTACTGGTTGGGCGGGATCAGCGAGATGGGCTCGATGGCGTAGATCCGCATGATCATGCCTTCGATGGCAGCGAAGGCGTAGTAGCCGATGCCGATAACGACGAAACGAAGCGTCAGCTTCTGCATGGGCGTCAGCGTGGAAGCATCGAATGCGCCCTGGTTGCCACCCACGAGGGTCCGTACGAATGCCATGTCAGTCCCCCGCCCTATGCCGCTGCCGCGCAGCCGGTGACCACGACCGCTTCAGGCACCACCATGCGGTGCCCTGCGGGGCCGGAGTACTCGGTCGAGCGGATGTCGTAGATGCCGTCCCTCTCGAACTCCCACAGGACGTCGTTGCGATGCCCTGGTACGACCTGCATCTGGAAGACCAGCGAGTTGTCCTGCCGGAACAGGCCGAAACCGTAGGTCAGGTCGTCCGACTGGACATCGAAGAGGACCAGGTCGTTGCAGTCGATCTGCAGCGTCTCCGAGGGCAGCTGGAACTCGTGGTTCGCCACCCGGATCTCGAATGTCTTGTCGGGGTCGTAGGCGTCACGATCGAGGTCCATGTGGACCCAGGGGATGGTGTTCGACGACACGATATGCAGCGAAACGCCGGTGACGATGAGGACGATGGCCCAGGCCGTGAACAGGATCTTGGGCACCTTCGCTTGACCGGGTCGGGTGACCATGATGGCGAACACCGCCATGATCAGGAGGACAGCGCCGGCATACAGCGTGTATATCAGGGCCTGTCCCCACAGGACCACACTCGAATCGACCATCGACCGGCTCCCCCCGATACGCATGTCCATTTCGCCGCTGCGGCCAGGTCGCCAGATGCAGCGGTCCTTCGTAGCGCGACTATGGCCTCAGGCTTTGGGGATCCACGCGGGGAAAACGACACTAAGTAACTAGGTCATATGTCACGACGGCATCAGGTGGGTCTGACGGCGTGGCGACAAGGCCCGAGGGCGTCCCACGGCCCTGACATGTTCCAGTCGGCGCTCCCCTGGCAGTACATGGCCAGATGCCAGCCCCAGTAGCAGGAGACCGATTTGCGGTACTCGCCGGGGTCTGGATCGGCCATGGCGACGCCACGCGTGATCGACGCTGAGCGTGGTTCGACTTCATCGGCGACCTCGACCGGGCGAACCTGCCTCGACCACCTGGTCTGGCGCTACGGTGGGTAGCGTATGGCCAAGTCGGCCGACACGAAGGACACGAAAGGCGCGAAGGACGTGAGCGCCAGATACGGAGCGCTGCGCCCATGGGGTCAATCCTCGACGGGATAGGCGTAGAGCTCGAAGCGGGTGTTGCCCTTGCAGCCGGCGAGCTTATTGGGACAGGCCTCTTTGTAGTCAAGCGATGCCAGCAGCCCACCCGACGCGAAGTCCTTTTCGCTCGCGCGCCACTCCCAGCCCTCGAGCGGGATGCCTACACCGGACTTCTTGTCACGCAGATGCGACTGCATGAAGTAGTGCTCCCACGTGCTGAACCGGCTGGTGGCGCCCGGTAGTGGCTTGCACGGTGGTCGGGTCAGCTTGTCGGGGTTCTCGAGGGCCGGCCCGTTGTCGATGGCCAGACTAGCGGACTTCGACTTTGGGTCCACCCAGGCACGCGTGACCTGCCAGTCGATGACGCCCGCCCCCTGGGCAAAGGACTCGCCCTTGCAACCGTCGGCCGAAAGCGGCTTCGTCTTGACCTTGATCGTTCCGCTGCCCTTGGGATCGGGTCCACCCTCAGTGGGCGACAGAGCGATCCGACCCTTGGCCGTCGCCATCGAGCGCACGAGGCCCACGGTCTCAATCTTCGAGTCGATGCGAAGCTCGAGTCGGTAGGGCCGGTGCCAGCTCACCTTGATGTCGTGGAACTTCCAGGCACCGGCCAGCGGGAGCCGGCCACCCACATTGCCGAGGTCGAGCAGATAGTTGGCGTGGGCGACGACGATCCCACGGTCGTACTCGATGGGGCCAAGCCCCTCGGGCTGCGGCTCGACCATGGGAGTGAAGGCCATCTGCACGATACCGTCGGCACCGGTCCGGCACGACGCCGGATAGCACAGGGTGGTGCCGTGCGACTCCAGTGACCCGAGGCTCCAGTCCACCGCGATGCCGGGCAGCGGCCCGGCCTTGGGCAGCTTCAGGCCAGCGAGGGCACCACAGCGGATGGCGTCGGGCGATAGCTGGACGTCCACGCTGGCCCGAACTTCGAAGAGGGCGCTATCGAGTGAGTCGCGATGGAGGTAGTGCAGGTCCTGGTTGTCGACACTCCCGCGCACCGAGATGGCGCGGCGCAGGAACAGTTGGTGCAGCAGCTGGGCTGGTGCCGTGGCGCCGGTGAGCACCGCTCCGCCTCTGAGGACCATGGCGCCCAGCTTGCCGATGTCCCAGCTCTTCTTGTAGGCCCAGCTGCCGATCCGGCCACAGGCCGCACCGGCTGCCGAGGCAGCCAGGCGCGGGGCACCACTCAGGGCACGACTCGAGGCGCGACTAGAGGACTGCGCCGAGCGCATCGACCCAGCAGGGAGCGATGCGGATACAGGCCGGTACCCAGCCTCAGCATGGTCACCGAGGATGGCGAACGGTAGGAGGAAATCCATCTCGATGAGGGTCGCCACGAGGGGCGTCAGCGGTACGTCGAGTGGCACTTCAACGGCCAGGTCGAGACCGCTGGCCGCGAGCTCTATGTGTTGAGCCAGACGCAGCGGGAACCCAGTCGGGTCCGTAGACGCGGCCATCGACTCGGCCACGGCGGCTCGGATGAGCTCGCCCAGGGCCGCCGGTTCGAGGGGTGAACCCGCGGCGTCGCTCAGGACGAGCGACAGGAAAGCCGCGATGTCGGCCACAGTGACCGGGGGTGCTTGGCCGGGGACTGCGGCCAACAGCGCGATCTCGAAGTCATAGAGCCAAGGGTCGTTCGGCGATCGCTCAGCGCCGATGAGGATGGGTGACCCATCCACGCCATGGACCCCGAGCCCGATGCCCGACATGACCTCGAGCAGGAGGTCTCGACGCTGTTCATCGGTGGTGGAGCCCAGCCACTCGGCGGCCAGCTCGGCGGGCGCACGTGGTGTGGTTGGCAGCCTGGGCTCGGCTGGCGTCGGGACCGGGACCAACGTTCGCACCAGCTGCTCAGAGGAGAGAGACGACCCGCTGGCATCCTGCGCCGATCCCGGGATTGGCCATCCGCCGACTAGCAGGAACGAGACCACCACGACCATCAGTCGACGGGCACCCATCTCAGGACTCCGACGTACGGCGACGAAGCTGCCACCGACCAGGTGCCGTGGTCCAGGGGAATCGAGAACCTGTCGATGACGCGCGGAGTCTAGCAGAGCGCGTGCGCCTGCACGGCTGAAAATGTGGATGGTCCGTGACTCTGTCAGTGATAGCTGGTCCGTGAGTTGGTCAGTCTCCTCACATGGGAGACACGATCAGCTTGACCACCGAGGAACAGCGACGCGGCCGCATCCTGGCCCACCTCGTCGCGGGAGACCTGACCATCGAGGAAGCCGCCACCTGGCTGGGGGTCTCGGTCCGCCAGGCGTGGCGCCTGCGAGCCCGCTTCCTCGCGGAGGGCCCCGCGGCACTCGCCCATGGCAACCGGGGCCGGGCCAGCCCGCGGCGTATCGAGCGAGCCCTGCGGGCACGGGTGGTCGAGCTGGCCACGAGCGACGACTATCGCGGCGCCAACGACAGCCACCTCACCGAGCTGCTCGCCGAGCGGGAGGGCATCGTGCTGTCCCGACCCAGCGTGCGGCGCATCCTGCGCGATGCGGGTGTGCCCAGCGCGCGACCGCGGCGGGCCCCGCGACATCGCCGCCGCCGTGAGCGCATGCCCCGTGCGGGCATGCTCGTGCAGGTCGACGGCAGCCGCCATGACTGGCTCGAGGGCCGAGGCCCGTGGCTGACCCTCGTGGGCGCGGTCGACGACGCCACGAGCCGGCTCCTCTTCGCCACCTTCCGGGATGAGGAGGACAGTGCCGGCTACCTCCAGCTCGTGCGCGACCTCGCCCGCGAGCACGGCCTGCCCGAGGCCATCTACCGCGACCGCCATGCCAGCCTCGAGCCGGCCACCTCACGGCGACCCGAGGGCCTGGCCCTCGTCGTCGATACGATGCCGACCCAGGTGGGCCGGGCGCTCGCGGAGCTGGGCATCGGCTCGATCGCGGCCGGCAGCCCCCAGGCCAAGGGCCGGGCCGAGCGAAGCTGGGGCACCGCCCAGGACCGGCTCGTCATCGAGCTGCGGCTCGCGGGTGCGGTCGACCGCGAGAGCGCCGTGCTGGTGCTGGCCGACTGGCTGCCCCGCTACAACGCGGCCTTCGGAGTGGCGCCGGCCGATCCGGTGCCGGCCTGGCGGCCGGTGCCTGACGCGGTCGACCTCGACGCGGTCTGTGCCTTCCGCTACGAGCGCGTCATCGCCAACGACGCCACCGTCCGCATCGGCGGGAGCGTGCTCGATATCCCACGGCAACGGGGTGGCCGCAGCCTCGCCGGCAAGCGGGTGGAGGTGCGGCTCCAGCTCGACGGGCGTCTCGTCGTGGCCGATGGGTCACGGGTGCTGCTGCGGACCCAGACCGACATCGACCCGGGCCGGTTACGCGACCTCGAGAAGGTCCGCTTCTCGCTCAAGGGCGTCGCGCCCACCATCCGCCAGGAGGCCTCCAGCTATCCTCCGCGGCAGGACCATCCCTGGGGTCGGGTCACGCCAGGCTCGAAGCTCGAGGCCACCATCAGAGCGGAGCGGGGACTGACAGATCCACAGACCAGTTGACTGACAGAGTCACTGATCATCGACACCCGGGCGCCCACGACGAACAGGTTGCGACGAACGCCAGGGCGGCCTCCGTCAGGGTGGCGCCAGGCCGCGCAGGTGGTGCTCCACGGTCCAGCCATCCGGGCTGCGGCGCATGGTCAGCAGGTCTACGCGCCACGCTCGACCACGCAGCAGCGATGGCGACAGGGTCGGATGCCCTGCGCGCCGCAACGTCATCGTGGCGCGATAGAGACGCGCGACCTTGCGCCGGTCGACCGATTCCAGCGGCGAGCCGAACGATCGACCCGAGACGGACCGGACCTCCACGACCACGAGCACTCCCCCTGGACCGCCCTCCCGCGCCAGGATGTCGACCTCGTCGCGGTCCAGGTGCAGGTTCCGCGCCAGCACCGCCCAGCCTGCCCGCACCAGATGCGCCGCCGCGGCATCCTCGGCGGAGGCTCCCACCCGGCCACGCGGGCCGGCGGGTGGTCGCGTCAGGGGTGGTCGGGACATGCGCCCAGCCTGCTGATCCGCGCTTTGCTGGCACCTCACCGGCGCCTACTCGGCGCTTGTCGGCCAGGCCGAGCCACGCCCCTGCCGGTCGGCCTCCTGCGCGTCGGTATCACCCTCCAGTGCCAGATGATCCTCCAGTGCCAGATCACCCTCCAGTGCCAGCACGAGCTGCTGACCTTCGAGGATGCCGCGGATGCGCTGGTAGCTGCGACGGTGGTGCGGGCTGATGCCCAACACCTGCAGGCCGGCGACGTGATCGCGCGTGGCGTAGCCGGCGTTGTGCTCCCAGCCGTAGCCCGGATAGCGCAGCGCCAGGCGCGCCAGCAGTCGGTCCCGGGTGACCTTGGCCACGACCGAGGCACAGGCGATGGCGTACGAGGAGGCATCGCCCTTCACGATGGGCGTGAACGGCCCGATCAGCTCCTCCATGCCGCGGATCTTCTGGCCGTCCACCAGCACGTGGTCGTACGGCGGGAGCCGACGCAGCGCGCGGCGCATGGCGAGGAACGTCGCGTTGCGCACGTTGAGCCGCTCGATCTCAGCCACCGAGGCGGCGCCGATCCCCCAGGCCAGGCTACGAGCCTTGATCTGGTCCACGAGTCGCTCACGCTGGCGCGTGCTCAGCGTCTTGGAGTCACGCACGCCGGGGATCTTGCGCGTGTGCGGCCTGACCAGCACCGCGGCCGCGACCACGGGCGCGCAGAGGGCACCGGTCCCGACCTCGTCCATGCCCACGACGAGTCGCGAACCAGCGCGCCACAACGCGAACTCGGCCTTCAGGTGCGGCTGGCGAGGTGGCACGAGCCGATGCTAGCGGGGCTCCGCGGATGCCGCGGCCCGGGTCCTCGTGCGGGGGCGGCGGCCAGGTCGGCCGCCATCGGGTCTAGGCGCGTCGCTCGCGCAACGTGGCGGCCTTGCCCACACGCTTGCGCAGGAAGTACAGCTGCTTGCGCCGGACCACGCCATGGCGCACCACCTGGATCTTGTCGATACGGGGCGAGTTGACCTTGAAGGTTCGCTCGACACCGACGCCGCTGCGCAGCGCGCGCACGGTGATCGAGCGGGTGATACCGCCGCCACGCATGCGCATGACCGTGCCTTCGAAGACCTGGATACGCTCACGGTTGCCCTCGACCACCTTGACCGAGACGCGCACGGTATCGCCCGGTGCGATCTCTGGCAGGTCGGTTCGGATCTGGTCGGCGACGATCTCGTCGAGAACGGTCACTGGCGTCACTTCCTGGCGGTGGAGCCTCGGCCGCTGTCAGCGGCGGGCATACGTGGGCAGGGGCTTCCTGTCTGGGTCGATGGCGGAGTATAGCAGGCTTGGCGGGCACGCTCTGGCGCAGTCCCGCTCAGGCGTCCTCGCGGCCCTCGCCGGCGAGCAGGTCCGGCCGGCTGCGCCGCGTCCGCTCGATCGCCTGCTGCTGGCGCCAGGCGGCCACGGCGCCGTGATCGCCGCTGACCAGGATCTGCGGCACGGCCTGGCCGCGGAAGTCCGCTGGACGGGTCCACTGCGGATACTCCAGCAGGCCGTGCGAGAACGACTCCTCCGCCGTCGAGGCATCATCGATGGCGCCGGGCAGCAGGCGCAGCACGGCGTCGATGACCGCCAGCGCGGGGATCTCCCCGCCCGACATCACGAAGTCGCCGACCGAGAGCTCGAGGTCGACCAGCGACCGCACCCGCTCGTCGATGCCCTCGTAGCGAGGACACACGAACACGAGGTGCGGCCGCTCGGCCAGGTCCTGGGCGCGAGCCTGGCGAAAGGGCTCGCCGCCGGGATCGAGCAGGATGCGAGTCGTGTCGGAGCCGGCCGGAGCGACGGCGTCGAGCGCGTCGGCCACGGGCTCCGGACGCAGGATCATGCCCGCGCCGCCACCATAGGGATAGTCGTCGACGGAGCGGTGCCGCCCCAGGCCCCACTGGCGCAGGTCGTGCGCGTGGAGCTCGGCGAGGCCACGCTCAAGGGCGCGCCCGGGGATCGACTCGGCGAGCGGCCCGGGGAAGATGGCGGGGAACAGGGTGATGACGTCGATGCGCATCAGCCCCCGCCCGGCAGCTTGCGCGGACGCTTGCGCGCGGCCTTGCGCTCCTCTCGCGTGAGCTCGTGACGGCGCCGCCTGCGCGGAGGCTTCTGTGGCAGGTCAAGAGCGACCGGGTCGACGACCAATCGTCCCGCCGACGGATCGAGCTCCAGGACGATGTCGCTGACCGCCGGGACGAGGATCTCGCCACGGTCTCCACCGCGGACGACGTAGACCTCCCCTCCCCCGGCACGGAAGACATCCACCACGGCTCCCAGCGTCTCTCCCGTCGTGGTGCTGACCGTGAGGCCCTCGACCTGGTGCCAGTAGTACGTGTGCGGGGGCAGTGGCTCGTCCGGCAGCGCCTCGAGATATCGCTGGCGCAGGAGATCGGCTGCCTCGCGCGACTGGATCTCGCTGAAGCTCACCAGCAGGCCCGGATTGGCCGGCCCGGTCCAGTCGATCGTCAACGGCCGCTCGTCACCCTCGACGAACAGCACGGCGCCGACGGCGAACCGCTCGGGGTCATCGCTCAGGACCTCGACGCGGACAGCGCCCCGCAGCCCGTGGAGTCCGTGCACGAGCCCGACGGTGACACGCTCGTCGGCGGGTGTCGCCACCTCTGGCTAGACGATCTCCAGCGAGATGGACTCACCCTCGCGCGTGGCTACGACCTTCAGGAGCGTGCGCAGGGCCTTGGCCACGGAGCCATTGCGGCCGATGACCTTGCCCATGTCATCCTCGGCCACGCTCAGCTCGATGACCTGGCCACCATCTTCCTCGTGGACCTCCACGCTCACGGCGTCGGGGTCATCGACCAGGGACTTGGCCACGAACGTGACCAGCTCGACGGCTGCCATCGCTACTTGACGTCGGGCAGGATGCCGACCCGGCGAAAGAGGCGCTCGACGGTGGCGGAGGGCTTGGCGCCCTGCTGCATCCACTTGGTGGCCTTCTCGGCGTCGACGTTGATCTCGACGGGCTCGCTGCGCGGGTTGTAGTGACCCAGCGTCTCGATGGAGCGTCCATCGCGGGCGTTGCGGCTATCAGCGACGACGAAGCGGTAGCTGGGCTGCTTGGTCGCGCCGACTCGGGTGAGGCGGATTCGGACTGCCAAGGGTTTCGGAGACCTCCTGTGGGGCGTATGCGTTACCGCCAGCGAAACGTCACGCAGGCATGAGAACGCCGGGCACCGCGTAGCGATGCCCGGCGAATGGTACCGCGTACGCGGATTACTGGTTGACGATGGCGGTCATGCGTGTGTGGGCCACGCCGTCATCCGCCGTGCTGAGGAGGACGATGCGATCGACGCCCGTGGCGTAGGGCGCGATGTCGGCCCACTCTGGCATCGCCGCCGACAGCAGCGGGTCGAGCGACGCGAGCAGTGAGCTCACGTTCATGTACATCAGGCCGGCGTTGACGCTGTCCTCGCCGATCGCGTCGACGTAGGCAGCGCTGGCTCCGAGCGAATCGGCGGCGTCAGCGCTCAGGGCCGACTCCACGAAGTCGCCCATGCCGATGAGCAGCTCGCCGTCGCTGACGGCCACGCTGATGCTGTTGCCGAGCGTGATGGGCAGGCCCGACTCCGCGAGCAGCTCGTCGAGCGGCAGCATGATGGTGGTGACCTCGGTATCGCCGACCATCGCGGTCTCGACGCTGATGCCCGTCTGGGCCGGGTCCCCACCGAAGAGACGGAGCAGCGCGAGCAGGTTGCTCACCCGGTCCTCGGCGATGGCCTCGTCGGAGACCTCGCCGGCCATGCCGACCCAGAGGCCATCCGAGCTCAGGCCGGCACCGACGGCAGCGTCCTCCACGAAGTCGAGGACCTGCGGCAGCGGCGCGCCGAGCAAGCTGGTGATGGGGCTGTCCTCGCCGAGCAGCGCCTCGATGTCCTCGAGGCCGCCCATGGCGCCGTCGCTGGGCATCATCTCGGCCTGTGCCGCAAGCAGCTCGACGAGACCGTTGAGCGCGGTCTCGACGCCGCTGCCGAGCTCACGCGTCTCCACGTAGAGCTGGGTGTCAGCCGGGAATACGGTGGCCAGCTCCGAGTCGCCGACAGGCGCGCCGGGCGTCGCCTCTCCCGGCGTGACCAGCACCTCCAGGTTCATGCGATCGGGCTCGGCGGCCAGGAACATGACCATGTCCACCGGCAGCATCGCTGCCAGGTCAGCCACGGGCAGCTCCATGCCGGTCTGGCCCGTCGGCCATCATGCCGGCCAGGTCGATGAAGGAGGCGAAGGACTGCATGTCGACGTAGGCGGCTCCCAGGTGCCCGCTGGGCACGCGCGCGAACGCGGTCGAGAAGCCGGCGTCCTCGGCCAGGCTGGGGGCGCTGCCGTCGAGCACGTCGATGGCCGCCTGTACCTGCGCGATGTCGTTGGAGAGCAGCATCCAGCCGGCATGCACGGCGCCACTGGTGGTCATGTCGGTGAGGATGGTGCTGTCGCCGTACGTCTCTTCGCTGACGTCGCCCGCCATGGAGGCGAGCATGGAGGCGGCCAGCTCGGCATCGGCTACGGCCAGCCCGATGAGCACGGCAGGGTCGCTGCCGCCGGACATGGCGGCTTCGAGATCGCCCACGGCAAGACCGATCTCGCCGGTCAGGACATCGCCGATGAGGTCGACCTCCGCAGCGTCGAGCCCCATCTCGCCAGCCAGGCCCGCCACGACCTCATCGAGCTTCATGTCGAAGCTGCCGGCATCGGCGAAGCCGGGGAAGGCGGTGAGCATCTGTGCCACTGCCTCACTCTGCCCGGCGGGCATGTCCAGGCGCACCTCGAGGTAGATCGGCGTCTCGGCCGGGACGAAGGCCGGTCCCTGGGACTCGCCGGCACCGTTCTGGGCGAACACGACGAGGCCCGAGCCGGAGATGACGAGCGCGACGGTGGCGACAAGGGCGACGGCCCAACGCCAGAGGCCGCGGCGACCGCGTGCGGGAGTCGCTGCTGGGGATGACATTGCTACCTCCGAGACATGGTGTGACGAGGGTTGGACGAACTCAACGCCGCTATTGTCTCACCGAACGGGCCGCCCTCGACCTAGGACAGGGGTCCCATGGGCAGGCCGGGGATCTTGCCCCCCCGGCCGCGCATCATCTTCATCACGCGCTGCATCTCGCCGAACTGCTTCACCAGCCGGTTGACCTCCGGCAGGCTGGTGCCGGAGCCGCGCGCGATGCGCCGGCGGCGAGAGGCGTTGAGGATGCCCGGGTCGTTGCGCTCCTCGAGCGTCATGGAACGGATGATGGCCTCGACGCGTGCCAGCTCGCCGCGATCGATGGCCTGCTGCGCCTGCTTGGCGGCGCCGCCGAGGCCGGGGATCATGTCGATGATCGAGCCCAGCGGCCCCATCTTCTTGACCTGCTGCATCTGCTCGAGGAAGTCGTCGAGGGTGAAGGCGTTCCTCTTGAGCTTCTCGGCGAGCTTCTCGGCTTCCTTGGCGTCATAGGTCTCCTGGGCGCGCTCGACGAGACTGACCACGTCGCCCATGCCCAGGATGCGCCCGGCGAGGCGGTCGGGATGGAAGACCTCCAGGGCATCGGTCTTCTCGCCGGTGCCCATGAACTTCACGGCCAGGCCGCTGACGGCCGAGATCGAGAGCGCTGCGCCACCACGGGCATCACCGTCGATCTTCGTCAGCACGAGACCGCTGACCGGGGTGTTGGCGTGGAAGGCCTCTGCCACCGAGACAGCCTCCTGGCCGACCATGGCGTCCACCACCAGCAGGGTCTCCTTCGGCGCACCGCGGCGTGGACCTCGCGGATCTCGGCCATCAGCGCCTCGTCGACCTGCAGCCGACCGGCAGTGTCGAGGATGACCACATCGCGTCCGGTCTGCCGCGCCTGTGCCACGGCGCCGCTGGCGATATCCACCACGCGTGTTCCCGGCGGGGCGCTGTAGACGGGGATGTCGAGGCTCTTGCCCAGCGTGATGAGCTGCTCCACTGCGGCCGGCCGGTATGGGTCGGCAGCCACCAGCATCGGCTGGCGGCCCTGGCGCACGATCCAGCGCGCGAGCTTGGCCGACGAGGTGGTCTTGCCCGAGCCCTGCAGGCCGACCATGGCGATGACGGCCGGCGAGCCGTCGTAGCGGAAGGTGCGGTCGCCCGCGCCGAGGATGGTGGTGAGCTCCTCGTGCACGATCTTGACCACCATCTGGCCGGCGTTGACGCTCTCGATGACCTCGGCGCCGACGGCGCGTTCCTTGACGCGCTTCACGAAGTCCTTGACGACCTTGTAGTTGACGTCGGCCTCCAGCAGGGCCAGCCGGATCTCGCGCATGGCGACGTTGACGTCGTCCTCGCTGATACGGCCGTGCCCGGTGAGGCCGGAGAGGGCGAGGCGGAGGCGATCGGAAAGGGCGTCGAACATGCGGCTCAGTCTAGCGGCGCCGGCCCGGAGCTAGGCGGATGACGATCCCTCGACGGCGAAGAGCGCGGCCACGAAGGCGTTGGGGTCGAAGTCGCGCAGGTCGGTCATCTTCTCGCCCAGGCCCACGAACAGGACCGGCACGTTCGTCGAGCGCTCGATGGCGAAGGCCACACCGCCCTTGGCCGTGGAATCGAGCTTGGTCAGGGCGATGGCCGTCAGGCCCGACGACTCGTCGAAGGCCTTGGCCTGCATCAACCCGTTCTGGCCGGTGGTGGCGTCGAGCACGAAGAGCACCTCCGGCTGTGCCTCGGGGATGCGCTTGCCGATGGTGCGCCGGATCTTGGCCAGCTCCTCCATCAGGTTGGCCTTCGTGTGCAGGCGACCGGCCGTGTCGATGATGACCACGTCCATGCCGCGGGCCTTGGCCGCATCCATGGCATCGAAGACGACGGCCGACGGGTCGGCGCCGGCGGCATGGGCGATGACCGGCACGTCGATGCGTTCGGCCCAGTCGCTGAGCTGCTCGATGGCCGCCGCGCGGAACGTGTCGGCCGCGGCCAGCAGCACCTTCGCGCCGAGCGACTTGAAGCGATAGGCCAGCTTGGCGATGGTGGTGGTCTTGCCGGTGCCGTTGACGCCCACGACGAGGACGACCGCCGGGATGCCCGGTCCGGGGATGCGCGGCCAGGGCACGGCCTTGCGCTCGGCGAACAGGCCGAGCAGCTCCAGCTGCAACGCCTTCTGCGGCCCCACGTCCGTGCGAGCCCGGGCGCGATCGCAGACCTCGACGGCGACCTCGGCGCCCAGGTCGGCGGAGATGAGCGCCTCCTCGACCTCCTCCCACGTCTCGTCGTCGGGCTTGCCACTGCCCAGCAGGTGGCGGACGCGCTCGGCGAAGCCCTGCCGGGTCGGCCGCAGGGCGTCCTGCAGCAGGATGCGCTCGGGCGGCGACGCCCCCCGCTCCGGCGCGGTCATGCGCGGACCGCGCCGGCGAGGCGCGGATCGTCGGCCGGCAGGTCGGCCAGCTTCAGCGAGATGACGCGACTGACCGCATCGTCACCGACGGTGACGCCGTAGAGCGCGTCGGCCGCCTCGATGGTGCCGCGGTTGTGGGTGATGACCACGAACTGGATCTCCTCTGCGAGCGAGCGGAGGGCGGATGAGAAGCGCCCGATGTTGGCCTCGTCGAGCGCGGCGTCCACCTCGTCGAGCACGCAGAAGGGTACCGGTCGCACCTCCAGCATGGCCATCAGCAGGGCCACCGCGGTCAGCGCGCGCTCGCCGCCGGAGAGCATCGCCAGCGGCTGGCGCTTCTTGCCCGGCGGCCGCGCCGTGATCTCCACGCCGGTGCTGGCGAGGTCGCTGGGATCCGTCAGCGAGAGCTGCGCCTCGCCACCGCCGAAGAGCTGGTGGAAGCGCCGACCGAACGAGCCCTCGAGCGCCTCGAACGTCTGCCGGAACTGCTCGGTCATGAGGCTGCCCAGGCGGGCGATCATCTCGCGCGTGTCACGGATGGCCTTCTCCAGGTCCTCGCGCTGCGCCTCCAGCGACTCCAGCCGCTGCTTGACCTCGGCCAGCTCCTGCACGGCGAAGGGATTGCTGGCACCGACATCGTTGAAGCGGCGGCGCAGCGCCGCGATGCGCGCGCGCGATGGCGGCTCCGGAGCAGCCTCGTCGTCAGCCGACCCACCTCGCCACGCCTCGAGGGCGGCATCGAGGGCCGACTCGAGCAGCTCCGGCAGCTCGTCACTGCTCGTCGAGCGCACCGGCGCGGCCTGGTCGCCGTGGGCCAGCAGTGCCTGCAGGCCGTCGTCGCCGATCGAGGCCAGCTCCACCAGCAGGCCCTCGCGTGCGGCGTCGACCTGCAGCCGCGCTTCCATCTCCGCGACCTCGCTCTGGCGGCTGCGGCCCTCGGCCAGGCGCAGCCGCTCGCGTGCCGCGCTGGCGGCCGACTCCGCCGCCAGCAGGTCGTTGCGCTCGTCACGCGCAGAGGCGACAGAGGCCTCGAAGCGCTCGCTCTCTCGCTGCAGGATGGCCTGGGCGGCGGCCAGCTCGGCGGCCAGCCGTTCACGCTCGGCGACCAGGTCGGCATCGCGGCCGCTGAGTGCGACCTCCTCCCGGTCGAGCTCCTCGATGCGCGCCTCGGCCAGGCCCAGGCTGACCTCGGCGCGGCGGCGGTCCTCGAGGGCGCGCTCGCGGGCGGCGCGGGCCTCGCCGGCCACCGTCGGCCGCGGTATCGCGCTCACGGCGCAGGGTGGCCACCCGCGCCTCCAGCGCTTCCAGCGCGCTGCGAGCCTCGGGGCTGGCGGCCTCGCCGGCATGGCTGTCATCGAGGTCCTTGCAGCTCTGCGGTGCGCTGGCTGGACTCCTCCGCTCGCGGTCGTGGCCTCGCTGCGGGCGCGCTCCAGGAGCGCCTCCTGCCAGGCCAGCTCGCGGGCGGCGTTCTCGGCGGCAGAGGCGGCGGAGCGCTCGGTCTCGTCGGCTACGCGACGTGCGCGCCGGGCGGTGTCCAGCGCCGCGCGCGCGGCGCCCACGGCGGCCTCGGCTGCCGAGCGCGCACCTTGCGCGGCGGCCGCGCGTGCCGTGGCGGACTCGAGCTCAGCGGCCACGCGCTCCTGCCGGCGGACGACCTCGTCGCGGGCGGCGCGACGCTCCAGCGTGGAGACGGCGGGCGCAGGCCGGATGACCCCCAGGTCGTCGACGACCACGCCGTCCTTCGTCACGAGGCGCCAGCCGGGCGGCAGCAGCTCACGCAGCGAAAGCGCGTCCTCGAGCGTGGGCAGCCACAGGCAGCGGGCGAGCAGACGGGCGGCGTGGGCATCGGGATCGAGTCGCAGGGCAGCCGACAGCGCCCCGCCACCGGCATCGCTGACAGCGTCCACCAGCCTGGCGGCGGCACGGTCAGCGGCACGGCGGACGCCCATCACCACCGTCACGCAGCACGAGCACCGCCGCCGCGTCGGCCAGCGCCGGCACAGCATCAGCGTCGAGCACGAGCCCGGCGAGCACCTCGCCCAGCGCCGCCTCGACCGCCAGGCGCAGCTCTGGCTCCACCTCCAGCCCATCGCTGAACCGGCGGCCTCCGCGCGCACGGACCGAGCGCAGCAGCGCGGCGTCGAGGCCCCGGTCGAGCTGCTGGTCGAGCGCCTCACGCCGGGCAGACAGGCCTTCCTGCTCGGCACGCAGGCGGCTGAGCGCCTCGTTGGCCGCGGCGGCCTCGGCGTCGGCCTCGGAGGCGGCGACACGGGTCGTGGCGGCCTCCTGCTCGGCGGCCTCCTCGGACGCGTGAGCCAGCGTTCGCGCCTCGGCCGCGGCCTCGGCACGCTCCGCCGTCGTGGCGGCCGCCTCGGTGGCCGTTGCCACCTGCTCCTCCTGTGAGCGCAGACGGCGCTCGGCCTCGGCGGCCCGTCTCGCGGCTCGCTCGGCATCACCCGCCAGCCGCGCGCGGGCGGCACGGGCGGTGGCAGCGCGCTCGGCATCCGCGCGACCGGCCTGCCGCAGCTCCTCGGCGTCACGGATCGCCTCGGCGAGGCGCTGCTCGGCCTGCTCGAGGGCATCCTCGGCACCGCGGTCGGGCGCCGGCAGCACGGCCGCCATGCGGCGCCGTGCGTCCTCGGCACGCGCGGTCGCCGCGGCGCGCTCCTCGGCGAGGCGCTGGCGTTCGCGCACCAGCGCCGCCGAGTCGCTGGCCGAGCGCGTGCGGCTCAGCTCGATACGCTGCACCGCAGCACGGGACCGGTCGAGCGCTTCGCGCAGCTGCTGCTCGGCATCGGCACGCTCGGAGAGCGCCCGGGTGAGCGCCGCGGCGCGCTCCTCCTCCTCGCGCAGCGCCGCGAGGGCGGCATCGGCCTCGCGGCGCGACGCGGCCAGCGACTCGGCGTGGCGACGCGATTCGGTCTCGGCAGCGGAGAGGCGGGCCCGCGCGCCGTCGACGAGGGCCTCGGCCAGCTCCACGCCAGCCATCATGCGCGCCTCCTGCTGCTCGGCCTGGGCCGCCAGACGGCGAGCCTGCGGACGCAGCTCGGCGAGCACGTCGCGCACGCGCTCGAGGTTGGACTCGGCCTCGGCCAGCTCGGTCTCCGCCCGCTTGCGGCGCCGCTGGTGCTTGCGGATGCCGGCCGCCTCCTCGAACAGCGGACGGCGCTCCTCCGGACGCAGCGCCAGCGCCTGGTCGACCATGCCCTGTCCGATGAAGAGGAAGGCGTTGTCGGCGATGTTGGCGTCGTCGAGCAGCTCGACAAGGTCGCGCAGCCGGATGCGCTGACGGTTGAGCAGGTACTCGTTCTCGCCCGAACGGAAGAGACGCCGCGACAGCTCGACCTCGGCGAAGTCCACCGACAGCAGGCGGTCCTCGTTGTCGATGACGAGGCTGACGTCGGCCATGCCCACGGCCCGACGGTTGGCGCTGCCGGCGAAGATCAGGTCCTCTGCGCGACGACTGCGCAGCGCCCGACCCTGCTCACCGAGGGCCCAGCGCAGGGCGTCCGCGAGGTTGGACTTGCCGCTGCCGTTGGGCCCGACCACCGCCGAGATGCCGGGCCCGAACTCGACCACGGTGCGCTCGGCGAAGGACTTGAACCCGACCATGCGCAGCTCGCGCAGACGAGCCAGGCTCATGCGTGCCCCGCCCGCGGCGGCGGCTCGGCCCATCCAGCCGCGCGAGCGCGGATTCGGCGGCCCGCGTCTCCGCCTCGCGCCGGCTGCGGCCTTCGCCGACGCCGCGGACCTCACCGTCGACGGCGACCTCGACCACGAAGTGTCGATCGTGATCGGGGCCTTCGCTGCTGACGATGCGGTACGCCGGCGCTCGGCCGCTGACCGCGAAGGCGCGCTCCTGCAGGCGGCTCTTGGGCGCCTTGAGGTCATCGGCAGGCACGAGCGACTCGAGCTCCGGAGCCGCGGCGTCGAGGATGAAGCGGCGGGCCGCGTCGAGCCCCTGGTCGAGGTAGATGGCAGCCACGATGGCCTCGAAGAGGCCGGCCAGCACGGAGGAGCGGCCTCGCTCCCCGGAGTTCTCGGCCCCCTGGCCCGAGCACGAGGGCGTCGCCGATACCGAGGCGGCGGGCGATGCGGGCCAGCCCGCGGGTGGAGACGATGGCAGCTCGACGGGTGGTCAGCACGCCCTCCGGCTCGTCGCGGTGGCGCTTGAACAGCGCCTCCGACATGACCAGCGACAGGACGGCGTCCCCCAGGAACTCGAGCCGCTCGTTGGAGTCGGTCGTGCCCTCGGGGTGCTCGTTCACATAGCTGCTGTGGACGAGCGCCTCGGTGAGGAGGGCGGGGTCGTCGAAGACGAGACCGAGACGATCGGCCAGATCGCCGCTGCTCGTTGGCATCGACCCCGGTCGAGGGTTACTGGTTGAGGTGCTCGTCGATGTAGTCGACTGCGTCCTGGACGGTGCGGATCCGCTCCGCATCCTCGTCCGAGATCTCGGTACCGAACTCCTCCTCGAGGCTCATCACGAGCTCGACGAGGTCAAGAGAGTCGGCGTTCAGGTCATCCACGAACGAAGACTCGGGCTTGACTTCGGCCTCGTCCACACCGAGCTGCTCGACGACGATCTTCTTGAGTCGCTCGTAGGTCGAAGCGGTCACTCTGCTGGTCCCTCCGTATGGGCTGTGGTCACTGTATCGTTCGCGCTCCCGGAACCGGCGGGGTCTTGAGTCCCATCGGTCCCCTCTCGTTGCCCCGCCTCCCTGGCGACGCGTCCAAGAGCGCCGTTCATGAGCCGCCGGGTGGGCTCTCCGCTGTAGGTCCGAGCGAGCTCGACCCACTCCGATATCGCGACCCGGGCTGGCGTCGTCGGGCAGTGTAGCAGTTCACTCATGCCGCAACGCAGCAATGCGCGATCGATGCGAGCCAGCTGGACCACCGGATATGCGGGCGCGACCTCCTCGATGCGCGCGTCGATGCTGTCGCGGTACGCGACCACGGCCTCGACGATGCGGCCGGCGTGGGCTGCGGCACGGTCCCCGATGTCGCCCTCCGCGAGGCGGCGGGCCAGGGCCGAGGTCGCGGTGCGCTGACCGAACTCGGCCTCGAAGACCGCGGCCAGCGCGATCTGGCGGCCCTCGCGCTCGGGCTCGTGGACGGTGCCCAGCCGGGGGCACCGGGCCGGCGCGCGGCGCGCCCCGCGCGGGCGAGTCGTCAGCCACCCTCGCCGGTCTCCCCGAGCGGTGCGGCATCGCCCTGCAGGGGACGGAGCGCGGCGGCCTTTCGCTGCGCGGTCGACTTGTCGACACCCTCCGACGCCAGCGTGGCCATGATGCGCTCGGGGATGTCGGCGCGCGCGGCAGCGGCGGTGACCTCCACCGCGTAGCCGATCATCCGTCGCTTGGCGCTGCCGTGGGTGATGAGCACGGTGCCGTTGACGCCCAGCAGGGGTGAGCCGCCCAGCTTCTCGTAGTCGAACCGGCCGCGGATGCGCCTGATGCCGGGACGCATGAAGAGGTAGCCCAGCGGTCCCAAGGGTGGTCGCTTGAACTCCGCCCTGAGCATGTCGAAGATGACCGTGGAGATGCCCTCGAAGAACTTCATCACCACGTTGCCGACCGAGGCATCGCACACCACGACGTCCGCCGGGTGGTGGGGGACGTCACGGCCCTCGACGTTGCCGATGAAGTTGAGGTGGCCGTCCCTGAGCAGCGCGGTGGCATCCTGCACGCGCGTCTCTCCCTTGCCCTCCTCGCCGCCGATGGACAGCAACGCCACGGTGGGATCGGTGACACCCAGCACCCGCTCGCTGAAGAGCGAGCCCATGTGCGCGTACTGGGCCAGGTTGATGCCGGTGGAGTCCGTGGTGGCACCGATGTCGAGCAGTGTCAGCGGTCCCGTCTCGGTGATCATCTGGACCGCCAGCGCTGGTCGGTCCACGCCCGGCAGACGCTTCAGGTGGAGGATGGCGGTGGCGACGCCGGCGCCGGTGTGCCCGGCGGTGACCACGGCATCGGCGTTCCCGTCACGGACCAGGCGCATGGCCACGTTGATGCTGGCGTCACGCTTGCGGCGAACGGCGACCGCGGGTGCCTCATCCATCTCCACGAGCTGGGACGCGTGCACGATGCTGACGTGGCCCGGCAGCGGCTCGTCGATGAACGGCGTGATGCGGGCCTCGTCGCCCACGAGGATGACCTCCACGTCGTCGTGAAGGCGCGCCCAGTCGACGGCACCTCGCACGACCTCCTCGGGCGCGTGGTCGCCGCCCATGGCGTCGACGGCCACTCGCGGACGCTCGAGCTGGCCTTCCGTGCGGCTTCGATTGAGGGCTGCGACGTCCACGTCAGGCGGACCCCTCGCTGTGCTGGATGGTCAGCTCAGGCGTTCTGATCGGAGGACTTCTTGGCGCGGATCTTCACGGCCTCGCGACCACCGTACCAGCCGCAGTTGGGGCAGGCATGGTGCGGGCGCTTGGGCTGGTGGCAGTGGGAACACTCCTCCAGGCTCGGGACCGAGAGCGCGTGATGCGAGCGCCGTTCGCGCTTGCGGGTGCTCGAGACACGTCGCTTGGGGACTCCCATGGGATACCTCTGCTCCTTCTTGTGTGGTCGCTGCCGGGGTGGAGGCTAGCGCAGCTGGTCGCGCAGGCCGGCCAGGCTGGCCAGGCGTGGATCGATGTCGTCGTCGGGGTGCGTGTGCCCCGGGTGATCGGTGAGGTCGAGACCGCAGGTCTCGCAGAGGCCCGGACAGTCGGGCCGGCAGAGCGGGGCGATGGGCTCCGCCAGGGAGATGGCATCGCGGATGGCCGGCTCGAGGTCCAGCTCATGATGATCGGACAGGCGCAGCACATCGGGCTCATCCTCTGCGTCCAGCGGCAGGCCGCTCTCGAGGTCGACCGAGGGCAGCGCCTCCTCCTGGAAGTCGATGCTGAGCGGCGCCTGTGCTGGGCGCAGGCAGCGTGAGCAGCCTTCGGCGAGGGCCGTCTCGAGGTGCCCCTCGACGAGGATGCTGCGACCCGAGTACGTCAGCCGGATCTCGCCGCGGACCGGTCGAGCCAGCTCGACGCCGTCGGCGATGGCCAGCTGTGGAAGGTCGACGGTGTGGCGCTCGCTCGTGCCCGGTGCGGACCGCAGCAGGTCTGCGACGTTATAGCTGAGCATGTGTCCGCTCGTCGGTCGCGGACTCAGCCTCCGCTGCAGCCGGGTCGCTGCCGTCGGCGGGGTAGCGCTCATCGAGCGCGGAGAGGCCACGGCGGATGGACTGCAGCGCCTTGACGACCTCGCCCTCCAGCTTGACGAGGACGTTGGCGGCGTAGGCGTCAGCGCCCTGCTGGATCTCCTGTGCTTCGCCGCGGGCCTCCTCGATGATCTCCTCCGAACGCTGCTCGGCTGCCCGGGTCAGCTCCCGCTCCTCGATGAGGAAGGCAGCCTGTTCCTGTGCCCGCGCGATGATGCGCTCGGCCTCGTCCTGCGCCCGCTCGACGAGGCGCGACGACTCCTCGTTGATGCGCTTGGCCTGGCGGACCTCTTCGGGCACGGCGACACGCAGCTGCTCGATGAGATCGGTGGCGGCCACCTTGTCGACCATCACGGCGTTGGTGCCTGGGAATCGGCGCCCCTGCTCGATGAGAGCATCGAGGCGCTCGATGAGGAACATGAGGTCTATGGCACGGACTCCTGCTGGACAGGGAAGGACGACTGGGCATTGTAGCCCAACTCCCCTGCCCTTTTACTCTAGCGGACCCGTCGAGTGGACTGCGGCACCCGGTCAGGCGTCGCGCTGGCGACGCAGGCGGCGGGCGACGGTCGACGGGACCATGGCGCTGACGTCGCCCCCGAAGGCGGCGATCTCGCGCACCAGGCTGGAGCTCAGGTAGGCGTGCTCGATGCCGGTCATGAAGAAGACGGTGTCGATCTCCGGCGCCAGCTTGCGGTTGAGATGCGCGATGGCCTGCTCGTTCTCGAAGTCCGACAGCGCCCGCAGGCCGCGCACGATCGAGCTGGCACCCAGCTCGCGCGCCAGGTCCACGGTCAGGCCCTCGTAGGTGATGACCTCGATCTCCGCGGCAGCCGCCGTGCCCAGCTCCTCGGCGATGGCCTCGCGGATCATCGTCGCGCGCTCGGCGGCATCGAGGCTGGGTGTCTTGCGGGTGTTGATGAGGACGGCCACCACGAGGCGATCGAAGACGTCGCGGGCGCGCGCGATGACGTCCATGTGACCGCGGGTGATGGGGTCGAACGACCCCGGATAGACGGCCAGGCGCATCAGCCACCTCCTGCTGCGGACTCGGAAACCGGACGATACAGGCTCAGCGCCGTCTCGCCGAAGCGTCGCTCGCGCACGCGCACCAGGGCGCCGCAGCTGACGGGTGGCAGGTCCCTCCAGAAGTGCTTGGCCGCGACGATGGCGTCATCGTCCAGCCAGCCGGAGCCGCTTCGTCCGAGTGACTCGAGTGCCGCCCGCAGGTCGTCGGCCTGGGCATAGGGCGGATCGAGCACGACACAGCCGAACGGCGCCTCCGGGACCGGGGCAGCGGAGGCAAGGAAGTGGAGCACGTCAGCACGCACCACGCGGGCGCCGGCTGACAGCCGTGTCAGCTGCAGGTTGCGATGGATGACGGAGACGGCTCGACCGTCCTTCTCCACCAGCACCGCGGCCGGCGTGCCCCGGCTGAGCGCCTCGATGCCGGCCGCGCCGGAGCCGGCGAAGAGGTCGAGCATGGGCTGCTCGAAGACGTCCTCGCGCTCCGAGACGAGCATGGAGAAGAGCGCCTGCTTGACCTTGTCGCTGAGCGGCCGAGTGCCGGGCCCGGGCGCCTCCAGCCGCAGCCCACCGGCGCTGCCGGTCACGACACGGCCGGCGTCAGGCACCCACGGCCTCCTCGTCGACGCCCTCGCCGGCGGCGATGTCGGCCAGCCAGCCGTTCGCCAGCACCGCAGCGAAGGCGTCGTAGTCCGGGAGCAGCTGGCCGTGGTCATCGAGCATCGCCTCTGCTTCCGCCCGGCACTGCACCGCCAGCCGCTGGTCCTCCTCGTTGGCCAGGCGCGCCAGGCGCATGCGAGGCAGGCCGCTCTGGGTGAGCCCGAGCACATCGCCTTCACCCCGCAGCCGCCAGTCCTGCTCGGCCAGCACGAAGCCATCGTCGGAGTCGTGGATGGCCTTGAGGCGGGCACGCGCCACGGTGTCGGCCTCGATGTCGGCCACGAGCACGCAGTAGGAGGCCGCCGTGCCGCGGCCCACGCGCCCGCGCAGCTGGTGCAGCTGCGACAGCCCGAAGCGGTCGGCATTGAGCACGATCATCATGCTGGCCTCCGGCACGTCGACGCCGACCTCGACCACCGTCGTCCCGACGAGCACGTCCAGTCCGCCGTCGCGGAAGCGCGCCATCTCGGCGTCCCGCTCGTCGGCGCGCATGCGGCCGTGGACCAGGCCGATACGGAGCGCCGGGAGCTGCGCGCGCAGCCGTGCCAGCACCTCCTCTGCGCCACGCGCCTCGGCGTGACCATCTGCGGCCGGCAGCGAGGGCGGCGTCTCGGGCGCGCCCTCGCCATCCTCGGCGCCCTGTGGGTCGATGTGGGGCACGACGACGAACGTGCGGTGGCCGGCGGCAGCCTCCTTCTCCACCTGGCCCCAGGTGCCGGCCAGGTCCGCGGGCGACTTCACACCGGTGACGATGCGCAGGCGCCCGCTGGGGGCCGAGCGCAGGTCGGAGACATCGAGGTCGGCGTAGAGCACCTGTCCCAGCGTGCGGGGGATGGGCGTGGCCGTCATCAGCAGCACGTGCGGGGCCTGGCCCTTGGCCGCCAGCGCCTCTCGCTGGGCCACGCCGAAGCGGTGCTGCTCATCGACCACCACGAGGTCGAGTCGCGCGTACGTCACCGAGCCCTGCAGTAGCGCGTGGGTGCCCACGATCACCTGTGCCTGCCCGGCCGCGATGGCCTCGACGGCCGCCCGGCGCCCGGCGCCGCTGAGCGAACCGGTCAGCAGCGTCACCGGCACGGCCGCGTCGGCGAGGAGGTCGCCGATCGTCTCCGCCAGCTGGCGTGCCAGCAGGTCGGTGGGTGCCAGCAGCGCGCCCTGGCCGCCGGCCCCCGCGGCCAGCGCGAGGGCGTACGCGGCGACGGCCGTCTTGCCCGAGCCGACGTCACCCTGGATGAGCCGCAGCATGGGCACGGTCTTGCCCAGATCGGCACGGATGGCATCCATGGCCGCCAACTGGTCCCCCGTGAGCGTCACCTCGCGACCGACCCGACGCACGAGCCCGCGCGTGATGGCCGCGCGCAGACGCTCATCGTCCGCCTCCGTCGCGACGATGCCGTCGCGCCGCTCGTCACGCCGCTGGCGCCGCCGCTGCACCATGCCGACCTGCAGCGCCAGCAGCTCGTCGCGGGCGAGCCGCCGTACGGCCGCGTCGCGCTGCTCGAAGTCGTCGGGGAAGTGGGCCGCGGTGACGGCCTCGCGGATGGTCGGCGCG
Organism: uncultured Chloroflexia bacterium; assembly: GCA_963698505.1. GTDB lineage: Bacteria > Chloroflexota > Limnocylindria > Limnocylindrales > CSP1-4 > JAFMJV01. The sequence continues at coordinate 12,675 of CAVORC010000055.1, read as the reverse complement.
TCGCCCAGCAGGCGTGGCGGCAGGTACTCCTGCAGGTGCTCCCCGTACGCGTCGAGGGCGCCGCGGATGGCCGTGCGCAGCGTCTTGGCCGTCACGCCCGCGGTCAGCCGGTAGATGGGCACGATGCGGCCGGCGTGCAGCAGGTCGCCACCGTCATCGCGCTGGAACTCGGGATTGTCGATCTGCGGCTGGAAGCGGAAGTGCTTGAGCTTGCCGCTGACGACGACGTCGTCGCCCTCCTTCAGCTGCCGGTCGATGTAGCGGCGTCCGAACCAGACGGCGTCGACGGTGTGGTAGCCCTGGCGCAGCAGCGCGGTGGTGCGCGGCACGCGGCGCCGGAAGGTCCGCTCCACGCGGATGGTCTCGATGGTGGCACGCAGCGTCACCGGTGTCCCGGGCGGCAGGTCCGGCAGCTGCGCGATGGGCGTGAACTCGCGCAGGTCCTCGTAGCGCCGCGGGAACGTGGTGAGCAGCTCGCCGACGGTCTCGATGCCCATGCGTCGACCGTGCCGTCGCAGCACCGAGGCGCCCGGCAGGCCGGAGTCACCGATGAGCGTGGCCAGTCCGTGGGCGGTCGGATCCGCCGTGCGCCGGGCTCGCGCCACGCGCCTACTCGACCGCGACGAGGAGGTGGTCGTGCGGCTGCCCGCCCTCCACGATCTCGACCTCGACCGACCAGCCGGCCTGCTCGATGCGACGGCACAGGTCCTGGCTGCGGCCGGGCCCCTGGCTGTTGCCGCAGTAGAGCGTGATCAGCTCGAAGTCCTGGAGGTGGGCCAGCGCCTGGAGCGTCACGTCCTCGACGTCGGAGCCGGCGGCGAGCAGGTGGCGTGCGGCGTCGAGGGCGATGATCTGGCCCTTCCTGACTGGCGTACCGTCGACCACCGAGTCCCTGGCGGCCGTGACGACGGAGAAGGAGCGCAGGGACGAGGACTCCGCGGCCATGCGCTCGACGTTGTCGGCGGGCGCGGCGGCGGCATCGAAGGCGACAGCAGCCGCGATCCCCTCGGCCGCATTGCGCGTGGGGATGACGTGCACCTCGACGAGTGGGGTCAGCATGGCTGCCTGTCTGGCCGCCAGCACGGCATCGCGATCGTTGGGCAGCACGATGACCGCGGCCGACCCGGCGGCCAGGATGGCCTCGGCGATCTCGCCGACCGATGGTCGCGTGCCGTGGCCGGGCGTGACGATGCGAGCGCCGAAGGAGCGCAGCACTCGCGCCAGGCCAGGCGCCGCCGTCACCGCCACCAGCGCCACCGCGGACGTGTCGGTGCCGACGATGCGGTTGACGGTCGTGCTTCCCGCGTCGGCACCGGTATGGTGGGCGACCTGGTCGTCGAGGTCGACGATGTCGACCTGGCTGAGACGGCCCCAGCGCAACCCTGCGGCGATGGCGAGGTCGGGCCGCTCGCCGTGCACGTGCACGCGCACCAGGTGGCCGTCCCCGGCGACGACCACCGAATCGCCCACGTCCAGGATGGCGGCACGCAGGGCAGCCACGTCGATCGCGCCCTCGGGGGAGGCCAGCAGATACTGCGTCTCGTAGCCGTGCTCGACCGGACCGGGACCCGTCGGGGTCTGCGACGCCGGCACGGCGGTGGCGGGCCTGCGCGACGCAGTCGGCCGAGCGGCGGCGCGCGGCCACGTCGGCCACGTCGGCCACCTCGGCCGCGTCGCGCAGCGCACGCTCGCGACGTACGCCTACCTCCACCTGCAGCATGCCCTCGAGCACCCGGTAGAGCCCCTGGCCGCCGGAGTCGACGACGCCCGCGTCGGAGAGCACCGGCAGCAGCATGGGTGTGCGCTGTACCGAGCTGGCGGCCGCCTCGATGACCTCTGCCAGCACGGCCTCCACGTGAGGCTGCCGTCCGGCGGCCGCCTCGGCGGCGTCGGCCGCATCGCGGATGACCGTCAGGATCGTGCCCTCCACCGGCGTGAGCACCGAGTCATAGGCCACCTCGGAGCCCTTGCGCAGACCCTGCGCAAGGTCCAGGCCGCTCGCCCGGCGCCGACCGTCGGCGCCGTGGGTCATGCCGCGGATGATCTGCGACAGGATCACGCCGCTGTTGCCGCGAGCACCGGTCAGGGCGCCGCGGCTGAGCGCGTCGGCGACCGAGTCGAGGTCGCGCTGCTCGTCCGGCAGCGATTCGGCCGCCGCCAGCGCGGCTCGCATCGTGGCCAGCATGTTGGAGCCGGTGTCCCCGTCGGGCACGGGGAACACGTTGAGCGAATCGACCTCCTCGACGTGGCGCTCGAGGTTGCGGGTGGCGGACGCGACGGCACGGATGAGCGTCGGTCCGTCGACGTAGAGGCGCGTCATGGCAGCGGCTGCGCCGCCCCGGACCCACGCGTCGTCCGAACCTGGCTATGGTCGATCACACGCAGTCCCTCTCTTGCGGCGGCCCGATGGTATAGTACGCGGCCGTGCGGTCGTGTTCGCGACCCACCCCCGTCCAGCTACTCCTGAGGATCATCATGGCTCGCTCCTGCGCGAAGTGCGGCAAGACCTCCATGGGTGGGTACAACCCCCAGTCATCGGGCATGAACCGCGTCCGTGCCCGTCGCCGCTACAACGTGAATCTGCAGCAGCTCAAGGTCTACGACGGTGGCCGCGTCACGCGTACAGTCATCTGCACGCGGTGTCGCCGCACCCTGATGAAGTCCGCCTCCTAGGCGCGACCACTCACGCTTCGTAGCCCAGCTCGCGCAACCGCGGCCCACACAGCCGCTCGACCTCGTGCCGCTCGTCGGCGCTGAGGTCCTCCCGCCAGCGCCCCACCGAGGCGCTGCTGACGGCACCCTCGTAGTCGGGGCGCCCGCGCGGCACTGCCCGATCCAGCGTCGGTCGCAGCCCCTGTCGTCCGGCTCACCTGCGCCAGCCACGCCGCCTCCGGCGCGACGCCGATGCCATCGCAGATGGCCCGCAGGACGCCTTCCGGGTCCGCCACGAGGTCCTCGTAGCGCACCTCCACGTAGCGCGGATCGTCGCGCCAGGCCATGCCGGCAGCCGTGTCGCCGAGCCACCGCCGCGCGTACCACTCGAGCGAGCGGGGCACCAGCACCTTCTGCCAGCTGTCGTCGACCCAGCGCCAGTCGGGGTGCTGGCGCATGGAGCAGATCACGTCGCGCCCGTCGCGGATGATGTGCACCACTGACGCCTGCGGGAAGCGTGCCAGGATCCAGTCGAGGTTGCGGATGTTCTGGGGGGTCTTCTCTGCCCAGCGTGCCTTGCCCGCGGCGCCGCGCACGCGCGCAGCGAAGGCATCGATGAAGGCACCCTGCGAGGCGGCAGCAGCGCGCATCGCCTCCAGCTCGGGGCGCGGGATGTCGTAGGACGTCGCCAGCCAGGCGAGGTTGAACGCCGCCGGCACGAAGATCTTGGTCTCGGGCCCGCAGCAGATCGCCGGGTGCCGGTCGAACAGCTTGCGCAGCACGGTCGTGCCGCTGCGAGGCGCACCACCCATGACCACGTGCTCCTCGCTCGAGCGATAGCGGCGCATCCGCCAGCGTCGCTGGCGCAGCCGCTCCACGCGGTTGCGCACCCGAGCCACTGTGCGCGCCCCGGCCACGCTCAGCCGTCGCTGTCGAGCCAGATGGTCATCGGTCCATCGTTGACGAGCTCGACCTCCATCTCGGCACCGAACACGCCGCGGCCGACAGCGATGCCACGCTCCTCGACAGCATCGGCGAACGCCTCCACCAGCTCAGCGGCGAGGTCCGGCTTGGCGGCAGCGATGAACGAGGGCCGACGACCCTTGCGCGTGTCGCCGTAGAGCGTGAACTGGCTGACCACCAGCATGGCGCCACCGACGTCCACCAGCGAGCGATTGGTGCGGCCCGCTTCGTCGCGGAAGATGCGCAGGTCCACGGACTTGGCGGCGGTCGCGCGCGCGATCTCGGCCGTATCATCGGGTCCGACGCCGACGAGCGCCATGAGACCCGCGCCGATGGCGCCACGCACGCTGCCCCTCGACCCGCACGCTGGCGCGCGTGACGCGCTGCAGCAGCACGCGCATCTCAGCCGCTGCCGGCGGCGAAGGCGTCGCGGCCGCGGCCGGCCAGCTCCTTGACCAGCTCGACCTCCTGTGAGGCGTCCTCACCACGCTGGAACAGTGCCGAACCCACGACGCACACGTCGATGCCGTGACGACCGACGAGCTCCGCGGTCTTGCTGTTGACGCCACCGTCGACGTGCACCAGCCCGCCGCGGCCGGCTGTCGCGAGGGCGGCACGGGCGGCGGCGATCTTGGGCGCCGTCTCGGGCAGGAAGCCCTGACCGCCCCAGCCCGGGTAGACGCTCATGATCATGATGATGTCGAGCTGGTCGAGCCAGGGCGCCACGGCCTCGACCATCGTGTCGGGGCTGACGGCCAGGCCGGCTCCCTGGCCGGCCGCATGGATGGCGTCGATGGCGGCGCTCTTGCGTTCTGCGCTCTCCTCGGTCTCGACGTGGAAGGTGATGGTCTGTGGGCCGGCCTCGATGAAGCGGTCCATGTAGCGCGCCGGCTCCGAGATCATCAGGTGCACGTCGAGTGGCATGTCGGTCAGCCGGCGGAAGGCGGCCACCAGGTCCGGGCCGAAGGTGATGTTGTCGACGAAGTGGCCGTCCATGACGTCGAGGTGGAGGCGATCGGCCCCGGCGCGCTCCATCTTGTGGACGACGCGATCGAGGCGGCTGAAGTCGGCGTTGAGGATGCTCGCCGATACCAGCACCGAGGGGGCGTCCGTCACGCACCACTCCCGGGCTGCAGCAGCCCGCTCGAGCCTGCCACGAGCGCAGCAGCGCTGCGGGCTTCGATGACGTCGCGGCGTCGCTGCACCGCGACCGGCGCAGGTTGACCGGCCCGCTCGGCCGCCAGCTGGCCACAGGCGGCACCGATGTCGATGCCGCGATTGCGGCGCACGGTCGTGTGCAGGCCCACGCCGCGCAGCACTGCTGCGAAGGCCTCGACGCGTTCCGGCGACGACGGCTGCCAGGGCGTGTGTGCCACCGGGTTCATGGGGATGAGGTTGACGTGTGCCAGGCGCCCACGCAGGAGCTCCGCGGCGGCATGGGCATCGGCGAGCGTGTCGTTGATGCGGTCGATCATGACCATCTCGTAGGTGATGCGGCGGCCGGTGGCAGCGGCGTAGGCGGTGGCGGCCGCGACGACGTCCTCCAGCGGGTACTTGCGGTTGAGCGGCACCAGCACGTCGCGCAGCTCCGGGCGCGCCGCGTGCAGCGACACGGCCAGCTTGTACTGCCGGCGCAGGTCGGTCATGCGCTCGATGCCCGGCAGGACGCCGCTGGTGCTGACGGTGATGTGTCGCTGGCCCAGGCCGAAGCGGTTGCCATCGCTGAGCGCGCCACAGGCCGCCAGCACGGCGTCGGCGTTGAGCAGTGGTTCGCCCATGCCCATGAAGACGATGTTGGTCAGGCGTCGCCCCTCGAGGGCCAGCTCGTTGCGCCAGTAGCGCGCCTGGTCGATGATCTCCGAGGTGCGCAGGTCGCGCCACAGCCCCAGCTCGCCGGTGGCGCAGAAGGGGCAGCCCACCGCGCAGCCGGCCTGGCTGGAGATGCACAGCGTGGTGCGCTCGCGGCGCGAGCCCCGGGCCGGGTAGCGCATGAGCACCGACTCGACCACGCGCCCGTCGTCGAGCGTGTGGAGCGCCTTGTCGGTCAGCCCGCCGTCCGCGCTGCGACGCTCGGTGCCGGTCAGGGTGCAGAAGCGGTAGCTGGCATCGAGCGAGGCTCGCAGGGGCCCCGGCAGGGTGTGGATGTCATCGAACGACTGGGCACGACCCGACCAGACGTGGTCAGCGAGCTGGCGCGCGCGGAAGGCCGCCTGGCCGTGGTCGGCGAACCAGGAGAGCAGCTCCTGCGGAGAGGCGTCCGAGATCCCGGGCCGCGGGTCGCGCGGGCCGGCCGCCGGCAGGTCCATCAGGGGCAGGGCGCCGTCGACGGCACCGGGCGAGCGTCACAGCAGCGTCAGGCGGGAAGAAGGGTTCAGCGTTGGGCATCGAGGCCGAATGGTAGCGCCCACGCGCAGATGTGGCCGACGGGGCGCCCGCGTCGCGCGTCCGCGCGATCAGAGGCGCCGGCCACGGCGGTAGTCCGCCCCGGGCATGCGTCGTTTGCCGGCGGGCTGCACCTCGTCGAGCCTGAGCCAGCCATCCGTCGTGCTCAGCGCGACGGTCTCGCCCAGCGGCACCAGCTCCCCGGGCGCGGCTTCTCGCACCGCGGGCTCCACGCCGGCGGCCCACACCTTCAGGCGCTCGCCGGCCACCTCGAGCCAGGTGCCCGGCCAGGGCTGATAGGCGCGCACCAGCCGCTCGAGCTCGGCCGCGGGGCGAGCCGCGTCGAGACGACCGTCGTCGCGTCGCAGCGGTCGGGTCAGGGTCGCGCCTGCCGTCGGCTGTGGGTGCGCCGGCAGCGATCCCTCCAGCCAGCGCGGGAGTGTCTCGATGAGCAGGTCGGCTCCCATGCGAGCCAGGCGCGCCTCCAGCTCGGGAGCGGTCTCGCTGCCGCCGAGCGGGATCTCCACCTGCGCCACGATGGGGCCCGTGTCGAGGCCTGCATCCATCTGCATCAGCGTCACTCCCGTGCTGCCGTCACCCGCCGCGATGGCCGCCTGCACGGGCGCAGCGCCGCGATGTCGGGGCAGCAACGACGGATGGATGTTGAGCGCACCGTGGCGCGGCAGCTGCAGCACGGCCGCGGGGATGATGCGCCCGTAGTCGGCCAGCACGATGAGCGCCGGATCGCTCGACGCGCAGGCGAGCCAGGGCCTCCTCGGTCCGGAGCGACGACGGCGTCTGCAGCGGCACGCCACGCTCGGCGGCCAGGTCCGCCACGGGCGTCGGGGTCAGCCGGCCCGTGCGGCCCGCCGGACGCGGCGGTGCGGTCACCACGGCGTCGACCGTCACGAGATCGGAGTCGAGCAGGCGCGTCCAGGGCGGGCAGGGCCACGAGACCGCTGCCGAAGAAGAGCGTACCGACGGGCGCAGCCATGGGGCGGCGATCAGGCCAGCGCCGGCATCTCCCGATGTGAGCCATCGCCCTCGACCTCGTCCTCCAGTCGGCTGACGGGGATGAGGTCATCGATGGACTCGAGGTAGTCGATGTAGAGCTTGCCGTCGAGGTGGTCCAGCTCGTGCTGCATGGCGCGCGCGAGGAGACCGCTGCCGACCGAGCGGATGCGCTTGCCGAAGCGGTCCTGGGCCTCCACCCAGACCTTCTCCTTGCGCGTCACATAGGCCACGTAGCCGGGCACGCTGAGGCAGCCCTCGAGGTCGTTGTCCTCGCCCGAGGCGCGCGTGATGACCGGGTTGACGAGCTCGTACAGCTGGCCTTCGACCTCGATGACGCAGACCTGCTGGGCCTCGCCCACCTGGGGTGCCGCGAGCCCCACGCCGGGCGCCGCGCGCATGGTGTGGGTCAGGTCGTCGAGCAGCTCGTGCAGGTAGGCGCCGAAGCTGTCGACCGGCTCGCCCTTGAGGCGCAGCCGGGGGTCTCCGAGGGTCAGGATGGGCTTCACGGTCATGGGCGCGATTATATGGCCTGCGCCTTAGAGCAGGCTCTCGGGATCCACGTCCACCGACCAGGGCGACCCGGGGTCGCCGCCCAGCACCGCGGCGGGATCGGGACCACGCAGGACGAGGTGGAAACGCCAGCGACCCCCGCGCCGCGCGATGTAGGCCGGCACCGGGCCCAGCACCGCGACGCGGGCGTCGATCTCCGCGGAGCGGGCCCGCAGCACAGCCGCCAGCGAGGTGGCCGCCTCGAGTGCCGCCTCCCGCTTCGACAGCGCCACGGTCAGCTTGATGAGCCGGCCGTAGGGTGGCGAGCCGAAGCGGCGGCGGCGATCGAGCTCGGCGGCGATGAACGCGCGAGCATCTCCGCTGGCCACGGCCACGATCGCGGGGTGCTCGGGCTGATAGGTCTGCACGATGGCCCGCCCCGCCCGGGCACCGCGCCCGGCCCGTCCCACCGCCTGCGTCAGCAGCTGCCAGGTGCGTTCGGCAGCGCGCTCGTCCGGCAGGTTCAGGGCGATGTCGGCAGAGACGATGCCGACGAGCGTCACCTCCGGGATGTCGAGGCCCTTGGCCACCAGGCTGGTGCCCACCAGCACGTCCGAGCTGCCCGCGGTGAAGTCGTCGATGACACGGGCGGCGGCACCCTTGCGCTCCACCACGTCCCGGTCCAGCCGCGCGATGCGCAACCCGGGAAAGCGCACGTTCAGCTCCTGCTCCACCCGCTCGGTCCCGCCGCCCAGGTAGCGGATGCGCACCGAGCGGCACGCCGGACAGCGCCGCGCCACAGGTGCGCTGGCACCGCAGTGGTGGCAGCGCAGGGCGACGACCGAGGCGTGGAAGACCAGCGGGCGCTGGCACTCGGGACAGATCTGGACATAGCCACAATCCCGGCAGAGCACGACGCTGGCCGCGCCGCGCCGGTTGATCAGCAGGATGGCGCGGTCGCCGCCGTCACGATCGAGCTGCGCCAGCGCCGTCGCCAACGCCCCCGACAGGAGACCACGGTTGCCCGCCGCCAGCTCCTCGCGCATGTCGACCACCTCCACCGGCACCGGCGCACCCGAGCGGCGGCCGCGCAGGCGGAGGTGCCGGCCCTGGCCCTCGCGCGCCCGGCCAAGGCTGACGATGTCCGGCGTGGCCGAGCCCAGCACCACCGGCGCGTCGGCGAGCGCCCCCAGCGCCACCGCCACGTCACGCGCCTGGTAGCGCGGCGTGCGCTCCGACTTGTAGGCCGGGTCGTGCTCCTCGTCGACGATGACGAGGCCCAGGGGGTCGGGTGGCGACAACACCGCCACCCGCGTGCCCAGCACGACGGCCGCACCGCCGTCGGCGATGCGGCGCCACTCATCGCCCCGTTCTCCGTCGCTCATGGCGCTGTGCAGCATGGCGATGTCCACGCCCAGGTCGTGGCGCAGCCGGTCGATGAGTGGAGCCGCGAGGGCGATCTCGGGCACCAGCACCAGCGCCCCGCGGCCGGCCGCGAGCGTGGCGCCGATGGCGGCCGCGTAGACGGCGGTCTTGCCGCTGGCCGTGTCGCCCTCGAGCAGGATGGTCTCGTGGCGGCGCTCGGCGACCGCCGCGGCCACCACCGCCAGCGCGGCCGCCTGCTCCGGGTCGAGGTCGGCGCCGAGCGGCAGGCTGCCGCGCGCCGGCTGTGCCCGACCAGCCAGCGGGCGACGCTCAAGCGTGCGCACGTCGAGGTCCAGCAGACCGCGCCTGGCCAGCCCGGAGATGGCCGACGGGCCGTGCCGATCGGCCAGCCGCGCGGCGACGTCTGCGCCGGCGTGCCCGGGCTCGGCGAGCTCGCGCAGCAGCTCCTGCTGCCGCGCACCCAGCGCAGGGCCTGGAGGCCGCTCACCCGCAGCCAGTCGGCCGGCCACCTCGCGGCCTGCCTCGGTCAGCGTGGCCCAGCGCTGCTGCCGGGGCCGCGAGCTGGCCGGCTGCACCCGCCACTCGAGGCGCACGCGCCCCTGCGCTTCGTGCCCCCGCAGGATGCGCAGCAGGGTCGCCCGGCTGGCAGCCTGCGGCAGGTCATCGACGCGGATACCGTCCGGGCCGGCCGCCTCGACGGCCAGCAGCAGGTCGTCAGCAGCCGCTGCGCGGCCCTCCCCGACCACGAACAGCTCGATGCGCTCGAGCATGCCCGGCGGCAGCATGGCGCGCACGACCATCGCCGGCGGTGCCAGGTAGTGCCCGAGACGTGCATCGCCAGGCGTCGCCACAGCCCACCCAGCAATGGCCCGTCGGAGCGCACCCGGGCCAGCAGCGGCTTGGCCTCCATCTGCGGAGGCACGCCCTCGTCCAGCACGACGCCCACGGCGCGGCGCCGGCCGAACTCCACCATGACTGCCTCGCCCAGGACAAGGTCCGACAACGCGAGCGGGACACGGTAGGTGAACGTGCGCCCCCCGGGCACGCCGGGGGCGTCGACGGCGACCTCGACGAAGCGCGGCTCCGTCATCGAGCGCTAGACGCGGATGCGCCGGTCGGGGAAGCGCTCGTGCTCGGCGCTGATGATGGCGTCGATCTGCTCCGCCGTCTCGTCGACGCGGTCGGTCTCGTTGACCACGACGTGGTCGTACTCGTCCTGCCGGGCCAGCTCGAGGGCAGCGTTGCGTCGCCGGATCTCGAGGTCGCGCGGCCGCTCGGTCGAGCGCCCGACGAGGCGAGCGTCGAGCTCCTCGAGCGATGGCGGCACGACGAAGATGAGCAGCGCAGCGGGCACCGCGGCGCGGACCTTGTCGGCCCCCTGGACGTCGATCTTGAGGATGGCATCCCTGCCGCTCGACAGTGCTGACTGGACCTGGTCACGCGGCGTGCCGTAGCAGTAGCCATGCACCTCGCTGGCCTCCAGCAGGCCTTCCGCGGCGTCCAGCCGCCGGTAGTCCTCGGGCGAGAGGAAGTGGTAGCTGACGCCGGCGATCTCGTTGGGTCGCCGGGCTCGCGTGGTGACGGTGACGACGTAGTGGCGCGGGTGGGACGGCTGCCGCCGCTGCATGGCCTCGATGATGGTGTCCTTGCCCACGCCGGAGGGCCCGGAGATGATCACCAGCTGGGCGCCCGGCTGTCCCTCGATCGCGCGAATCGTCAACTCCCTCCTGCGTCGTCGGCGCGGAGACCATCGAGCACGGCTTCCAGCGCCTCGGGCAATGGTGCCTCACATCGGACCAGTCGGCCTGACCCGGGCGACACGAACTCCAGCTTCCAGGCGTGCAGGAACATGCGCTCGAGTCCGCGGGGCCCCCGGCGCGCGACACCACTGGCGTAGACCGGGTCGCCTGCCACGGGGTGGCCGATGGACGCGAGGTGGACCCGGATCTGGTGCGTCCGCCCGGTGACGAGGTCGAGGTCCAGCAACGTCCACTCGGCGAAGCGCTCGCGGACGCGGTAGCCGGTCACGGCTGGCTTGCCCTCCGCGGTCACGGCCATGCGCATGCGATTGCCGGGGTCGCGACCGATGGGCTTCTCGATCCGACCCAGCTGGGCGTTGACCATGCCACCCACGAGCGCGAGGTAGGTCTTGCGCACCCGCCGGGCCTTCAGCTGCGCCTGCAGCGACAGCTGGGCCGCGTCGTTGCGGGCGACGATGATGAGCCCGCTGGTATCGCGGTCCAGGCGATGCACGATGCCGGGTCGCTCCTGTTCACCCGCGGCAGCCAGCCCGCCCCTGCCGGCCTCCAGGCCCAGGAGGGCGTTGACCAGGGTGCCGCTCTCGTGGCCAGGCGCCGGATGGGTCACCAGGCCGGCGGGCTTGTCGATGACGATGACGTCCTCATCGCGGTACACCACGTCGAGCGGGATGTCCTCCGCGAGCAGCTCGCTCGAGCGCGGCTCGGGGACGTCGAGCTGCAGTGCCATGCCGGCACGCACCGGGTCCCGGGCACGGACCCGCTCACCGGCGAGGGTCAGGCGACCGTCGGCGATGAGACGTTGCACCTGCGCGCGCGAGAGCCCGACGGCATCGGCCATGAAGCGGTCCGCGCGACTGCCGTCCGCCCCCTCGGGCACCACGACACGCAGGAGCCCGCTCACGCCGGCGTCCCGCTGTCACGCCGTCCCGGGATGGCACGATCGCCCAGCAGGGCCGCGGCGAAGAGCGCGAGGATGCCCAGCGAGACGGCAGCGTCCGCCACGTTCCAGGCGTACCAGCGCCGGTCGCCGATGCCCATGTCGACGAAGTCGATGACGTGGCCGTAGAGGACACGGTCGATGAGGTTGCCCACGGCACCGCCGGCGAGCAGGCCGAGTCCGACGGTCACCAGCGGGCCGAGGCCGGCAGCGTGGCGCCACTCGTACCAGGTGATGCCCGCGATGACCGCCACCGACAGGACCGCCATGAGCATGGCGGAGGTGTCGAGGATGCCGAAGATGGCTCCGTCGTTGTACGTCTTGGCGATGCGCAGCCAATCGCCCACGACCTCGGTCGGTCCACCCGCCTCGCCGGCCGGGATGCCACGCGAGGCGAGGCTGAACGAGCGGTCGACCCAGACCTTGCTGAGCTGGTCGAGCAGGACCACCGCTGCAACCAGCCCGCCGAATAGCGCCCAGCGTCGGCGCCGCTGTCGCGGCGTCTCGTGGGCCTCGTCGTGTCCGACCGAGGCTGGCGCCTCAGCCACCCCCGGCCCCCAGGGCGACGGTCACGCTGCCCCGGTGCAGGGCGACCTCGACCGCGGCGGCGGCGGCGGGCACCGCTGCCCAGCTGATGGCATCGGCCAGCGTGTCGGCGGCCACGGCCGCGAGATGCGGCGCCAGGAGATCGCGGGCGTCGGCCGGGCCCTCGATGACCAGCCTGATGCGCTCGTCGAGTGCCAGCTCGGCCTGCTTGCGCAGCTCCTGCACCGCCCGCGTGAGCTCGCGAGCGTCACCTTCGGCGAGCAATTCGGGCGTGAGCTCCGTGTCGATGACCACGACGATGCCCTCGTCGTGGGCGACGGCGGTGCCCGCGCGGGGCGTAGCCAGGATCTCCACCTCGTCAGGTGACAGCGTGATGCCGGCCAGCGTCACCGAGCCATCGTCGTGGTAGTCGACCTCGTTGGCGCGGGCCGCTGCCATGATGGCCGGGATGGCGGCGCCGTACGTTCGGCCGATGATCGGCAGCAGCGGCTTGACGCGGCGGTCCACCAGCTCCGATTCGTCGCCGATGATCTCGACGGACTTGAC
>CAVORC010000054.1:0-42443 GCA_963698505.1 uncultured Chloroflexia bacterium | reverse complement strand
ACCGACCGACAGTCGGTCGGTAGTGAAGACAACATGAGCACCCGAACACCAACAGAACCCGCCAGCACCTCCGGTCGGGACGCCATCGTGGACGTCGCCGAGCGGCTCATCCGCACCAGGGGCTACGAGCGGATGAGCATCCAGGAGGTCCAGGACGAGCTGGGCGTCTCGCGCGGGGCCATCTACCACCACTTCGGCTCCAAGGAGGCACTGCTCGAGGCCGTGGTGGAGCGGATGACCGATGCCGTGATGGACATCCTCCGCCCCATCGTGTCCGACCCGAGTGTCCCCGCCCTGCAGAAGCTCCAGCAGCTCTTCCTGGTGGCCGGTCGCTGGAAGACCGAGCGCCGGGATCTGGTGCTCGCGCTCCTGGACGTGTGGCTCTCGGACGTCAACGCGGTGGCGCGCGTGAAGCTGCGCCGCGTGGGCATGACCCGCCTGCTGCCCACGCTCGAGGACATCATCCGGCAGGGCACGGCCGAAGGCACCTTCGCCGTCACCTCCGCGGGACACGCCGCGCGCGTCATCTGGGCCCTGCTGGAGGGTGCCGGCGAAGCCACCGGGGAGTTGCTCGTCAGCCACGAGACGGCGGCCGTCCCACTCGAAGATGCCCGTCGCACGTTCGCAGCCTTCGAAGAGGCCGTGGAGCGCGTCCTCGGGCTACCAGCTGGCTCGTTCACCTACATCGACGAACAGACGTTGCGCGTCTGGTTCGCGTGAAGGCACAGGCGCGAAAGGAGCGACTCATGACCGCCGTCATCAACCTCGAGCAGCTGACCAAGTCCTACGGCTCGCATCGGGGCATCATCGAGGTGGACCTGGCTGTCCAGCAGGGCGAGGTCTTCGGCTTCCTCGGGCCCAACGGTGCAGGCAAGACGACGACCATCCGCACCATGCTCGACCTCATCCGCCCCAGCAGCGGCCGGGCCCTGGTCTTCGGCATCGAGTGCACGGTCGACCCGGTGGCCATCCACCGGCGCGTCGGCTACATCCCCGGCGAGTTCGCGCTCTACGATCGCCTCACCGGGGCCCAGACGCTGGAGTACTTCGCCAACCTCCGCGGCGGCGTCGACCAGGCCTACCAGTCCTCGCTCGTCGAACGCTTCGAGCTCGATGCCAGCCGGCGATTCAAGGAGTACAGCAAGGGCAACAAGCAGAAGGTCGGCGTCATCATCGCCCTCCAGCACCGCCCCGAGCTGCTGGTCCTGGACGAGCCCACCGCGGGTCTGGATCCGCTCGTGCAGCAGACGTTCTTCGAGACGCTGCGCGACGCCGTAGCCGAGGGTGCCACCGTCTTCCTCTCCAGTCACATCCTCTCGGAGGTGGAGAAGAGCTGTGATCGCGTGGCCATCATCCGCGACGGCCGCCTGGTCAAGGTCGACACGGTCGAGGCGCTGCGTGATCTCGCCCACCACGAGGTGGAGCTGCGCTTCGCCGGACCCGTGCCGTTCGCCGAGTTCGAGCGACTGCCCGGCGTCAGCGATGTGACCGGCGACGACCACGTCCTGCGCATGCGCGTCAGTGGCGCCATCACACCCGTCGTCCAGGCCGCGGCCCGCTACGAACTGCTGGACTTCGTCAGTCGTGAGCCGAGCCTGGAAGAGACGTTCCTGGCCCAGTACGGCCGAGAGGCCGCCGAGGTGACTGACCATGGCCGTTGAGACCGGCGCGCCGCCTCTGGCGGCGCCACTTCCCGCCAATCCCGCTGCACCGCCGTCTCTATGGCTTCGGCAGCATCTTCGGCAAGACCATCCGTGACTCGCGGCTGGCCTTCCTGATCATGAGCGGTCTCATCGCCGGCTTCATGTTCGCCATCGGCGAGGCCTTCGGGACCGCCTACGGCACGGCCGAGGCCCGGGTGGAGATCGCCAACCTCGTGTCCAGCGTGCCACCCATCATCGCCGGCATGGCCGGCAACACCGTGAACGTGGAAACGATGGGCGGCTTCCTCACCTACAAGTACGGCCCCTTCTTCGCCTTCCTCGCCGGGCTCTGGTCGATCCTGGCTCTGTCGGGCACGCTGGCCGGTGAGGCTCGGCGCGGCAGCCTCGACTTCGTGGCCGCGGCGCCCTTCGGCAAGCGGCGCATCGCCCTCGAGAAGCTCGCCGCCCACGTGACCATGGTGACCTCTCCATGGTCCTGCTCGCGGTGGCGGCCTGGGTGGCCGGCTCCGTCTTCGGCAGCGCGGAGCTGGGCGATGAGATCCCGGTCATCTCGGCTGTCGGATTCGCCCTGTGGGTCGGCCTTGTCGCCCTCGCGTCGGGCGCGGTCGCCTTCGCCCTGGCGCCCCTGGTCGGTCGCGGCAGTGCTGCCGGTGTGGCCGGCATGGTCCTGCTGGGCAGCTTCGTGATCGGCAACTACGCCCCCTACGTTCCTGCCTTCGAGGGCATCGCCAAGCTCTCCTGGTTTCACTGGACCTACGACCATGTGCCCCTCGCCGGCCAGTACGACTGGCCGTCGCTGGCTCTGGTCGCGGCTATCGCGGTCGTACTGCTCGCGGTCGGCGTCGAGCTCTTCGCGCGCCGCGACCTCGGTGTCATGACCGGGTTGCCGGTGCCGGGGCTGCCCCCGGTGACGCTGGGCCTGCGCTCTCCGGCCGGTCGTTCCTTCGGCGATCAGCTGCCCCTGGCACTCGGCTGGGGCCTGGGCATCGGCGTCTTCGGCTTCGTCCTCGCGGCCGCCAGCCAGTCCTTCACGGAGGACCTCTTCGAGCAGTCGCCCGGCATCGCGGAGATCCTGGAGACCGTCTTCCCGGGCGTGGACTTCTTCTCGGCGGGCGGCTTCCTGCAGCTCGTCTTCGTGGAGATGGGCCTCATCGTGGTGGGTCTCTCCGCGGCCACGTACGTGAGCAAGTGGGCCTCCGATGAGGGCAGCGGCCGCCTGGAGATGCTGCTGACGACCCCGCTCCGGCGGGACCGCTGGGCGCTCAGCGGTGGCATCGGCGCCTTCGGCGCGGTGGCCGTCTCGACGGTCATCTACGCCCTGGGCATCGGCCTGGGCGCTGCCTTCGCCGGCAGCGAGGCGCTGACGCCGATGCTCGGCGCGGGCGACCTCGGGCTGTACGCGGCGGCCATGGTGGGCATCGGCGTCGCCATCGGTGGACTCTTGCGTACCTCGTTGGCAGCGGAGCTCGTCGCCGTCGTCGTCATCGCCACGTTCCTCATCAACCTCCTGGCGCCGCCGCTCGACCTGCCCGAGTGGTTCCACCACCTGGCCCTGACCGCCCATCTCGGGCAGCCCATGCTCGGGCATCTGGGACTGGGTCGGTGTCGTGGCCTGCCTCTCATCGCAGCAGGTGGCCTCGCGCTGGGCGCCTGGGGCATGTCGCGCCGCGACGTGGCGAGGAAGAACTCGGCGCAGACTCCAGCGTGGACCTCGTACGACGCGGCGACCTCAGGCCTGCTGCCGCGGAAGTGACCTCGTCGGACGCCTTCTCCGTCAGCCGTTCGACCGTGTCGAGCACCGGCTCCAGGCCCGGGTCGACCTCCGCTGCGGCGATGTTCGAGCCGACGGCGGCGCCGCCATGGGCTGTGCGCCGGGACCCTCGACCAGGCGCCGGCCCAGGTCAAGGCGCCGCAGCTCCGGCACCAGCACCGCGACGCGCCCACGACGAGCAGGTCACCACGCCGCCGACGACCACGCTGGGCACGACCCCCAGCAGCGTGGCAGCCACGCCGCTCTCGAAGGCGCCCAGCTCGTTGGAGGCGCCGATGAAGACGTGGTTGACCGAGGCGATGCGGCCGCGCAGCGCCTCCGGCGATTCGACGCGCAGGATGACCAGGCGGATGACGACGCTGACGCCGTCGGCGAGGCCGGCCACGAACAGCGCCGCCAGCGACAGCAGGAAGCTGGTGGACAGGCCGAAGACGAGCATCGACACGCCGAAGAGGGCCACGCAGGACGAGGAAGCATCGGCCCGGCCCGCCGCCTGGGCGGGATGCGCGTGGTGGCCAGCATGGACAGCAGCGCACCCACCGCGGGGGCCGTGCGCAGCAGGCCCAGTCCGACGGGCCCCACGGCCAGGATGTCGGCCGCGAACACCGGCAGCAGCGCGATGGCACCGCCGAAGAAGACCGCGAAGAGGTCCAGGGCCATCGAGCCCAGCAGGACCTGGTGGCCGACCACGTAGCGCACGCCGCTCGAGAGGCTGGTCACGATGCTCTCGCCCGCCCGCGGCCGCGGCATCGGCTTGCGGGCGATGCGCGTCACGACCAGCAGCGAGATGGCCAGCAGGACGGTGATGCGCGAAGTAGGTGGCCGGGATGCCGATGAAGGCGATGGCCAGGCCGCCGACGGCGGGACCGACGATGGCGGCAGCCGTCCACGTCGCTGCCGGTCCAGGAGGCGCCGCGCGTAGGCGTGCTCGATGGGGATGACCTGCGCCTCGAACGCCGTCAGCGCCGGGCGCTCGAAGCCGGCCGCCACGCCGATGAGGAAGACGACCGCGAGGATGCCGCCGAGGCTGAGGCCGTGTCCGGGTCGAGCGACATGAGGGCCAGGGCCAGCGTTCCCACCGCCAGCAGCGACCCGGTGATGAGGATGATGGAGCGGCGGTCGCGCCGGTCGGCGACGTGCCCGCCGAGAGCATCAGGGCCAGCGCCGGGATGGCCTCGACGAGGCCCAGCAGGCCCAGCGCCAGCGGCTCGCCGGTGACCTCGTAGGTCTGGAAGGCGACCACCGTGGCGATGGCCGTCATGCCCAGCGCGGCCAGGCCGCGCGCGGCCAGGAGGGCCCGGAACTCGGGTAGCGCGAGCAGCGCCACGGTCGGGTCGGCGGGCCTGGTCGGCGTCACCGTCCGAGCGTAGCCGTTCGCCCGGCGCGGCCGCGGGCATCGGCGCCGTCATGTCGGTGTCATGGGAGCCTTCCATCCTGCGACCCGGCGGCCGCGCCCCCGACGGCCGCGTATGCAGCGAGGAGACCACCGATGCGAACCAGAACGATCGGCGCGACCGCGATCCTGGCCCTGGCCCTGGCGCCTGCCGGCGTCTTCGCCCAGGACGACATGATGGGCGCGATGGTGCCCCACCCGGCGCACATCCATGAGGGTCTCTGTCCCGAGCCGGGCGGCGTGGTGGCACCGCTCAGCGATGTCACGGTCGCGGGCAACGAGTCACAGGGCGTGGCGGACCAGATCCACGTGGACACCAGCGTCACCGTCGTCGATCTGCCACTCGACGCCATCCTGGCGGCCGAGCACGCCATCAACGTGCACCAGAGTGCCGATGACATGGGCACCTACATCGCCTGCGGCAACATCGGCGGCCACGTGGTCGCGGACTCGTTCGTCATCGGCCTGGGTCCCGTCGGAGACTCGGGCTACTCCGGTATCGCCTGGCTCACCGACCAGGGCGACGGCTCCACCGAGGTCCGTGTCGCCATCACCGCCTCCGGCGCCAGCGCCATGGACGGCATGGATGACATGGGCGACGACGACATGGGCGATGACGACGACATGGGCGACGACGACGACATGGGCGACGACGACGACATGGGCGACGACGACATGGGTAGCGACGGCTGACGCTCGGCTCGACCATGCGTGACCGCCCTGGCTCCGGCCGGGGCGGTTTTCGCGCGCCGGCCGACGGCTGCGCGGCACGGTGCTGCGCATCGTCCGCTCACGGCCGGGGCGACCCATCGACGGTTCGGGGATAATCGCAACGGGCTGCAGTTGTCGCCTGTTGCGATGACTACGACCCGCGCTCCATCAACACCGGGACGGGCGGCAGTCGCGCCGTCCCCACCAGACAGGAGTCCCGACGTATGTACAACCTCGATGCTCACCCCGCTGCCACGTGGAGGCGCCTGCTCGTCAGTGGCCTGGCTCTCGGCCTCCTGGCCGGTGGCTCACAGGCCGTCGTGGCCCAGGACGCCGCGGGAGACACCGTCACCCTGACCGACTTCCGCGGCAAGACGATGGACGTTCCGGTCGGCACCGACAGCGTCGTCTTCCTCGTCGAGAACGCCATGAACACGTTCTACGCGGTCGGTGGCGCCGACAACATCTCCGGCATCGGCACGCTCTGGCAGCCGACCTACAAGGTCGCCTTCTTCGCGGGCGTCGACCCCGACTTACGCGGACATGCCCGTCATCTCGACCGTCGACGGCGCGGTCGACCTCGAGGCGCTGGCGGCGACCGACCCGGAGCTCGTCGTGCTCTGGTCGGCCGACATCGACGACAAGGACACCACGGCCATCGAGAGCAGCCTGGGCATCCCCGTCTACGGCGTCTTCCTGACCTCGTTCGACGACCTCACCAAGCTGACCGCGGACATGGCCGCCATCGTGGGCGATCCCGCGCGCGGCGAGGAGGTCGTGGCCCAGATCGCGTCCGAGATGGCCGACATCACCGCCATCTCGTCGGCCATCCCCGAGGACGAGCGGCCCACCGTCTACTGGATGTGGGGCGACGTCTTCGGCACCGCCGGCATCGTCTCCACGGCCGACGACCTCATCACCGCGGCCGGCGGCATCAACGTCGTCGACACCTGGGACGATCCGGCCAGGACCGAGGAGCACCCGGTGCTGCCGATGGAGACCATCGCGGCGCTCGACCCCGACGTCATCTACATGTGGTTCAACCCCGAGATCGATCCCGAGGACATCATCGACGGCGCGCCAGGTCGCGGGCTTCGACTTCAGCACCTGGAGCGGCCTCTCGGCGGTGCAGAACGGTCGCGTCTTCGAGCTCGACGACCCGTTCCTGTACGACTTCATGACCGGCCGCCAGCCCATCGCCACGCTCAAGATCGCCAAGGACATCAACCCCGAGGCCTTCGCGGACGTGGACCTCAACGTCGAGTACGACGAGTTCTTCCAGGCCATGTACGGAGTCAGCTACCCGGACTACCAGCCGGCCGGCTGATGCTGCGTGGCTAACCCCGCGCGACGGCTGACGGTCCGCCAGCTCCCTGCCACCATCAGGGCCGGTCTCGGCCTGCAGGGTGCCTGGCGGACCATCGCCATCGGCCTCGTCGCGATCTCGCCGGTCCCGGCCTTCATCTTCTCGATGATGGTGGGCAGCTTCGGCATCGCGGCCGAGGACGTCTTCGGAGTCATCTGGTCGCGGCTGGTGGGCACCGAGGCGTACGAGTCCATGACCTACACCGTGCTGCTCGACATCCGCCTGCCGCGCGTCATCGCCGCCATGCTGGTGGGCATGGGCGTGTCGGTCTCGGGCGCCGTGCTCCAGGGCGTGCTGCGCAATCCCGCTCGTCGACCCCTACATCCTGGGCCTCTCGGCGGGCGCGGCCTTCGGGGCTGCGCTCGCCATCGCCGTGGCGACCTGGCTGCCGGTCCAGCTCAGCGCCTTCGCCTTCGGTCTCGTGGCCATGGGCCTGGCCTACTCGATGGCGCGGACCGGCGGCCGCGTGCCCATCGTCTCGCTCATCCTCTCGGGCGTCATCACCTGCGCCATCTTCACGGCGCTGCTCTCGATCGTCCAGATCACCGCCCACGAGCGCTCGCTGCAGACGATCGTGCGCTGGATCATGGGCAGCTTCAACGCGGTGACCTGGCCGGTCCTGTCGCAGGGCTGGGCGCTCATCGTCGTCGGCACCGTCGTGATGATCCTGCTGCGCTGGCGCCTGAACGTGCTCGCGCTCGGCGACGACGAGGCCCGCTCGGCCGGCATGAACGTCGAGCGCTACAAGGCCATCTTCATCATCTCGGCCGCGCTCGTCTCGGCCGTGGCGGTGGCCATGGCCGGCATCGTCGCCCTCGTCGGGCTCATCGTGCCGCACATGGTGCGCATGATCGCCGGGCCGGACCACCGCATCCTGCTGCCGCTCTCGGCGGCCCTGGGGGCGACGTACCTCGTCCTCGTCGACGACCTCGCCCGCGCTGCCTTCGGCGTGGAGCTGCCGCTGAGCATCATCACCACGCTCATCGGCGCGCCCTTCTTCTGGCTGCTGCTGCGCACGACGAAGGCGAGCGGATGGGAGTGAGCGAGCTGCCGGTGATGCCCTCGCGCGCGCGGACGGCTGCCCCGCGGCCGGATGGCGAGGCAGCCGAGACGATGCTGCAGATCGACCACGTCAGCGCCGGCTACGAGGAGCTGCAGGTGCTGCGCGAGGTCTCCTTCGACGTGCGGCGGGGCGAGATCGTGGCGCTGCTGGGCCCCAACGGCTGCGGCAAGACGACGCTGCTGCGCGTCATCGGCAAGCTGCTCATGCCCGCCTCGGGCACGGTGCGGGTGAGTGGTCGCGACATCGCGAGCACCAGCCAGGATCCGAGCTGTCGAAGATCGTCGCCAGCGTCTCGCAGGTCCACCGCACGACCTTCCCGTTCACGGCGCTGGACATCCTGCTCACCGGGCGCATGCCGTACGTCTCGGTCTTCTCGTCGCCCGGTGCCGACGACATCCGCTTCTGCCAGGACGTCCTCGACTGGTTCGGCATCCGCCACCTGGAGCGGAAGCCCATCAGCAAGCTCAGCGGCGGCGAGCGCCAGCTGGTGATGATCGCGCGCGCGCTGGCACAGGAGCCGCGCGTGCTGCTCCTCGACGAACCCACCACCTACCTCGACCTGCGCAACCAGATCAAGGTGCTCGACACCATCTACCAGCTGGCCCGCGCGCAGGACCTCACGGTGCTGATGACGATCCACGACCCCAACCAGGCCTTCGCCTATGCCGATCGCGCCGTGCTGCTGCGCAAGCTGGCGGCCCTCGAGGGCGGCGACCCGGAGGCGGCCACGACCGCGCAGCAGGACGGGCGGACGAGCATGATCGCCAGCGGGTCGCCGCCAGACGTCCTGACCCGGGCCAACGTGGAGGAGGCCTACGGCGTGGACGTCGACGTCATCGAGCACGCCCATCGACGCCTGATCGTTCCCGCCGACTGAGCGGGGTCGTCAGGCCTTGCGGCCGATGAGCAGGAAGAGTGGGTACAGCCGTCCGTCGCGCTGGATCTCGCCGACGATGGGGGCGTCGGCATCGACGAAGCCGACAGCACGCGCCATCCCGACCAGCGACGCGCGGTCGAAGCCCTGGTGGTGGATGCCCGGCTGGTCGGGGTCGTGGAACGAGCCGTCCTCCTCGTCGAGGTCGATGAGCGCGATGCGCCCGCCGGGCACGAGCATGGCGTGGACGGAGCGCAGCGTGGCCGCGGTGTCTGCCACATGGTGCAAGGCCATCAGCGAGACGGCCAGGTCGAACGGGGCGCCCGGCGGCAACCGGGTCGAGGGCACGTCGTAGACGTGCGCGGTCGCATCCACGATGCCGTCGGCCTCGATGCGGTCGCGCGCGGCCTCGATCATGCCCTCCGACGGGTCGGTCAACGCCACCGACGCGAGGTCAGCCAGCAGGTCGAGACCCAGCAGGCCGGTGCCGGCGCCGATGTCGACGCCCCGCATCTCCGGGGTCAGCGGCACATGTTCGCGGATGGCGTCGGCCAGGATGTGGGCTCGCTGTACCCGCTCGGGCGTGTCCCAGTCGGCCGCCCGCGCGTCGAATTCGCTCATCGTCCCATCATGCCCCAGTCACGGCTCCCGCTCGCGGCGCGGGCGTGGCACCCTTCACGCATGCGCTTGATCACCTCGGAGAACGTGGCCGGTTTCGTCCGGGATGGCGTGCTGGAGGTCCAGGACGGCTGGACGCTGGCGCCATCGGCCCTCGAGTACCTGCGACGCAACCACGTCCGCTTCGCGGGCGAGGAGTCGCGTGCCGCGGCAGCGGCAGCCGCCCAGGACCTCGTGGTCATCACCGTGCAGGGCATCGACAAGCCCGGCATCGTGGCCACCGTGGCCGGCGAGGTCGCGCGCCAGCACGGCAACATCACCGACCTGTCCCAGACCATCCTCGCGGGCGTCTTCGTGATGGTGCTGGTGGTGGACATGAGTGGCACACAGGGATACGACGTGCTGGTCGAAGGCCTGCAGCGGGTGGGCCAGGAGATCGGCATGGAGATCTCGGTGCGGCTCTATTCGGTCTACGAGGCGATGCACCGCATCTAGCGGCGGAGGCGATCACGATGGCGCGTGGCCTGCTGGGCATGGACGAGATCCTCGAGAGCGTCCACATGGTCGGTCGCGACCATCTCGATATCCGCACCGTCACGCTGGGCATCGACCTGCGGGGCTGCCGCACGCCCGATGATGTCGTGCGCCGTGTCTCCGGCACGGCCGGCGACCTGATCGGCATCACCGACGACATCGCCGCCGAGACCGGCATCCCCATCGTCAACCGCCGCATCTCGGTCACGCCCGTCGCCTGGGTGGCGGAGCGTCCCGACCGCGAGCTGCTGCTGGACCTGGCGAGAGCACTGGATGCGGCGGCCATCGAGGTCGGCGTCGATTTCATCGGCGGTTTCAGCGCGCTGGTGGAGAAGAACGCCTCGCGCATCGACGAGGAGCTGATGGCGGCGTTGCCCGTGGTGCTGGCCGAGACCTCCCGCGTCTGCGGTTCGGTCAACCTCGCCAGCACCGGGGCAGGCATCAACATGGACGCCGTCGCCTTCATGGGCCAGGTGATCAAGGAGACCGCCGAGCGCTCGGCGGCGCAGTCGGCCATCGGCTGCGCCAAGCTCGTGGTCTTCGCTAATGCCGTGCCTGACAACCCCTTCATGGCCGGTGCCTTCCACGGCTTCGGCGAGGGGGACGCGGCCATCTCGGTGGGCATCTCCGGCCCCGGTGTGGTAGCCAATGCCCTGCGCCATCTGCCGCCGGGTGCGCCGCTGCAGGAGCTGGCCGAGGAGATCAAGCGCACCGTCTTCAAGATCACCCGCGTGGGTGAGCACGTCGGCCGGGAGGTCTCGCGACGCCTGGGTGTGCCCTTCGGCGTGGTCGACATCTCGCTGGCGCCGACGTCGACGCCGGGCGATTCGGTGGCTGAGATCCTGGAGATCATCGGTGTCGAGCGGGTGGGGCTGCCGGGCTCGACGGTGGCGCTGGCCATGCTCAACGACGCGGTCAAGAAGGGCGGGGCCATGGCCACCTCCCGCGCGGGCGGCTTGTCGGGGGCCTTCATCCCGGTGAGCGAGGACGCCAACTTCGCCTCTGCTGCCGCCGACGGTCATCTCGTCCTGGAGAAGCTGGAGGCGATGACGGCGGTCTGCTCCGTGGGGCTGGACATGATCGCCCTGCCGGGCGACACCTCGGCCCAGACCATCTCCGCGATCATCGCCGACGAGGCGGCCATCGGCATCATCAACCACAAGACCACGGCCGCGCGGCTGGTGCCGGTGCCGGGGGCCGTGCCGGGCGACTGGGTCGATTGGGGCGGGCTGCTGGGGCGCGCGCCGGTGATGGAGGTGCGAGACCGCGCCACCGTCGGCGTGGTGCAGCGCGCCGGCCACATGCCGCCGCCGCTGCGCGCGCTGGGCAACTAGCGGATCACCCTCACCTCGACACCCACCTCCAGGTCGGCCCAGGCCCTGTCCGCGGTCAGCGTCGGCCAGCCGCGAACAGCAGCAGTGGCCAGGCAGGCGCGGTCGGCCAGGGCCAGGTGGCTGCCGCCGCGGTGCCAGATGTCGGCAGCGCCGGCTGCCTCCTGGGCCCCGAAGGGTAGGATCTCGACCCCGAGGCTCTCGAGGTCCTCCCTGAGCCCCTGCATGTCGACCTCGTGGGCGCGCGCTTTCTGCAGGACCTCCGCCCAGTTCACCGCCGAGATCGCTGTCGCTGCCAGCAGCGCGGCCACGACATCGGCGCCGGGTCCGACCAGCAGCGCCAGCAGGGCCGAGGCGTCGAGCAGGTAGCGCTCCCTGCTCGGGCCGAGGCGTCGAGCAGGTAGCGCTCCCTGCTCACCCCTCGCGCTCGACCTCAGCGCGACGGTCTGCGAGCAGCTCGTCGACCAGGCTCCCGGGCCGACTCGGCGAAGCGTGCTGCAAGCGCTCACGCCTGGCTTTCACCCCGGGGCCGACAGCGGCGAAGCGCTCCTGCAGGCGGCTGATGACATCCGCGCGGCGCTCCAGGATGAGTCGGCCATCCTCCACCCGCGCCACGAGCGCTTCGTCCGGTTCTGCAGCCAGTTCCGCCCGAAGGGCCGCCGGGATCAGCACTCGTCCGTCAGGCTTGATCCTCACTGTCACCATTCGGCCAATATGTCAGACGGCTGGTGTTCTGTCAACCCGCGTCGTCGCGGGTCGTCGACCCGGTCCGCGACCGCAACGCTTCCCAGCAACTGCTGGCCCACGATCTGCCGAAGCCAGGCTTCGTATTCGTCGGCCGTCCAGCCCTGTGTCTCGACGAGCTCCATCCACACCTCGGGCAGGGTCAGGGCATCCAGCACGGCGGCGGCACGCTGCGTCGTCATCCCGCTCACCAGGTCGGGCGCCAGAGCCTCTGCCAGGCTGGCCAATCCGCGGCGGCGCCGCTGCAGGACCTGGTCGACGCTGGCGCGAATGGTCGCATCGGTCAGTCCAGCATCCCGGTTGATGAGCACGATGGCGGCGCCGCGCTCCCAGCGCGTTCGGATGGACTGGGCGAAGAGCGCCACGCGACGGTGATGCGCGTGGTTCTACGAGCGCGGCGCTGAACAGCGCCTCTGCCTCCGGG
Organism: uncultured Chloroflexia bacterium; assembly: GCA_963698505.1. Taxonomy (GTDB): domain Bacteria; phylum Chloroflexota; class Limnocylindria; order Limnocylindrales; family CSP1-4; genus JAFMJV01. The sequence continues at coordinate 29,950 of CAVORC010000054.1, read as the reverse complement.
TCGTGGACGACTCGTTGGCGCAGGTCCTCGAGGATCCCGACCTTGGAGCCGTAGACGGCATAAACGGTCTGCACCGCGACGCCCGCCCTGGCTGCGACGGCCCGAAGCGTGGTGGCCCCGTAGCCGTCGTCGGCGAACAGGGTCGCAGCCGCGTCCGCGATACGCCGGCGGGTCACCTGCGCCCGTTCCTCCCGCAGTGTCAGGCCACCCGCTTGCGTCTTCTCTGCCACGCCGCTAGAGTAGCGCTACTGCCGCATAGAGTAGAACTCTATTTCAATAGAGTCAGCGTCTATGGCAACCGGCAGGGTGGTCAAGAAGGAGGCCGTTCCATGTCGGTCGAGGACAACATCACCGCGTTCCGGAGGATCATCGACGACGGCTTCACCGGCGCCGACATGAGCCGTGGTCGATGAGCTCGTGGCGCCGGACTGCGTCGAGCACCAGCGCGGCAACCATCCAGGCTCCCGAGGGCGCCAAGGAGGTCATCGCAACGCTCCACCGCTGGATGTCCGACTTCTCGTTGACCATCGAGGACGTGATCGCTGACGGACGACATGGTCTGGACCGCAACCGGGCACGCGGCGTCAACACCGGGTCGGTGCATGGGGCATGCGCCGACCGGGTCGCGCGTCGAGTCGATGTCATCGACATCGGCCGCTTCGAGAACGGTCAGCTCGTCGAGCACTGGGGCATCGCCGACCAGCTCGGCCTGATGCTCCAGCTCGGGTTCGTCCCGGGTCGTGGCCCGGCCCCAGTCGCCGGCGGCCGAGTCCTAGCGGGCGTAGCCCTCGGCGGGATCGTCGGGGTCGGCGTCGGGGCGCTCAGGGCGCGCGATCTTCGATTGCGCCACGACGGCATCGCGGCGCAGACCGCGGAAGTCATCGAGCGTACGCCAGCCGCGATCGGCGTGCTGCTCGAGGAAGGCCGCTCATGCCCTCGGTCAGGTCGCGGATGACGTTGGGACCGATGGCCTTGTCGAGCATCGCCGCGGTCGCCACCTGGACCGTGCCGCAGCCGAGCATGAAGTAGGACAGCGCGTCGGCCCAGCCGCTGATGCCGCCGACGCCGCTAGAAGGCGCGGTCGGGGAACGCCTGCGTCATCTGCGCCATCTTGGCCAGCGACTGCATCAGGATGGCCGGTCCGCCCAGCCCGCCCGACGAGGTCAGCCCGTCGACGTTGACCTCGAACTCGAGCGTCTCGGGATCGATGGGCGGCAGCGACGGGAAGGTGTTGGACGAGGTGATGGCGTCCGCCCCGCCCCGGAACGTCGCGCCGGCCTCCTCGACGATGTCGGCCGTGGCGGGCGTCAGCTTGGCCCACACCGGCACCCTGCGCGACCTCCTTGACCGACCTGGGTCGTGGTCGAGACCAGACCCGCGTCCTTGCCCAGCCCTGAGCCCATGTCGTCGCGGTCCATGTGCGGACAGGAGTAGTTCAGCTCGATGGCATCGACGCCCTCGTCCTGCACTGCCCGCCCAGCGTCTGCCAGTTGCGCATCTCCTCGTCGGTGCCCGAGCCGGCCATGATCGAGGCCACCAGCACGTGGTCGGGATAGTCGCGCTTGATGGCCGAGAGCTTGCCGATCCACCAGTCGAGCGGCTTGTCGCTGATGAGCTCCCAGTTCCACGAGGCCATGACGGTGGATCGGTCGCGCTTGGGCATCGACGTGCGCGCCCACCGTCGTCGAGGCGCAGGAACGTCGTCTTGGGGCCGCGCACGTTGTCGACCTGGTGCAGGCCGATGGTCTTGGTGACCACGCCGCCCCAGCCCGCGTCGAAGGCGCGCCGGATGTTCGACTCCGACTCGGTCGGCGGCGCCGAGGCGAGCAGGAACGGGTTGGGGAAGCGGATGCCGGTGAACTCGGTCGACAGGTCGGCCATCTGATCTCTCCTCGCGCGTTCGGGGAAGCGGGCATCGTAGACGACCTGACGACGTTCGGACAGAGCCACTGGTCACAACGTCCGACCGGGAGCGCGCCGACGTGTGACCATGCGCGCATGACCGACCTCGCACCGTTCCGCCTCGCGCCCATCCTCGTCGAGCGCCCGTGGGGCGGACGGCGACTCGCTGACTACGGCAAGACGCTGCCGGCCGGCGCGGTCATCGGCGAGAGCTGGGAGCTGTGCGACCTGCCCCAGCACGTCGTCCCGAGCGTCGACGACCCCAGCAGCACCGTGCTCGACGGACCCTACGCCGGCGCGCGGCTGCGCACGGTCGTGGCTGAGGCGACCGAGGCCCTGCTCGGCCCGGTGCCGCCGACAGCCGAGGGCCGGTTTCCCCTGCTCTTCAAGCTGCTGGATGCTCGCGAGCACCTCTCCGTGCAGGTCCATCCACCAGCCGCTACGTGGCCGCCCATCCCGATGCCCGGCTGAAGACCGAGTCCTGGTACATCGTCGATGCCGAACCCGGGGCCATGCTCTACCTCGATGTGACGCCGGGGACGGACGTGGCCGACGTGGCAGCCGTGCTGGGCACGCCCGCCATCGTGCCGCTGCTGCGCGCCCAGCCCGCCGTCCCGGGCGCGTTCCATCACGTCCCTGCCGGCCTCATCCACGCCCTCGGGGCAGGCACCCTGGTGGCCGAGGTGCAGACCCCGAGCGACACCACCTTCCGCATCTACGACTGGGCGTCCGAGTACGGACGTGCGCCCAGGCAGCTGCACCCGGCCGAGTCGATGGCCAGCATCCGCCTCGACCCGGAGGAAGCCTTCTCCCTCGCGCCGGCCCTGAGCGCAGGCGTGCGAGACCTGGTCCGAACCGATCACTACTGGATGCGCGAGCATCGCCTTGACACGGGGTCCAGTGCTCTGGCCCGATCACCCGGGCCCACGATCCTGAGCGTCGTGCGTGGCGCCGTCCTCCTTGGCGACCTCCGGCTTGAGCGGGGGGACACGGCCATCGTGCCGGCCTCCTCGGGCGTCTCCCGCATCGAGGGCCACGCCGCCACCGCGATCGAGATCGGCTTCTAGCGACCGGCGGCCATCGCGTGCCGGCCCGACCCGACGGCCCCCGCCGGGCGGAGCGTGAGGCCTGTCTCCGTATCGAAGAGGTGGAGCCGGTCATACGGCAGGCTGCAGTCCACGAGGTCGCCGGGCCTGGTGCCGGCCGACGGATCACCCATCACCAGGATCTCGTCCTCGCCCAGGCGGACGTGGACGAGCAGCCGTGGTCCGAGGTACTCCACGAGCTCGCAGCGACCACGGAGGCCAACCTCTGCGGCGGAGGCCGCAGCCGCCAGTCGGACGTCCTGTGGTCGGAACCCGAGCGTGATGGCTGGCCCGCTCGCCAGGCGTACCGCCTCGGCAAGGGTGATGCGTGAAGGGACCCCGGCGCAGGGTCGCTCGTCCGTCTTCGCGTGCCAGGCGCATCTCGAGGAGGTTCATCGCCGGGCTGCCGACGAAACCGGCGACGAAGACGTCGGCCGGCTGTTCGTAGAGCTCGTGCGGCGTGCCGACCTGCACCAGCCTGCCCGCGTCCATGACCGCCACGCGCGAGCCGACGGCGAGCGCTTCCGCCTGGTCGTGTGTCACCGACACGACCGTGCATCCCAGGTCGTGGTGCAGGTGCTCGAGCTCGACTCGTGCGTCGAGTCGCTGGCGGGCGTCGAGGTGGGCGAGGGCGTCATCGAGCAGCAGCACCGACGGTCGTCTGCCGGATGACGGCACGTCCCACGGCGACCTGCTGCGCCTCGCCGGTCGCCAGACCGCCAGGCCGGCGGCCGAGGAGGCGACCCAGCTCCATCGCCTCCGCAACCTCCGCGACCCGATGGTCGACCTCCGCTGACGGGGTGCGCCGCAGGCGAAGGGCGAAGCTGAGGTTGTCGCGCACGGCCATGTGCGGATAGAGGGCGTATGCCCTCGAAGACCATGGCGATGTTCCGCTCGCCGGGCGCGACAGCCGTCATGTCCCGGCCATCGAACAGGACCGCCCCGCGGTCGGGTGTCTCGAGTCCGGCGATGAGCCGCAGCAACGTCGTCTTGCCACAACCCGAGGAGCCCACGAGCACGAGGAGCTCCCCGTCGGCGATATCCAGGTCGACGTCGACGACGGCGTCGATGCTGCGATATCGCTTCGAGATACCCACCAGGGTCACGTTGGCCACGACATACTCCCTCGCCGTTCGAACGCGCCGCAGCCAGACGGTAGGCAGAGTGTCCGCATCCCTCGCAAGAGACGAACGACCCCATCCTTCACCGCGACCCTGTGGCACCGGCCACACGCAGCAGACGTACGATGCGCTGATGAACGAGGACAGCACGAGCCTGCAGCCGTTCCCCGACCACTCCGTCGTGCCTGCGCGTCTGGGCACGCTTCACCGACATCGATGTCGATCGTGGCGAGGGCTCGTGGCTCATCGCCCGCGACGGCACGCGCTACCTCGACTACACCTCCGGTATCGGTGTCACCAACACCGGCCACGCCCATCCGCGCGTGGTCGAGGCCATCCGCGAGCAGGCCGGCAAGCTCATCCACGCGCAGCAGAACATCGTCTATCACGAGCCGGGCCTGCGGCTCTACGAGCGGCTCGCGGGCATGCTCCCCGGTGGCCCCTGGCAGGCGTTCCTCGCCAACTCCGGCGCGGAGGCCGTGGAGGCAGCGGTCAAGCTGGCCCGCGTCAGCACCGGCCGCACGCCCGTCATCGCCTTTCGCTACGGCTTCCACGGGCGCACCGCCCAGGCCATGGCGCTCACCAGCGCCAAGCACACCTATCGCTCGGCCAACGAGCCCATCGCCGGCTCGGTCTACCACGCCGACTTCCCGTACTGCTACCGCGCCCCCGGCGGCCCACACGACCCGGGCGACTGCAGCTGCCAGTGGGAGGCCAGCCTGGAGCTGCTCTTCCACCAGCTCGTCGATCCGGACAGGGTGGCGGCGATCTTCGTCGAGCCGGTGGTGGGAGAGGGCGGCTACATCGTGCCGCCGCCGACCTTCCTGCCGCGGCTGCGCGAGATCAGCGCAGAGCACGGCATCCTGCTGGTCGTCGACGAGGTGCAGACCGGCTTCGGGCGAACAGGCCGGATGTTCGCGCTGCAGCACACGGCCGTCGAGCCGGACATCATGCTGGTGGCCAAGGGCATCGCCTCAGGCCTGCCCCTCTCGGGGATGGTGGCGCGGCGCGAGCTGATGGAGCGCTGGCCTCCCGGCACGCACGGGGGGACGTACGGCGGCAACGTCGTGTCCTGTGCTGCGGCCCTCGCCACCATCGATGTCATCGAGGAGGAGGGCCTGGTCGCCAATGCCCACGAGCGCGGGAGGCAGCTGCTCGACGGCATTCGCGCGCTGCAGGCACGTCACCCCATCATCGGGGATGCACGCGGGCTCGGCCTGATGGTGGCCATGGAGCTGGTCCGTCCCGGCGAAGGGGACGGCCGCGAGCCCAACCCGGTGGCGGTCAAGGCCGTGCTCTCGGCGGCCCTCGAGCGACGGCTGATGCTGCTCTCCGCGGGCTCCTACGGCAACGTCGTGCGCATCATCCCGCCGCTCGTCACGACCGCCGACGAGGTCGACCTGGCGCTCGGCATCCTCGACGAGGCTCTCACCGTCGCGGAGGCCTGACCGCCGCGGCAGCGGCCCCGGTCACTGGCTCAGCCAGCGGCCTCGTCATCGCCGGTCGCGCCACCGACGACCAGCGGCCCCAGGCCCTCCATGACCGCCCCGGCCGCGAAGCCCTGCTCGTACGCCGGCAGGGGCGGCGGCGGCGCGTCTCGCAGCTGCTGCCACATGCGGATCATCCCGTAGGTGCCGTGCTGCCGGACGGTGTCCACTCGCGCGAGGTCGAGCACCTGGTTGAGGTACTCCTCGCCGCTGCCGCCGGTGGTGAGCACGTGCCCCTCGGGGTCGACCATCAGCGAACGTCCGGTGCCCATCAGGCCACCGTAGTTGGGGCTGACCACGTAGACCTGGTTGGTGATGGCGTTGGCGCGGGTCAGCACCAGCTCCAGCTCGCGATCGTTGGTTCGCGTGTACGTCGGCTGGAGGATCACCTCGGCCCCCATCCAGGCCAGGTTGCGGGTGATCTCCGGCACCCACGCGTCGAAGCAGATGATGAGGCCGAAGCGTCCCACGCCGGGGATGTCGAAGACCGTCAGCTCGTCGCCGGGCCGCGTGGTCTCGTAGGGCATCCAGGGCATGATCTTGCGGTAGCGCGCGACCAGCTCGCCGTCGGGAGCGAACACCAGCGCGGTGTTGTAGAGGTCTCCGCCCGACTCCTCGTAGATCGACCCGGGGACGATCCACTTCCCCACGCTCCTCGCCAGCTCCGCGATGCGCTGGGTGAGCGAACCGCCGATGGGTTCGGCCACCGATTCGACGTACCCCGCCGGGTAGCCGTCGCTCCAGCTGCCGAGGGCGGTCAGGTAGACCTCCGGGAACACGTACAGATCGAGGTTGGGGAAGACGGCGGCAAGCGTGCGCACGTGGCCCTCGAAGGAGCGGAACGTCGCTTCACGGTCGTATGGCACCGGTGCCACCTGTGCCGCGACGATGCCGATGTTGCGGTTCATCCCTCCACCTCCCGTTCGAAATCGTTCGCTGGTCTGTGCTGCGAAGTGGCACGCGGCCGGCTGCTCGGCTCGCTCGTCGATGGTGGGCACGCTCGTCTCGCACTCCTGTGGTCGCCCCAGCTGCTCGCGCAGCCAGCAGCGGGGATGGAAGGCGCAGCCGGGTGGTGGCGCCGTGGCCGAGGGGATCTCGCCTGACAGCAGCAGCCGCGGTGGGCCGTCGGCATCGACGTCGGGCCGAGCCAGGATGAGCGCCCGCGTGTAGGGATGCCTGGCGTCCTCGAAGATGCGTTCGGTCGGGCCCTGTTCGACGATGCGTCCGAGGTACATGACCGCGACGCGTTCGCAGAGGTAGCGGATGACGCCCAGGTCGTGCGAGATGAGCAGGTAGGCCAGGTCGTGCTCCGCTCGCAGGCGGACCAGCAGCTCCAGCACCTGCGCCTGCACGGAGACGTCGAGCGCGGACGTGGGCTCGTCGAGGATGAGCAGCCGCGGCTGCAGCGAGATGGCCCGGGCGATGGCGACGCGCTGGCACTGCCCCCCGGAGAGCTCGTGGGGCCGTCGGTCGCGCAGCGAACGCACCAGCCCGACCTCGTCGAGCAGGCGCTCGACGGTCGTGCGCAGCTCACTGCGTGACAGGCTGCGATGGGCACGCATCGGCTCCGCGATGAGGTCGAACACGCTCATGCGTGGGTCGAGCGAGCCGACCGGGTCCTGGAACACGACCTGGATCTGCGGTCGCAGCCGTCGCATGGCGCCGCCCCCCAGGTGGGTGATGTCGGTGCCGTCGAGGCGGATGGTCCCCGCCGAGGGCTCGACGAGTCGCAGCACGTTGCGAGCCAGCGTCGTCTTGCCCGAACCTAATTCGCCGACCAGGCCGACGGCCTCGCCGGGCATGATGTCGAGGTCGACGTCGGTCACGGCCTTGACGACGCCACTGCCGCGGTGGCCCTTCACCTCGAACTCCTTGACCAGGCCGCGCACCTCCACCAGCGGCCGCAGGGGTGCGCTCATGGCCCAGCCTCGGCGGCTCGCGGCGTCGTCGGCGGCGACGTGGCAGGCGACGCGCTGGCCGTGCCGACGACGCTGCGCAGCTCCGGTCGCTCGGTCGCGCAGCGCTCGATGGCGAGCTGGCAGCGCTCCCGGAAGGCGCAGCCCACGATGGCGCCCGGGTCGGCGGGCACCGAGCCGGGGATGGTGGCCAGCGTGCCGGCAGCGCGGTGGGTCCGCGGCACGGCCGCGATGAGCCCGCGCGTGTAGGGGTGCTGCGGCGCACGGAAGAGATCGGCGGTGTCGGCGGTCTCGACGACGCGGCCGGCGTACAGCACCGCGACCCGGCTGCAGACACGGCGCACCACGCCCAGGTCGTGGGTGATGAACAGGACGCTGAAGCCCATCTCGCGCTGCAGTCCGAGGATGAGCTCCAGGATCTGGGCCGCGATGGTCACGTCGAGTGCGGTCGTGGGCTCGTCGGCGACGAGCAGCTTGGGACGCGACAGCAGCGCCAGGGCCAGCATCGCGCGCTGCAGCATGCCACCGCTGAGCTGATGGGGATAGCTGCGGATGACTCGTTCCGGGTCGGGCATGGCGCACGCGGTCAGCACCTCGCGGATGCGGTCGGCCGCGGCGCGCCCCTTCAGCCCGTCGTGGGCGGCGAGCACGTCGCGCATCTGCGCGCCGATGGTGAAGACCGGGTTGAAGCTGCCGGTGGGGTTCTGGAAGACCATGGCGACATCCGTGCCGCGCAGCCCACGCCATTCGTCCTCGGTCAAGCTGGTGAGGTCACGGCCCAGCAGGCGCAGCTCGGCGGCCTCCACCTCGGCCGTGTCCGGCAGCAGCCCCAGCACGGACAGCCCGGTCACGGTCTTGCCGCAGCCGGTCTCGCCGACGACACCGAGGATCTCGCCCTGGCCGACATCGAGGTCGATCCCCGACACCGCCGTGACTCGGCGCCCGGGCGTGCGGAAGCGGATCCGCAGGTCGCGGATGCGCAGCACCGGCTCGCTGGCTGATCCGGGTGGCGTGCCCATCAGTCCTCCTGCCGCGGGTCGAGCAGCCGCAGCAGCAGGTCGCCCACGAGGTTGAAGGCGAGCACGGTGAAGAAGATGGCCAGGCCCGGGAAGGTCGAGAGCCACCACTGCTCCAGGATGTACTGGCGGCCCTCGGCCACCATCAGGCCCCAGTCGGGTGCCGGCGGGCGTGCGCCCAGGCCGATGAAGGCGAGGCCGCCCGCGGCCAGGATGACCGTGCCGATGTCGATGGTGGCCTGCACCACGATGGGGCCGAGCGAGTTGGGCACGATGTGGCGGAGGATGATGGAGCTCTCGCGGATGCCCATGGCGCGCGCGGCATCGACGAACGGCCACTCGCGCAGCGACACCGCCAGCCCCCGCGCCAGGCGCGCGTACCAGGGCCACCACGAGACCACCAGCGCCAACGTCGCGTTCTGCAGACCCGGCCCCAGGGCGGCCACGATGGCCATCGCCAGCAGCAGCGGCGGGAAGGCGAGGAAGAGGTCGGTGATGCGCATGATGAGGCCATCGATCCAGCCGCGGCGGTAGCCGGCGATGGCACCCAGCGGCACGCCGATGAGGATGGCCAGCCCGACCACGATGAGTGAGACCTGCAACGCGATGCGTGCCCCCAGGATCACGCGCGTGAGCATGTCGCGGCCCAGCCAGTCGGTCCCGAACGGATACGCCAGGCTGGGCGGCAGCATCCGCTCGTCGACGTTGATGACCCCGGCGCCGTCGCCGGGCGACGGTGCCAGCAGCGGTCCGATCAGCGCCGCCACGACGACCACGGCGATGATGACCAGCCCGAACAGCGCCAGCCAGTCATGCGCGATGGCGCGCGCCGCGCGTCGTGCGAACCCGGGCCGCTCCGAGATCGACGCTGGGCAGCTGGCTGTACGTGGCTGCCATCAGGTCAGCCGGATGCGGGGATCGACCCACGCCTGGGCGAGATCGACGACGAGGTTGATGACGACGTACGCGGCGGCGCCGAACAGGGCGATGCCCATGATGGCCGGATAGTCCGTGGCCAGGATCGACCGCACCGCGAACGTGCCCAACCCGGGCCAGTTGAAGACGATCTCGACGAAGAACGTGCCCGTCAGCAGGTAGGCCAGCGTCAGGCCGATGACCGTCAGGACCGGCACCATCGCGTTGCGCAGCGCCAGCCGGCTCACGATGTACCGCTCGCGCAGGCCGTAGGCACGCGCCATGCGGATGTAGTCCTTGCCCAGCGACTCCAGCATCGCGGAGCGCGTCATGCGCGAGATCAGCCCGATGGGATAGGCCGCCAGCGTGATCGCGGGCAGGATGAGGTGCCAGGCCACATCGCGCAGCGCGGACCAGTTGCCGGTGATGGCGGCGTCGATGATGAAGACGCCCGTCACCGTGTCGATGGGGCTCACGAAGCGCAGGTCCGAGTCGACGCGGCCGGAGAGGGGCAGGACGTCGAGCGAGCGGAAGAACAGGATCTGGAGCAGCAAGCCGAGGAAGAAGGCAGGAAGCGAGACGCCGACGATCGAGACGATGCGCACACCCATGTCGACGGGCCGGCCCTGCCACCGCGCCGAGAGCATGCCCAGCACCAGGCCGACCGGCAGCGCGATGAGCATCGCCGCCACGATCAGCTCCAGTGTGGCCGGCAAGCGCAGCAGGATCTCGTCCAGCACGGGCCGCTTGGTGGCGATGGAGGAACCCCAGTCACCGGCGAGCATGTCGCGCATGTACACGAGGTACTGGGTGATGAGGTCCTCGTTGAGACCCAGCTGCTCACGCACGCGCTCGATCTGCTCGGGGCGTGCTCGCGGCCCGATGTAGATGGCAGCGACATCCGACGGGATGAGGCGTGCCAGCCAGAACGTGATGACCGATACCCCGGCCAGCACGAACAGTGAGGACGTGAGGCGGCGCAGCAGGAACCTGATCACGTCGCGGGTGCCCTCATCAGAGAAGGAACGAGCGCGTGGACGTCGGGACGTCCACGCGCTCCGTTGCGCTGGGGCCTAGGCGGCGGGGGACAGCTGGTAGAACATGATCTGGGTGAAGGGATAGTTGATGTTGTACTCGAAGCCCTCGACGGTGTTGGCCACCGTGGTCACCGCGGACGTATCGAGGAAGAAGATGCCCGGCGACTCTTCGACGAGCAGCTCCATGGCCTCGGCGTACTTGGCCTGCGCGGCGTCGCGGTCACTTCCGGTCAGCGCGGTCGCCTCGTCGATGAGGCTGTCGTAGGTCTCGTTCTGCCAGTAGCTCAGGTTGAACGACGGCTCCTCGCTGGACCTGAACAGCGAGGTCAGGTTGTCAGCGCCGGCATCGCTGTTGGCGGGCCACCACAGCAGCAGGAACATGTCCTGGCGGCCGTCGGGGTCGCCCTTGGAGCGGTCCCACTGCTGGTTGAAGGGCATCGGCGTGAGGGTCACGTTGATGCCCAGCTCGCCGTAGGCATCCTGGAGCAGCGGAGCGAAGGCGGCTTCCACCGGGTTCTCCGCGGCGTAGGTGATCTCCATGTCGAAGCCCTCGACACCGGCCTCCGCCATGAGCGCCTTGGCGGCCTCCAGGTCCTGGCTCCAGATCGAGGTGTTCGAGCTGTCGGGGAAGATGCCCACCGGCACCGAGGCCCGGTTCTGCGTGCCCTGGCCGAGGACGGACACATCGATGATGTCGGTGTACGGCGTGGCAAGCGCCAGCGCCTGGCGCACGCGGGTGTCGTCGAGCGGTGCTCGCTGCGTGTTCAACAGGCCGACGTAGGTGAACAGCGACGGGTCGCGGTGGACGGTGAAGTCGGGGTTCGCGTCGAGTCCCTCGACACTCTCGGGCGGAACCCGGTTGGCGATGTCGACCTGGCCGCCCTCGAGGGCCTGCTGCTGATCGATCGACTCGGGGGTGATGCTGACGAGCACCTTCTCGTAGTGGTCCGCGTCATCCCAACCCAGTCGGTAGTCCGGGAACTGGGTCAGCAGCACCTCGGTGTCGGGCACGTAGGACTCGAGCATGTACGGCCCGGTGCCGTAGCTCGCCTCGCCCGACTCGAAGAACTCCGGGTCGCGCAGCCGCGGCCTCCAGCGCGGCCGGGCTGACCATCCACGCGGCGTACGTCGACGAGGCGATGAGATCGAGCGCCGCCGGAGTGCTCAGGTTGATGTCGATGGTGTAGTCGTCGACCACCTCCACGGACTCGACGGGACCCCAGATGAAGCCGGCGCCACCTCGCTCGCGAGCAGCGTCGATCGATGCCTTGGCAGCCGCGGCGTCGAACGGCTCGCCGTCGTGGAAGGTCACGCCCTGCTCGAGCTCGAAGGTCCAGGTCAGGCCGTCCTCGCTGGTCGACCAGCTGGTCGCCAGGCCGGGGACGTACTCCTCGGCGGCGCCGGCGGGCGTGGCCCAGATGAGCGGCTCGTACATGTTGCCCATGTACTGCGCCTCGGTCGAGAAGGATGCGATCGGGTCCCAGGTGGTGATGTTCGCCGTATGCGCCACCTTCAGGACGTCGAGATCGTCATCCTGGGCAGTGACCGTGACTGCCGAGCCTGCCAGTGTGACGGCGAGCGCCGCCGCGATGGCGACGCGGCGGCCGACGGCGCGCGGCTGGGGAGTGGTTCCGTGCATGCGTCTCTCCTCGAGCTTGCCTGGACAGGCCTCCCTGGAGAGAGCGCCTGCCGTTGCGATCGGCACAGTGTTGCCGGACTCGGCCATTCCGTCTAATACTTGGAGCGTTCGTTTGTCATGCCCAGGAGGTATCGATGGAACTGCGCCACCTCCGCTACTTCGTGGCCGTGGCCGAGAACGGCTCCATCACGCGTGCGGCGCAGGTGGTCCGCATCGCGCAGCCGTCGCTGTCACGGCAGCTGCGCCAGCTGGAGGAGGAGATCGGCGAGCCCCTGCTGGACCGTGCCGGTCGCGCCGCGCGCCTGACCCCTGCGGGTGAGCTGTTCCTGCCGCTGGCGCGTGACCTCATCGGCCGCGCAGACGGAGCAGTGGCGCTGATGCGAGACCTCTCCGGCTCTCACCGGATCAGCCTGCGCCTGGTTGCGCCGGAGACCACCGTGGCGGATGTCATCGCGCCGTTCCTGGCTTCGCTGCCTGCCGCGGCCCCCATGGTGGATGTTCGCGAGGCTCTACCGGCGAGCGTCCACGCCGAGGTGCTCGCCGGCGCCGCCGACGTCGGCGTCTCGTCGGTCCCGCCGCCGCGAGACCTTGCCAGCCGCCTGCTGGTGCACTTCACCATCTGGGCCTACGTCCCTCCCGGCCATCGCTGGACCGAGCGAACCACCATCTCCATCAGCGAGCTGGCACAGGAGCCGCTGCTGGTCCTGGGGACCGGGCACGGCACCCGACGGCAGCTCGACGCAGCCATCTCCGACGCCGGCGCCTCCTACGCGGTCGCGGCCGAGACCAACGTGCCGCAGGTGGCCCAGGCCCTGGCCGCCTCCGGGCGTGGTGTGGCCGTCGTCTCGGACGACCCGCGCTACGGGCTCCACGGGGTGCGCATCCGCGGGTCGAGTGGGCAGGACGAGTTGCGCGTCCCGCTCTATGGCGTCTGGGATCGAGGCCACTACGCGGCCGACACCATCGCCGAGCTGGTGGACGGGCTGGCCCGCTACGCGCAACGCCGCTACGGCCTGGCCGCTTGACCGGCAGCCGGGTGACTGACGACCTGTCAGGCGTCGGCTCCGCCGTCCTCGTCCAGCATCGCATGGATCTCGTCCTCGCCAAGGTCGCCGGCCTGGAACGCCTGCACGCGCTGCCGCACACGCATCACCATCGCCACGGTCGGTGCCGACAAGGTGGCCCCCAGCACGCCCACCAGCACCGAGCCGATGATGGTCGAGCCGAAGGAGACGATGGGGTGGAGGTCCAGCGCGTTGCGCTCCAGCTGACGCTGCAGGATCGGCTGCACCACGTTCTGGGCCACCAAGATGACGCCCAGCATGATGAGCGCCGGCACGATGCCCCCGGAGCCGAAGGCGATGAGCAGCGCGAACACCGAGGAGACCAGCGCACCCAGGTAGGGCACGTACGACGTCACGAAGGTGATGAGGCCGATGGTGAAGGCCAGGGGCACGCCCAGCACGACCGCGGTGAGACCGACGATGACCGCGACCGGCAGGCTGGAGAGCGTCAGCACGTAGAAGTAGTCACGGAACGAGCGCGTGGCGTCGCCCACGATGCCCTCGCCCAGGTCGGCCGGGACGCCCAGGTGGGATCCGACCCAGGCAGCCAGCGTGTCCCACTCGGCAAGCACGAAGTAGAGGATGAAGAGCGCGATGAAGGTGCTGAAGAGGAAGCTGCTGATGCCGGAGAACGCGCTGGGCACATAGGACAGCAGACCGGGCAGGACGTCGTCCACGAAGGTGCTCAGCTGGGCCTGCACATCGTCGACGATGACGATCGACATGCCTCGCTCGGCCAGCCAGCCGCGGCCCAGGTCGATGGCTGCCTGGGTCTGCGCCACGATCTCACCGCCCTGGTCGATGACGCCGAAGACGACCACGGCGATGGCCACGACCGCCAGCACGCAGATGCCGATGAGCACCAGCAGCGAGGCCACCTGGCGGGGCATGAGTCGAGCCAGCAGGCGCGCGACCGGTTCGAAGACCATGCCCAGCACGATGGCCACGACCAGCGGCAGCACGAAGCCGGAGATGGCCGAGAGCCCGGTGTAGATCATCAGCGCCAGCAGCAGGATGCCCACGATGGACCAGGCGCGGATGCCGGCGCTCCTGATCAGCCGGTCGCGCCGCGGGTCGAAGAAGTCGGTGCTTCGGCGCGGGTCGGTCATCGGGCCTCACCCTCGCTGGCCGAAGCCCGCGTGCCTGCGGTCGGTCGCGCCACCGCGGCGGTGGGCAGTCGCACCAGGAAGACGGCCAGCACGATGGCCACGGCCGCCAGGGTGAGTCGCAGCACGGTCGCGTCGACGAGGATGATGGAGACCGTGAACGTCAGCGCCACGGCGAGCAGCGCGCGCGCCTTGACGCCCGGCGGCAACGAGCGCGTGGCGCGCCACTCGCTGACGATCGGCCCCAGCGACGGCTGGCCCAGCAGCCAGTGGTAGAGCCGCGTCGAGCTCCGCGCGTAGCAGGCGGCGGTCACCAGCAGGAACGGCGTGGTCGGCAGGACCGGCACGACGATGCCGATGACACCGATGACGAGGGCGGCGCTGCCCACGATGAGCAGCAGCGCCCGCTTCGGCGCCGAGAGGGGACCGGCGGCCGCGTCGGGCATGGGCGCAGGTGTCGTCGCCGACGCTTCGTGCGCCGGCGCGTTCTGCTGGGTCGATGGCGCCGTCATGTGTCCATCATGCCCGTGCCCGCCACTCAGCGCTCCGGAGACTCACTGCCCCGCGAGATACCCCGCAGCAAGCGCCCCAGGATGTCGGCCCCGGTGATGATGCGCCGCTCCGCACCCCACAGGAGCACCACGTCGTTGTCGATGACATCATCCTCGCTGCGCACCCCGCCGGCCTGCAGGCGGCCGATGATGCGCCCCAATGGCAGACTCGGGTCGAGCACGATGACCGGTCGGTGGCAATGGTGGGCGACGACAGCGTCGCTACCCCGGGTGAGCACGTCACGTAGGAACCCGTCGGCGTCGAGCGCGATGCGTGGCTCCCCGGCCGGATCGGTGAGGATCACCCACTTGTGGCCCGATGCGTTGACCTGCTGCACGAAGGGATCGTCGACGGCGCCGCTCACCTCCGGCAGCCGCAGCGTCGCGCCGCCCTCGTCGCGCAGCGGTAATGCCACCACGCTGCCTTCGTCGAGCGGCTCACCCTCCTCGGCCACGAGCACGTCGTCGAGCGCGAAGAAGTTGAGTGCACCCAGGGCCTCGACGCGGTCGACCTCGTGGGCGTCAGGCGCATCCATGTGCTGTCGGATGAGCTCCTTCAGCTCGATCTCACGGAACCAGGTGATGCTCTCGCGGCCTAGCAGCGCGTCCAGCATGCGTGCCGACGGCAGGGCCACCGGAGCCAGCAGCAGCTGCCAGATGCGCAGCACCGGCGCCAGCAGCGAGGCTGTCCGCAGGGCATGGCGCGAAAAGTACGCCTGCGGCAGGATCTCACCGCCGAAGGTGATGATGATGGTGCTGAAGGCGAAGGCCAGCACGCCCACCAGCACCGAGCCCACCAGCAGCGTCAGCAGCACGTTGATGGCGACGTTGCCCCAGAGGATGGTGGTGAGCAGCCAGCTGGCGTCATCGCGCATGGCCAGCACGCGTTCCGCACGCTTGTCACCGGCCTGCAACGCGACCTGCAGCTCCAGTCGGCTGAGACTGAAGAAGGCAAGGTTGAGCCCGGAGAACATGGCCGATTGGCTGACGCAGAAGAGCACCCCCAGCCATACCAGGGCGTTGGTCATGCTGGCGTCCACGCGCTTCCTGCTCCCTTCGAACCTGCCCGGCGGCGGCCGTCACGGCCCCTGCGACTCCCGATGATAAGGTCGTGGTGATGAGCGATAGTGAGACCGACGGCCTGCGGCGCATCTCGGGCGAGCTCGATGCCCTGCCGCTGGAGACCCGTCGCTTCGCCACGGTGTACGCCTACGTGCTTGCTCGCGTCGCTCGCACCGACCCCGGGCTGGGTGACGCGGAGCGCGAGTTCATGGAGCGCGCCGTCGTGGAAGCTGGTCAGCTCTCCGGTCCGCAGGCGGCGCTCGTGGTCCAGGGCGCGCTGAGCATGGGCTCGCTCTACGGCGCCACGGAGGACTACGTCGTCACGCGTGAGTTCGCTCGCGTCGCCACGCGCGAGCAGTGTGAGGCGCTGTTGCGCACCGGCTTCGCCGTGAGCGCAGCCGACGACCGCGTGACGTCGTCGGAGATCGCCGAGCTCAATGAGATCGGAGCCGAGCTGGGGTTCGACCCCGCCGAGGTGGACACCATCCGGCGCGACGCGTTCAGGCAGCTGGGCCACGTCCCGGCCGACGACGAGGACTAGGACGCCGGTTCAGTCGGCTGGCGTGTCGGTCGGTGCGTGCTCGCGGGCGTAGGCCACCAGCGCCCGCAGGTTCTCCGGCGGGGTCTCCGGCGGAAGCTCGCAGCCGGTGCCCACGATGTGCCTGGAGCCGCAGATGCGATGGCAGCGGCCGGCGGCCGCGTAGACCTCCTCGGGCGTCCCGTGCAGCATCTCCGTGACGGTGTTGACGTTGCCGAGGATGACCTTGTCGGGGCCCAGCACCTTGCGTGCGTGGGCCAGGTCGACGGGGAAGTCCAGCTCGTAGATGTCGACCGGCAGGCGCAGCATCGTCGGCAGCAGGTCGTCGGTGCGGCCGCACATGTGCAGGCGGATGACGACGTCCGGCTGCCGGGCCCGGATGTCCTCGATCACGCGAAGCTGCGCCGGGAAGATGAAGCGCTCGTAGTGCAGCGGGCTCAGCATCGACGCGGCCGCGTCGCTCATGCCGATGGTGTCCGCGCCTGCCTCTACCTGCGGCGTCCAGTAGGCACGCGCGACCTGCGAGGTGAAATCCAGCAGCTCATCGAGGAAGCCGGGGTCCTCGTAGGTGTCCATCATCAGCGCCGACAGGCCCCGCATCTCCGCGCCCAGCGCCAGCGGACCCTCCACCCAGCCCACGATGGAGACGCCCGTTCCGGCAGCCTGCCGCATGATCTCGATCGACTCGATACGGTCGCGCATGCGGCCCGGCGCGAGGGGGTCGGGCACTCGTAGCGCGCCGAGCCGGGCCTTGTCGAGCACCAGCGCACGTGACTCCACGATCGCCGGCCCCGTTTCCGCCCACTCCACCGAGCTGTCGTCGCCGCCAGCGATATCGATGAGCTCACGCGCCGGGTCCGAACACTGCATCAGGCAGTCGATGCCGTACTCGTCGGCCATGGCCATCTGGGCCTCGGCCAGGCGCCGCCCGTCGGTGACGTAGTCGTTGTAGTCCAGGCCGGCGTGGCGAGCCGCGAACTGCATGATCAGTGGCTGTGCCAGAAGCCGGTCCACGGGTTCGCCCGCCAGGGTCCGGCGCATCCGCTCCCTGTTGTCCATGGACGTACGTTGGCGCTCTGGTGCCCCGAGCGACAGGGCGGAACGGACCCTGCTGCGCCTGCTGTTCGGTCGCCACGCGGTGGCCTGCGCCTGGTCGTCTGGGGTCCTCGTCCACGTGGCGCGCCGGCGCGGCCACCGCCTCATCCGTGCCCGCGAGGCGTGGCTGTCGCTAGGTCCCCGGGTGCTTCACCACCACGGCGAACTCCGGGAGGGAAGGTTCGAACGTCGCGCCTGCGACGTCCCCGAAGACCGCGTCGACCACCAGGCCGGCGGCCTCCACCTCGGCGCTCAGCGATGCCACGTCGAAGTGCTGGAACCAGTTGAAGTACTCGCTGATGCGCTCGCGCTCGACGATGACGTACTTCTCCAGCACCACCTTCTCGTCGTCGTACTTGAAGGTGTCCTGGAAGCCGTAGTACGGCTGGGCAGACCAGAAGCCGTCCATCATCTGCGGGCCGTACGCCGCCATCTCCTCCCAGGTCTCGAAGTAGGCCAGGGAGTACACGTCGAACAGGAACGCGCCGCCGGGCGCCAACAGGTCCCCGACGCGACCCAGCAGCCGGGCACGCTGCCCTGGGCTGAGCGCACAGAAGTCGCACATGATCATCATGGCCAGGTCGTAGCCGCCCTCGATATCGAGCGCCAGGTAGTCCCCCAGGCGGTAGTCGATGGCAAGGCCATCGTGCTCCGCCTGCGCACGTGCGTACTCGACCGAGCGTGGCGAGAAGTCGACCCCGGTGACCTGCGCACCGGTGCGGGCGAGGCGGTTGGCATAGAGCCCTGGTCCGCAGCCCAGGTCGATGACGCGCCGCTCCGGGCCCAGGTCGAACTTGCCTGTGATCCAGGCGAACGAGGCCTCGATGAACTCGGTCCGACGCGAGGCCAGGTCGACAGCGCCATCGAGGTGGTAGCGCAGCATCATCTCCGAGATGTCTGGCGAGGTCCACAGTGCGTCGGCCGTGTAGCGCGAGTAGACGGAAGGACGCTGGTTGATGCGCTCCAATGCCTCGTACAGCTGCGCCGGCTCCATCACGCTGCCTCCAGGGTCTCGAAGGGGGCCTTCTGCTTGAAGCGGCGCTCGTCCACGGGTGCGCCCACCCGTAGCAGCGCCTGCCGCCAACGGGGTGACGATGCCAGCGCCCAGCGCATCCCCGCCGTGGCAGCCAGTCCCACGTTGCGCGCCCCCGGGCGCGGCCTGAGCCCCAGCGCCTCACGGATGCGCGGTGGGATGGTCACGATGGCGGCGCTGCCGAGCACCTGGTAGGCCACCAGCACCGCCGGGTCGAGCGGCGGACGTCGCAGGAAGGCCACCGCTTCGCGCATGCCCGGGGAGGGTCCGATGGCGGGATGCTCGGCGACCCAGCGTGACAGCTCGGCGGCGGTCTCCGGCACCGGGTCGGCGTCGAGGAGTCGGCCGATGCGTGCCTGCTCGCGCACGAACGCATCGGCCTCGGCGGGCGACAGCGGTCGTGCGCCATAGACCTGGTTGCAGGCCAGGAACGAGTCTGTCAGCGAGTTGTGGACCCATGCTGCCAAGGGTGGATCGTCGGCGCGATAGGGGATGCCGCGATGGGAGACGCCGACCACGCGGCGGTGGACCCCACGCACGATGCGGACCGCCTGCTCCACCTCCGGCATGGCGCCATACGAGGTGGCGGTCACGTAGTCCGACGTCCGCGAGAGCCGGCCGAGGGGATCCTCGCGATAGCGCGAATGGTCGTGGACGCCGGCCACGACCTCGGGGTGCGCGGCCTGGATGAGCAGGGCCCGGATGCCTGCCACGAAGCCGGAGACGTCACCCATGACCTCCCAGGTGATGGAGTCCGGGCCGAAGAGCCCGGGGTCGCCGGGGTAGTCCATGGTGTTGGCCATGGGATCGGCGCCGTGGGCGAAGAGGCCGGTGGTCCGGCGCACGACCGTCCGCCTGGCGCGCTCGAGGGGGGCGGTGAGCCCCGTCAGGGCGTCTCCGGGAGTCATGTCTCGCTCAGCCGTCCTTGCCCAGACGCGGCAGCTTCCAGCTGCGCCACCCGCGATCGCGCTGGGGCCGGCGCTTGCCCGCGCCGGCCGAGGGTCGCGGTGTCGATCGCTGCGAGGTGCCTTCATGGTGCTTGGCATCGAACTCCGCCAGTGCTGCCTCGAGGCTGCCCTCGGCGCCGATGCGCTCCCAGAACTCGGGGAAGGTGGACGTCGCGGTCTCGATGTCCACGGTCAGGGTCTTCGACTTGTCTCGCAGGTAGTGCCGGATGTTGCTCTCGAGCGTGTCCACCAGGTCCCGTGCCAGTGCCATGCGGTCGGTCTCGGGATCCACGTCCCACAGGATGCCGTTGCGGTACGAGCGCATGGCGGGCTTGCTCCAGCGGCGCATCAGGCTGGCGGCCGTGGCCTCCGGGTCGCGCCGCAGGTGCACGTAGAAGGCGTCGTCGCCGAAGGCTGCCTGCATGCGCCCGGGGAACCAGGCGAGGCGGTTGTCGACCTCGATGTGGTCGGCCGGATAGGCCAGGCGCTCGGCGCCGACCAGGCCCACGCGGGTCTCGTGACCGGTGCTGTAGTTGCTGATGTGCCCGCAGGCCTCGGCGAAGGTCAGCGAGCCGCTGCGGCCGGTCGTCAGCACGAAGACGTTCATCGAGTCGAACTGTAGTCGCGAAACGCGCGCCTCGTCTGGGAGCCATACTTCGTGCATGCTGGTAGGAGTCGACTGGGGCGGCACCAAGATCGAGGTCGTGGCCCTCTCACCGGATGGACGCGAGCACCTGCGCCGGCGAGCCGACACGCCGCGCGGCGACTATCGCGCCTGCCTGCAGCTGATCGCCTCCCTCGTCGAGCAGGCGGAGACGCAGGTCGGTCGCGTCGAGCGGGTCGGCGTCGGGATCCCCGGGTCCATCGATCCCCAGACTGGCCTGGGCAAGGGGGCCAGCTCGACGTGGCTGATCGGCCAGCCCGTGGAACGCGACCTGCGCGAGGTCCTCGGTCGCGAGGTTCGCGCGGTGAACGATGCCGACCTGCTCGCCGCATCGGAGGCTCGCGATGGTGCCGGAGCCGGCTACCGCGTCGTCTTCGCCGCCAACTTCGCCAGCGGCGTCGGGGCCGGCATCGTGGTGGACGGCAAGACGCACCACGGGCCCAACAACAACGCGGCCGACTGGGGCCACAACCCCTTGCCCTGGCCCGCCGAGGATGAGCTGCCCGGCCCGTCCTGCTGGTGCGGCATGCGCGGCTGCATCGAGACGTGGGTCTCCGGGCGCGCCTTCGAGGCCCACTACGAAGCGGCGGCCGGGGAGTGGCGGCACGGCTCGCAGATCGTGGCGCTGGCGCGTGCCGGGGATGCGCTGGCCAGCGAGCATTTCGAGCGCTACCTCGATCGCACCGCCCGCGGCCTCGCCACCGTGGTCAACACGCTCGATCCTGACGTCATCGTCCTCGGTGGCGGCATGTCCAACGTCGACGAGCTGTACGAGCGGCTTCCTGGCGCCATCCTCACCTACACCTTCACCACTGTCTTCCTGACGCCCATCGTCAAGGCCGTGCACGGGGACTCGAGCGGCGTCCGAGGGGCCGCCTGGCTGTGGGCGGCGGAGTGACGCCATGAGCGGCGGACTCGCCGAGCGCTACGCCTTCGGCACGGCCCTGATCGAGGAGGCTGCCGGGCTCGCCCTCGACTTCAACCGCCGGCTGGGATCGCTCACCATCAAGTCCAAGGGCACCCAGGATGTGGTCAGCGAGGCCGACGTAGAGGTGGAGCGGCTCATCCGCGAGCGCATCGCCGAGCGTTTCCCCGGCGACGCCTTCTTCGGCGAGGAGTCCGGGCTCAGCGATGTCGAAGGAGCGCGCGATATCTGGGTCGTCGACCCCATCGACGGCACGCAGCCGTTCCTGTGTGACCTCAGCTCATGGTGCGTGTCCATCGGGCACGCTCGCGATGGCGTCCTGGACATGGGCTTCCTCGCGGCCCCGGGGCGTGACGAGATCTTCGTCGGCCGCGTCGGTCACGGGGCCACGCTCAACGGCCGGTCCATCGGCGTGAGCGCCAGCACCAGCCTCGATGACGGCTTGCTCAGCATCGGCATGTCGCCGCGCATCGGTGCCGACGAGATCCTGCCCATGTTCGAGCAGCTGCTGCGCCAGGGTGTCGTCTACTACCGCGAGGGCTCGGGCGCGTTGTCGCTGGCCTACGTCGCTGCCGGCCGGCTCATCGGCTACATCGAGGCGCACCTCAACTCCTGGGACGGCGCTGCCGGGGTGGCCATCGTGGAGGCCGCCGGCGGCCGCGTGAACGACTGGTTCAGCCTGGACACGTTGCTCACAGGTGCGCCCATCGCCGCCGCGCCGCCGACCCTCTATCCCGCGCTCGCGGCGCTCCTGCCGGCGCGCGACTGACCTCGGCGTCGCCCGCCGGCAGTGCTCTTCGTCGTCGCGGCAGCGGTCTGGACGGACTATCCTACCGACGGTAGGATAGTCGCGTGGCGATGAAGAAGGTCTCGGTGACGCTCGACGCCGACCTCGTGGCGGAGATCAAGACGGAGGTCGGCGAGCGTGGGTTCTCCGCCTACCTCAACGAGTCGATCAAGCGGCGACGCCAGCACGAGCGGCTGCGTCAGCTGGAGCGTGAGCTGACCGAGGAGTTCGGGTCGATCCCGGACGATGTTCGGCTGCAGGTGAGGATGGAATGGGACGAGTTCGAGCGACAGGTGGCAGAAGCCGACTGATCCTCGATGCTGGAGCGCTGATCGCCCTGGCCAGGGGCGACGTCCGGGCCCGAGCCGTTCTCGAGCTGGCCCTCGACGAGCGACTCCTGGTGCAGTTGCCGACCCCCGTGCTGGCGCAAGTCCACCGGGGTGACCGGGACCACGCCAGATCCGATCGCATCCTCGGGTCGATCGATGAGCACGTGCCCACGACGGAGGCTGTCGCCCGCCGTGCCGGGGAGTTGCTGGGACGCACTGGGCTCACCGATGCCATCGATGCCATCGTCGCTGCCGAGGCCCTCGACGGAGCCCCGGCAGCCATCCTCACGAGTGACCCGGACGACATCGACCAGCTCGTCGAGGCGGGCGGAGGTCGGACGCGCGTGTCGGTCCAGGGGCTGTAGCTTCCGCCTCCGTCAGTCGACGAGGTATTCGTAGGTGATGACCATCTCGTCGCCCGGTTCGACCGAGATCGGCCAGCGCATGATGTTGCCGGCCTCGAGCTGCGGCTGGATGGAGGCCTGCAGTTCCTCAGCCTGCGGCGCCAGGTAGTCGACCACGTCCATGTGGACGGTCGTGGGCGTGAAGTTCTCGATGGTCAACGTGACCTCGTAGCGGTAGTCGAAGCGGCCCATGTCCACCGCCATCTGGGTCTGCTCGCGCTTGACGCGCACGTCCTGCAGGTGACCGATGGTGACGCTGCCCTCGCCACCGACCGGCGTCAGCTCGATGAAGTCGCTGCCGATGAAGAGCCCGTCCTGGTAGTTGCGCACGACGCCCTCGCTGAAGGGCTGGTCGCTCTCGTTCTCGACCTTGTAGATGACCGTGACCTGCTGGTCTGTCGGCGCGTTCCAGAGATGCAGCCGACGCGCCGGCAGCTGCTGGCCCACCAGTTGGACGTAGACCGTGTCGCCGGCTTCCGCGGTCAGACGGCCGATGTCGTAGGTGTGCTGGATATCGACCTGGCCGACTGGCGCGCTCACCGCGAGCATGTCCGCCTCGGCGAAGCCCGCCAGCCTCTGGTTGGCCGAGAGCTCGGCTGCCGGCGCGATGGGCCGGTTGAGGTCGACCATACCGGCCACCAGCTGCATGTCGACATCCGACAGCTCGAGCGCACTGTCGCTGATCTCCGCGAAGTAGTCGAACACGACAGTCTCGTCGCTGTCCGCGCCGACCCACATGTCGTAGGTCGGCCGCCAGCTGACACCGCCCAGCAGGTACTCCATGGAGATGTCGCGCAGCTCGGAGTCCGTCGCGGACTGCCACTTGATCGTCGGCAGGCCGGTGCTGACGTTGAGGCGATAGTCAGAGACTCGCTCGCCGTTCTCACGCAGCACGAGCGTGTCGGGGTAGACGGTCTGCGGCAGCACGATGCGCACGTCGACGCCGCCGGGCAGCGCCACCTCATCGCGGGCATAGGCCACGTTGTTGAGGAACACCGCCACGCGGTCGGGGGTGCTGGTGTAGCTGATCGAGTCGTCGATGGCGGCGCTGACGCCGTTGGCGCCGGCAGCGACGAGGAGGCTGGTCGTGATGACCGCGGCCAGTGGGGTTCGAAGGGCACGCATGGGTGGGCTCCTTGGTTGGGCGCGCCTGAACGACTGGGCACGCGTCAGCCCCGATACGCTACGCCCATGTCTGCGGTTCCCGCCGCCGGTGCCTGCCGATCGGCCCATCCTCAGCCGTCGGGGCAGTGCCAGCCGTGGGCGAACGCGGCTCACCCGGACGGGTGAGCCGCTCCGTCCGGGTCGAGAGGTACCGTGGACGGACCACGCCGCACCATCGGGAGGCCATGGGTCCGTACGCTTCGTCGAATCGCCAGCGCGTCCTCCTCGCGACCGACGGATCGCCGGCGTCCGAGTGGGCCCACCAGTGGATCGTGGCTGCGCGTTGGCATGCGCCACCTGCCGTCGATGTGCTGACCATCGCCGACTCGACCGTGCTGCAGCCTGCGTGGCTGCCCGCGGCTCCGAGCGGTGAGGTCCTGGACCTTGCCGAGTTGCTCAGGGAGGAGTCCGAGGCCGAGGCGGCCAGCATCGCGGAGACGTCCGCAGCCCGGTTGCGCGGCGCCGGCATGGATGCCGTAGGCATCACCGAATACGGCGTCCCGGCGGTGCGCCTGATGGACCGCATCTCGGCGACGGATCCCGCGCTGGTCGCGCTCGGGCGCCGTGGACGGTCCGACGTCGACGCGATGCTGCTCGGCAGCGTCACCCACGAAGTCGCCCGCTATTCCCCGACCGCGGCCCTGATCGCGCGGGATCCCGCGGGCGAAGGTTCGTTGCTGCCTCGCCGCGTGCTCATCGTGGTGGATCCCCTCACGCGGGCGGAGCCGGCCGTGGCATGGCTGCAACGCCAGGGCTGGCTCGCCGGCGTGGGCGTGGTTCTGATGGCGATGCTGGGGGCGAGCCCCGGGTTGCTGCCGGGGGTCCAGGGAGCGGCGCGGATGATCTCGATGGCGTGTCACGACCATGCGGAACAGGTCATCGCGGATCTGGCCGGCCGTTTGGGAGATACCGCGCGCGAGGTCACGACCACTGTTCGACCCGGACACCCGCTTGACGCTTGCTCGGCTGTCGCCAGGGACACCCAGGCCGACCTCGTGGTGCTGTGCCGACCACCCCATCTTCCGGGGCGCTATCCGCTGGCCGAGAAGCTCACGCGCTACCTCCCTGCGTCGGTGCTCCTGGTGCCCTCGGACTGAGCACGGACGCGGAGATCGGCACGTCGGCCATTCCAATCACCCCTTCGGGTGACGGCGCGCGCCGGCTCCGACGGTAGCGTTGGCATCAAGACCGCCGGCTGACTCTGGCGGGGCTTGGGCCGCTGTGGCCAACCCGCGGGCTCGGGCGGACGCGACCGGGAGGCACATGACATGAGTGACGCCAGCAGGGGACCACTCCGCGCGCTCCTCGCGACCGATGGCTCGGAGGCGGCACGCAATGCCGAAGCGTGGCTGACCCGGGCCCGCTGGGGACGACCTTGTGTGGTCGATGTCCTGTGCGTGGCAGGCTACGGCATCACGCGCCTCGGATGGTCGATGCACGGCGATCGCAGCACCGCACGCCAGGTCATCGAGCAGCTGCGCGAGGCCGAGGTCATCGCCTCGGAGCGCGTCGCCAACGAGGCCAGCTTGCGCCTGCAGCACGCTGGCTTCCGGACCCGCGCGCTGGCGCGCCACGGCGATATCGCGGACGAGATCATCACGACCCTGGAGACCGAGGCTCCCGACATCGTGGCGCTCGGCCCGCGTGGCCGATCACGCGTGTCGCAGCTGTTCCTCGGCAGCGTCTCGCGGGAGGTCATCGCGGCGGCCGAGTCGGCGGTGCTTGTTGCCCGCCAGCCGCCAGAGGCCGTGTCGCTTCCGCGAACCATCCTGTTGCTGGTCGACCGGTCGGAGGCGGGGACATCCGCGGTCGATTGGCTGCTCGATGCCGGCTGGGTGTCTGACGCCCGCGTCGACATCGTGGCACTGCTCGGCGCCCCGCTCGGCGTGGATGACGACGACGAGGCGATGGCGGCACAGGTATCGGCCATCCTGCGAGAGAGCGCAGCGGAGGCGCTCGATGACCTCGCCGAACGTTTGGCGGGCACCACGGCTGACGTCGAGCTGAACATGCGCGCCGGCCATCCGGTCGAGGTGGCGACCGACCTGGCCCAGCAGGAGCACGCCGACCTCACGGTCATCAGCCGCCGGCGTGGGCGGCGGGGGAACGATCCTTTCGCCGAGAAGGTTGCCCGCTACGCGAAGAACACGGTCCTGATGGTCCCTGAACGCTGATCCGAGCGCCGTCGTTCCTGCCAGCGTGCCACGGACAACGGCGCCTCCATGAACGGCTCCTCGGTCGAGGCAGCCCCGGACCATGCGCGGGCTCGTCACCCATGACATCGTCGCGGGCCGCCTCGGTCGAGTCGTCGCCGGCACGACACAGCGCAAGAGGTTGGCGTGGAAACGATCCTTCGAAAGCATTGGCATCATCTCCCCGAGGCGGAGGTCCTGGAGTTGCTGGAGTCCGATGGCTCCAGTGGGCTGGACATCCTCGACGTCGAGGAACGACAGAGCCGCTTCGGTCCGAACCGGCTCTCGGAGCGACCGGAACGTGGCGCGCTCGCGCGCTTCCTGCTCGAGTTCAAGCAGCCGCTGTTGCTCATCCTGCTCGTCGCAGCGATCATCACCGCCGTTCTCGGTGAGTGGATCGACGCCTCCGTCATCCTCGGCGTGGTGCTGGTGACCGCCTTCATCGGCTTCGTCCAGGAGTCCCGAGCCAAGGGCGCCATCGATGCTCTCGCCAGCCACATGAGCGTCAATGCCACGGCCGTGCGCGCCGGCCAGCGTCGACAGATCCCCGCCGTCGAGCTGGTGCCCGGCGACATCGTGCTTCTGCAGTCCGGTGACCGGGTCCCTGCCGACCTTCGACTCCTGCGCACCCGCGATCTGCAGGTCGACGAATCGTCGCTGACGGGCGAGTCTGTCCCGGCGCCCAAACAGGCCGTACAGCTTGAGCAGGACACGGTCCTGGCCGACCGCCGGAACATGGCCTACTCATCCACGCTCGTGACGTACGGCACCGCCACGGGAGCGGTCGTTGCCATCGGCGACAACACGGAGATCGGGCGGATCTCCGATCTGCTCTCTTCTACGCAGACGCTCGAGACACCGCTGACCCGGCGCATCGCCCAGTTCAGTCGTGTCCTGCTATACGCCATCCTGGGTCTCGCCGGGGCGACCTTTCTCGTCGGCGTCATACGCGGCGAGGACTGGCTGGACATGTTCATGGCGGCCATCGCTCTGGCGGTCGGTGCCATCCCCGAGGGACTGCCGGCAGCCGTGACGATCACGCTCGCGATCGGCGTCGGCCGCATGGCTCGGCGGCACTCGATCATCCGCAACCTGCCCGCCGTGGAGACACTGGGCAGCACCACCGTCATCTGCTCGGACAAGACCGGGACGCTGACCCAGAACCAGATGACCGTGCGCCACATCGTGGCCGGCGGCGAGTCGGTGGAGCTGAGCGGGATCGGCTGGTCACCGCAGGGCGAGCTGACGCGCAGCGAAGGGATCGACGCCCAGGCGCCGAACACCGCGCTCGAGGAGTGCCTGCGAGCCGGGCTGCTCTGCAACGACTCGGCGCTGCACGCGACCGAGGACGGCTGGCGCGCCCAGGGCGATCCGACCGAGGTCGCGCTCATCGTCGCGGCCCGCAAGTCCGGCATGGTGGAGCAGTGGACGGGCCCGAGCAGCGAGCGGGTCGATGCGATCCCGTTCGAGTCCGAGCACCAGTACATGGCTACGCTCCACGCCGCCCCCGACGAGCGCGGGCACGTGGCCTACGTGAAAGGATCGCCCGAGGCCATCCTGCGCCGCTGCGACCGCCAGCTCGGTCGGGACGGAGGGGTCTCGCAGCTCGATCGTTCGGCCGTGCATCGCCAGGTCGAGGAGCTGGCAGCCGGCGGCCTGCGCGTGCTGGCCTTCGCGCGACTCGAGCTGCCCGCCGGATCGAGCGGGATCGAGCATCCGGACGTGGCCGACGGACTGACCTTCCTGGGCCTGCAGGGCATGATCGACCCACCGCGGGCAGAGGCGACCCGTGCCATCGCCGAGTGCCGTGCCGCGGGCATCGGGGTCAAGATGATCACCGGCGACCATGCCGAGACAGCGGCCGCCATCGCCAGGCAGCTCCGGCTGAACGGCGCCGACGACTCCGCGTCACCTGTCCATGTGCTTACCGGCAGGCAACTGGCGGACATATCGGATGCCGAGTTGATCGAGGCTGTCGAGCACATCTCCGTCTTCGCGCGTGTGGCCCCTGAGCAGAAGCTCCGCCTTGTCGAGGCGCTTCAGCATCGGGGCGATGTCGTGGCCATGACGGGCGACGGCGTGAACGACGCTCCCGCCCTGCGTCGTGCGGATATCGGCGTGGCCATGGGCATCTCGGGCACGGAGGTCTCCAAGGAGGCCGCCGACATGGTGCTGACCGACGACGACTTCTCGTCCATCGCCGCGGCGGTCGAGGAAGGGCGAGGCGTCTTCGCCAACCTCACCAAGTTCATCACCTGGACCCTGCCGACGAACGTCGGTGAGGGCCTCGTCATCATGGCCGCCGTCTTCCTGGGCGCCACGCTGCCCATCCTCCCGGTGCAGATCCTGTGGGTCAACATGACGACCGCTCTGCTGCTGGGTCTGATGTTGGCCTTCGAGCCCAAGGAGGCCGACCTCATGCGGCGTCCACCACGTGACCCAGCGAGCCCGATCCTGTCTCGCGCGCTGATCGGTCGCATCCTGCTGGTCGGCGTGCTCCTGTTGGTGGGTGCCTTCGGCCTGTTCGAATGGGAGCTGAGCCGGGGCACCAGCGTCGACGTGGCGCGGACGGCAGCTGTGAACGTGTTCGTCTTCGGTGAGTTGTTCTACCTGTTCAACTGCCGATCGCTGACCCACTCGATGTTCTCGGTCGGTCTCTTCAGCAACCGCTGGGTCTGGATCGGTGTGGGCACGATGATCGCGCTCCAACTCGCCTTCACGTACGTGCCGCTGATGAACCAGGTCTTCCACAGCGCGCCCATCGGCTCAGGGCAGTGGGTCGCCATCCTGGGTGTCAGCTTGGCCATCTATCTCATCGTGGAGCTGGAGAAGGCCCTGCGTCGGCGACGACCGCGAGCCGAGTCGAGGCTCGGGGGTGGTGTCGCGGTCTAGGCTGCCTCTGAGTCTGACCACGGGTCCTGGCCCAGGCTGATCAGCCTCAGGTGCAGGCCCTTGATGACCGCTTGGGTCCGGCTGGAAACGCCGAGCTTCCCGTGGATGCTCTTGAGGTGCGTCTTGACCGTGTTGTCCGAGACGAAGAGCCTGGACGCGATCTGTCGGTTGGAAAGGCCGGCGGCCACAAGTTCGAGCACTTCGGTCTCCCGCTCGGTCAACGGTTCGACCAGCGGAGCAGGCGATGACGGCGCTGCCTTCAGCGGGTGAGCCGGCACGGGCTCGCTGTGCGCGGGCTCGGCCGGTCGCATCGCACGTCCCGGTCTCGTCGCGGAGAGTTGGGGCGCCAGCGTACGGTGGCGGAGCATGGACGCCACGACGGCCACGACCACGCTGTTGCCCGCGAACAGCACCAGGCCCAGGATCTCATCCTGTCGGTCCACGTGCAGCGCGGTCAGCGGTGGCAGGTGGAGGTAGGCGGCAAGGGACACTGCGACCAGGGCCGCGAGCAGCCCGGCCTTGAGGCCTGACAGCGCGACAGCGATGACGATCGCCGCCGACGCGGTCGCGTATGTTCCGGTCCCGCCCGCCACCGGCAGGATCACCTCCAGGATGCTGAAGGCGGCGCCGACCGTGATCACGGCGGTCGCCAGCGCCATCAGCAGTTGCTTGCTCATCGACCGATTCTCGGACCGAACGACGTTCGGCTCACAGGGACCAATGTCACATTCGGTGCCCGTGGGAGACTGATCGCCCCGACGCCCTCGACGCCTGACTGTCTCCGCCTATGCCCCTGGCGACTGACTCGGCAGCATCGTCGGGCGATCGAGGCCCTCGCGGCATGGAAGCGACGCTATGCCGCCGATCGAGTCGCACGGGGCATGAGCTGACGCCCGGAGTGTCCCGGTCCAGTCGCCCACGGCATCGATGACCGAACTCTTGGTCGAGTGAAGCGAGGGCGGCATACCAGTCTGTGCCAGCGAGGGTGGCATCCCTGGCCGTGCGAGCGAGGGCGGCATCCCGGGCCGTACCAGCATGGCATCCCGGCCGCCCGGCGTCGTGTGCCACACCAGCAGAAG
>CAVORC010000053.1:0-14365 GCA_963698505.1 uncultured Chloroflexia bacterium | reverse complement strand
GGTGCCGAAGGTGGGACTCGAACCCACACGAGTGTTACCTCACTGGATTTTGAAACCGCGCGTCTGCCATTCCGCCACTTCGGCACGAGTCGGGGCCGACACGCCCGAGATCGCCGGCACTCTTGACGCTGCAAGCGTAGCGCGCCCGTGCCCCCTCAGAGCGCCTCTGGACGGGCGAAGGGGCCGCTGACCCGGAGCTCACCGCTCTCGTCGAAGGGCTCCACGCCCGTGCCGATGACCCGGTATCGGTGGTGGATGACCGTATCCCCTGCCGCCAGCATGGCGCTGACCGCGCAGTACTTCCTGGCGGTCAGCTCGATGGCGTGGCAAACCGCGGCTACGCTCACGCCGGGCCCCTCGACCTCGACGAGCAGGTCGATGTCATCGAAGATCTGCGGGTACTCGGCGCGCTGGGTCGCCCCGACGTAGACGTCGAGGCGGCTCACGTCCTGCTGCTTCTTGCGCAGGATCGAGCGAACGTCCATGGCCGTGCAGCCCCCGAGGCCGGCGAGGACCAGCTCCGTCGGCCGAGACCCGCTGTCCCCCACTCGGTCGTCCATGACGATGTCGTGGCCCGAGCCCGTCCGGGCGACGAGGCGCATGCCAGGGTCGCTGTGGATGTGGACGGTCTTGTCGGTCACGGTTCCCTCTGGTCGGCGTGGTGTGCTCGAGACTGGCGACCCGCCGGCGCGACACATGACGGATGCCAGAGCGATGGGCCGCAGGTAACCCGCACAGGTGGCGGGCTGATGGTGCAGGCCCGACGGTACGTTATGCTGCCAGTCTTGGCATGTCGACCCGTGAGTGCGCCCGGTCGGCAGCTTCCCGTGAAGCCGACGTGCCTGGGCGGTCCGCTTCAAGGCACGTGTTGCCGGACCATCGTTTCCGGCCGACGGGTCGTCAGACCAGCGGCCGACACTACGACCGACACGGATACCCAGGAAAGGGATGCGATGAAACGACGATCGGTGACCCTACTTGCCAGCGCGCTCGCGACGGCGGTCGTCCTGAGTGGCAGCATGGCGCTCACGGCGGCGGCGCAAGACCCCGACGCGACCATCTACGTGGGCTCGCTCTACGAGCCTCAGAACCTCGACAACACCGCCGGCGGCGGGCAGGGCATCACAGAGGCCTTCGACGGCAACGTCTACGAGGGCCTCTTCCGCCTCACCGACTCGGGCGATGTCGAGCCTCTCCTGGCCGAGGACTACACGGTCAGCGAGGACGGCCTGGTGTACACCTTCACGCTCAAGCCGGGCGTGACCTTCCACTCGGGCAAGCCGCTCACGTCCGAGGACGTCAAGTCCAGCATCGAGCGCGTGTTCGCCGAGGAGTCGCAGTCGGCTCGCCGCTCGAGCTTCGGGGCCATCGCCAGCATCGAGACGCCCACGCCCGACACCGTGGTGGTGACGCTGGAGCAGCCCTCCATCTCCTTCATCTACAACCTGAGCTACGTGTGGATGTACAACAAGGACGCCACCGACCTCACCACCTCCGAGGACGGCACTGGACCGTACGTCCTTGACGACTGGACACGCGGCAGCTCCCTGACGCTGAAGCGCTGGGATGACTACTGGGGCGAGCCGGCCACCAATGCGGAGGTCGTCTTCAACTACTTCACCGACGCCACCGCGTTGAGCAACGCGCTGCTCACCAACGCCGTGGACATCGTCACCAACATGCAGAGCCCGGACGCGCTCGTCGAGTTCGAGAACAACCCCGACTACGTGGTCAACGACGGCACCTCCACCACCAAGCAGCTGCTCGTCTACAACGACCGCGTCGAGCCCTTCGACCAGGTCGAGGTCCGCAAGGCCCTCTACTCGGCCATCGACCGCGCCAAGCTGCTCAACGCCATCTGGGGCGACAAGGGCACGCTCATCGGCTCCATGGTCCCGCCGACGGACCCCTGGTACATCGACCTGGTGGACGAGAATCCCTACGACCCGGAGCTCGCGCAGCAGCTGCTCGCCGATGCCGGCTACCCGGACGGTTTCGAGTTCACCCTCGACACGCCGACCTACGACCCCCACCCGGTGGTCGCCGAGTTCGTCAAGAGCGAGCTGGCCAAGATCGGCGTGACCGTCAACATCAACCCCATCACCAGCGACGAGTGGTACACCAAGGTCTTCCAGCAGCGCGACTACGAGGCCACCCTGCAGGAGCACGTCAACGACCGCGACGTGGTCTGGTACGGGAACCCCGACTTCTACTGGGGCTACGACAACCCGCAGGTGACAGCGTGGGTCGCCGAGGCCGAGCAGGCCAGCACCGTCGAGGAGCAGACCGAGAAGCTGAAGCTCGTCAACGAGCAGATCGCCAAGGATGCTGCCAGCGCCTGGCTGTACCTCTACCCGCAGCTGGTGGTGGCCTCCGCTGACGTCAGCGGCTACCCAATCAACGGCCTCAACACCATGTTCCACGCCTACGACATCGTCAGGCAGTAACGACAGCTCGGGGCCCCCGGCGCACGCTCGGGGGCCCCGTCGCATGAACCCCGAGATCCCGGACCACCCGCGCCGGCAACGGTCGCGGGGCTGACGAGACATGGCCCAGTACCTGCTCCGCCGCACCATCATCCTCGTGGTCTCGCTGCTCGTGGCCATGGTGGTGATCTTCCTGCTCCTGCGGGCCCTGCCGGGCGATCCCGCCAACGCCCTGCTCTCGATCAATGCCACGCCCGAGCAGATCGCCGCGGCACGCGCACAGGTCGGGGCTGATCTGCCCATCCACGAGCAGTTCGTGACCTGGTTCCGCGGTATGGTCACGCTCGACTTCGGCAGCTCCTTCGTGAGCACCCTGCCGGTCGGCCCGGAGATCGCCTCGCGGCTGACGCTGACCATCCCCCTCACCTTCCTCGCCTTCGGGCTGGCCTTCGTGCTCTCGCTGCTGATCGGTTTCGTCGCCGCCTACAAGGCCGACCGCTGGTATGGCGCCGCGCTGTCGGCCTTCTCGCAGCTGTTCATCGCCATCCCCGCCTTCTGGGTGGGCATCCTGCTCATCACCTTCTTCTCGCTGCGTCTCCGGGTGCTGCCGGCCGGTGGCTTCCCGCGGGAGGGCTGGTCGGAACCGGCGGACGTGCTGCGGCACCTCGCGTTGCCGGTGCTGACCATCGCCCTCGTCATGGCCGGCTCGCTCTCGCGCTACGTCCGCAGCGCCACCCTGGACGTGATGGGCAGCGACTACCTGCGCAACGCCCGCGCCATGGGCTCCACGATGAACGTGGCCATGCTCCGCCACGGCCTGCGCAACGGTGCCGTCCCGGTCATCGCCATCCTCGGCATCGAGCTTGCCACCGCGTTCCTCGGCGCGGTCGTCATCGAGGCCGTCTTCGCCCTGCCGGGCCTCGGCAGCATGCTGCTGAAGGCCATCGCGCAGCACGACTACCCCAACATCCAGGGCATCCTCTTCGTGAGCACCCTGCTGGTGCTCAGCGTGGGCTTCGTCGCCGACGTCGTGCAGCGCCTCGTCGATCCACGCCTGCGCCACCGGACCCAGTCATCGTGAGCGTGTTGGACCACCCGGAAGCATCGGCCGACGCCGAGCTGGCCGGGCCGCCACAGCTGGACGAGCGGACCCGGCGCCGCCGGTCGCTCGTGCTCGTCGCGGGGCTGTTCCTCGTCGGCACGATCGCGCTCATCGCGCTGGTGTCACTGCTGTGGCTGCCGTATGACCCCAGCGACACCGGTGGCGGCCGCCTGGAGAGCCCCAGCCTTGCCCACCTCCTGGGCACCGACCGGCTGGGCCGCGATCTCTTCGCCCAGCTCATGGTGGGCGCCCGCATCGCCCTCATCGTGGGCCTCGGGGCGGTCGTGGTGGGCGCGGCCATCGGCGTGCCCATCGGCCTGGCCGCGGCCTTCGCGAGCGGCTGGGTGGACGACGCCATGTCGGCCGCCATGGACATCCTCATCGCCTTTCCCCTGCTGCTGCTGGCGATGCTGATCGTGGCGGTGACCGGGGCCTCGCTGCTCACCGTGACCGTGGCCATCGGCGTCTCGGTGTCGGCCATCGTCGCCCGGCTGACCCGCGTCGTCGCCAAGCGCGTCCTGGCGCAGCAGTACATCACCGCCGCGCGCACCTCCGGGACCGGCACGCTGGGCATCGTCTGGCAGCACGTCCTGCCCAACATCTGGCCCACCATCAGCGTCAACCTGGGCCTGCTCTTCGGCGTGGCGGTGCTGGCCGAGGCGAGCCTCTCCTACCTCGGCCTGGGTGCACCGCCGCCCAACTCGTCCTGGGGCCGCCTGCTGCAGGAGGCGCAGTCCACGGTCATGACCGCACCGCTGGGAGCCATCGCGCCGGGCGTGGTGCTGGTGATCCTCGTCATCGGCGTGAACCTGCTGGTGGACGGGCTGCGCGATGTCTCCGACCCGACCCTCGTGCGCGCCCGATGACCCCGAACCCCAGCCCGGCGACCCCGACCCCAGGCCCGACCAACCTGCTCGAGGTGGACTCGCTCAGCGTCACCTCGCCCGACGGCGTGGCCCGCGTGCGCGACGTCTCGTTCCGCGTGACACCCGGCGAGCGCATCGGCCTCATCGGCGAATCAGGGTCGGGCAAGTCGCTCACGGCCTTCGCCATCATCGGGCTGCTGCCGGCGGGGCTGGCGGCGAGCGGCAGCATCCTGCTCGACGGCACACAGGTGGTGGGGGCACCGGAGAAGCGCCTGGTGCCCCTGCGCGGCCGCGTCTGCGCCTTCATCTTCCAGGAACCGCTGACCGCGCTCGATCCGCTGATGAAGCTGGGCAACCAGCTGGCCGAGCCCATCGCGCGTCACCAGGGCCTACGTGGCGCGGACCTCCGGCGTGCCGTCGTGGAGGCGCTGGTCGAGGTGCGCCTGCCGGAACCCGAGCGCATCGCGGAGGCACGGCCCTACGAGATCTCCGGCGGCCAGCGGCAGCGCGTCGCCATCGCCATGGCCCTCGCCTGCCGTCCCCGCCTGCTCATCGCGGACGAGCCCACGACCGCTCTCGACGTGACGGTCCAGTCCGAGGTGCTCGCCCTCCTCGACCGACTCGTGGCCGACCGCGGCATGGCCCTCATCTTCGTCAGCCACGACCTCGCGGTCGTCTCTCGCATGACGGACCACGCCCTGGTGATGCGCGCGGGCGAGGCGGTCGAGCGGGGCACCATCGCTCAGTTGCTGTCGGCGCCGAGGCACCCCTACACGGCGGCCTTCGGCGACAGCGCGCGTCGCATCGAGTCCGGTCTCGCCGCCGCCCTGGCGCAGGAGAGCGACGCATGAGCGCCGTCCTCGGCCTGGAGGACGTGAGCTACGCCTATCGCGGTGCCGAGGCCGGACAGCTCGCGGTGGAGAGCGTGTCGCTGGACGTCACACCGGGCCAGAACCTGGGCCTGGTGGGCGAATCCGGATCGGGCAAGACGACCCTGCTGCGGCTCCTGCTGGGCCTGCTGCGGCCGACCACGGGACGGGTCCTCTTCGACGGCGAGCCGCTGGACCTGGGCGACCGGGCCCAGATGCGCACGTTCCGCCGCAGCGTGCAGACGGTCTTCCAGGACCCCTACTCGTCGCTGGACCCGCGCCAGCGCGTCGGACGCATCGTGGGCGAGCCGGTGCGCTCGCTGCGCATCGCCCGCGGCCGTGACGCCGACACGCTCGTCGCCGAGGCGCTCGAATCGGTGGGGCTGCCCGCGGCTGCCGCGTCGCACTACCCGCACGAGTTCTCCGGCGGCCAGCGCCAGCGCATCGCCATCGCCCGGGCCATCGTCAGCCGGCCCCGCGTGCTCCTGGCCGATGAGCCCGTCAGCGCCCTCGACGTCATCACCCGCATCCAGGTCATCGACCTGCTGGCCGAGCTGGGCTCCAGCCGGGACCTCACCGTGCTCATGGTCTCCCACGACCTGGGCGTGGTGGGGGCGCTCTGCCGGCGAACCGTCGTGCTGCAGGCGGGCCGGGTGGTCGAGCAGGGGCCGACCGCGGGCGTGTTCGGGAGTCCCAGCCAGCCCTACACCCAGCAGCTGCTGGCGGCCGTGCCGCGCCTGCCGGAGGTCTGACGCTCAGAGCTCCGGGGTCACCGCCGGCACGACACGCGCCTGGACCTGCTGCGCGCGAGCCTGCTGCTCGAAGGCGTAGGCCACCCGCAGGACCGTGGGCTCGTCGAGCGGCAGGCCCAGGATCTCCAGCCCCACGGGCAGTCCGTCCGGCGTCGCGCCCGCGGGCACGGTGACGGCGGGCAAGCCGGCCTGCGGCGCGATCATCGTGTTGGTGGGGAAGGCCTCCACCGTCCAGCGGCCGGCTTCGAGCTCGGCGCGGGTTGGAGCCAGCACTTGCACGGTCGGGTACACCAGCACCTTGACGTCCACCCCGGCCATGGCATGCACGACGGCGCGCTGGAACCGCTCTCGCGCCGCCATCTTCGCGAAGTAGGCCGGGTCGTCCGACGGCCTGGCCGGGCCCTCCGACATCGCCTTGAGCCATTCCAGCGCCGGGTGATAGCGACCGTCCCGCACGATGTCGGCGATCGTCGAGTACGGCAGGCTGGGGCGATCGGCGAGGAAGCGGTCCAGATCGTGGCGAGCGTGCGTGAGGTAGAGCGCGGTAGAGGTCATGAACTCGTCCAGGCCCGGAATCTCCACCTCGACGACCGTCGCGCCGACGGTACGCATGAGGTGCAGGGCCTCCTCGATGACGGTGTTCACCGCGGCGCGGTCAGGATCAGCCGGGGAGCCGAAAGCCTGCCGAAGCACACCGATGCGGGCACCCTGCAGGGCGCTCGCATCAAGCAGGGCGGCATAGCTGGCCGGTGGACGCGCGGCGGCGTAGGCGGCCGTGTACTCGTCGGCGGGGTCGTAGCCGACCATGGCATCGAGCAGCAACGTCGCGTCACGCACGCTCCGGGCCATGGGGCCGGCCGTGTCCAAGAACTCGACGAGCGCGGACAGGCCCCGGCGACTGATGAGCCCCGGGGTCACGCGGAGTCCGACCAGGCTGGTGAATGACGCCGGGACCCTGATCGAGCCACCAGTGTCCGCCCCGATGCCCACCAGCCCCAGGCTGGCCGCGAGCGCCGCCGCGGTGCCGCTGCTCGAGCCACCCGGGTCTCGCTCGAGGTGATACGGGTTCCGGGTCACCCCTGAGACCGAGGAGAAGGAGAACCAGGACGTGGCGAAGTCCGGCAGCGCGGTCTTGGCCAGGACGATCGCCCCCGCCTGCTTGAGACGCGCGATGACGGTGGCATCGGTGCTGGGAACGTAGCCCTCGAGTGCGACCGAGCCGAACGTCGTGGCGATGCCCGCCGTCTCGACCTGGTCCTTGACCAGCACCGGCACGCCGTGCAGCGATCCGGTGAGCCGGCCGTTCCGAGCCAGCTCGCCGTCCAGCCGGTCGGCCTCGCGCAGGGCGTCGGGGTTGATGGCGAGGATGGCGTTGAGGGCGGGACCGGCTCGGTCGTAGGCTTCGATCCTCGCCAGGTACCCTTCGACCAGGTCGCGCGCCGTCAGGTGCCCGTGCAACAGGGCGGCGTGAACCTGATCGATCGTCGCCTCGACCAGCGGGATGGCTGGACCGCTCACGCGCACTCCCTTTCGACTCCGTCCGCTGCCGTCCGACACGGGCGGGGCACCATCGTCGAGCTATTCGGCCGATCGACGCCGTCTACGGGAGTCTAGTCACTCGGGTCGGGTCCGCCAGTGGCTCGAGATACGGTCCCGGCGGCAAGGGCTCGGATTGGATGGCGTTGACCGCGACCGAGCTGTTCGTCGCGGTCGTGTTCGCCGAGATGACCCGCCAGTTGTCGCCCGAGCGCCTACCGCTCGATGTAGACGACCACCGGCGGGAGGACGCCATGGCTATCCATCCTCGCCGCGATCTCGGGCAGCGGCGAGGCCAGCATGGATCCGAGCCCCTCGAGGTCATCGACCTGTACGGTCATGGCACCGCTCGCAACAGTCATGGCGGCGGAGACTCTCGCCGACTGAACAGACCCCGTGTCGTCCACACGGGGTCAAGCGTCAGGGGATGGGATGGAGGCGACGACCGGATTCGAACCGGTGAATAATGGTTTTGCAGACCATCGCCTTAGGCCACTTGGCTACGTCGCCCTGTTTGGCTGCCCCTCGAGGATTCGAACCTCGGTTCACGGATCCAAAGTCCGGCGTCTTACCACTAGACGAAGGGGCAGCGGAGTACCCCGACAGTCTACGAGGTGAAGAAGGGAGTGGAGCGGAAGACGGGACTCGAACCCGCGACCCTCACCTTGGCAAGGTGATGCTCTACCAACTGAGCCACTTCCGCCCGATCCGAACGAACAACCGACCGGCGCCATGTTTGTGGTGCCGAGAGCCAGATTCGAACTGGCGACACCGCGATTTTCAGTCGCGTGCTCTACCAACTGAGCTATCTCGGCCCGCCGGTGCGGTCCGGATATTAGACCACATCTTGGCAAGCCGGCACAACCTCCGACCCTGGGACCATCGGCTGGCCCAGCATTATCGATTCTTCACCCGGCGCTGCCTCACTGAAACGTTTGCGCGTGCTAGATTGAAGTCGGCCGAACCCCCGTGCGCGGGGGACGGGGGAACCGATCCCGATGGGTTTCCACCTTGGGGCGAATCGCGGAACGTCCGCGCAGGCCACGTCAGTGGCCGAGCCCGACAGCTCACCTCGCAGGCCAAGCCGTGACTTTGATCGAGGTGTCGTCCCTTGGCTTGGCCGTTGTCGTCCGGGTTCTCCCTGTCGGCGTCTGCCGCTGCTCTTGCGCGCCCGACACGTCAGCAGCGAAACCTGGCACTGGACCTGTCATCAGCGGTCGGCCTCGGGGGCATGTTCGCCATCGTGGGCGTGCTGCTGCCATCGGTGGCGCGTCGCGAAGGCCTCGACTCCATGGGCCTCGCGCTCCTGGCGGCGCTGCCCTTCCTGGCCAGCCTGGTGACGCTGTTCGCGGGTCGCATCGGCCCCCGGACACCGGCCCGCATGGCGCTGTTCCGTTCCCTGGGGGCGGTGGGCGTGCTGCTGGTCGTCATCGCGCCACAGCCCCTGTTCATGGCGCTGGCCATCTTCGGCTTCTGGATGATGTTCGCGCTGGGAGCGCCCATGCAGCAGCGCATCTGGGCCACCATCTACCCCTCTCGCGATCGCGGGCGCATGCTGGGCTACGTGGGGACCGCCCGCTCGATGGCGGGGACCGCGGCCCTGCTGGCCATCACGCTGCTGGCTGCCGCTTCCGGCTGGGTCGCCATCGTGGCGGTGGTGGCCGTCATCGGTGCCATCTGCAGCCTGGCCATCGGCCGGATGGCGGCGCCGGGCATCGAGATCGACCACCGCTTCAGCGCGCTCGAATCGATCCGCTCCGTGACCGATCAGCCCATGCTCCGCCAGATCACCGCCGCGCAGCTGCTCTTCGGCGGCGGCTTCGTGGTCGCCCCCGCGCTCATCGCCATGGTCCACATCGACCGGCTGGGCCTGGGTGTGGACCAGATCGCCCTCGCCGGTCTCGTCGGCTACGGCAGCACGGCGATCACCTTCAGCCTCTGGGGACGGCTGGCCGGCCGCGTCGGCGCGCTCATGACCATCTCCGGCGGGGCGATCGTCGGCGTCACGGCCATGGCCCTGTTCGCGGTGGCACCGAGCCTCCCGGTCGTGCTGCTGGCCACCATGCTGCTGGGGGCGGCCGGTGCCGCGGTCGATACCGCCTGGCCCCTGCTCATCGCGGACCACGCCCCCGCCGACCGCCAGGGCGAGGTGGCCGCCGGCCTCAACGCCATCATGGGCTTCCGGGGGCTGCTGGCCCCCTTCGTGGTGATGGCGCCCATCTTCGCGGGCCTGACCGACGTCACCGGGGGCCTGCTCATCTGCGTGGTCTCGATGACAGCGGGTGCCGTCCTCTTCGCCCGCATCTCAGGCTTGTGGCGAGTGTCGTCCGCGCGACTGGCGGCGGTCCTTGGCCGGCGGGTTCAGCGCAGGCCGGCGATCTCGGAGATCTGACTCTCGTCGATCTCCGGCTGGCCGGTGAGCTTGCGCAGGCGGTTGATGCGGTCGACGATCGCAGGGTGGGTGCTGAAGAGGCCGCGTGCGCTGTGGTCGAGCTTCTTCACCGGGTTGACGATGTAGAGGTGCTGGGTTGCCCGGTTCGCGCCCTCCAGCTTCTCCTGGTCGCTGCCGAGCTTGGCCAGCGCCCGCTCCAGGCCGTAGGGGTTGCGCGTGAGCTCCACGCTGGTCGCGTCGGCGAGGTACTCGCGCTGTCGGTTGACGGCCATCTGGACCAGGCGCGCGAAGATCGGCGCCAGGATGGCCACGATGAGGCCGATGAAGAGGATGATGACCTGGGCGCCGCCTCCGCCCCCGCCGCTGCGGCGACCGCGGCTCATGCTGCCCCAGAAGGCGAAGCGTGCCAGCATGTCCGCCAGCAGCGCGATCGACCCGACCAGCACTCCCACGAGGAGGCTGAAGCGGATGTCGTAGTTGGCGACGTGGGCCAGCTCATGGCCGATGACGCCCTGTAGCTCCTCGCGGTCCAGCCGATCGAGCAGGCCGCGTGTGATGGCCACGCTGGCATGCTCCGGATCGCGCCCGGTGGCGAAGGCGTTGAGCGCGCTGTCCTCGATGATGTAGACCTTGGGCTCGGGGATGCTCGCCGCGATGGCCAGCTCGCGCACCACGTTGACCAGCTGTGGCTCCTCGCTCTCGCTGACCTGCCGGGCGCCCGAGACGCCGAGCACCATGCTGTCACCGCCGAAGAGGGCGAACATCGTGAGTGCGAAGGCGACGATGCCGCCGACCGGCACGAACCAGAGCGCGCCGGCCGGGTCGCCGGCCAGGTAGAAGCCCAGGAACCAGCTCAGGACCACGAAGATGAGGATGACGATCACCATCAGCACGATCGAGCGCCGCTTGTTCTGGCCGATCTGCTGGTGGAACGTCTCGCGCGTGAGCGTCATGTCAGCACCGTGGCGCGCTGAAGGCTTGGGGGCATCACCGTTGCCCGGGCATCGCGCCTAGGATGCCGGCTTGCTGTCGTCCTTGCCGAAGCCCAGGTCCACGCTGGGCACCTGCTCGGCTTCCGGCTCGGCATCGAAGAACTCGCGCTTGGTGAACCCGAGTGGTCCGGCGATGAGGACGTTGGGGACCGTGGCGATGGACGTGTTGTAGTCCAGCACCGAGGCGTTGTAGTGCTGGCGCGCGAAGCTGATCTGGTTCTCGGTCGTGGTCAGCTGCTCCTGCAGCTCAAGGACGTTCTGGTTGGCCTTGAGCTCAGGGTAGTTCTCGACCGTCGCGAACAGCGATCGAAGGGTGGAGGTCAGCGCGTTCTCCGCGACCGCCTGCTCGTGCGTGCCCTTGGCGCCGGCTGCGACCGCGTTGGCGCGTGCCTCGGTCACGGCGGTGAGGACGGACTGCTCGAAGCCCATGTACCCCTTGACCGCGTCGACCAGGTTGGGGATCAGGTCCCAGCGGCGCTTCAGCTGGACCTCGATCTGGGCGAACGCCTCGTCGATGCGCAGGCGACGCTGCACCAAGCCGTTGTAGATGAGGATGCCAGCGGCGAACAGGATCACCACGATGATCCCGACGATCAACAAGATCTCCATCGATACCTCCGAGCGGCGTCGGGCCGGTCATGACGACCGGCTAGCGCGACAAGAGTACCCGCTCGCACCAAGGCGTCGCACCCGACCCTCGTCGACGCCCGGCCCGGACCATCAGCGCAGGCCTCAGCGACAGTCGCCGCAGCGGACGTCCGGCGGCGTCTCACCGTCGACCAGGTCGGCCAGCCAGTCGATGAGCCGGACACCATCGACCTCGAGTGTGTAGAGCTCGTCACGCCAGAGGACGGTGTGGTCGGACCCGGCCGCCGTGAAGCTCGCCAGATCCACGCCGGCAGCCGCGATCTCGGCGTCGTTGGCCTCGATCAGGCTGAGCAGCTCATCCGCTGCCACGCCCACGAGGCCGGCATAGAACGTCTGTGTCTCGTCATAGGCGTAGTCGAAGCGAGCGAAGGTGACCTCCGGGGCGTGTTGCCCGGCGTAGCGATAGAGCCCCGGGATACCCCACTCGCGGAGCGTGACGCCGTCGGTCGACGGCCAATCGGGGATGGCCGCCTCGGTGCCCCAGAGGGTGCCGATGAGGGCATTGAGGACCGGCTCGTCCGGAAAGGCGCCCGACCCGTCTCCGAGGGAGAGGATGCGCGTACCGGGCAAGGCGTCCGCGGCGAGACCGGCGAACAGCGGTGTCGGGATGGAGCCGGCACTGACGCCGGTGACCACGATCTCCGCCACGTCCGGATAGCTGGCCACGAGATGGTCGAGCGCAGCCGTTCCGTTCAGGTACCCCTTGTGCTCGACCGTCAGCCCCTCGTCGTAGCGCGCCGTCCGCGTGCCGAGATGGGCGTCGCCGGTGCAGTACGGCACGTAGACGAACGAATACTCAGCCAGCGGATTCTCGGGGTTGGCCGCGTCGAAGATGCCCCCTCGCTGGGCCAGCATCTCCGGCGTCGCCTCGCTCGAGGAGAGGTAGGACTTCTCGGGACTGTCGAAGCCGCAGGTCTCGGCGCTGAAGCAGGCGCCGCCACCCTCGAAGTAGAGGACGACCTTGCCAGGGTCGCCGCGGCGCTCGAGGAAGCCGACGTCACTGCCGTCGGCACAGGATGTCTCCGCATCCACGTCGAACGGCTCCCACGCGTGCTGAGCGGCTGAGACAGGAGAACCGGTGAGCGAGGCGACCAGGAAGGCCGTCGCGCTGACGGCGGCGAGCAGTCGAGATCGAGGCGGAACCATGCCCTCGAGGGTACGCGGAACGCACGAGGGACGCAGGCAACGGGTCAGCGAGCCCGCATGCGGTTGTTGCGGGCCGCGTGCTCGACCTCGGCGAGGCCCAGCACCTCCAGCACCGGCGGCACGTAATTGGCGAAGCGGCCACGCAGGCCCTTCTTCAAGCCATACCAGCCGCCCACGGGGTTGTCCGGGGCGCGGCCCCAGGCCTCGACGGTGTCAGGCTTGGCCTCCTTCTGTTCGTCGGCATTGCCCAGCAGCATCCAGTCACCCCGGTCTGTCAGCATCGCGTGCAGGTCCTCGATGCAACGGAGGTGGTAGCGCAGCTCGGTGGCGCCGACCTGCACGACGAGCGCCGGCGGGTCGGCTGCAGGGTCACGGTAGGCCTCGAACTCGGATTTGCCCGGGGGCGTCTGTAGGATCCATGGGTCGCCGGGGGTACCGCTGCCCTCGACCTGGATGTCAGTCATGTGCTCGCGCTCCTCTTGTCTCGTGGCTGGAGGCCGAAGGGTACGTGCTGAAGACTGACATCTCTTGTCATGAATCGCGGACGCAGCCTATCCTCGGGAGGTGCGAGCCGGCCGACTTCTCTCCCTCCTGATGATCCTGCAGCGCGATGGCCGAGTCACCGCGGCCAGGCTGGCCGAACGACTCGAGGTCTCGGAACGGACGGTGCTGCGCGACATCGAGGAGCTCTCGGGAGCCGGCGTGCCGGTCTACGCCACGCGTGGGCCCGGCGGTGGGTTCGAGCTGATCGAAGGCTACCGTTCCCGGCTGGCGGATCCCGGGCCCTGGCGGCCAGCACAGCATGGGCGCCAGCGTGGGCGAGTGCGCATCTCGCCGGAGGGCCGCCGCATGGCAGCGGTCCTGGGTGTCCTGCAGCCACTGCGGGTCAGCCACACCGTATCGCCCGACGAACGAGGCTGGCTGGAGGCCACGTTTCGTATCGAGTCGGTGGAGACCGCGACCGTCGACGCGCTGGCGCTCAGTCCCCTCGTGGAGGTGCTGGCCCCCGAGCGGCTGCGCGAGGAGGTCGGCCGGCGTCTGCGAGCGGCAGCGGCACTGCACGAGGGCCCGCTGCCGGATACCGGGACGCCTGGCGCTGGTGGGCGGTAGAGGACTCGAACCTCTGACTTCCTCGGTGTAAGCGAGGCGCTCTGACCAACTGAGCTAACCGCCCCCGCGGTGCCTCGATGGTGCCGCCGGGCACGGGCCACGCCCGTCACCGTGTCTTGGAAGTGGTGCCCAGGCCGGGACTTGAACCCGGATGAGTTGCCTCACACGCCCCTCAAACGTGCGCGTATACCAATTCCGCCACCTGGGCAGGTGCTCCGATGTGATCGAACGTGGTACCGCGGGAGGGACTTGAACCCACACGACCGTAATGGTCACTAGGTCCTGAACCTAGCGCGTCTGCCTATTCCG
Source organism: uncultured Chloroflexia bacterium (assembly GCA_963698505.1). Classification (GTDB taxonomy): domain Bacteria; phylum Chloroflexota; class Limnocylindria; order Limnocylindrales; family CSP1-4; genus JAFMJV01. The sequence goes on along the minus strand of CAVORC010000053.1, from coordinate 217 downwards.
CCACCGCGGCACGAGATCGATCACAGCGCTCATCGAGCGAGAGGAGATGGTAGCACGAAGGGCACCACAGGCCGCTCGTGACGAAGCCGGTCCCAGGAGCGGCGGCTACTCCGCGATGTAGATGATCATCGACACCGAGACGAAGATCACCGCGAGCACGATGGTGAACTGGTAGAGGCGCTGCTCCACCCCTCGGCGCGTGCGGAAGCTGGAGGCA
>CAVORC010000052.1:0-179129 GCA_963698505.1 uncultured Chloroflexia bacterium | reverse complement strand
CGCCGCGCCCGGGAGCACGCGACGCCGTCCGCCGTGGCCGGGCGCGGTGGACATCGATCAGGAGGGAAGCACATGCGGGTCCACAGCCGGGACAGCAGCCGGGACAGCGCGACGTGACGGAGGTGCGACGACCGACCGAGCACGATCTGACTCGCATCACGGCTGACAAGGCGGCTCTCGTCGACCGGCTGCTCGATGTCATCGAGCACGAGATCGTGCCCCTGACGAGGGCCGGCGTGCGCGACGGAAACAAGATCTTCGGCGCGGCGGTCCTGCGCAAGTCGGACCGTTCGACGGTCGTCGCCGTGACCAACCAGGAGAGCGTCAACCCGCTCAACCACGGTGAGATCGCCACCATCAACGCCTTCTACGACATCCCTGCCGGCGACCGACCCCCGGCCGCCGAGACGATCTTCGTCAGCACCCACGAGCCCTGTCCGCTGTGCCTGGGCGGCCTGACCTGGGGCGGCTGGGACAACTTCTTCTATCTCTTCAGCTACCAGGACACCATGGACGCGTTCAGCATCCCGCACGACATCCGCCTGAACGAGGAGATCTGGCGCGTCAAGGATGGCGAGTACGACCACCGGAACCGCTACTGGTGCGCTTGGCACATCGGTGCGCTCATCGACAGCATCGAGCCCCGCGCCCGCGCCGGGTTGGCCCGGCGCGCCGCGGAGCTGGCCGCGACCTACGCGGAGCTCTCGGCCATCTACCAGGCCTCGAAGGGGTCAGGGGCCGAGATCCCGCTGGGCTAGCGCGGCCGGGCCGGCCGCGCTAGCGGCGCGCGTCAGTCGGCCGTATCGGCCTCCATCCGCCACAGCGTGAGGAACTGGTCGCGGTTGCGCTCGTAACCGGTGGCCACGTAGCCACCCTGCCAGGGAACGGGGGTGTTGATCCATTCGTCGCCGGTGCCGCTGAGCAGCTCCGGCTCTGCGGCCGGCTCGCCGAGGGTCCAGGTCCAGATCGCTCCCGAGCTGCTGTTCCTGCCAGTGACCGTCCCGAACGCCTTGACCTGATCGCCCACCGGTGCCATCCATCGGACCTGGGTCACCGCCATCTCAGGGGGCCGGGGTACGTCCAGCCACTCGAGACCATCAGTGCTCAGGTGGATGGTGTCGGGTGCCTTGACCTCGCTCCCGACCATGACCCACTCGTCATCGACAGCGAAGATCTGGACGTCCATGTCGGGCGCGCCGATCGGTGCGGTCTTCCAGGCAAGCGCATCGGGGAGGCTCACCTCGGTGGCCCGCGTGAACGGGGCCGCGTTGTGCAGCACCCACGTCGGGACGGCCTGGTCCTGGCCGCCACCCTGCCAGGTGAGGTAGCCACCCGGGCCACGGAGGATGGACGAGTTCGGCACCTTGTTCCACTCGGTCCACTCACCGTCCTGGGTGGCCCACAGCTGGTCCCCCGCGCGGACGACCGAGCCGTTCTCGTCCACCGAGACCACCTGGTCGATGCGCTTCGTCGGGGGTGCTGGCATCGCCGTCCACGCCAGGCCATCCGGGCTTGACCAGAGCGCTGCCTGGCGCGTTCCGTCGACGGCCTGTGAACCGCCGGCGATGAGCGCGTCGCCAGCTGTGATCAGGTGCCTGATCGCTGGGTCATCGCCAGGAACGGCGATCGGCAGCCAGGTCACCGCGTCGGCCGATCGCAGGATGACGTCCTGGCTCTGCTCATCTCGTTCGTCGATGGAGCTCCGTGCCACCAGCTGATCACCGATGACCTGCAGGTCCTGGATCTCACCGAAGCGGGGATATCCGTCCCTGCTCAGCCGACCGACCTGCGTCAGGCCAGCCACGGTCTCACCGGTCCCGGCCTCCAGGACGAGAGCGCCCGCCAGGAGCGTCGGGTCGACCGGGTCGGTGGTCTCGACGGCCTCATCCGGCTGTGCTGGCGGCGTCTCCAGGGCCGGCGACGCTGTGACGGCGGCAGGCAGCTGTCCATCCTGCTGCTGAATCGGCAGGTAGCCGGAGACCAGGAAGCCGCCGACGGCCGCCACGACGACGCCGGCGACGACGAACTTGAGCGCGTTGAACATGTGTTGGGATCTCCCTGTCATGGGCCGCTGCCACCAGTGGCGCGGCTGTGGTGTCTGATGAACGAGCTGCGTGAGCCGCGCGATGTCGCTCGGAGGCAGCCAGACCGGCTCCTTGAGCCAGGCCTCGACGATGGGTGCGTGGTCGAACGGATCGGTCTTCATCGGCTTTGCTCCCGATCGGGCTGGCTCCAGCGGGGGACATCGGCCCCCATCGTCGTGCGCAACCTGGCCATGGCCCGGTTGAGGCGGGACTTGGCCGTGCCCACCGAGATGCCCAGCGCCTGCGCGCTGTCCTCGATGGTGAGGTCGAGGTAGTAGTGCATGACCACGACCGCTCGGTGGTCGAGCGACAGATGCTTGAACGCTCGCTCGAGCTGGTCACGATCGTTGACGGCGCCAGTCCCGTCGGACTGGCTGGACTCCAGGGTGCCGGGCACAGCACGGTACGACTCGCGGAACCGCTTGCCCTCGCGATAGCACGCGTTGACCAGGAAGCGATAGCTCCAGGCGTCGAACCGCGCGGGATCTCGAAGCGTCGGCAGCTTGCGCCACATCTCGATGAGGGCCTGCTGCATCGCATCCTCGGCAAGATGTGGATCTCGCAGGATGCGATACGCCACCTGCTTGAGCCGTCCATGAGCGGCCTGCATGATGGCGGCGAACGCCACCTCATCCCCCTGCTGCGCCCGGACCACGAGCGTTGTGTCCATGCTCACCCACATGCTGGGCGCTCGGGTCTCGAGTGCCTCCGAATCATATGAGGCCCCGCAACGGTCCATATTGTTCCCCCGTTCTGCGCGGGGCAGTCAGTCGGCTGTTCGCTGCCTCCTGGCGTGGGGCTCCGCCGGCCACTCGGTCCTGGGTCGGGGGCCCTCACGGACCGACATGTGCATCCTTCGGCGCAGGTGGTCGCGTCCGTGGGCCATGTTCACGGTCCGTCGCCGTGCTCGGTCGCACGCGGGTCCAGGCGTAGGCGCTCGCCACGAGCAGGGCGCCCAGGACGATGAGCGTGATGACGCGATAGGCGACGTCCAGCGAAGCGAGGTCGATGAGGAACACCTTTGCCGTCGCGAGCGTCAACACGATCAACCCGGCGAACCGGAGGCTGGCGTTGCGCAGCACCAGCCCCACCCCGAGCGTGACGACGCCGACGACCGTCCAGAGCACGCTGAGCGCGACCTGGGCTTCCTTGGCCAGCTCGTCGACACGGGTAAAGCCGACACCGACGAGCCCATGAGCCTCGGCCGCGAAGACGTCGACGACGCCGATCGACAGCAGGTACAGCGCAGCCACACCGGCGGTCGCCGCGACCGCCGCCGCCACACGCGCAGACCAGCGGGTCCACACCCTGGCCACGAGCGCCAGCGCAACGGCCAGCGCACCAAGCGCGAGCGTGGCATCGCTGACCAGGAAGAGATGAGGCTCCACCCCGGAGGCCTGCACCACGAGGCGATCAGGTGGGGCCTCGGCGAAGGCCAGCAGCGCCAGCATGGCGAGGGCCGCCAGCGACGCGTAGCGGTACTTGAGCCGTCCGCCGTCGTCGATCCGGGACAGTCCGACGGCGCCGGTCGCCAGTGCCGCCCACACGAGCACGTACCACGGCGCGGGCACCTCCGTGATGGCCACGATGCCGATGACGGATCCGGCAGCGATCACACCGCGCCGCAGGTTGTCAGGTCCGCCGCACACGACACCGATGGCGACGTACCCGCCCGCCAGCAGCAGCGCAGAGAGGCCGACCTGGTCGGTGAACGGGATGCCCGGCAGCGTGTCCTGCGCGACCAGCTCCAGGGCGGTCGCAAGGGTGGCCAGGCCGATGGCGCCTGCCCCGGCGGCGGCTGCGAGGAGTGACGTAGCGGGCGACAGGTCGGCGCGTGGCCTGAGCCACTCGAGCGCCGGTCCCAGCTGCCACTCGATGCGACGTTCCGGTAGCCGGGCCAGCCAGCGTGGAGAGCCGATGGTGATGAGCGCGATCACGACCCAGGCCGCCACGAAGACGACGCGGTCAAGGGCCAGGTACGGCACAGGGAGCGCCACGAGCCCGACCGTCCCCACCACCAGGTAGCGGAACCAGCGAGCCGGGACGAAGGCGATGAGGGCGCCACCGATGGCGGCGAAGAAGACGAAGCCGGCGAGGAAGGCATCCAGCGTGTCGGTCGTCGCACCGATGGCGAGGCCACCCATGGGGACGAGGCGGAAGGCTTCGTAGGCCAGGCTGGTGGCGGCGACGGCATAGAGCGCGCACGCTGCGGCCAGGCTCGGGCCATGCGACCGGCGTCCGGCGAGGAACGCCATCACGGCGCCCTCGATGGCCCAGATGACCGCGGTGAAGGTGGCTCCCAGCACCAAGGGCACGGCGGCGCTGGCGATGGCGATGCCGTAGGCCCCGGCCAAGAGGCCGAACGGGTCGAGCGAGCCCCGTCGGCGCAGGAAGAAGGCTGTGACCAGGCCGTGGGCCAGGCCCAGCACGAGCAGGAATGCCGCGCGCTGGTCGGGCACCTTGGTGAGCAGGAACGCGAGGCCGATGACGCTCGCACCGGCGGCGAGGAAGAGCGGGGCCGTGGTGACCGAGAGCTCGTGGCCGCGCTCGCGGAACGCCACGCCCCCGGCCGCCAGCGTCATGAGCGCCCAGTACAGCAACAGCGCACCTACGCCGAGCATGAGCTCGGGCCCGGTGTCGATCCACAGGTACAGCTGTGGCAGCGAGAGGAGGAAGGCGATCGGGGGCAGCCAGGACCAGGTCTGCCACATCGAGATGACGGCGATGCCGGCGAGAGCAGCGATCATGTAGGCCAGGGTCAGGGGCTCTGGCTCCGCCCCGAGGATCGGAGGCGCTGCCAGCGCAGCGACGAGGCCGAACCCGGCCACGATCTGCGACCGTGTTCGCACAGCGATGATGGTGGCCGCCCCCGCGGCGGTGAACGTGCCGGCGAGTGCGATGGCGGTGTCGATGAGGCCGTACAGCGAGGTCGCGGCGAAGAGCGACAGACTGATGACCGCGAGACCGACGGCGGTCAGGACGTGGCCCACGAGCCGGTCACCGCGAATGAGCAGGAAGCCGCCGATGATGAGGCCGGCCGAGCCGCCGGCGAGCCCGAGCCCGACCTGCAGGCTGGGGCTGATCCAGCCACGGCTGAAGGCCAGGCTGAGGAAGAGGACCGCACCCAGAAGCAGGGCGACGCCGCCGAAGAGCGCGAGCGCCCGGCCGGCGACCTGCTCCTCGATGAAGCGAAGGTCGATGGTGGGTTGCTCTGGTTGCGGCGCTGGCGTGGGTCGCGGCTCGCCGAACCCGGCGGTCGCCTCCGCCTGCAGCGTGCGCAGGTCCTTCCGCCTGGGCCCTGCGTTGGGGAGTGGCTCGATCGACGCGGCCGGCTCGGCGACGGTTTCCGGCTGGACGCTGGTCGCGGCCATCGCCTCGGGGGGCATCTCCGGCTCGGCCGTAGCCTCCAGCTCGGCTGCGTCGGCCTCGCTCAGGAGCAGTGACTCAAGGTGCTCCACCCGGACCTGCAGGTCGGCGATGCGCGCCGACAGCCTCCACTCCACTCGCTCAGCATCGAAGCTCATGACGCTCTCCCTTGCAGCGGGACCCGCACCACACCCGGTCGTTCCATGCCACAGAGGCTGCGGATGAGGTGCGGGAGCGTCATCGGGCCGGCCCTTAGATGGCGCCTCATTCCGGCGAGCATCCGCGGCACCGCTCCCCGCGCTCGCGTACTGTTCCGCCGATGAGTCGTTCCACCTGTCGCCGCTCGCGGCTCGCGGTCCGTGATGGCCTGGAGCTCAGCCTCGTCGAACACGGCCCCGGCGGGGTCCCCGACGATGGTCAGCCTGCGTTCGTGCTCGTGCACGGCCTGGCCTCCAACGCGAGGACGTGGGATGGCGTGGGGCAGGCGCTGGCAGACGCCGGACACCGTGCGTGGGCGGTGGATCTCCGAGGCCACGGCCACTCGTCCAAGCCTGACAGCGGCTATGACGTGGGCACGGTGGCGGACGACCTCTGTCGGCTGTTCCCGCTGCTCAGCGATCAGGTGGTCGTGCTGGCCGGGCAATCCTGGGGCGGCAACGTGGTGATGGAGGCAGCAGCGCGCTGTGCCCACCGGATCGGTGCCGTCTGCGGCGTCGATGGTGGCGCCATCCGGCTCGTCGACGCCTACCCGGAATGGGAGCGCTGCGCCGTCGAGCTGGCCCCGCCGGCCATCGCCGGGACCGCTGTCGAGGTGCTGCAGACCCACCTGCGCGCAGCGCATCCGGACTGGCCGGCCAGCGGGATCGAAGGCACGATGGCCAACTTCGAGCATCGCGAGGACGGCACCGTGGCGCCGTGGCTGACCCGCGAGCGACACATGCTGGTCCTGCGCGGCCTGTGGGAGCAAGACCCGCGCACGGTCTACTCGCGCATCCGTCAGCCCTCGCTGCTCATCGACGCGGGCGCTGCCCGCCGCCCCGGGCCGATGGCCGATGTCCACGCCCGCTCCGTCGAGATCGCGACCGCCATGCTTCCCGCAGGCGAGCTGGTGCGCCTACCTGAAGCCGATCACGATGTCCACTGCCAACACCCGCGCGAGGTGGCGGACCTCCTGTTGCAGCTGGCCGCGCGCATGTGAGCGGCGGCCAGCTCGTGGTCGTGACCTGTGCACGGCACCCAAGAGGACGTCCGGCACTTTGGCCTGGAACCCTGTCCTCGATACCATCGGGTGCCGTATCCATGGAGGTGTCCGATGCGTCGGATGTCGCACATAGGGCGGCTCCCGGTTCCCGGGGTCATGGTCGCTCTCATGCTGGCCACGCTCCTCGCTCTCGTGTCTTCAGGCTCCCCGACCTTGGCACGGGAGTCCTTCCCGGAGGCGACTCCGGGGAGCCGGGGGCTCTCGTCGGAGGCTCTGCGGGCGCTGGCGGAGACCGTCGAGGACTACATCACCCGGGACATGGCCGTCGGTGCCGAGCTGCTGGTCATCGAGGACCGCCAGACCGTGCTCCACGAGGCCTATGGCTGGCGAGACCGCGAGGGGCAGGTCCCGATGGAGCCGGACACGCTGTTCAACATCCGCTCCATGACCAAGCCCATCACCGGAGCCGCCATCCAGATCCTAGCCGACGAGGGCCGTCTCGCACTCGACGATCATGCCTCCGACTACCTGCCGGGGTTCGACACCGACGACTCCCGTGATATCACCATCGAGCAGCTGCTCACCCACCGCAGCGGCCTTCCACTCTCGATGCTCCAGGGGACTCGCGACTTCGAGAGCCTGTACGCCATGGCCAACGCCATCGGCGAGGGTGGCCCGCAGTTCCCGCCGGGCAGCACGTTCTGGTACAGCGACGCCGGGGCCGACGTGCTGGGGGCGATCGTCGAGCAGGTGTCGGGATCGTCCCTGGAAGACTTCGTGACCGAGCGGCTGCTCGAGCCCCTCGGGATGACAGATACCGCCTACCTCGGCGTGCCCGACGGCCCACGCCTGGACCGGGTCGCGAGCCTCTACGTCGGCGGCGTAGGCAACTGGGAGCCGTTCTGGAACCCGACTGATGAGCCGTTCTACCCGTTCGCATGGGGTTCACAGAGCCTCTATGGCACACCTGCCGACTACGCGCGCTTCCTCGCGATGTGGATGGACGAAGGCCTGAGTGGTGACGCGCCCGTCCTCACCCCGGTCGCAGTCGCCCGCACCCTGACGCCGATGGCACGCATGAAGGCGCTCGGGTCTGACGCGCCCTACCCCACGCGATTCGCGGATCTTGCCGTTTACCACGGGCAGATGGCACTGCTCCACCTGCAGGCGGGATCCGTGGACGAGGACCAGCTGCAGGACGCCGACCCGGTGATCGTGGGCTATAGCGGATCCGACGGCACCATCGCGTGGGCCTGGCCAGACCGCGACCTGATGATCCTGTACTTCACACAGTCACGAGGCGGCGCGACGGCCATCCGGCTGGAGGAGGAGATCGAGCGCCTCCTGCTGGATCCGGCGCCGAGAGGCGGCCTCCAGATGCCCAGCGAGTACGCCGACTACATCGGCACGTACATGGCGGACTTCGGGCCCTTCGTGAACCAGCCCTTCGAGGTCCTGTGGCGAGAAGGGAGCTTGGCGCTCGACATCCCCAGCCAGTTCATCTACGCCCTTGACCGTGCAGACGCGGCAGAGCGGTGGACGATGCGTGAGGCTCCGAACGTGAGCATCTCATTCGTGCGCGACGGCACCGGGGTCGTCACAGGGATGCGGCTCTACCAGGGCGCGGATGCCTTCGATCTCCCGCGCGGAACGCTCGACACCGCGCCGGAGGAAGCGCTCTCGCCCGAGGCGGCGGTGCCGTACCTCGGCTGGTTCCAGGATGCCCAGACGGGTCGCGAGGTGGAGGTGGTGCTTCAGGCTGGCCGGCTCGCCCTGCGCATCCCGGAAACCACGGAGCCCCTGCCGCTCCACCCGCCCGATACCGATGGCAGCTGGCGACTGCGGATGGACCCGAGGATCAGCCTCCAGTTCGAGCTGGAGGCCGGACGAGCGATCTCGTACCGGGTGCGAGGCCCGGCTGGCGAGGCGGTGTTCACGAGGATCGCCGAGTCGTAGCACGGGCGTGGATCCCGGTGGTCCCCGGCGGATGCCACAGGGCCGAGCGGGGCCGGGCAGGCTACGAGCCGAAGCCAGCCACGGCCCAGCGTGCGAGCTCCATGTCGTCCTCCTCCGGCAGGCCACTGATACCCAGGGCGCCGATGACCGCGCCGTCCGCGACGATGGGGACGCCTCCACCCCAGCCGACATACCCGATCTCCCCGAAGTTGGTCAGCGGGAAGTCCTCCGCGCGCGCCTTGTCTCCGAGTGCCCGAGACTCGGAGCGCTCGCGTGCCGCGGTGAACGCCTTCTGGATGGCGATCTTGATCGAGGGCAGGGGGCAGGCGTCCGTACGCAGGAACGCCACGAGCTCACCGTGGGCGTCGACCACGGCCACGGCTGCGCCCCGCCCTTCTGACTCCAGGCGATCGGCGACCGCTGCAACGAGCTGACGTGCCTCGACGTATCCGACTTCGCGACGACTGGGCATCCCGGTACCTCCTCGACTGTGGCGGTGTCGCTTTGGCTCAAGCGTAGCGGCCTGCATGGCGCTCCTGCCGAGCGGCTATGCTCGCCCCGCGACGGCGGTCGACTCGCCCCGCGACGGCGGCCCGCCCGCCCCGCCCCGATCAGACAGGGAGCACGATGAACTTCCAGGGATCTCTCGACACACTGCCCATCGGCGGGGTCTTCGTCGCCTTCGCGGTGGTGGCGCTCATCGTCTACGAGGTCGGGTTCCGCATCGGCCGCTGGTGGCAGGGGCGGACCCTCGACGAACAGGAGGGGCCTACCGGCGTGCTGGTCGGCTCGCTGCTCGCCCTGATGGCGTTCCTCCTCGCCATCACCATGGGCATGGCGTCCGATCGCTACGACACGCGGCGTGGGCTCGTCCTCGCCGAGGCCAACTCCATCGGGACCACCTACCTGCGCGCGGGCTACCTGCCGGAGCCCGTGGCGAGCCAGAGCCAGGAGCTGCTGCGTGAGTACGTGCCGCTGCGCATCGCGGTCAATGACCTCGAGGAGGTCAACAGGAGGATCGTCCGCTCCGTGGAGATCCAGACCGAGCTCTGGTCGATGGCCGAGGAGCTGGCCCGCAGCTCGCCCGAGTCGGACGTGCTGGCCCTCTACATCGACTCGCTCAACGAGACCATCGACCTGAACGAAACGCGCATCACCGCCGGCATCTACGCGCGCGTCCCACAGACGGTCCTGATCCTGCTCATGGTCGGCTCCGCGCTGACGCTGGGCATGGTGGGCTACGGCGCGGGCCTGACCCGGCGGCGCAGCCCGCTCACAGCCCTCGTCATGATCGTCGTCCTCGGCGCCGTCATCACCATGGTGGTCGATCTCGACCGGCCGCGAGACGGCTTCCTCGAGGTCAACCAGCAACCGACTTCTCGATCTTCAGCAGCAGGTCGGGCCGCCTTCGTCGTAGGGCCCGGGTAGCGAGCGGACCGCGGCTGCAGCTTCGGCTTGCGGCCTCGGGCGCGACCAGCGATGCTTTGCGTTGCCGCTGACCAAGGCGGTCCGATCGGAGCCGTGACGATGTCGACGTGGGATGCTCGAGAATGGGTCTCGGCGCTGATGGGCCTGGGACGGGACGACCTGGTCGTCCGCAGCATCGACCACTACGGCGAGTCCGAGACGCAGGTGCGCTACGAGCACGAGGGTGCGGCGGTCGCGCGCCTGACCGTGACCGGGCCGGTGCGTCCGTTCATGTCACCGGCAGGCGGTGGCCACTGGGAGATCAGGGCCCTGATCGGGTCCGGCATGGCGGACGTCCACACCATCGACGTGCCCGAGACGGACGAGATCGTCTACGAGTGATGACGCTCGACTGATCACTGCTGATGCTGCCACTCGATGACCGCGCCTACCGACGGCTCCTGCTCATCGCCGTGGGCCTGGGCGTCACCGGCGGCATCTTCGCCCTCGCCTACTCGATCATCACGAGCTGGGGCATCGAGCTCTTCTACCGAGAGGAGTCCTCGGACCTGTTCTCCGGCCAGTGGTGGTGGATCCCACTGGTCGGCGGCGGCGCCCTGCTGGTGGCGTGGCTCCGCGCCCGGGCGGGCGCCGAGGGCGAGGTATCCGGTGCCGTTGCCTTCGTCCGCGCTGGCTGGGTCGAGCCATCGACCGCCTTCGCGCTGGTGGCCATCTCCGCCGTCTCGCTGATCGCCGGAGCGAGCCTGGGCCCGTCGTTCGGCGTCATCGTCTCCGGTGGTGGCTTCGCTGCCTGGATCGCCACTCGCCTGGGTGATGCCGGTGACGACGAGCGCAAGGCCTACTCGCTGACCGGCATGGCTGGAGGGCTCGGCGCGGTCTTCGCGGCCCCGCTCTTCGCCGCCGTGATGGTCTCCGAGCTGTCGCCCACGCCCAAGCGCGCGTACGTGGCGGCCCTGGTTCCCCAGTTCATCGCCGCCACTATCGGGTTCGTCATCTTCTTCGGCGTCACGGGCACGCAGATGCTCCAGTCGTTCCGGGTAGACGGCTATGCCTTCGAGAGCTGGCACCTCCTCGCAGCCGTCCCGCTGGGCCTGCTCTCGGCGCTGGTCCTCGTGCTCCAGTTCGTCGTCCGACGCCTCGTGAGAGAAGCGGCACACGTGCTCTCGAACGCCTACCTCAAGGCGCTGCTGCTGGGCTCGTTCGTCGGCCTGGTGGCCTTCGCCGTGCCGCTCACTGCCACCGGCGGCAGCCCACAGCTGGTGTACGAGATCGAGAACGCGTCCATGCTCGGGCTCGGTCTGTTGCTGCTGGTCCTGCTGGCCAAGATGGTGGCCGTGTCGCTCAGCCAGGAGGCCGGGTTCCTCGGCGGCATCGTCTTCCCCATCCTGTTCATCGGTGGCACCGCCGGGCTCATCGTCAACAGCGCCATCCCGGAGGTCCCGGCCGGCCTGGCCGTCGCCTGCATGATGGCAGCCGTACCGGGTGCCATCATCGCCGCCCCCGTCAGCTTCGTCCTCATCGGCGTGGGCACCGTGGGTCTGGGCGTGGAAGCCATCGCCCCCATCGGCATCGCCGTCATCACTGCCTACATCACCGTGTCAGCGCTGCGACTTCGGCTGTCGAAGGAGAGCTAGGTCCCACCCGCGACCTGACCTGCCGCGAGCCGATCGTCCACTGCCGGTGCAGACTGACGAGATGCCACAGCCGTCGCACGATCCTGATGGTCACCAGCACCTCGCCGGGGACTCCCACGGCAGCGCTACGGGGGCCCGTGGGAAGGCCCACGCCCTCATCGACTGGTGGTTCCGTGATCGACGGACCGGCAGACTCGTCTTCGTCCAGCTGCCCAACGTGCCGCTCCTACTGTGGATCAGCACGGTGCTCGCTCGACGCTTCGTCGAGACCGACTCCACGGCATGGACGCTGTTGGGATGGGCTGGCTCCGTGCTCCTCGGCTGGTGGGCCATCGACGAGCTCGTGCGTGGCGTGAACCCATCGCGCCGGCTGCTCGGTCTCACGGTGCTAGTCGTCGTCATCGTCGGGGTCCTGGACCGCCTCACCTGAGCCTGCCGTGCGGCCCACCGCCTAGGCGCGCCGGCTCAGCGGACGACGACGACCGACTTGCCTTCGGCCCGTCCGGCCGCCAGGTCCGCGATGGCGGCGGGGGCCTCGTCGAGGCGGTAGCGCTGCCCGACCGCGGGCGTGACCTCGCCCCGCTCGATGAAGCCGGCGAGCGCCTCGATGTAGCGGTAGTGCTCCGTGCTGATGAACATCGCCATCCGCTGCGAGACGAAGGGTGACAGCAGCGCTGCCCGCAGCTGGCGGCCGAACCCGCCGGTCAGCCGGTCGCCGCCCTCGCCACCGACGATGACCAGTGTGCCCCGGGGCGTCAGCGCGCGACGCAGGTGGCGCAGCGGGTTCCGGCCACCGATGTCGATGACCATGTCGTAGCGCGTCGACCCGTCGAGGTAGTCGCCCTTCGCGTAGTCGATGACGGCATCCGCGCCGAGCGAACGCACCAGGTCAGCCTTGCGCGCGCTGGCAACACCCGTGACCCGGGCACCCAGCGCCTTGGCGATCTGGACGGCGTAGCTGCCCACGCCGCCGGAGGCACCGATCACGAGCACGTGCTGGCCTCTCTCGAGGTTGCCGACCTCAGTCAGGGCCTGGAGTGCCGTGATGCCGGAGACCGAGGCCACCGCAGCCTGCTCGAAGGAGGTCGCCGCCGGCTTGTGGGCGAGCTTGTCCGCCTCGGCAACGGCGAACTCCGCGTACGACCCCTGGGCGATGCCGAAGACCTCGTCGCCGACCTTGAAGCGCTCGACGCCCGGCCCGACCGCCACGACGCGCCCGGCGACGTCAGCGCCCGGCACCGGGTTCTTGGGCCGAGTCAGGCCGAAGCCCATCACGCGCATGATGTAGGGCAGCCCAGTCATCAGATGCCAGGTGCCGCGGTCGACGCCGGCGGCATGGACCTCCACCACCACCTGTCCGTTGCCGGCCACCGGCCGAGCCACCTCGCCGAGCTGGAGCGTCTCGGCTGACCCGTACGATCGCTGAACGACCGCTCGCATCGTCCGGCTGCGCTCTCCGGGGATGGCTTCGACCGCCCGAGTGGGGTTCTGATGTGTCTTCGCCTGCACGCTGTGGCCTCCGTTCGCTGATGCTATCGTACTTAGTACGAGGTGATGGAGGAAACCCTAACGTACTTAGTACGACTATGTCAAGGAGCGAGGCCATGACGACGACGATGCAACGGCCGACCCTCACGCGGGAGCGCGTCCTCCAGGGGGCCATCGCGCTCGTCGATGAGATCGGGATCGAGGCCTTCACCATCCGGCGGCTTGCCGCCGCGCTCGATGTCAAGCCGATGACCATCTACCACCACATCTCGTCCAAGGAGGGGATCATCGACGGCATGGTCGACATCGTGTTCGGCGAGATCGAGCTGCCGGCCGCCGACGTCGACTGGCAGACCGCCATCCGTGGCCGGTGCCGCTCCGCCCGGCAGGTCCTGCGGCGCCATCGCTGGGCGCCGCCGCTGATGGAGTCGCGAGCCAACCCGGGCCCGGCCACGCTCCGCCACCACGATGCCGTCCTGGGGTGCCTTCGACGCGGGGGCCTCTCGCTGCCACTGACGGCCCACGCCTACGCCATCATCGACAGCTTCGTCTACGGCTTCGCCCTGGAGGAGGCCTACCTGCCGGGCGGGGGAGGCGAGGAGATCGTGGAGCTGGCCCAGGGCATGGTCGAGGATGTCTTCGCCGACTATCGCTACCTCGCGGAGTTCACGACCGAGCACGTTCTCCGGCCCGGCTACAGCTTCGGCGACTCCTTCGACTTCGGCCTCGACCTCATCCTTGACGGATTGGCGAAGGCATCGCGGAGCCAGGCTGGGGAAGGCTGAGCCCATCGAGGTGCTGGCCGATCGGGCAGGAGTGGGGACAGGAGCCTACGTGACCCTGTCAGACTTGCAGGCATGCCTGCCCTGAGGCAAGGCAGAGATCCGTCGGCGCATGCATATCGGCTCGGTCGGCCCAAGAGGGCCATCGTCATCTGTGGGAGGTCCTGACATGAGTGAACAGTTCTTCGACACGGTGCCGGGACGGATCCCGTTCGCGGGCCTGGACTCGGACGACCCGCTGACGTTCAAGGTCTACGACCCCGATCGCCTGGTCCTGGGCAAGCGGATGGAGGACCACCTGCGCATCGGCGTGTGCCTGTGGCACTCGTTCGCCTGGGACGGCCGCGACATGTTCGGCGTCGGGACCCTGGACCGACCCTGGCTCGACCCGGCCATGGACCCGATGGCTGCCGCGCGACTGAAGATGGCCGTCGCCTTCGAGTTCCTCGACAAGCTGGGCGTGCCCTACTACTGCTTCCACGACGTCGACGTGGCACCGGAGGGCGCCTCGTTCCGCGAGTTCCGCTCCAACCTCGATGCGCTCACCGATGACGCGCTGGGGTACCAGGAGCGCACCGGACTGCGTCTCCTGTGGGGCACCGCCAACCTGTTCACCAACCCGCGCTACCAGGGTGGCGCCTCGACCAACCCCGACCCCGAGGTCTTCGCCTACGCCGCGGCCCAGGTCCGCAACATGCTCGAGGTCACGCAGCGACTCGGCGGCACGAACTACGTCCTGTGGGGCGGTCGCGAGGGCTACGACTCCCTGCTGAACACCGACCTGCGTCGGGAGGGCGCCCAGCTCGCCCGCTTCCTGCACCTGGTGGCCGAGCACAAGGCCAAGATCGGGTTCGAGGGCATGTTGCTCATCGAGCCCAAGCCACAGGAGCCGACGAAGCACCAGTACGACTACGACGCGGCCACGGTGCACGGCTTCCTTGCCCGTCACGGGCTGGAGGACGAGTACAAGCTCAACATCGAGGCCAACCACGCCACGCTCGCCGGCCACAGCTTCCACCACGAGATCGCCTACGCAGTGGCCAACGGCATGTTCGGCTCGATCGACGCCAACCGCGGCGACCCCCAGAACGGCTGGGACACGGACCAGTTCCCCAACTCCGTCGACGACCTCGTGCTGCCGCTGTACGAGATCCTGAAGGGTGGCGGGTTCGCACGCGGCGGCGGCTTCAACTTCGATGCCAAGCTGCGGCGCCAGAGCAGCGATCGCAGCGACCTGTTCTACGCTCACATCGGCGGCATCGACACCCTGGCCCGGGCCCTGCTCGCGGCCGCGCACCTGTTGGAGGAGGGCACGCTCGCCTCGATGGTCGAGGAGCGCTACGCCGGCTGGTCATCCGAGTTGGGGACAGCGATCCTGGACGGGCAGCTCTCCCTGGCGGACCTCGCCGACAAGGTGGCCGCGGGTGAGATCGTCCCCCGACCGGTCAGCGGCCACCAGGAGCTCCACGAGAACGTGGTCAACCGATCGGTCTGGGCCTCGGCCGCGGACTGAGGTCTGCCCACCGCAGATGCCGTACTCTTGCCGTGTGAGACACCCGTTCGACAGTGACGGCAACGCTTGGGGTCCCGGGCTCTTGACCCGAGCGTGATCTCGGTCACCCGAACGCAGGTTCGCCTGCACCCTGATGCTCGACGGGTCGTCATCAAGCCGTTCATGCCCGGCGCCAACATCCCGTCGAACGGCCATCTGCGTGCGCGCCTGGTCATCGATCGCATCCTGGGCCTCTCGGAGTCCGATGCGGCTGCCACGCTCAGCTCCACCCTGGCCCAGTTCGCCGACCGGCATCCCGAACTCGAGGGTGCGCTCCTGCGCAACTACGAGGCCGTCGCCGGGCTCATCGATGACCCTGCGCGGCTGACGCTGGACCGGCGGCTGCTCATCGGCGCCTACTTCACCCACGAGTACGCCATCGAGGCCGCCGCGCTCTCCAACCCATCCATCGTCGTGGCGCCGGACCAGGCCGGCCTAGGTGCCGGGGAGCTGCGCTTCATCCTGAGCCTGCGGGCGATCGGTGAAGGCCACCTCTCCTCCATCGAGTTCCGCTCTGGCGTCATCGACGCGCACGGCCACATCTCTCTCGCGGAGCCGAGCCGGTTCACCTCCATCGGGGAGCGACGTGAGGCGCGCTACCAGCGCCGTGCCTTCCGCGTGAAGCTCCAGGAGCTGGGCGTGCTCAATGACATCGCCGGCCTGGTGCTCGACCCGCTGCCGGCCGACTTCACGCTCGCCCAGCTCGAGGCTGCCATCGCCGACCTGCATGCAGATGGGCGCGACCGGGCCGTGACCTATGAGACGACGAGGATCATCCACTGGGTCGCCGCCTCCAACTACACCATCGAGTTCGCGGCAGACACGAGGATCTCCGAGCGGGTCATCTTCCCCTCGAGCCCGGCCGAGAGCCAGGGCATGGAGGACGCGCGCTTCGTGCGCTTCGTCCACGAGGACGGGTCGGTCCTGTACTACGCCGTCTACACCGCCTTCGATGGCTTCCAGATCCTGCCCCAGCTGATCGAGACGGCCGATTTCTGCACCTTCAGGGTGGCCACGCTCAACGGCGAAGCGGCGACCAACAAGGGCATGGCTCTCTTCCCGCGGATGATCGACGGGCGCTATGCCGCGCTCTCACGCCAGGACAACGAGAGCAACTTCCTGATGTTCTCGGACGATGTCTACACCTGGCAGGAGCCTGTCCGGGTCCAGCAGCCGGAGCAGCCCTGGGAGCTCATGCAGCTCGGCAACTGCGGCTCCCCGATCGAGACCGACGCCGGCTGGCTGGTGATCACCCACGGCGTGGGCCCGATGCGCCGCTATGCGCTGGGTGCGATCCTGCTCGACCTTGACGACCCTCGGCGGCTCATCGGCCACCTCGACGAGCCACTGCTGGTGCCTGCCGAGGACGAGCGCGATGGCTACGTGCCCAACGTGGTCTACTCCTGCGGCAGCCTGATCCACGGTGACGACCTCATCATTCCCTACGGCTATTCCGACCTGGGCAGCGGGGTCGCCGCCATCCCGCTCAGGGACATCCTGGCCCGGCTCACCTGATCAGCCGGCCGTGAGCCGGCCGTGAGCCGTCCGCCCGCCGCTCAGTGATGATGCGCCGGTAGACGTCGAGGTACTGGTCCACCATCCGCTCCACGTCGAAGCGCCCTTCGACCGACGCGCGCACGGCCAGGCGGTCCATGTCGCCTGAGGCGTGGACGGCCGCCACCGCTTCATCGAGGCCATGCACCAGGAACCCGCCTTCAGCGTGGCGGATGATCTCCGGCATCGACCCCCGGGCGTTGGCGATGACGGGCGTGCCGCAGGCCATGGCCTCGACGACGCTGTACCCAAAGGGCTCCTCGAAGTCGATGAGGTGCAGCAGGGCCCTGGCTCCGCCGAGCAGGTCCGCGCGAGCCTCTGGCCCAACGGGGCCGATGTAGCTGACCCCTTCCCCATCCAAGCGTGGTGCCACCAGGCGCTCGTAGTACTCACGGTCCTGGACGATGCCCGCGATGATCAGCGGCAGTTCGGCTCGCTGCGCGACGTCGATCGCCTCGACGGTGCCCTTGTCCGGGTGGATCCTGCCGAAGAAGAGCAGGTAGCTGCCCGGTGTCGTCGATACCGCGAACGCGGCCATGTCGATGCCGTGGTGGATCGTCGCGACGTAGTGGAGACGCTCGTGTCGATCGGCCTCGCTGATGGCGACGTAGTAGGCCCGCTCGTCGTACTTCTCGTAGACGGCCACGATGCGCTGGGAGGAGAAGCCGTGGATCGTGGTGAGGACCGGGGTCTTCACCAGGCCGCTGTAGGTGAGCGGCAGGAAGTCGAAGCTGTTGTGGATGATGTCGAACTCGTCCGCCTGCTCGAAGAGCGCCGAGATGTGCAGGCTCTCCCAGACCTTGGGGTCCAGCGACGGATCCTCGGAGTAGCCGCGGGGAACACAGGCGCTGAGGTGGGCACTCGTGACCGAGTCGGCGGTGGCAAAGAGCGTGACGTCGACACCGCGCCTGACGAGTCCCTCGGTGAGGAGCGAGACGAACTGCTCCCACGGACCGTAGTGGCGTGGCGGCACACGCCACGAGATGGGGGCAAGCATGGCGACACGGAGCGGCTCGTCCAGGGCTGCCGGCTCCGTCCCTCCGCCCTGCCGCCTGCCGCCGTCAGGACCGGGTGGCGAGGGCATGGCCCTGTGTCGCGATCGGGTGCGCAGTCCGAGACCGCAGGGCGCGCATGTGCTCGAGGGCGATGAGCCACATCAGCGTGGACTCGGCACCCTGGTTCTGGCTGACACCGGCAGGGCCGATGCCGTCGGCTCCGGCGCCCGAAGTCGGGTCGGCGACGGGAGCATGCGCGTCGTTGCGACCCAGGAACCAGCCGTAGGCGGACTCCATGGCCTGCTCATAGCGCGGTGCGCCGGTCTCGGCCAACGCAGTCTCAGCTGCCAGCAGCAGCGTCGTGCTGGAGATGGGCTGTTGATCGAACCGAGCTGCGCGACCGCCACGCGGCCACCAGCCCGCGTTGCCCACGGTCCGCAGCTGCCCGTCGGCGCTTGTCTGTGCCTCGATGAGCCAGTCAAGGACGCGCAGCCCGGTCTGCACCAGGCGTGGTCGATCGAGCCACCGTCCGGCAATGATCAGCGCCTGCGCCGGAAGCTCGTTCTCGTAGGTCACGACCGTCTCGGGCCAGGGCCAGGCAACATCCGCTTCGCAGCGGGCGAAGGACCGCCAGAGGGCTTCCGCCGCCCGCTGGTAGACGTCGGTCACCTCGCCGATCATGCCCGCGCGGGCCGCCGCGTCACACGCCAGGACGACCGTTGCGCGTGGCCGCAGCGAGCGGACTCGGCTCGCGGTCGGGAGCGCGTCGACGAACAGCGTCGTGGCATCCCGGCGCACCGGACCCGGCAGTGTCGAAGCGATGACCGCGCCGAGTGCGTGGAGCGCACGTGCATCGGCGTCCTCTGATCCAGCGACGTCCAGCCAGGCACCGTCCCAGCGCCTCAGATTGCGGAAACGGCCGGTCGCCCGCTCGAACGCCTCCGCAAGGAAGGCCACGTTCCGAGCCGCGCTCGTCTCGACAGCCTGCCAGCCGAGTACCTGCCCATGGAGCAGGTCGACCAGCAGAGCCCGGGCCACGTCGTCGGTGCAGTAGCCGTGGGTCGGATCCGGCCACGCTCCCTTCGCGTGCTGCATGATCCCGATCTCCGTGGTCAGTGCCTCGAGGTGTCGGCGGTTCACCGGGAAGAGCGGGAACAGCTCAGACAACCGGCACCGCCTGTGCCGAGATGTCGAGGATCGCCATCCGGCGCGGCACTGCCGGGAGCCCCAGGAAGAGCCGTTGGTACTCCTCCGCCACTCGGGACCACACCATCGCACGCCCGTGGAGATAGGCCCGCTGCGCCATCGCCGCTCGCAGCTCATGGTCCTGGAGCAGCTCGATCAGCGCTCCGCTCATGGCCTCAGGTCGATGTGGAGGGACCAGCCGGCCACGTCCATCCGCGAGGATCTCGGAGGCGTACAGGTACGGGGTAGAGACCGAGGCCTTGCCAGCCGCCATGGCGTAGGACAGCGTGCCAGAGACGATCTGGTCGAGGTTCGGATACGGCGTCACGAACACGTCTGCCGCCTCCAGCCAACGGCTCAGCTCGTGCTGGCTCACGAACCGATCCACGAACACCACGTGCTCGGCCATACCCAGATCGGAGGCCAGCCTCTCGAGGCTCGTGCGATAGCGTTCGCCCTCGGTCCGCTGCAGCTCGGGATGGGTCGCCCCAAGGATCACGTAGACGGCGTCAGGCACCGCTGCCACGACGTCGGGCAGGGCCTCGATCACCGACTCGTAACCCTTGCTCGGCCCCACCAGGCCGAAGCTCAGCAGCACGTCTCGTCCCTGCAGCCCGAGGCTGGCCTTGACGCTATCGGGCTCCACGAACGGCAGATCGGGTACGCCGTGGGGGATGATCCTCACCTGGCCCGGGTCGGCACCGTAGCGCTCGACCAGGATGCTGGCCGCGGAGCGTGACATCACCACGACGGCCGCGGTGGCCTCCAGGACGCCCTGCATGACCCGTCGCTGGCCGAGCGTCGGATGACGCAGTACCGTGTGCAGGGTCGCCACGGCCGGCATGGACAGCGCCCCCAGGAACTCGAGCACACCCTCGCCGTCGTTGGCACCCCAGATGCCGTACTCGTGCTGGACGGAGACGACGCCGACGCCGCAGTCAGCGAGCGAGCGAGCCGCTCGCGCATAGTCGGATCGCACCGCGGTACGGATGACGTGGTGGACAGGCCGGCTCCTCGCCAGGTGTTCGCCAGGACCGCTGAGGGCGACGATCTCGTGGTCACCGACGGCGCGTCCAAGGTCAGCCGTGAAGGTGGCGATGCCGCAGCGCCGCGGCGGATAGGTCGATACAAGCGCGATACGTGCCACTGAAGCCCTGCTAGCGTCCCACGCACCGCGCGGGCTCGGGGCTGACAACGGATCGATGCTTCGAATTCCGACCTGTCGCGAAACCATATCCAGCCACGGTCAGGCAGACGAGGTCGACCACGGCCAAGCAGGGTGGCACGTCGTGGGCTCCGGGTCGTCAGCGACCTGGCGAAGCTCGGCCTCCTCTGCGACCTCCACCATGCGCGTGATGGCAGGCTTTGTCAATCGCGCCACCTGCCTGCGGCCGACGAGATGGCCTACGAGTGACGACGCGCCATCGACGCTTGGTAGAGCGAGTCGGCCACGACAGTCACGGCCAGGCTGCGATAGGCCCCGGAGCGCCGCAAGAGCGCCGCGCTCTGCGCGCGGTCCAACCGGCTGCCGTCGACATGCACCAGCTGGCCGTCAGCCTGCTCCAGTTCCACACCCGGTACCTCGCCGAGACGGTAGACGACCGGCACCTGGCAGTAGGAGAAGGCAAGGTTGCCCGGCACCAGGTCGAGCGAGATGGTCTCGCCGTCGACGCCACGGAAGCTCACCTTCGACGGCCCATCCAGCAGCTCGCTCCGCGGTAGCAACCGGGGCGCGAACCGCACGCGACCGTCGACGACCTCGACGCCCAGCTCTCCGAACCGCGTGATCACCTGCTCCTTGACCTGCCCGGTCATGCCCGGTTGCTGCGCCCCCAGGTGCTGTGGCGTGTGTGAGTACGGGTCGGTCGGGAAGGCGCCCTGGAGGGCAGGGTCCTTGCGGAACCCGAGCCCGTCGCGGATGTCGTGGTAGATCTCCGCGAGGGCAGCGGTCGCCTCGGGGTCGGTGGTGCGGCCATGGCACCACTGCACGGCCACGGCGAGCTTGGCCACCATGTGCCAGTAGATGCTGCCCAGTCCCTCGAACATGAAGAAGCGATCGCTGCGGCCGGTGAACTCGTCGTGCGCGAACGTGTCGCGCCAGAGCTGGCGCACGCGCTCACGGACCTCGGGCTGCGCACCGATGGTGTCGAGGCGGTCATCGACATCGGACAGCGTGCTCAGGTCGGCCTGGAAGTGCCACTCGCCCTCGCGGTCGAGGACGAACAGCGTGGGATCCTGGAGCGGTGGTGCGCCCGCGATGGTGTTCCGCTCGAGGAAGGGGACCGAGGGGCGATCGGGGTAGAGCAGATAGCTGTGCTGATCGGCGCGGTAGAGGCCACTCCCACGCAGGGCGCGCAGGAGCGCGACGGACTCGTGGTCGTCCAGGATCCCCGACTCGAGCACCGCGACCTGCCCCTCCAGCATCGGGCCGAGGTGCTCGACCTGCGCACGCTCACCATCGATGTGCAGGACGTCGTAGCTGTGGTACAGACCGTCTGGCCGCTGGCTGGCCCTGATCGTCGTCTCCGCCAGCTGCATGGTGCGGTCGAGCAGCGCGCGGACGGTCGCCGAGGGCGTCGGGACCGCCTCGCCGAACATCCCCGCGTAGACGGCCTGCGCGGTGGGTCTCGCCCGCGCGCCCAAGTCGCGCGATGGATCGCGAAGCGCTCGCCGTCGTCGATCGGCAGCTCGACCGCGTCCAGGATGTCGATCAGCTCATCGAGCAGCGACCCCACCGATGTCGACAGCTCCACGTCACCGTCGCCCGCGAAGGTGCCGAGCAGGAACCGCGCGTAGCGTGCGATGGCATTGAGCGTCACGACCGACACCCCCCAGCCCGCGAGCGCGTTGTTGGCATCGTTCCACTCGGGGCGCTGGGTGTTGAGCCAGATGCCGCTGCCGGGGACGAGGTTGGTGAGCTTGACGAGCAGCGGGACCAGCAGCTTCTCCGCCAGCGTGACGAGCCGGACCTCACCATCAGCCCCACGGATCAGCCGCCCGTCGGCTCCCATCTGTTCTGCGGCAGCCAGGAGGCCCTCGTGTCGCTCCCGATCGAAGGTGATGGTGTGCCGCGGGTCGGCGACGATCGCGTCGAAGCCCCCGATCCGGTAGGGCACGTCGGCGTACGCGTAGATCCGCTCACCCAGGCCGGCTCGGAGGATGCCGGGCTCGTGGCGTTCGCAGGCCTCGAGCAGCCGCAGGAGATAGACGACCTGGTGGTCGCCCCAGTAGCCGATGTGGCTCCAGGGGTCATCAGGGTCCTCCACCTCCCAGTCGATGCCGGCGCGGCTGATGCGGTAGGGGTTGTACCCGTCTGCCGTCGATGCGTTCAGGAACACGGTGATGAACTGGCGCAGGTAGCCGGGATAGCTGATGCCGAGCGCCTCCCAGTTCTGGAAGATGTCGCGCCAGTTGCCCTCGTAGCCATAGACCAGCTCGTCACCGTCGTGGACGCGGATGGTGTACCAGTTCCACGGCCGGCTCGGGTCGCCGTGGCGGCGGCTGAAGGTGAGCGGCAGGTAGCCGCGCAACAGGCGTGTCAGCTGGGGGTCGTCCTGCGCCACGGCATCATCGATGAGCTGGTCCAGGGCGGTCCACTCGGGCAGTCCGGGACAGCCATGCGTCATGGCGCGCCGCGACGACGCGGTCCTGGTCGGAGAGATAGGACACCAGGTCACGCCGCGGGAGGTCGTAGTCGCTCTCGAACGTGCCGCCGCGCATGACGTTGAAGAGCACGTTCGCGACGTGGTTGGCTGTGGCGGCCTCATCAGCGGTGTACTGCGTGGCATCGGCCGCTGCGAGGCGACGCTGCACACCGGCGCGGTCGGCCTCGAGCGCCGCCTCCAGCGTGGCGCGCAGCTCATCGTCGCTGGCATCCAGGCTGTGCGCCAGCTCGAGCACGGCCGGGTGGTCGAGGCCCGTGTCCGCGACCGCATACCAGTCGTGAGCACCGTTCGGCGACAGGCTGACCTCGTCGACCACGAGGTACGCGCCCATCATGCCGCGGACCTCCGTCTCGGTCGTCACCGCGCCACCACGACGGAAGAGCTCCGCCTGGGCATCGCTCAGGATGATGCGCGGCGCAGCGTGGCCGATGCCCCAGGCCGCCGCGGCGCGCAGCGCTTCGGATGGTTCGGGCCGGTCCGAGACCATCGTGTTGAGCGTGTACAGCGCCAGGCGCGAGCCCTCCAGGCGCTCGTGGCGCATGTAGCCGATGGCCAGATAGCTCAGGCGCGCGTACAGGTCACGGTCCACCCCGGGCGGGACCAGGTCATGCCAGCCGTCGAGGTAGCGGACATGCGCGGTCTCGCCGGTGAGCTCGTCGATGACAGCGTGCCGGACCACGCCGAACGCCTCGCAGGCCGAGAGGCGCCAGCGGAAGCGCAGGCCCAGGTCGTCGTTGATCTCCTCGAAGACCACCGCCGTCCCGTCGATGCGCTTGTACAGGTTCCGCTGCACCGACCGGACAGCGGGATCGTCCAGCCAGGGCTCCCAGAGGGTCAAGGCACCGCCGCGTGAGACGAGGAACGCGCTGCGAGCGCCGCTGGCGTTGGGATCACGCAGGATCTTGTCAGCCGTCTGGCTGGGGAAGAGCCCGTGGTCGGGGTCCCTGCGACCGGCCGTGAAGGCTCCGTTCGAGCCGACGAACAGCCAGACGTCGCTGTCGCTGACGATGCTCATCAGGAACGGCGGCATGGAATCGACGTTGCTGATGCGTGCGTACCGCTCGCCATCGATGGTCTCGAAGCCTCCACCGACGGAGAGCTCGTGATGGGGGACCAGCGCGTGCGCCGGCCGGATGATGGCGTCGTGGGTGCTCATGCGGGCTCCGGTCGATAGAGTCGGACGTAGTCGACCAGCATCTGCGCGGGGAAGACCGTGTCCGGGAAGACTGGGCCCCCAAGGTTGCCACCGACGGCCACGTTGAGCAGCATGAAGAAGGGCTGCTCGAAGACCCACTCGTTGGGTGCGACCTGCTCGCGTATCACCTCGTGGTACGGCGTCCCGTCCACGAACCAGGCCATGCGCCCGGGCTCCCACTGCAGCGCGACGGTGTGGAATGCGTCTGCCACGGGCTCACCGAGGTCGATGCTGCCGCTGATGCCGCTGCTGCCCGAGTAGCCCGGGCCGTGCAGCGTGCCGAAGACCTCGTTGGGGCGGCGGCCCACGTACTCCATGACGTCGATCTCGCCGGACGTGGGCCAGCTGACCTCATCGATGTTCGGCACCCAGCAGCCAGAACGCCGGCCACAGGCCGAAGCCCCCCGGCACACGGATGCGTGCCTCGAGGTAGCCGTGCTGGAACTCGAAGCGGTCCTTGGTCAGCAGTCGAGCAGAGGTGTACTCGCACGTGCCGTAGTAGCACTCCAGGACTGCCCTCGGCGTCGCGGACGGTGATGGCCAGATGGCCTTCGCCGTCGAGCGCGACGTTCGTCGCGTCGGCGGTGTACCACTCGCGCTCGTTGTTGCCCCACCCGGCGAGTCCGATGGCGCTGCCGTCGCCGAGGTCGTAGCCCCACGTCGCCGGGTCGGGTGGTGAACCGGCCGGACCGTCGAACTCGTCGCTCCACGCGAGGACCCAGCCATGGCGCACCGGTTCCTCCGGGTCAGCCTGGTCCGGGGCGGCACCGCTCGCGGCCGCGGATCCGCCGGACGCGGCAGCCTCCCCCGCGCCGCTCGCCATCCCGGGTCCGGCGATGAGGGTCAGGAGGCAAGCCGCAGCCACGAGCGGTCCGATCCGCCCCGAGCGCGACGCCAGCGTGCTACCCACCGAGCCCGCTCGCACGGGATGCCGCGTCGGCCGCCGAGCCAGCCGCTCCACCATCGCCGACATCTCCGGTCGAGCCGCGAAGGATGAGCTCCGTGGCGAAGATGACCTCGCTGGCAGCGCTGCCGGGTTGGCTGACTCTGCTGCAGCACGAGCCGCACCATCTCGCGTCCCATCGCCTCGATCGGCTGGCGCACGGTCGAGAGCGTGGGCCGGGATCTCGCAGCGCGGTGGGCAGGTCGTCGAAGCCGATGACGGCGATGTCGTCCGGCACCCGGCGTCCGGCATCCTTGATCGCCTGCATGGCCGCGATGGCCATGCTGTCGGACGCGACGAACACGCGCGTCCAGGTCCGGATGCCGGCCGAGCAGCGTGTTCATGGCCTCCGCCGCGGTCGTCGCCCGGTAGGCTCCGGCCGCCTCCAGTGACGGGTCGACCGGGCGCCCAGCGGCCTCGAGCGCATCGCGGTAGCCCTCCAGCCGATCGCTCGCCGAGGGGAGGTCCAGCGTGCCGTGGATGGTCGCGATGGTCTGTCGGCCGCTCTCGATGAGATGGCGGACGGCCATCTCCGCGCCGAGCCGGTTCTGGGCGTCGACGAAGCTGACCGGTCGGTCCGTCCAGGGGGCGGCCGCTCACGACCACCGGCAGGCCGCTGCGGGCCAGGCGCTTCAGGAGTGGGTCCGCGCCGTGCGGACCCACGAGCACGATGCCATCGACATGGTCGGAGACGAGATAGCGCTCGACCCTGGCTTCTTCCTCGCGTGTCGGGGCCAGCATCAGGACGAGCCGCCGATCGCGCTCTGACAGCCCGGCAGCTGATGCCAAGCATCAGCTGCCCGAAGAACGGGTCACCGAAGAGCCGGTCGGCCGACTCCAGGATGACCACGCCGATCGAATCGGTGCGGTTGGTCATCAGGCTCCGCGCCGAGGGGTTCGGGACGTAGCTGAGCTCCTCGATGGCGACGGTGACCGCAGCCCTGATGGCCTCGGGCCCGACGCGCGGGTTGCCGTTCACCACGCGCGAGACCGTGGCGGTGGAGACGCCGGCTCGAGCCGCCACGTCCTTCACCGTCACGCCACGTGGAGCCGCGGCGCGACGCCTCTTGCCTGCCAACCTGCTTCGCCTCCTCGCGGGACCTCGTCGACGTCGGCATCAGGCTAGCCCTTGACGGCACCCGCCGTGACACCGCCGATGATGTAGCGCTGCATGAAGACGAAGAACACGACCATGGGCAGCGCGATCATCAGGACACCGGCCGCCAGCAGCGGCCAGTTGTTGCCGTAGACGCCCTGGAAGACGATCAGGCCGCGCGTGACGGGGTAGTACTCCTGGCTCGTCAGGTAGATGGTCGGCAGGATCAGCTCGTTCCAGACGCCGATCGAGTGCAGCACCGCCACCGTGGCGATCGCCGGCTTGGCGAGCGGCATGACGATCTGGAGCACGTAGCGCAGGTAGCCGGCACCCTCGATGGCCACGGCCTCGTCCAGCTCCTTGGGGATGGTCCGGATGTAGCTGACCAGGATGACGATGCCGATCGGGTTGACCACGAACAGCATGACGTAGCCGAGCGGATTGTTGAACAGGCCCAGGCGCAGGATGAGCTGGAACTGCGGGATGAGCGCCGGCGGCAGGAAGACCGCGATCAGGAAGAGCGTGAACATCAGTCCGCCGCCGCGGATGAAGCGTCGCGCGATGGCCACCGCCAGGAACGTGCCGGTGACCACGAAGACGACGGTCGAGATCGACGACGTAGAGGATGCTGTTGAGCAGGTACTGCGCGAAGTTGGCCTTGTCCCAGGCCTCGAGGAAGTTGTCCAGGCTCAGCGCCTGACGGCAACGTCATGGGCGAACGGTTGAACTCGGCCGGCGTCAGCAGGGACGTGTTCAGCAGCATCAGCAGCGGTCCCAGGTAGATGACGCCGAGGAGCAGCAGCACGAGGTAGGCGCCGATGCGCGCCCAGTCGATCGGCTTGCGCTGGAGGCGCCGGGGTGGACGACGCGCTCACGGCGGAGTCGGTCCGTTGGTTCGTCGCCACGCTCATCCTGTCAACCGTGCCTCTCTACGTCGAAGGAGGAACTGGGTGGTGATGCCGATCGCGAGGACGATCACGAAGAGGATCATCGCCGCGGCCGCGCCATAGCCCTGTCGGAAGCTGTTGACCGTCGTGCTCCCGGTCGTCTGCCCGAAGGCTTCCGCGTAGACGAGGTAGCCCATGACCTGGGTCCCGGGTCGGTAGCCCGTGAGGACGAGGAACAGCTGCCAGGCCTGCAGGGAGCCGATGATGGTCAGCACGAGGTTGGTGTTGACCGCTGGTGTCAGGAGCGGCCAGGTCACGTTCTTGAAGGCCTGCCATCGGCTGGCGCCGTCGATGCGGGCCGACTCGTAGACCTCTTCGGGGATGGTCTGCAAGCCCGCCAGGAAGATGACCATGGTGAAGCCGAGGTTGGACCAGATCTGCACCACGATGACCCAGGCGAACGCCTCAGTCGGCTGTCCGCCAAGGAACAGCGAGTGCACCCCGAACAGGTTCAGGAAGGTCTGCAGCGGGCCACCCAGCGGGTACAGGAAGAGCGTCCACATCAGTCCCTGGATGGTGACGCCCAGGATGACCGGCAGGAAGAAGAGGGTCCGGAAGAACTTCGTGCCACGCAGACCCATGTTGAGCAGCAGTGACACGAACAGGCCCAGCGAGAACTGGATGGTCGTCACCACCACGCAGAACACGAGCGTCCTGAAGATGGCGTCGAGGTTCTCCTGGGCCCGCGCGCCCAGCGTGAGGAACTCGCGGTAGTTGTCCAGTCCGACGAAGTTGACCGGGAGACCGGGCAGGCCGGTCGCATCGGTGGCCGAGAAGAAGCTTGTGGCGATGGACGGGCCCAGGGCGAGCACGACGTACAGGATCACCGCCGGGGCCATCATCAGGTAGGGCCAGGACCTGGCCCAGCGCCCTGTGCCGAAGTGGTAGCTCATCTCACTCCCAGGCTGCGGTCCCCTCGAGAGGTGGACCGGAGATCTCGCACGACGAGCGCGAGCACCTCCGGCCCACCGGAGGAGGAGCGTGTCTACTGGATGGCGCTCAGGCCGGAATCGAGATCGGACTGCGCCTGCTCGGCGGCAGCCTGAGGATCATCGAACGTCCCGAAGGGCTGGAACATGTTCACCAGCGGGGGAGCGCCGAACTGACCCATGCCCTTGGGCTGCGTCCAGACCACCTCGAAGCCGAGTTCGGAAGTTGTCCAGGTACGGAGCCAGCTCCTGCCCGATCTTGGTGTCGAGCGTGGCACCCGGCTGCGTCGGGATGGGGCCGACGGCATCCACGAAGGCCTGGTAGTTCGCAGGCTCGGAGAAGTCCGTCAGGTACGCCAGCGCGGCGTCCTTCTTGGACGAGGTCTCGGCGATGGCCCAGCCCTGGTCGTACTTGCCGAACATGTACTGGTTGTTGGCCGGGTCGTCGCTGCCCGGGAAGGGCATGTAGCCCCAGTCGAACGCGGGCTCGAGCGCCTCGATCGCCGGGCCCGTACCACGTGCCACCCGGGAACATCGCGACAGCACCGGAGGCGAAGCGACCCGGTGCGCCGTCGCCGGGCAGCGCGCTGGCGCCAGGCTCCATCATGTCGCGGTTGTACACCTGGTACTTGCCCAGCAGGTCGACCCACTCGGGATCGGTGTACTTGATGCCGCCGGTCCAGAGGCCCTCGACGAGCGCAGCCTGGTCCGGGTAGTTGGCCCCCAGCAGGCCGTAGCGCGCCGACGAAGATGGGCCAGCCATCGCCGCCGCCCGCCGTCATGCAGGGCACCCCCGCGGACGTCAGCGTCTCGCAGGCCGCCACCAGCTCGGACCAGGTCGCGGGCACCTCGATGCCGTTCTCCGCGAAGCACATCCTTGTTGTAGTAGACGCCGCTGAAGCCGACGCGCCCCAGGTTGACCTGGTAGACGCGGTCGTTGTAGGTGCCGGCATCGGCGATGGAGGCCGCATCGTAGTTGGCCACGAACGGCTGGTCGGTCAGGTCCATCAGCAGGCCCGCGTCGATGAGCGACTGCCAGCCTGGCGGATCGGTGCCCTCCATGTACGGCTCTGCCGCGTTGCTGAAGGCGAAGATGTCGATGACGTCGACGTCGTTGGCCATCAGCCGGGTCTGCGTGCTGGTCATGAGCTCGTTCGCGTTGACGACCGCCATCTCGACGTTGATGTCGGGGTGGTTGGCCTCGAACTGCTCGTTGAACTGCTCCATGAACGCGACGAATGGCGGGTTCTGGTGGACGAGCACCCGCAGGTTGACGGGGTCTTGTGCGGCTGCGCTACCGGCGAAGGCCGTCACGGCCAGCGCGGTCGCTGCGGTCAGGACGATGAATCTGCGCATCGTGTGTCTGTCTCCTCCTCGCTTGGTTCGGAACCTGTGACCTCCGGCCGCGCGTGCGCGGGCGGGGCGACCCTCATGGGCCAGGTCTGTCCTCGTTCGATCCCTGGCGTCTCCTCCATTCGGCGCCTGCGGCCCAGCCCTTCGGATGAGCCATCCCGTTTGGGATATCGCGATGATAGACTGCTTGTCAAGTAAGCGCATACATGCTTGAGTAGTGCGTAAGATGTCAGTGTTTGTGTAAGCGCTTACCCATCGACGTGACCGATCGAGGGAGGGTGACCGGCTGATGACGCGAACCAGTGCTCGCTCTCAGGGAGTGGTGTTGCTGACGGGCTCGGAGGGCGCCATCGGCAGGCACGTGGGCCGGGCACTTCTCGAGCACGGGTACGAGCTGCGTGGGTTTGACCTCCGTCCGGCCGCCGCGCCCGCTGGCGACCATCTGGTAGCGGACCTGCTTGACCTCCAGGCCGTGCGCGAGGCGACGGCAGGAGCGGTCGCCGTGGTCCACGCGGGCGCCATCCCCTGGGATCGCGGTGATGGGTCCAGCGTGATGTCGACCAACGTCCAGGGCACGTGGAACGTGCTCCAGGCAGCCGTGGACGCTGGTGTCGAACGTGTCGTCAGCCTGTCGAGCATCAACGCGCAGGGCAGCGTCGGCGGCTGGCGGCGCACCGAGTACCTGCCCATCGATGACGACTACCCGCACCATCCGATGAGCCCGTACCAGCTCTCCAAGCACCTCATGGAGGAGGTCTGTCGCTCATTCTCCGAGCGACACGAACTGGTCACCATCTGCCTGCGGCCAGTGTTCGTGGCCCATCCCGCGAGTCCTCACGTCGAGGGCTTCGGGACCCCGTCGTTCATCGAGCGGTGGCGGGATGACTTCTGGGCCTGGGTCGACGTGCGCGATGTCAGCGACGCGGTCATCCGCAGCCTGCGAGTCGAGGGCGTGCTGCACGATCGGTTCCTGCTGGCTGCGCCGGACACATCGGTCGCCGAGGAGACGCGAGTCCTGCTGGAGCGGGAGTACCCCGACGTGCCGTGGCCCCGCATCGATCCCGACGCATATTTCGCCCACGCACCCCACCGGTCGGTGGTCGACTGTCACCATGCACATGAGGTCCTGGGCTGGCAAGCCCGACGCTCGTGGCGTGACGCACCGGGCAGCAACGAGGATCCGAGGAGGTAGCCGTGCACATCACTGGGGTCAAGTGCATCCTGACCGCGCCGGCCGGAGTGGGGCTGGCAGTGGTCAAGGTGACGACATCGGAGCCAGGCCTGCACGGCGTTGGCTGCGCCACGTTCACCCAGCGACTCCTCGCCGTGCGCACGGTGGTCGAGGCGTACCTGGAGCCCCTGCTCGTCGGTCGTGATCCGCACCGCATCGAGGACATCTGGCAGCTCGTCTACCAGAACGCCTACTGGCGCAACGGGCCCGTGCTCAACAACGCGCTCTCTGGTGTCGACCAGGCCCTCTGGGACATCAAGGGCAAGGTGGCGGGGCTGCCGCTGTACGAGCTGCTGGGCGGCAAGGTGCGCGATGGCGCCGCGGTCTACGCCCACGCCGATGGCAGGGATCCGCAGGAGGTCCTCGATGCTGCCCTGGCGCTCGCTGAGGCCGGCCTGCAGCACATCCGCTGCCAGATGGGTGGCTACGGTGGGATCGGTGGCGCGGCTGCAGGTTCCCGCACGAGATCTCCCGGGACGCCTACGCAGCCGGGACAGTATTTCGACCCGGCTCTCTATGCACGCGAGACGCCGAAGCTCTTCGACTTCCTGCGCAGCCGGCTCGGACCCGGGGTCGGCCTGCTCCACGACGTCCACGAGCGGCTGGCACCCATCGACGCGATCAGGCTGGCCAAGGAGCTCGAGCCATTCCGGCTCTTCTACCTGGAGGACCCGCTGGCCCCAGAGGATCGCGAGTGGCTCGCCGACCTCCGTCGACAGACCGTCACACCCATCGCCATGGGGGAGCTGTTCACGCATCCCCTGGAGTGGCGGCCGGCGATCGTCGATCGCCAGCTCGACTTCATCCGCGTGCACGTCAGCGACATCGGGGGCATCACGCCGGCGCGCAAGCTCGCCGCGCTGTCGGAGGCGTTCGGGGTCCGCACGGCCTTCCATGGGCCGAGCGACGTGTCACCGGTCGGGCATGCCGCCAACGTCCACCTGGACGTGGCCCTGCCCAACTTC
This sequence comes from uncultured Chloroflexia bacterium, assembly GCA_963698505.1. Classification (GTDB taxonomy): domain Bacteria; phylum Chloroflexota; class Limnocylindria; order Limnocylindrales; family CSP1-4; genus JAFMJV01. Next base: position 147,580 of record CAVORC010000052.1, on the reverse strand, counting down.
GGCATCCAGGAGTTCACCGGCATCCCCGATGTCCTGCGCGAGGTCTTCCCGGGTGGTCCGCAGCAGCAGGGCGGCTACCTGTACCCCGGCGATGCCCCGGGCCTGGGGGTCGACATCGACGAAGAGCTGGCCAGCCGGTATCCGCTCCATGCCGACATGGCCCAGTTCAGCGACGGGGTCGTCGACTGGACGCAGACCCGGCTACCGGACGGCACGCTGACCCGGCCGTAGGGCAGGGGCGGCCATCCCGTCCGCGGAGTCAACGCAGCAGATCGTCCAGGGCCCGTAGCACGGCGTCTCGACCCAGGACGGGCTCGTCGTCGATGGTGACGGCCTGGCTCATGCCGCAGAGGCCGATGCATTCGAGGCTCTCGAGGCTGATCGCGCCATCAGCCGTACGCTCGTCGAACCTGATGCCCAGCCGGTCCTCGATGGCCTGGGCCAGTTCGACCCTGCCTTCGGCCTCGCAGGACTCCAGTCGGCACAGCCTGATGCGATGAGCCGGCGGACGCCAGCGGCGGCTCTCAGGGTCGAGAGCTGTGCCTGCTTGAGGGTCCGGGCTCGGGCTGGTCGACGGCTGGGGGTCCTGGCGGTTCATCGGCCTCGCGCTGAACGGGCGGCGAGGATAGCAGGGGGCTGGCCGCCCAGGAAGGGCCGTCTGCCGCCTCACGGACCGCCAGCTCCAGGCCATCGCGATCCCTGACCGGGTTCGATGTCGGGAAGCTGGTGGTCTGGAGGTGCTGCGCAAAGGGGAAGCTGCACGCCTCGAAGGGCTCCCGGTCCACGTGCCCGTCTCCGAACGTGTTGGTCTTCACCTCGACCGCTCCCAGCGGGACGTGGAGGGCCTGCTCCACCTCGCCGGGATCGAAGATGAGGCCGGTCGCATCCGCTGCCCACCATCCCTGAGCCGCCGGGTCAGGGCGGCAACACCGTCACCGCCCCCGTGCCCCGACCGTTCGATGGCGCCGCTCGAACGCGGGCGTGTCGATGCCCCAGGTCGTGACGCGCTCCGCGGTGATGACGATGGCGGGGCGCCCGGGGCCGTCGACCAGCCTGGCACGACCACGGATGATCAGGCCCTGCGCGTCCGGCCCGATGCCGGCATCCACCACGAGTGCGCAGCGGGGATCCCGCCCCAGTGCCCGGTACTTGGCACTCTGGCGCAGCTCGTGGCCGACGATGGCGATGGCCGGACCGGCTGTCTCGTCCTCCAGCGTCCGAAAGCCGACGGGGACCACGACCGGTGCACCCTCGCGGTCGAGGTAGGCCAGCCGGCCGAGCGAACGCGATGCGAGGAACGCTGCCTCGGTCTGGCTGAAGCCGCGGATGTGGGGCGTGCTCTCTGGTGTCGACATGACCTTCTCCTGGCCGCAGGTACGGGAGAGGCAACGGTAGCGCGAGTCTCCTCTGTGGCGTGAGCCAGGGGCCGACCAGCCGATCGAACCACAGCATGAAGCGCGAGCTGCCGGGCTGAGCGGCGAGCCGCTCCGCCCTCTTCGCGGAAGCGATCCATCCCCTCCATGCTGATCACCCGGTCGCCGGCCGGGATCACGATGCCCTCGCCGTCAGGGAGCGAGGCGATCCAGCGGACCGCCTCGCCTGCGACGTTGGTCGCTATCGGGTCGGTCAGCGACCTCGTGGGACCTTGATGACCGGGCACACGAACTGGCGCACCACGCCGCCATCGGATACATGGGGACCGGCCAGCGCGGCCTGCGCCTCCGCGTCCGAGTCGATGTCACCGCTGTCGTTCGCGTCGACCTCCGCAACGGCGGCCTGATAGGCATCGTCGTCGCTGAACACGAGCCCATGCACCATCCAACGCCCGCCGTTGTAGCCGCGGTCGCCGGGTGCCGCCGTGGCGACGTTCGGCTGTAGACCGCCGAAGTCGTAGATCGTGTCGAAGCTGTGCGCCGGGGCGCCGGTGTGACTCAGGTCCGTCGGCGTGCCTACCGTTCGGTACAGCATCCCGTCGACGTAGAACGCCGGGCCGGTGACGCCACCGGCCCCGTTGCCGGCTGCCACGGCCGCGCCGGGCAGCAGCAGGATCGCTGCGCCGAGCAGCGACAAGATACGTGGGTTCCTCCGCATGATCATCTCCTCTGCATCGTTGGTCGTTGGTCGTCGCCGGGCCCTGGGAACCAACTCGCAGCACCGTATCGAGGCCATGTCTCACAGGTGCGAAGCGGAGATGACGCTGCGGCCACGAGAAGATGTCGGTTCCATGACCGCAGACGGGAGATGCCTCGGACATCGGACCCGGCAACGGAAGCTACTCAGGCGCCTCGTCGTGCAGTCGTTCGTCGGGTGGGCCCACGCGCACCGGGTCGAAGCGAACCACGAGACCCGCTCGGCTCGGGCTGCAGCACATGGGGCCGGCCAGGAGCTGGGTCTCGGACGGCAGATAGGCGAGCCGCAGGAGTCGCTCTGGGGGTGCACCGTCGATGCCATAGCGGATGGTGACCGCGTCGCCGCTGCGACTGGCACGCACCGTGATGGGCGTGTCCGGGGCGACGTCGGGCAGGGCCGCCACGCTCCAGTCGGAGTAGCCGAGCGTGACGACGGCGCTGGCGAAGAGCACGCCGTCGGAGAGCTCCACGCCGGTCTTGATCCAGCGGTCCTGGGACCCCCACAGCATCAGGCCGGCCTGGTCGAACGGATGGCTGAAGTCGGCTCGAAAGGTGACCTCGATCGACCGCTCGACCGGAAGCGGGGCGCCCAGGAAGTGGCCGTTGTCGTGGACGAAGCCGTAGGACGTGGTACGCCAGAAGTCGGTCTCCAGGCCCGTGGTCACCTCGAGAGCGGACCCGCTCGCGCTGGACCGCTGGCGGTGGGTTTCGCCACGTCATCTCGTTCCAGTCGAGGGTAATCATGGGGTCGATCCTCTCTTGGGCGGGTATCGGCCGGCCATTCCGGGACGGCGGCCCGCCGGCGCCGGTCTGCAGCTTCGCAGGCCGCACCATGTCATCGCCGGAGCGACCTCTCAGCGCCATCGACAGTCTAGCCTCGAGCGTGCGCGCCAGACTGCCTGCGCCAGAGGGCAGACCGGCTCCGGTCGCGAGCCGTCAGTGGGCGGCCACCGTCCGCGATCCGTCCAGCTCGACCTCCTCTCGCCAGGCCGGTCGATAGGTCTCCAGGCCCAGCGCCCGGACCTTGGGTTCCAGCGCAGCCGATGCCTCGGGGTCGCCGTGGACGAGGAAGACCCGCTGCGGCTTGCGCTCGGCCCGGGCGAAGTGGGCGAGCCAGTCGAGCAGCTCTGTCTCGTCCGCGTGGGCAGAGAACCCGTCGATGGACCGGATGCGGCAGCGGACCTCCCGGCGGACACCCTCGAGCGTCACCGTTCGGGCGCCCGACTGGATGTGCGCGCCCAGCGTTCCCTGACCCTGGTAGCCGACGAAGAGCAGCGTCATGGCCGGATCGTCGATGAGCTCGGCGAGGTGGTTCAGCACGCGCCCGCCGGTGAGCATGCCGCTCGAGGCCACGATGATCAGGGGCCGCGGCGCGGTGGCGATGGCACGTGAGCGGCGGACCGTGTCGGCGACGATGGCACCGGGGTAGTCGAGCGGCGTCTCTCCGGTCTCAAGCAGGTGGCGGGTCTCCTCGTCGTAGTAGCCGGGGTGCCTGCGGTAGATGTCGCTTGCCAGCGACGCCATGGGCGAGTCGAGGTAGAGCGGCACGTGGGGGATCTCGCCGGCGCTCAGCAGGCGGTCGAGATGCCAGACGATCTCCTGGGTGCGGCCCACCGCGAAGGAGGGGATGAGCAGCACGCCGTGACCATCGACGGTCTCGCGGACGGCGTCGGCGAGTCGTTCGATCGCCTCGGCCGCCGGTTCGTGGTGGCGTCCGCCGTACGTCGATTCGGTGATGACGAAGTCGGCCCCGGCGGTGATGGGTGTGGGATCCTCGATGATGGGCGTCCCCGGACGTCCCAGGTCCCCGGAGAACACGAGCCGCCGGGAGCCCGTCGCCTCCTCGACGTCAATGACGATGACGGCCGAGCCCAGGATGTGGCCGGCATCCTCGAACGTGGCCGTGATGCCTGGCGCGACGACGCGCGGCTCACCGTAGCGCACCGGCTGGAACCGTCGGCTCGCCTCGAGGACGTCGTCGAGGTCGTAGAGTGGCTCGTCGTCACGCAGCCTGACCTCGGGGGGCTGTGCCCGCAGGTGCGCCTCCTCATCCTCCTGGCTCTGCTGCACGTGTTCGCGCCGCCTCTTGGCGCCATCCGGCCGCCGATCCTTGCGGCGAGCGCGACGGTGGGCTCGCTCCAGCTGGATCTTGGCGCTGTCGGTCAGGATCAGCGTGGCCAGGTCGGCGGTCGCGGAGGTCAGGACGACGGAGCCGTCGAAACCCTGCCGCACGACCACCGGCAGGTAGCCACAGTGGTCGAGGTGCGCGTGCGTGAGCAGCACCGCGTCCAGCGACGCAGGGTCGTATGGCAGGGCCGCACGGTTGCGCTCGACGTCCGAGGGCAGACCCTGGAACATGCCGCAGTCGACGAGCACCCGGGCCTGGTCGGTGGTGAGGAGGAACTGGGAGCCCGTGACCGTCGTCGCCGCCCCCACGAACTGCAGCTTCATCGCGTCCTACCTCCTGTTGCGGTTGGGCTGGCCCTGCCGACTCCTCCTGCGCATCCCTCCGGCTGCTCAGTGGCTCGCGACCCAGTCGTCGAGCCGGCGCAGGTAGCTCCGGCGCTCGGCGTCGTCGAGCCAGGCGATGCTGAAGGCGTTGCGCACGAGCTGTACGACCTCCTCACGCGTGAGACCGGCCTCACGCTGCAGCGTGACCAGGTTGTCCGCCACGTAGCCGGGGAAGTAGGCGGGGTCGTCGGAGTTGACCGTGACCAGCACGCCTCGCTCCAGGAGCGTGCGGATCGCCTGCGCCTTCGTTCCGCCGGCCACGTACGAGTTGGAGATGGGGCAGCAGGTGAGGCCCACGCCACGCCGCACCAGGTCGGTCACGATGGCGTCGTCCTCGAGCGCGTTGACGCCGTGGTCGATGCGCTCCACGCCGATCTCATCGAGACACTGGCGGATGTGCACCGTCGAGCGCTCCTGGTCGACGTCGCAGTGCATGGTCAGTCGGTAGCCCTGCCCGCGGGCGGCGGCGAAGACATCGCGGAACGTGCGCGGCGGATTGTCGCGCTCGTCGGAATCCAGCCCCACGCCGACGATCCAGTCTCGGTAGGGCTCGGCCTGCGCCAGCGTCTCGAAGGCCGAGTCGAGCGGGTGGTCGCGCAGGAAGCACATGATCAGCTGCGAGCGGATGCCCAGGCGCCCGGCGGCATCGCTCTGGGCCCGGCGCAGGCCGGTGATGACGGTATCGAAGCCGATCCCCCGGCTGGTGTGAGCCTGCGGATCGAAGAACATCTCGACGTATACGAGCCCCTGCGCCGCCACCCGCTCGAAGTAGGCCATGGCGAGGTCGTAGAAGTCGGCCTCGACGCGGAGGACGGACATGCCCTCGTAGTACTGCGCCAGGAACGAGCTGAGGTCGTCGAAGTCGTAGGCCGCGCGTACCTCGTCGACCGAGGCATAGGGCAGCTCGATCCCGTTGCCTGCCGCCAGCTGCAGCTTCAGCTCCGGCTCGAGCGTGCCCTCGATGTGCAGGTGCAGCTCGGCCTTGGGGAGCGCGCGGATGAACGCATCCATGTCCACGAGGATGGCCTCCGATACCGAGGAGCCTTGGTCAGGGGAGCTCGCGGCGATGCCTGCTACGACTTGACGAGGACCTTCTTCACTGCTGCCGCGCGCTCGGGGTAGTAGTAGGCGCAGCCTGACTTGACGAAATCCGCTTCGACTCCGAGGTCGGCCAGGGCTCGCTTCACCTTGGCTGGTGAGGCACCAAGCTCCTTGGCCATCGCTCCCGCCGAGAGCCCCTCGCGTCCGCTGTCATCCGTGGCCATGGTGTCCTCCATCGGTGTGCTGACCTCTGCATCTGCAGCGGCCACACCATGGTCTCACCTGTGGTCCAGCTCGAGGGCGCCTCAGCGAGATGGGAACGTGGCCATCTCGGCCTGCAGCAGCCGGGTGATGGCGGCACCGAGGTCTGGTGCCTCCTCCGCCGCCTCAAGGAGCCGAGGACCGGGCGCTGATGGCCGCGTCTGTTGCGCTGGATGTCTCCTTGACTCGGCTCCGTGGTCTGGATGACACTGTGGCTCCGATGGCGGAGCGCATCAACGTGCCCTCCGCCCAGATCGGTGCGTGCGTTGGCAGATCGTTCGCCTTCGGTCGTCGAAGCCGTGATCTGTCCAGGAGGAGGAACAACATGAAGAGACGGACTCTGGGTCTGGTCACCTCGGTCGCGCTGCTGGCGTCGCTGACGGCTGCGCCGGTGCAAGCTCAGGACGAGCTGACCATCGCCTCGTCCATGCCGGCGCTCGAGTTCCCGTTCTTCGTGCACATGCAGAAGGAGCTGCGCGCGGAGGCCGAAGCGCTCGGTGGCATCACGCTGATCGAGACTGACGGCGAGAACAGCGCTCCCAAGCAGACCGCCGATGTCGAAGCCGCCATCATCCAGGGTGTAGACGGCATCATCATCAGCCCCATCGACACGGTGGCCATGGCCCCCGTGCTCCAGCAGGCTGTCGAGGCCGGCATCCCGGTCATCACCATCGACCGTCGCGTCGACGGCGTCGAGGGCATCCTGAGCCACGTCGGTGCCGACAACGTGATCGGCGGCGAAGCGCAGGGGCAGCTGATCATCGATAGCTTCCCCGATGGCGCCACCATCGTGAACCTCCAGGGTCAGCCAGGCTCCAGCCCGGCCATCGACCGCAACGCAGGCCTGCACAACGTGATCGATCCCGTGGCCGACACGTATCAGATCATCGTCGAGCAGACCGCCAACTTCTCGCGAACCGAGGCAGTGACCGTCACCGAGGCCATCCTCGCCGGTCTCGACTCGCCGCCCGACGTGATCGTCGCGGCGAACGACGACATGGCGCTGGGTGCGCTCCAGGTCGTCACCGAGCAGGGCCTGGATGTCGCAGTCATCGGCTTCGATGCACTCCCGGAGGCCCTGGGTAGCGTGCGCGACGGCGGGCTGCTGGCCACCATCGAACAGTTCCCGGGCGGCCAGAGCCGCGGTGCGGTCCAGGCCCTTGTGAGCTACCTGCGGGACGGCGTCCAGCCTGAAGCGCTCACGCTTCTGAGCCCCATCGCCATCACCGTGGACAACATCGACCAGGGCGAGCGCCTGGGCGAGCTCGAGTAGCAGGCGAATCGAAGGCAACGTCAGCTGACGATGCTGCGGCGGGCCGGATACCCGGCCCGCCGCCTCTATCTGACCAGGTCGAAACGCCGCTACGGGGACGGTTCGCTAGACCATGATCGAGGGCAACCCACCTGGGACGGACACCTCCCAAGGCCCTGACTACCTCTACATCGCGTCCAGGCTCGCAGCACCGCTGTTCCTGCTGTTGCTGGTCATCGTGTTCGCGGCGCTGGAGCCGAACTTCCTGAACCCGTTCAACCTGCTGAACACCCTGCGCCAGGTGTCGTTCACGGGGTTGATCGCGGTGGGCATGACCTTCGTCATCCTGACAGCAGGCATCGACCTGTCGGTGGGCTCGTTGCTCGCCCTTGCCGGCATGGTTGGGGCCTTCGTGGCCAAGGGCGGCCTGGCTGACCGCTTCGCGGTCGGGGGGGCTGTCGAGGCGGGCAATCCCTGGCAGCTGGCCCTCCTCGCCGCGTTGGCCGTCGGCATCGCTGCTGGTGCCGCGCAGGGGTTCACCATCGCCAAGCTCAAGGTCCCACCGTTCGTGGTGACGCTCGGAGGACTGACGGTCTTTCGAGGCATGACCCTGATCCTCTCCGAAGGCGGGCCTATCTCCGGGTTCACGCGTGACTACAACTTCTGGGGGCAGGGTCGGATCGACATCCTGTTCATCGAGAACGTTCCAGTCCCAGCGCTCCTCTTCATCGCGGCGGCCGTGATCGCGCTACTCGTGCTGCGCTATACCCAGTTCGGGCAACACGTCTATGCGACGGGCGGTAATCGAGCGGCGGCGAACCTCAACGGCGTTCCGACGGACCGGATCATCTTCTCCGTCTACGTGATCGTCGGTCTGATGTGTGGTCTCGCAGGTTTCCTGCTGTCGGCCCGGCTGGGATCCGCGGAGGCGGTCGCGGGGATCGGCTTCGAACTGGCGGTCATCGCTGCGGTTGTGATCGGTGGCACCAGCCTGTTCGGCGGCGTCGGCGGTATCGCCGGCACGGTGGTCGGCGTCCTCCTCATCGGCGTGCTGACGAACGGCCTCGTCCTGCTCAACGTGTCGTCCTTCGTCCAGCAGGTCGTCATCGGTCTCGTCCTCATCACAGCCGTGGCGTTCGACCAGTTCGCCACCCGTGGCCGTCGGTCGGGAGCCTAGCCATGCCGGAGCACGTTCTCGATCTGCAGGGCATCGCGCACCACTTCGGCGCGATCCAGGCCCTGACCGGCGTGGACCTGGCGCTCTCGCGCGGCGAGGTCCTCGGCCTCATGGGCGACAACGGTGCCGGCAAGTCGACACTCGTCAAGATCATCGCCGGCAACTTCCAGCCCTCGGGCGGGACCATGGTCCTCGACGGTGAGGTGGTGCAGTTCCATTCGCCGGCTGACGCCCGTCGCCACGGGGTCGAGATCGTCTACCAGGACCTCGCCCTCTGCGACAACCTGACCGCGGCGCTCAACGTCTTCATGGGGCGCGAGCTGACGCGCGGCTGGGGGCCGTTCAGGATCCTCGACCGACGGTCCATGGTGCGCCGCGCCGGCGAGCTGTTCGCCGAGCTGAAGTCGGAGACTCGCCCCAAGGACCTGGTCCAGCAGATGTCGGGCGGGCAGCGCCAGGCCGTGGCCATCGCCAGGACACGCCTGTCGGACCCCAAGATCGTGCTCATGGACGAGCCGACCGCCGCGATCAGCGTCCGCCAGGTGGCCGAGGTGCTGGACATGATCCACCGGCTGAAGGAGTCCAACCACGCGGTCATCCTGATCTCACACCGCATGCCGGACGTCTTCGCGGTGTCCGATCGGGTGGCCGTGCTGCGTCGCGGAAGCAAGGTGGCCGACAAGCCCATCGCCGACATCACGCCCGAGGACGTGACCGGGCTGATCACCGGGGCCATCGAGCGCCTGGACTGAATAGCCCGCCAAGGCGGGCCAGGGACCTACCTCGGAGGCTCGGACTCGGCGAGGGACTCGTTACCGGGGCCGAAGTGCTTGAGCATGACGAGGTCCTGGACCGAGCTGCGATTCACGACCGTGACACCGGCCCGCGCCGCCTCCGCCGAGACGAAGAACTCGTCGTTCGAGAGTTCGCCGAAGCGGATGGTGGTGGCCGACTCGACATCGTGCACTCCGACCGAGCCGAGACCCTGGACCACGATCAGGCCGTAGGCGTCGGTGTCGGTCACGGTGACCGTGGCGCCCGGTCGGACGCTGAGCTCCTTGGCACTGGCCGCCAGCGACAGGTAGACGACCCAGCGTTCGACGGCCTGGCCATCGGCGCCACGTGACCATTCGGTCTCGTACGGCGCCATGAAGCGGTTGGTCACGAAGTTCGGGTCGGCGTTCCGCTCCCAGTCGAGCAGGTCGATGATGAAGTCGAGATCGCCGACCCGGTCCTGCGGGACGTCCTTCCACATGAGCTCCACGGGCACTTCCCGGTTGTTGCTCCAGGACTCGCACATGCAGAACACGTCCGATGCGGCCTGCGGCTCGTACGTGCAGATGCTCGCGGGCGCATGCAGGACACCCACGGGGATGTCCCACCCTGTACCGAGCTGCGTGCGGTAGCCCAGCGAGAGGTCGGTGATGCGGTTATCCCCGCCCTTGTCGAACCGCGCGAGCCGCTCACGCAGTTGTTCGCGCGTCGTCTCCGGCTGGAGACCCAGGAAGGAGATGGGCTGGTCGCCGAGGGTGTTGTTCATGTGTGGCGAGTAGTAGTACGCCTCGGGCTTGCCAAGCTTGCCGACCTTGGCGGCGTCCTCATCGTTCTGGTGAAAATGGAAGGGCAGCGCCTGTTGGTTGTCGAAGAACTTCGAGTACATCGGCCACTTGCCGAAGGCCTGCCACAGCCGCTCTCCGATGAGGCCGGGGCCGTGATGGGCGACGAACTCATCGAAGGGCACCAGCGTGCCCCCCGGTTCGACCACGAGGCTGAGACCCTCGAACGCCCCAGTCAGGGGGCCATTGTCCGCGCGGATGGCGGAAGCCAGCCAGCGCTCGTCGACCCCGCCGCGGTCGAAGCCGAAGGGGTAGTAGTCGTCCGGATGAAGGCGGATGCGACGGCCCGGCGTGCAGAACGCCCGAGGCACCCACGCGGGCGCGAGGCGGACGATCCCGTGTCCCGCTTCGAGCGCGTCGTCAGCCGCCGAGGTCGTGAACGCGACTCGCTCGTAGGCGCTGTCCTTGGACGCTGTGTTCATCTCGCTCTCCTCCTCCGCCCACGACCGGGACTACCCCGGGAACGGTGCGCATCGTGCTCTGCTGTTCGGCCGCGGTGTCGCCCGTGGGTCAGCCCAGCGGCATCGGGAACCCTCCCCCGCACACCGCCCAGCCGCGCTCCAACGCGGGAACGTCGTCGCTGCCGGCCCTTCGTATCTGCCGCTCATGCTACGCCCTCAGACCGGCCTTGTTGCACATGTAGCGCCGGTCGACGGCATCGCCGGGCACGGCCGAGTCACACCGGGCCCGGATGGTGGCGCTAGAAGGGTGCGCTGAGCTGGTAGCGCTCGATGACGTCCCCGATCCAGTCCGGCTCGGAGAAGGGGAGATCGTATCGCGCCGCCAGCTCGGCGATCTGCGGCGGCGCGGTGGGGTCGTCCACGGGGAGCGATCGCCCGGCCTTGCGCGTCAGCTCGACGACGGTCTGAGGGCGCACCGTGCCCTCGACATGACAGTGGAGTTCGACCTTGGGGATGCGGTCGAACGTGTCGATGCCCTCGACGGCCACGGGTCTCCTCCTGGGTCTCCTGCGTCCCACCGCCATTCTGCCGCGCGCTGCTGCTCGCGCGTACCGCCTGCGCGGCCGCCATCCGACATCATGGTCATGTGGTCGCCATGAAGACGGAGCGTCCGCGCTCCGACGGTGGGTAGCGATGGATGTCGGCCTGGCCGCGGCGATCGCGATGGCACTCGCCTTCGCCTTCACCAACGGCTTCCACGACGCCGCCAACGCCATCGCCACGCTCGTGGCCACGCGCGCGGCGCGGCCGCTCCCGGCCATCCTGATGGCCTCGGCCGCCAACCTCCTGGGCCCGTTCGTGCTCGGCGCCGCGGTCGCCAAGACGGTGGCTGGCATCGTGACCGTCGACCCTGACGTCGCCGTTGCCGTCATCGGAGCCGGGCTAACGGGCGCGGTGCTGTGGAACCTCGCCACCTGGTACCGCGGCATCCCGTCCTCCGCCTCGCACGCCCTCGTCGGCGGTCTCGTGGGCGCCGCCATCGCCGCCGCCGGCGTCCATGCGGTCGCCTGGGGGCCGATCGTCGACGGAGGCATCGGTGGCGTGTTCGGCATCCTCATCGGCATCCTCGTCGCCTCGATCCTCGGCTTCGGCGCCTCGTGGATCCTCGAACGAGCCGCGATGAGCCTGGCGCGGCGCGCATCCGTCGCCGCGGGCCGACCCGTGCGCAGGGCCCAGTGGGTGACCTCGGGCTGGCTTGCGTTCAGCCACGGAGCCAACGACGCCTCCAAGACCGTCGGGGTGATCGCTGCGCTGCTGGTGGCGACCGGCGACATCGAGGACGTCGCCGACCCGGGCGTTCTCGTCATCCTCGGCTGCAGCCTGGCCCTGACGCTGGGCACCGCGCTCGGTGGCTGGCGCATCGTGCGCACCATCGGCCGACGCATCTACCCCATCCGCAGCCTCGACGGGCTCGTCAGCCAGACGAGCTCGGCGGGGGTCATCTTCGGAGCGTCACTCGGTGGCCTTCCCATCTCGACCAGCCAGGTGGTGTCCTCGTCGGTCGTGGGTATCGGTGCGGGGCGGCGGCGCTGGCGCCATGTCAGCTGGGGCGTGGTGCGTGAGATCGGCGTGGCCTGGTTGACGACACTGCCCGCAGCCGCAATCCTCGCCGTCGTAAGCCTGCCGCTTTGGCTGCACCTCGCAGGAGGGTGATGATGCGGATCCGACGTCCGGGCCTTCACTGGTTCCTGCCCTCAGAGCCTGACGTGCTGGGCGGGTTGCGGACACAGATGACCATCACGCTCTCCGGCGTGGAGTCCTTCGTGGCCTGGTCGAACGGCGACGCCGATGCTGCCGAACAGGTCCGCCAGACGGAGCACGAGGCGGATCGCGCCAAGCGCGAGGTGCGCGTCGCGCTGCGTGACGCCTTCATCACGCCCATCAGCCCGGAGGACATCTTCATCCTGAGCCAGCTCCTCGACAAGGTGCTGAACGGCTGCAAGGACGTCGTGCGCGAAGCCGAGGTCATCGACATGCCGCCGGATGCGCCGATGGCAGAGATGGCCGAGCACCTGCTGGCAGGAACCAGGCACCTGTCGCGGGCCTTCGATGCCATCGGCGTGCACGGCGGCAAGGACGATCACCGCACCGCGACCGCGGCCGCCGATGCTGCGACGAAGTCCGCGCGACGGATGGAGAAGGTGTATCGGCTGGCCATGAGCAGTCTCCTGGAGCTCGACGCCGGCGGCTCGGTGGGGCAGGAGCACGTGCGCGAGATCATCGGCCGCCGCGAGCTCTATCGGCGTCTGTCGCGGATGGCAGACACGCTGGCCGATGTCGCCGACCGCGTCTGGTACGCGGCCGTCAAGGAGATGTGAGCATCTCCCGGCGTGGAGCTTCGTGGAGGCACCCAGCTCGGGCGATGCTCGGGCTGGCGTATCCTCGACCCGTGTCCAGGGAAGAGCATCTCGACGTATCGGGCAAGCTGGCAAGGGTGCGGGCGGATACCGACGATGGCGCTGCGCCGGCCGTGTTCAAGGCCCTCGGGAACGAGACGCGGTGGCGCATCCTGAGCTACCTCACTGACCGCTTCGTCACGGCCAACCAGATCGCACGAGACCTTGGACTGCCGGCATCGACCGCGAGCCGGCACATCGCACTCCTTGAAGATGCCGGGCTGGTTCACACCGGCATGCGACCTGCGTCGAGGGGCCTGGAGAAGGTGGTGGCCCGCCGGTTCGAGGCCATCCTCGTCGACCTTCCCGGCCCGGCGGGCGACGCTGACCAGGTCATCGAGATCAGCATGCCCATCGGCGCCTACATGGACTTCGAGATCGAACCTACCTGCGGGCTGGCCAGCTCGGACGGGCTGATCGGACTGCAGGACGACCCGAGCTCGTTCTACGACCCCGGTCGAGTCGCGGCGCAGCTGCTGTGGTTCGGAGCGGGCTGGATCGAGTACCAGTTCCCCAACCGTGCGCCCCCGGGTTCGACGGTGAGCTCCATCGGGCTCAGCTGTGAGCTCTGCAGTGAGGCGCCGATGAACGATCCAGACTGGCCCAGCGACATCAGCGTCTGGATCGACGGCATCCATCTTGGGGAGTGGACATGCCCCGGCGACTTCGGTGAGCGCCGCGGTCGCCTCACGCCGGGATGGTGGCCCTCCACCAATACGCAGTACGGGCTGCAGAAGCGCTGGCTGGTCAACGCGACCGGCACCTCGCTCGATGGTGTGCGCCTGTCGGACGTCCGGCTCGACAGCCTCGACCTGCGGCCCGACCGACCCATCAGTGTTCGCATCGGCGTGCGGCCTGTGGCCCGCCATGTCGGGGGTATCAACCTCTTCGGCCGTGGGTTCGGCAACTACCCGCAGGATCTCGTGCTCAGCCTGGAGTACGAACGCCCGGCCTCGCCTTCGTCGCTCTGACGTCTCGCCCCTGTCGATCGGGCTCCATTGCTGGCCCTGCCGCGCGCGCCACAAGCCAACGACACCGGTGCTGCCTTCGCTTGACATAGCCGCTAGCATAGTGAGAGCACTCTCACATAACTTGTGGGACACGCGGCGAGGAGGACGCCAGTGCAGGCATCCGGACGTCAACGCGACGAAGCGGGAACCGACTCGGCCGGGACGCGCACCCTGCCGACAGCGACCCCCTACCCACGGCGCCACACCGCGCGACGACCCGCGCGAACCCGGAGGCGGTACCGGTGACCGGCGCACCCGCGGCCGTTGGCGGCCCGACGCCCGCCGGCACTCCGCAGGGCGGATGGCGATCTCGGTTGGGGGACTCCACCTCTGGCTGGCTGTTCCTGGCGCCGTTCCTGGTCATCTACCTCGCCTTCCTGCTGTACCCGGTCTTGCAGGCCGTGTGGATGGGCTTCTTCGAGGTCGACCTGCTGGTCATCGACGACCGCCAGTTCGTCGGACTCGACCACTACGTGAAGATGTTCTGGGGCACGCAGATGACGTGGGGGATCGCCCCTCTCCTGTTCTGGCGCCTTGCGGGCCTCCTGCTCATCCCTCTCGTCTGGTACTGGCATCGCCATGGTTCGGTCTCGAGGACGTTCGCCATCGTCTCCACGATCGGCATCCTCATCCTCTTCGTCGGCATCCTGGGGATCCATCCCGGAGAAGGCGGCCGCTGGTACGACTCGCAGTTCTGGCTGTCGTTCAGCAACACCGTCCTCTTCGTCATCCTCTCGACCCCGCTGATCGTCGGCGTCGGCCTGGCGATCGCCATCGCGCTGAACCGTCCCGGTCGCCTCGCGGGTGTGCTGCGGACGCTGTTCTTCGCGCCGTACGTCCTTTCGGTGGCGGTCCTCACGCTCATCTGGGCGTTCCTGCTCAATCCGCAGCTGGGGCTCATCGGAGCCGGCTTCGAGGCGATCGGACTGGAGCCGATCAATTGGCTCAACAGCACCACCTGGGCGATGCCGGCCATCGTGGTGACCACCCTGTGGTGGACGGTCGGCTTCAACGTCGTCCTCTTCCTCGCCGGCCTTCAGGACATCGAGCCGAGCATGTACGAGGCTGCCTCCCTCGATGGCGCGGGCTCGTGGGCGAAGTTCCGATCCATCACGGTCCCCGGCCTTCAGCGGACGCTGCTCCTCGTGATCGTGCTGCAGGTCATCGCCTCGTTCCAGATCTTCGGACAGGTCTTCATCATGACGAGGGGCGGCCCCAACGGTGCCACCCGGGTCGCCATCCAGCACATCTACGAGTCGGCCTTCCGCGACTTCGAGCTGGGCTATGCCTCGGCCATGTCGGTCTTCCTCTTCTTCGTGATGATCGCCATCGCGGCGGCGCAGTTCCGCTTCCTGCAGCCATCGGAGTCCTGACCATGGCCACCACCACCCCAGCCGCCGTCAAGACCACGCGTCCGACGGCGGGTGGCGCGCCGCGAGGAGTGAGATTGCGCCGCCTGACGTTCATGGGCTTCCTGCTCGTGGCCGCCATCGTGTGGATCGTCCCCATGGTCTGGATGTTCTCGTTGTCGCTGACACCCAACGACGTCCTGCAGCGCTCGACCACCAACATCCTGCCCGTCGATCCCACCCTGGACAACTTCAGCGGTGTCTTCCAGGTCGGTCTGACACCCCGCTGGCTGCTCAACAGCGTCATCGTCACCGGCGTCACCACGCTCGCGACGGTGCTGCTGTCGGCGATGGCCGGCTACGCCTTCGCACGCATCCCGTTCCGCGGCAAGCGCATCGCCTTCCCGCTCGTCCTCGCCGGACTGATGGTGCCGAGAGAGGCGATGTTCGTGCCGCTGTTCCTGATGTTCGCCGAGTGGGACATGCACAACACGTACCAGGCGCTGGCTCTGCCACGCATCGCCGCCCCGCTGGGCGTGTTCATCATGACCGCCTTCATGGCGGCCATCCCGCGTGAGATCGAGGAGGCGGCCGTCGTGGACGGCGCCGGCCGCTGGCGCATCTTCTGGCGGATCATGCTGCCCATGTCGGTGCCGGCGCTGACGGCCCTGGCGATCTTCACCTTCGTGCTGACGTGGAACGACTACCTCTGGCCGCTCGTCTCGGCCACGCAGCGCGAGATGTTCACCATCACGACCGGCCTGGCATCGCTCCAGGGCAACTTCGCCCAGGCGACCGAGCTCGGCTCACTCATGGCCCGCGGCGTCATCGCCAGCCTTCCGCTGCTCATCCTCTTCCTCGTCTTCCAGCGGCAGCTGATCCGCGGCATCTCCATCGGCAGCGGAGGCAAGTGAGCGGTGCAGGCCCTGCAAGCGTCTCGAGCCGGCAACGTCGAACCACGCCACCAACCACGACACAGGAGGACGTGAATGGCCACATGAGCGCGGATCGAGCGGGTCCCGAACCAGTGACAACGATCGACAACCACGACACCGACCTACCAGGAGGAGTGAACGCCATGAAGACAAGATTGGGCATCGTGGCCGCAACCGTCGCGCTCGTCGCGGCAGGAGCCATGCCGGCCGCGGCCCAGGACGGTGATGTCACCGTCTCGCTGGCCCGGTTCTTCGGTGACTGCGACGACACCACCCAGGGTGTGACCGACGTCAGCCAGGCCACGACCGAGTGCGAGGTCATCCAGATCCTCACCAACGCCTTCAACGCCGAGGACAACGGCATCACCGTCGAGAAGCTCGGCGGCCAGAACTGGGGCGACTACTACCCGCAGCTGAGCACGACCTTCTCAGCCGGTGACCCGCCCGATGTCGCGGTGATGCACCAGCATCGTCTGCCGGACTTTGCCGGCCGCGGCCTGCTGATGCCGCTCGGTGATGCCCTCGCCGAGGCCGGTGTCGACTTCAGCGACTACACGCAACCAGCACAGGACGCCGCCACCGCGGACGGCGAGATCTTCGCGCTGCCGTTCGATATCCACGCCAGCCTGTGGCACGTGAACGTCGACCTCATGGCTGAGGCTGGCCTGGTCGACGATAGCGGCATGCCCATCATGCCCACGAGCGCTGATGAGCTGCTCGCTCAGTGCCAGGCGGTCCAGGAGGCGACCGGCAAGCAGTACTTCGGTCATGACTGGTTCGAGTTCGGCGTCGGTGCCCGCCTCTTCCTTGGCCTCGTGTGGCAGCAGGATGGCGACCTCTACGACGGCGCCGTGGCGACCGTCAACACCCCCGAGGGCCAGGAGGCCGTGCGCCTGCTCAACGAGCTCGCGACCACCTGCAGCGATCCGGCACAGGGCTACACCGACTCGCAGCAGGGCTTCCTCAATGGCGACATCGCGGTGCTGCATAACGGCACCTGGGTCGTCGACCAGTACGACCGCGAGACGGAGTTCGAGTACGTGGCGACGGACCTCCCCAACATCTACGGGACGCCGGCCGCCTGGGGCGACTCCCACATGTGGGTGATGCCCAACCAGTCGGACCAGGACCCGGCCGTCACAGCCGCGTCGATCGAGTTCCTCAAGTACCTCTACGAGCACGTCGGCGACTGGGCCATCGGCACCGGCCACATCGCCCCGCGCGTGTCGGTCATCGCCAGCGAGGAGTACAACAACGCACCGCAAAGGACGAACTACGCAGGCACCGCGGACATCGCCGGTCTCGTGCCCGCCGTCCAGGGGTGGGCAGGCGCCTGGGATGCCCTGGCGGAGGAGCTCAATGCCACCTGGGTCGCCGGCAAGGACCAGGCGCAGGCGCTGGCCGATGCCGAGGCGCGCATGAACGAGGAGCTGGACTGAGCAAGCGGCTGGGCGTCGCTCAGCGGTCGAGCTGACGCGCTCAGCCGTTCGTCGCCCGGGGCAGCATCGTCCGCTGCCCCGGGTCGGCGACACGGATGGAACCCGGTCTGTGAGACCACAGCGACGAAGAGGAGTCGACGTTGGGAGACACGAGAGCGATCGAAGATGACTCGGCAGGCCGCTGGGACGCAGCGCGTGCGTGGTCGTGGTACCGGCGCTTCCCGTGGCTCGTGGGCTGCAACTTCACACCCAGCACCGCATCCAACCAGCTGGAGATGTGGCAGGCCGACACGTTCGACGCTGCCACCATCGATCGCGAGCTGCAGCTCGCGGCCGAGCTTGGCTTCAACGTCGTTCGCGTCTACCTCCACGACCTGCTTTGGCAACCCGACCCGCAGGCATTCATGGGACGGGTCGACCGTTTCCTCGACCTCGCCACCTCGCACGGGATCCACTGCATCCTGGTGCTCTTCGACGGGGTCTGGCACAACCGTTCGTATGTCGGCCCTCAGCCCGATCCGGTTCCCGGGGTTCACAACTCGCGCTGGCTGCAGAGCCCGAGCTCACCGGAGGTCGTCGACCCGGCCGCGTGGCCACGACTCCGGGCGTATGTCCAGGGCGTGCTCGCACGTCTCGATGACGACGATCGCGTGCTCATGTGGGACCTGTACAACGAGCCCGGCAACGAGGGCCTGCTGGGCAACGCGCTTCCCTTGTTGCAGGAGACGTTCCGCTGGGCCCGGGAGGTCGATCCGTCGCAGCCGCTGACGGTCGGCAACTGGAACCGCGCCGCAGCGTTCGAGGAGCTGAACCGCTTCCAGGAGGCCAACTCCGACGTCATCACCTTCCACAGCTACGAAGGCGCTGCCACCCTGAAGGCGCTCATCCAGCGATTCCAGGGCTATGGGCGGCCGGTCATCTGCACCGAGTACCTGGCACGGACGACGGACAGCCACTTCAAGACCCACCTCCCGCTGTTCATGGAAGCGGGCGTCGGCTGTCTGAACTGGGGCCTGGTAGCCGGCCGCACCCAGACCTTCTTCCCGTGGGGTTCACCACCGGGGGCACCCGAACCAGCGATCTGGTACCACGACATCTACCGGACTGACGGCACACCCTATGACGAGGCCGAGGTCGAGCTGATCCGACGAGTCATCCGCGAGGGTCGCGCCGGCAACCAGGCCACGGCGTAGCCTCTGTCGTCGTCTCGGCGGGCACGTGCCAGGATCGCCGTCGCCCGGGAAGGCCACCGACTCGACCGACCGTCCTCGGCCCTCCGCGCACGCTCCCACCGTTGTACCGTGGACTGATGAGCAACGATGCTCGACGGCCTGGACGTCTCGCGCCACGTGGATGCTGCCTGACCCGCGCCGACGGAACCTGCGCAGTCGGAGACCCCACGTGACCGAACACGATCGCCGCCTTGACCGCAAGCTGCGGGCCATCGCCGCCGGCCGCTACACCTCGGACGACTTCGTGATCGCGGACGCCAAGGACGCGGACATGGGCTTCGGCTTGACGGCGGCTGGTGCCGTCGATGGCGCACCGGCCGGCGTGCTCGGTCCCGGCCGCTACCAGACCAGGGAGCGCTACCTCGATGACATGCGCGCGCAGGCGAACCACGGTGTGGTCGACATCCTGCTGACCTCTGCCTCCAATGGGGAGCGCCTCGCGAGCGACGGCTCGCTGCCCGACGACCTGACCCTGGCCATCCGCGCCAACGACACCAGCGACGTCTGGGTCGGACGCGGCGCCGGGTACGCCACCATGCCGTCCCGCCCCTTCCGCACGGTGGCGCTGGCCGCCATCCGCCCGTTCTGCGACCTCGTCCTCTATTCGATCACCTTCAACAACGATCTCGAGGCGGATCTCGTCTCGCTGGAGGCCTACGCGGCGTTCCGCCGCGAGGCTGCGGCGATCGGCATGCGGCACTTCCTGGAGGTGTTCAACCCCAACGCCCCCAGTCGCCTGGAGCCCGACGAGGTGGCAGCCTTCGTGAACGACTCGATCGTGCGTGCCCTCGCTGGTGTCACCCAGGCGCAGCGGCCCATCTTCCTGAAGCTGGGCTACAACGGGGCCGATGCTCTGCTCGAGCTGACCGAGCACGACCCGTCGCTGGTCGTCGGGATCTACGGCGGCACGGTCGGGACCACCCGCGACACCTTCGAGCTGCTGCATCGCGCACACCTGCACGGTGCCCGCGTCGCGCTCTTCGGCCGCAAGATCCAGCACGCCGAGTCCCAGCTCGACCTCGTCGACCTGCTGAGGCCGGTCCTGCGCGGCGAGCTGAGCCCGACCGATGCGGTGAGGACCTACCACGAGGTACTGGCTCGGCGGGGCGTCGTGTCACGTCGAAGCCTCGATGAGGACCTGGAGCTGACGGACCGGGTTCTCCGCTCCGAATGAGCCTCCCAGCCCGGGAGCGCAGCGGTGTGCTGTGCGTGGGCACGCTGCTCGTCGACTACGGCAAGGTCATCGACGCCTATCCCTCACGCGACGGCCTGGCCACGATCGAGGACATCTCGCTGAGCACGGGCGGGGCCGCGCTCAACATGGCCGTCGATCTCCGTCGCCTGGGCGCGCGCTTCGACGTGGGCGTCATGGGCTGTGTGGCCGATGACGATGACGGGGGCTTCATCCGTGCCGCGTGTGCCGATGCCGGAGTCGATGCGCAGCGCGTCCGGGTTCGAGCGGGTGCCACCACCGCGTTCACGGACGTGATGGTGGAGCGAGACGGAGGTCGGCGCACCTTCTTCACCCACCTGGGGACCAATGCGACCTTCCGCGCCGAGCCGTCCGACCTCGCGGGCTCGGACGCCCGCATCCTCCACGTCGGCAATCTTGGGGCCCATCCACTGATGGATGACGCGGACGCGGATGGCGGGAGCGGCTGGTCAGCGCTCCTGGCCGCGGCGCAGGCGGCCGAGATGCACACGAACATGGAGCTGGCGACCTTTCCGCCGGATCGCCTGGCGGCCCTCTCTGCTCCGTGCCTGCCCCACCTCGACTCGATCATCGTCAATGAGCTGGAGGCCAGCGCCCTGACAGGCAGCGCCATCTCGGCCTCGGCGCCGGACGACGTGGTGGACTGGGCCGCCATGCTGGCACTGGCGCACGGACTCCTGGAGCGCGGCGTCTCTGGGCTGGCGGTCGTGCACTTCCCTGCGGGCAGCGTTGCTGCCTCTCCCGATGGGCGGACATGGCGGCAAGGCTCGGTCCACGTGCCGCCGGAGCGGGTACGCAGCACGACCGGTGCGGGCGATGCATTTGCGGCCGGCGTCATCTTCGGGCTGCATGAAGACTGGTCCGTGGAGCTGAGTCTCCGGCTCGGTGTGAGCGCTGCGGCAGCCTGCGTGCAGGACCGTCACACGTCGAACGGGATCATGCCCGCCGAGGCCTGCCTGGCGGCCGGCGACGCGATGGGATATCGGGCGACCTTGACCTCGATGATGTCGAGCACCGCGAGCGCCGGTCGTCGGATGATCGACTCAGGGTCGGACCTTACGTCGCGCTGACATCGGCGGGTGCGCGACCTGACGACCGGCCCCCAGGGTGATGAACGTGAGAAGCCGCCAGATCCGTGCCCCATGGCCACGTTGACGCAGACCGGCCCCGCCCCGGCGGGCCGGCGCGTCGCGATCCCTCGCAGCTGGCCCATCCGCCCCGCAGACATCGTCATCGCCCTCGTGGGTGTGGGATCTCTCGTAGCCGGCATGTGGGTCGTCCACGGCGGACCGGCCGGCCTGGGCACTCCGACTGGCTTGGCGACGGGCCTCGGCCAGCTCACGGCGCTCGTGGGGACCTACCTCGCCCTCGCCCAGATCGTGCTCATGGCGCGCGTCCCGTGGATCGACCATGTCGTCGGCAGCGACAGGCTCATGGCCTGGCATCGCCGGCTGGGCGTGGGCACGGTCACGCTGATCCTCGCCCACGTCGCGCTCTCGACCCTGGGTTGGGCCATGTCGTCCGGCACCGGCGTCATCGAGGAGTTCCTGGCGCTCAACGAGCTGTGGGACATCCTCGTCGCGACCGT
This sequence comes from uncultured Chloroflexia bacterium, assembly GCA_963698505.1. Classification (GTDB taxonomy): domain Bacteria; phylum Chloroflexota; class Limnocylindria; order Limnocylindrales; family CSP1-4; genus JAFMJV01. The sequence continues at coordinate 125,970 of CAVORC010000052.1, read as the reverse complement.
TGGGACCGTCCTCATCGCGGTCGTGGCCGTGACCTCGATCACCGTCATCCGTCGCCGGTTCCGCTACGAGACCTGGTACGGCATCCACCTCTACGCCTACCTTGGCATCGCCCTCGCCTTCAGTCACCAGATCGCGATCGGCGCCGACTTCATCGGCGACCCCGTCGCTCTCTGGTTCTGGATCGGCCTCTATGTCGTCACGTTCAGCCTGCTCGTCTGGTACCGCGTGCTGACGCCCATCTACACCTCCGCCCGCCATCGTCTGCGGGTGGCTGCGGTCGTGCGCGAGGCACCCTCCGTCGTCTCGGTCTACCTGAGCGGACGGGACCTTTACGACCTGCCGGTCGCGGCGGGCCAGTTCTTCCATGTCCGCTTCCTGCGGCGGGGTGGATGGTGGCGGCCGCATCCGTTCTCGGTCTCGGCCGTGACGAACGGCGAGTATCTGCGCCTGACCATCAAGGACCTGGGCGACGACTCGCACCGCATGTTGTCGATGCCCATCGACACGCCGGTCTTCGTCGAGGGACCATACGGCGCCTTCACGTCCCGGACGCTGTCGAAGGATCGGGTCGTCATGCTCGCCGGTGGTGTGGGCGTCACCCCGCTCCGCGCCATCCTCGAGGAGCTCACTCCCGGCGCCCGCCACATCACCTTCCTCTACCGCGAGGGCGACCCCGCCGAGACGATCTTCCGCCAGGAGCTGCTTGCGCTGGCGGGTCGCCACGGGGCCACTCTGCGCTTCCTCGAGGGCCACCGGGGCACGCCGCTGATGCCGCTGGACCCGCTCGAGCCGCGTCACCTGGCCTCGCTGGCCCCGCGCATCGCGGAATCCGACGTGCTCGTGTGCGGCTCCAGGTCGTTCACCGAGCGCGTCCTTGCCTCGCTCGACACGCTGGGCGTCCCGTCCCGGCAGATCCACGCTGAACGCTTTGGGTACTGACATGCACGACCACCGACACGAACCATCCCGCCTCCCCGTCCGGGGCACGCTCGCCCTCGCCGGCACGGTCGCCGGCCTGGCGCTGCTGCTGTCGTTCCGCGGCGCTCCGGCGCCGGTCGCGGAGAGGACCGTGGCCAGCAACGACGACGATGCTCGGGCCACCGACGAGGCCAGCGGCGAGGCCCTGGCTGGGTCACCCGGCGCCCAGGCCGGATCGGGGTCCGAGGTCGCGGACGTGGCGTCGCCCGTGGCGGTCAGCGGCGAGGTGCCCGCGACGACGCGTCCTGCCGAACAGGCGCTCACCGCCACCGGCGATGCCATCGCCCTCCGCTGGGGCCAGGTGCAGGTGGCCGTGACCGTGCAGGGCGACGACATCATCGAGGTCGTGACCCTGGCGATCCCCATGAGCGACCGACGCTCGGAGCGCATCAACTCCTATGCCGAACCGATCCTGCGCGAGGAGGCGCTCGCTGTCGACAGCGCAGATGTCTCGGTGGTCTCTGGCGCCACGTACACCAGCGAGGCCTACGCTGCGTCACTGCAATCGGCCCTCGATCAGCTGGGTGCCTGATGGTCGCCGCGTCAGCCTCAGGAGCGCGGATCGCCACTCGCGACCAGCGTCGTCGCCGTGTCGAGCGTGCGATGGGCACGATGATCAGCCTCTACCTGCCTGATGGCGGCGCGCTGGCGCCGGCCGCCGACGCGGCCTTCGGCTGGTTTCACGAGGTCGACGACCAGTTCAGCCCATTCGAACCGGACAGCGAGGTCAGCCGCCTGATGCGGGGCGAGGTCGCCGTGTCGGACGTCTCGGCCGACCTCGCCGAGGTGCTGCGGATCGCTGATGCGGTGGAGCTGCTGAGCGGTGGAGCCTTCGATATCCGCCGCCATCGCGCGGACGGCCGACCCGATCCGACCGGGGTGGTCAAGGGCTGGGCGGTGGATCGAGCCGGGGACATCCTCGCGTCGTGGGGCATCGACCGCTTCTGCATCAGCGCCGGAGGCGACGTGCTCGTCCGCGGTGGACAGGAGCCAGGTGTCCCATGGACGGTGGGCATCGCCCATCCCTTCGCGCCCGAGGCCGTGGCGCTCGTGCTGCAGGGCGACGACCTCGCGGTCGCCACCTCGGGGACGACCGAGCGCGGCCGCCACATCACCGACCCGCACACCGGCGAGGCCGCGACGGCGTTCCTCGCCGTCACGGTCGCAGGGCCCGATCTGGCCCGCGCCGATGCCTACGCCACGGCCGCCTTCGCCATGGGCCTCGAGGGTCTGCGCTGGGTGGACGCACTGCCCGACTACGCGGCGGCCGGGATCACCCGGGACGCCCGACTGGTCGTCACTCGAGGGCTCGACCGCTTCCGGGCCTGACCCCGGCGGCTCGGGCGCTTCTCACGCATCGCTGTCGGCCCCGGTCCTCGAGCGTGACCACGCGTCACGCATCGCATCGCGCTGGAGCTTGCCGACCGTCGTCCGCGGGAGACGGTCGACGAACACGATGGCGGTCGGGACCTCGTGAGCGCTGACACGCTGCCTGGTGAACGCCAGGATCTCCTCAGCGCTCGTGTCATGCCCCGACGACAGGACGATGAACGCGACCCCCGCCTCCCAGTCGCCTTCGCCGGGCTGCCGGACTCCGACGACACCGGCATCGTCCACCGCAGGATGCTCCAGCAGGACGCGCTCCACGTCGCCTGGGTACACGATGCCTCCCTCGGTGGTGAACCCATCGCGGAGGCGGTCGATGATCCACACGAAGCCGTCGCCATCGATGCGCGCAGCATCTCCCGTGCGCAGCCACCCGTCGGGGGTCAACGCCTGCCTCGTCGCCTCCGGGTTCCGCCAGTAGCCGGCCATGACGTTCGGTCCCCGAACCCACAGCTCGCCGGGCCGACCTGGCTCGGCGTCGCGGCCCTCGCCATCGTCGATGCGGACATCGACCATGAGCGCCGGCCTGCCTGCCGACCCGACCTTCGTCATGGCACTCGCCGCATCGAGCAGCAGCACGACCGGCGCGGCCTCGGACAGCCCGTACCCCTGGAGCAGGGTGATGCCACGCTCGAGGTACAACCGGATGAGCCGCTCCGGCACCGGGGCACCACCGGTGATGAAGAAACGGATGCTCGACAGGTCGGCGATCGGCCAGCGGGGTGCGGCGGCCATCGCGGCCAGCAGATCGGGATTGCCGAACCCGACGGTCACGCGCGATCGCTCCGTGTCCTCCAGGAGGCTGTCGGCATCCGTCGACTCGGGGACGACGACAGTGCCGCCCATGAAGAGCACCGGCAGGACGTTCACGCCGGTGCCACCGACCCGGAAGAAGGGTGCCACGGCGATGGTGATGTCGCCCTGCCGGACATCCGCCACGCTCAGCAAGTTGATGACATTCCAGGTGACGTTGGCGTGGGTCAGCATCACGCCCTTGGGTGTCCCGAGCGTGCCGGAGGTGTGGGGCAGCATGAGGACACCGTCGACGTCGACGGGCAGATCGACCCGGTCATCGGACGATCGCGCCAGCACATCCTCGTAGCTCAGCCCGCCCTGCGATGGTTCGCCGACATCGAGGCGGTGGCGGACCGAGTCGGGCAGCTGGACAGCGTCGCGATGGTGGTGCTCCAGCACGATCCGGGGTTCCACGGCACGCAGGACGGCTCCGATGGTCGCTGGCGTGACGCGGTGGTTGATGGGCGCGAGCGCGCAGCCGAGCAGGCCCGCGGCGAAGAGTGTCTCCAGGAACGCCGGATGGTTGGGCCCTAGCCATGCGAGCCGGTCACCGGGCACGACGCCGAGGCCCAGCAGGCCGTTGGCCAGTCGCCGGATGCGGGCGGCCATCTCGGCGTATGTGAGCTGGTCCGACCCGTGGATGATGGCCACGTCCAGCGGTGCCACGCGCGCGCGCCGCTCGATCCACGAACCGACCCCGACCGTCACGGGAACGCTCCTCTCCACGGCCCGAGCATGAACAACGGTCGCGCGGATGTCGAGTCTCGCAGGGGCTGCCTTCTCCGCGGCTGGGCGCTCGGTCAGTAGTGAGCGCACCAAGACCGCGGCGGTCACCCGTGCGCTGCGCGAGTATGTCGAGCCATGAGCAGCGGCGCCCTCCCGCTGCTCGTGCCCGACCGAGCGGACCACGCCGAGGCCGCTGAGCTGCGCAGCGCCTGTCGTCGCAACGGCCTCCAGGTCGGCATCATCGACGCGTTGCTCGCTCAGCTCTGTCGGCGGCACGAGCTGGTCATGCTCACGACCGACCGCGACTTCGAGCTGATGGCACGGCACGTCGACCTACGACTGTGGGCACCCTGACGCTGTAGGCGATAGCCCGGGACGTGGAGCCGACACTCGGATCTGAACCGACGACCTGCTGCACTTCAGCTCCGATCGGCGCCGGCGCCACCACGTAGCGGCTCGCCCGAGCGTCCGATGCGGCCGAATGAGGCGCGTGGGGCTGCGGCGCCCTCGACGACAAGGGCAGCCTGGTCGCCATCCTCGCCGCCGTAGAGGACATGCTCGCCGAAGGCTTCGCCCCACGGCGCCCGTTGCTGCTCGCCATCGGTCACGACGAGGAGATCGGGGGCGAGGCCGGCGCGCGGGTCATCGCGGGGGAGCTGGCGTCGCGGGGCGTGCGCGCGGCCCTGGTCCTCGACGAGGGCGGCGCGATCTCCGATGGCGTGCTCCCGGGCCTCGGCCCGGTCGCACTGGTCGGGGTGGCCGAGAAGGGAGCGGTCAGCCTCGAGCTGGTCGCCGAAGCCCTGGGCGGCCACTCGTCGATGCCGCCGCCCCAGAGCGCGGTCGGCATCGTCGCCGAGGCGGTGCGCCGACTGGAGACCACGCGCCCGCCCGCACGCATGGTCGAGGCGACCCGCGCGACCCTCAAGGCCTTTGCTCCGGAACTGCCCTTCCTCCGCAGGCTGGCCCTTGCCAACGTCGATCTGCTCGAGCCCCTGGTGCTGCGTGCGCTCGCGGCCCGACCGGCGATCGATGCCGCGATCCGCACGACGACCGCCGTGACGGTGATCCACGGTGGCACGAAGTCCAACGTCCTGCCCGAGCACGCCCGCGCGCTCGTCAACTTCCGCATCCTGCCCGGCGAGTCGGTGGACGATGTCATCGCCCACGCGAGGGCGACGGTCGCGGACGCGCGCGTGCGCATCGGGATCGAGCCGGGGACGTCGGGCCGGGAGCCCACGGCCGCATCGCCCGCCGACGGGCCCGCCTTCGCGCTTCTGGAGGAGACCATCGCCGCGCGTTTCCCCGGCGTCGTCGTCGCGCCATACCTCGTGCTCGGGCGCACCGATGCTCGTCACTACGAGGCGATCTCGAAGAACGTCTACCGCTTCCTGCCCTTGCGCCTCGACCCCGACGCGCGCCAGCGCCTGCACGGCACCGACGAGCGAGTCGGCGTGGCGGAGCTGGCGGCCGCCGTGGGCTTCTACCGAGAGCTGCTCCGACGGGCCCAGCGAGATCTCTGACTGGCCGGGCCCTGATCCGGGCGCGGACCGCCGAAACACGCCGGTTCGCGCCTTCGGCGGGGAGTCGACCGTCTGACGGCGACAGCGCGCGCATCCCTGCACGGTCCACCGAGCGCCGGGGCTCCTCCTGGCTACCGCCCCAGGACGAGGTCGATGCCTTCGAGGATCGAGTCGAGCTTGGGTCTCCCGATGCGACCGACGTGATCGACCAGTCGCGAGCGATCGAGCGTCACGATCTGCGACACATTCACCACGGAGCCTCGTGGCAGACCCGACTCTCGCGCCGAGAGGCGCACGTTGCCAGGTGCTCGTGCCCACTTCAGGTTGCTGGTCACCACGACGCACGCGACCGTCGAGATCCGGCTGCGGTTCAGGGGATCGCCCTGCACGACGACGATCGGACGGCGATCGCCGGGTTCCGAGCCCGCTGGGTCAGGTAGATCCGTCCACCAGACGTCTCCCTGGCTGACTACCACTCCGCGTTCGCCAGCGTCTCACGAGCGGAGGCATCCAGGAAGGGATCAGGCTCGGGATCGATCTCATCGAGGGCCTGATCCATCGCGGCGGTCACCGGGACGGGCTGATGGTCGGCGAGGTAGTCACGCAAGGCGGTGCTGTAGATCTCGCTCCGCGTTCGGCCGGTTCGCCGCATGAGTTCCTCAGCCTGCGCGTAGACGTCGTCAGGGACCGAGACTGCCGTCTTCATACCCGTAGTATAACCACCAGCTCTGCCGGAGGTCGGGCGCTGCTTCGTTAGGCGCCTGTAACGCCTCACCGGGAAGCGGCCGTCGCGCTTGTGTCGGGGGGCCACCGACGATGGATGTCGAAGATCTCGAACGCCGAGAGGGGCACGGTCCGCGGGCTGGCAGGGGATCCGTGCGCTGGGTCGCCATCCCACACCCGCAGCGGCTCGTGTCGCTCGGCGACTCGCGGCCATCACTTCGAAGGGGGTTCCCATGACGTTCATCGATCGAGACGAGCAGCCTGCTGCCTGGCGCTCGGGGCCTGGAGCGCCCGCGCGCTCGATGCCTTCGTGGCTGGAGGCATCGCTGGAGTCGCTCCGGGCCAGTCGGTGGCTTGGCGTCGCGGCAGTGCTCGCGCTCTCGGCCGCGTGGGGGCTCGTCGCGGCGTTGTGGACGCCGCGCGGCCCCTTGACCACGGGTGAGGCGCTCTGGTCGATGGTCATCTGCCTTGCGGTCGGTGCCCTCGGCGGGTTCATCATGCGTTCGCGGTGGGCGGCCCTGATCGCGCCGGTGGCGTTCGCTGTGAGCTTCGAGCTCGCACGCCTCGGTGTCAGCGGACCCACCGTCGACGGCATCGAGATCAGCTTCTTTGGCCTCATGGCATTCGTCGTAGGCAGGGGCTTCCACGCCTTGCTGTCGTTGGTCTGGCTGGCGCTCGGCGCACTCCTCGGCGTGTCGCTCGCCCGCAGTCTCGACTCGGCGCGAGCTGGCGGCGGGGTCGCTGGTGCTCGAGCCGGACGCGACGCGGGACGGATCGTCGGCGTGCTCATCGTCGCCATCAGTTTCGTCGCCACGTTCGTCGTGGTCGCTCAGCCCGCGAGCACCGACGCGATCGTCGACGCCAACGGAGATGAGGTCGTCGGCAGCGTGGCCGAGCTCACCACGGTCGAGGCCAACGGCCACGACCTCGCCCTCATGATCCGCGGCCACAGCACCGACAACCCGGTGCTGCTGTTCCTCGCCGGCGGCCCGGGTGGGTCCGAGATGGGATCGATGCGCAACCACCTGCCCCGACTCGAGGAGCACTTCACGGTCGTGACCTGGGATCAGCGTGGCGCGGGCAAGTCGTATCCGGAGCTGGACCCGACCGGCACGATCACCCCCGAGGGCTATCTCGACGATACGATCGTGGTCAGCGACTACCTCCGGGAACGCTTCGACCAGGACCGCATCTACCTCCTGGGCCAGTCGTGGGGTACGACGCTAGGGATCTGGGCCATCCAGCAGCGCCCGGAGCTGTACCGGGCATACGTCGGCACGGGCCAGATGGTCAGCCAGCTCGCGAGCGACCGGATGCTGTACGAAGACACCCTCGCCTGGGCCAGGGAGAACGGTGATAGCGGCCTGGTCGACGAGCTGGAGTCCAATGGACCTCCGCCGTACGAGCAGATGCTCGACTACGAGACGTCGAACTCCCACGAGCAGAGCGTGTACGCCTACGACCACAGCCAGAACTCGGAGGGCGAGGCCCAGATGTCGGAGAACATCCTCGCCGACGAGTACGCGCTCATCGACGAGGTCCACCTCCTGGGTGCCTTCATGGACACTTTCGCCGCGCTCTACCCGCAGCTCCAGGACGTCGACTTCCGCGAGACCGCGACCGAGTTCGAGGTCCCGGTCTTCTTCGCACAGGGCGCCCACGAAGCTCGTGCCAGGGCGGCCCTGTTCGATGAGTGGTACCCCATGGTCGAGGCCCCGATCAAGGAGCTCGCAGTGTTCGAAGCGTCGGGCCATCGCCCCCTGTTCGAGCAGCCGGATCGGTTCGTCGAGTTCATGGTCGATACGGTGCTGGCCGAGACATCGCCGGCCGCCTGACACGCGGCCCTGCGCGGGTGGCCGGGGCTGCTCCGGCAGCTGCAGGGTCACCCGGAGAGCAGGCGCCTCTCCGCGGACGGCAGCTCGTCCCACCAGTGCGCGTAGCGCCGATAGACCGCCGGGTCGCGACCGGCCAGGAGCGCCAGCAGCGATGAGGCCTCGGCCGCGAGTCCCTCCCACGCGTCGGCGTCGAGCGGCTCGAAGGCGGTGATCTCGATGCCGCCGTCCAGCGCGCGCCACACACCGGCCACGTAGCCGTCGACGAGGATCGTGGGGAGCACGTCACCGTTGCGTCGCGTCACGAGCGACCGATACGCGGACGGCACGATGCGGCTGCGGTCTGCGTAGGCGAGCAGGACGCTCTCCCACATCGGCAGCAGACGCGGTGGCGCCGGCGCCTCTCCGGGGATGACAGCGTCGGCGACGTCGATGAGCTCGGTGCCATCGGGGCCGTCGAGCCTGACGACCTCGTCGCCGAGCGCCGCGACCGCGGCGCGGATGACCGTCCGGCGGAGCAGCGTGAACTGGGCGACGTCCTGGACGGTCGCCGGTCCGAAGCCGCGCAGGTAGCGGGCGACGAGCGTGCGGACACTGGCCTCGTGCAGGGCCCGTGGAAGGGTCGTCGGCGCGGCCGCGAACGACGACCGCGACCCGTACGACCACGGCCCGCCAGTGGGCACGTGGCACAGCGCTGCGTACGTGCGATAGGCCCACCACGCGCGCTTCCCCCGCTCGCCGAGGCGCTCCCCGAGCCAGGCCTGCATCTCGACCGTCGTACGTGGTCGGGTGCTGCTGGCCAGCAGCTCGGACTCGAGGGCATCCATGTCGGTCTCGGTCAGGCCACTGCCCCTGAAGCGCCGATCGAAGAGCCGGGAGGCGCGCAGGCTGGGCGCCATGGCGGCGTGGAACCCGGGGTGGTCCTCGGCGTGGACCGCGTGCAGCGTGCCGCGCATCAGCGAGGCCTTGACGACGGTCCTGCTCGCAAAGGCGCGGTCAAGCTCCGCCGGGTCGAAGCCTGCGACGCGGCTCCAGAGCGCCAGGTAGGGAGATGCCGGCTCCTGCGCCTGCAGCGCGACCACCCGCTGCACGGCATCGGTGACGGGCAGGGCCGCGCGTTCCAGCAACAGCTGCCGCTTGAGGGTGGCACGGTTGAGCTGGCGGCCCGAGACCTGCATGGGCCGGTCAGTCCCGATCGGCCGCTGGGGCCAGCGGGGCGGGCGCACATCCCTCACTGGCCGGCGTGGTCGATGGCAGCACCGACTGGCAGCTCCTTCGTTCCCTTGGCCGGCCTGGCCGCGGCCACCTCACCGGCCTCGTGCAGCTCCGTCGCACGGGCGCCTCGCGCAGCATCTTGTCACAGGTATCGCGCAACGACACACCGCTTGGACGAACGTTCAGCTGCAGCAGGGCGGCGACCTCCTGGTCGGGCGGCATGACCATGGGACGGGTGTCCACGCGCGCACCTGGTCAGGAGTGCATCGTGCGGTGGCCGTCAGTCGGTCGACATCGATCCTGACAGGCCGGCGTAGCTTGCGACTCGCGCTGGCCTTGCCTTCCGCAGCAGCCAGACCGTCACCACGATGCCGATGCCAACCACACCAACGGTCAGCACGATGGCGGGACGATAGCTGAGCGTCTGGTCGTATAGCCATCCCCCCAGGGGTGGCCCGATGATCCCCGCCGCCCCGTATGCCAGGAAGACGAGGGGGTAGGTCCCGGCGACAGCGGACAGCCCGTATCGTGCGGCCACCTGGGCAGCGTAGATGACGAAGCACGCACCGAAACCGAAGCCGATGACGAATGACACGGCGATGAAGGGGGCAGTCGCGCTCACTCCTGCCAGGAGCGCCAGCGGCACGGCGAGGGCGACCAGCTTCACGGGGATCATCCATTCGCTGCTCCTGTCGGCGATCCAGCCCCAGGTGATCCTGCCCGTGGCATTGCCGATCGCGAACACGCTGACCGCCGCCGCGGCCGGCAGCGCGGGGACGCCGACCGCCAGGGCCATCGGGGTGAGGTTCCCGATGACTAGCATGCCGGCGAAGGTGCCACAGAACATCCCCACGACGAGCGACAGGAAGAACGGGTCGCGCGCCAGCCGCTTGAGCGGAGGCGCCGTCCGTACCTGGGCTGTCGAGGCCGCCGTCGGGAACCGCAGCACCATCGCGGCGATGAGGATCGCCGTCCCGTAGGCCAGGCCGATCCATTCGAAGACCGTGAGCACGCTGACGCCGTTGGAGAGCTGGGACTCGGCGATGGCCGACAGCAGGATCGCGCCGCCTCCGAACCCGGCCATGGCCACTCCGGTGACCAGCCCCTTGCGGTCAGGGAACCACTTCATGCTGGTCGTCAAGGCGCAGACATAGCCTGCGCCCGTGCCGATGCCCCCCAGCAGCGAGATCCCCAGCAGCATCAGCGGGAACGATCCATCCGGACGTGACGCGACCAGGTAGCCGATGCCGAAGAGCAGACCGCCGAGGCTGGCGATCACGCGCGGCCCCCACCGCTCGACGAACCTGCCCGTGAAGACCATCGACAGCGTGAACACGCCGAACAGCAGGCCGAAGGCGACCTGTGTCTGCGTCACCGACAGCCCCACATCGGCGACGAGGTAGGGCACGAACGTGCTCCAGGCGTAGATGCCACCGAGGCAGATCTGGATGACCACGGCCGCGGCGAGGACGACGTACCTCATGTCGCCTCCTTGCCGGCGACATCCGAGGGCTCGTGTGCGGCGCGTCGAAGACGGTCGTTGATGGCCAGTCCAAGGCCCGCGTCAGGCACCCGCACAGCCACGATGCGGTCGAGCCCAAGGGCGTCGAGTCGGTGGAGCGCGGCGAAGAGGTTGGCCGCCGCTTCTCGCACGTCCCCGCGCTCGGAGAGCACCTCGACCGCCTCGAACGGCCCCGCCATCGTGGGTGGTCCGAGGGTCAGCAGTCCCGACCGGCCGGCGAGAGGGAGATCGTGCCAGTCGGCGCACACACTGAGCGGGGTTCGCGGCGCGTAGTGCCGCGGGTACTGACCGGGCGATGTCGGCCGCGCCAGGTCGGCCCCTGACCGCTGGACGGGGCCGACGACCTGCTCGATCTCCTCGACCGGCGTGCCGCCGGCACGGAGCAGCACGGGACCGTCCCCGGCCAAGCCCACGACCGTGGATTCGACGCCCACTTGGCAGGGCCCGCCGTCGAGGACAAGGTCCACGGCACCACCCAGCTGGGCGCGCACATGGTCGCTCGTGGTCGGGCTGATGCTTCCGAACCTGTTGGCGCTGGGCGCGGCGACCGGCACCCCTGCCTCCGCGATCAGCGCCAGCGCCAGGGGGTGGGCGGGCATGCGCAGCGCGACGGTGGGCAGTCCGGCTGTGACGATATCGGGGATCACATCGCCCTTTGGCAGGACCAGCGTGAGCGGGCCCGGCCAGAAGCGCTGAACAAGCTCTCGGGCGGTGTCTGGCCACTCACGCACCACCTGCTGGCCTTGTGCGACCGAGGGCACGTGGACGATCAGGGGGTCGAACCGGGGCCGCTGCTTGATCTCGAAGACGCGGGCCACGGCACGCGGGTCGAGGGCGTTCGCACCAAGGCCGTAGACGGTCTCGGTCGGGAACGCGACCGTACCGCCGTTGCGCAGGATCACAGCGGCCTCAGCAAGCTCCACGTTGGTCCGAACCATCTCCGTCTCGAACCCGGAGATCACAGCATCCATTCGGCCGCCGGGCGACTCGTAGTCTGCCATCAACTCCTGAAGGGGCCGAGCCAGGTGGCCTGGCGGCGCCTTCGACATGGGTGCCCCCGGCTGCCGGCACATGCGCCCGACCAGCGAGCGATCGATGGTCGTAGGACACGATCGTATGCAACCAGCACGCCTGGACGAGAGCCGGAGACGCTTGCTTCGATCCGATACGGGCTGGCCGGTCCGGATGGGCGTGCGGTGTTCGAAGTATGGGTATTGCGCCGGTCTGCGGTACGTGTCATGTGCTACGATGTAGCACATGAGGGAAGTCGGGATCCGAGCGCTGAAGCAGAACGCTTCGGCCGTCGTGGCTGACGCCGCCGCAGGTGAGCTGGTGACCATCACCGATCGGGGTCGGCCGGTGGCCCAGCTGGTGCCCGTACCATCCAGTCGGATCGAGGCACTCATCGCTGCCGAGCGCGCTCGCCCGGCGCAACGACGGTTGAGCGACCTGCCGCCGCCGGCCCGGCGTCGAGCAGGTCATGCCGCACTGTCTGAGGAGCTCGCGGTCATGCGTGAGGATGAGCGGTACTAGCGGTGTTCTATCTCGATACGTCGGCGGCGGTGAAGCTGGTCGTTGCCGAGCGGGGGTCTGCGGCACTGCGGAGGTGGCTCGAGACGCGAGACGAGCGGGTGTTCTCCAGCGATCTGCTGCGAACCGAGCTGCTTCGCTCGACCCGACGGGCCGCCCCGCAGCACATGGTGCAGGCCCGGGCGGTCCTTGACTCGCTGGTGCTGCTGGTCCTGTCGACCGCGGTTTGTGAACGCGCGATCATGCTGGAGCCTAGGCTGTTGCGCAGCCTCGATGCCTTGCATCTCGCGGCTGCGCTCGAGGTGGGTGACGAGCTCGAAGGGATGGTGACGTACGACCAGCGCATGGCCGAGGCCGCCAAGGCGCTCGGCGTCAGTGTCGTCGCGCCGGCCTAGCCCCGACCCGCGCGCGAACGCGAGGACCGAGAGTCCAGCCCATCCGGGCCCGGCCGTCGGCGCGCGGCACCTAGATGGTGATGACGACAAGCTCCGAGATCGCTGGAAAGTCGTCGTCCTGCGTCACGACGGGGACGCCCAGGGCCATCGCCGTGGCCGCGATCCACGAGTCGTTCACCGGCATGCGCAAGCCTGCGTCGCGCAATGCCAGCCGCAGCCTGGCCCAGGCGTTCGCGACCTCGACATCGATGGGGATCGGCTCGAACGAGAGGGCCGCGGTGAGCGTATCGAGCCGGCGGTCGCGGATGGCCGTATCGGTCGCTGCCAGGACACCGGCGCGCAGCTGCGCGATCGTGATGACCGAGACGGCCAGACGTTCGGGCATCGCCTCGGCATCGATCGGGCGTCCTGCCTCGCGAGCGATGAACACCGACGTGTCGGCTAGTCCTCGCTCGGTCACAGCGGGAGGTCTGCCGTCGAGTCGGGTGCCAGCTCCGCCAGGTCTGCCGCGAGCCCAGGGTCGGCCTGACGGCCGAGGACGCGCGCGATGAAGACCTCCCGCGCCATCCAGCGTGGGCGGGGTTCGGGCGGGACGAGCCTCGCCACCGGCCTACCGTCGACGGTGATCGTGATGTCCTCACCTGACGCGACCCGATCGAGCAGGGCGCGTGTCCGATTGCGCAACTCGCGAGAGGCGACCTCAGCCATGCGACGAACGTAGCACACATGCGACGATCCGGGGCCCAAGGCATCCCCGGGGCCGAGCACGGCGGCCGCGATGGCCGGGTCGATGACGTAGCCCTTTGGCCTTTGGCGACGGGGCCAGCCGCTTCGATGTCCCTGCCGGGATCGACAGACCGAGCTGTTCGCGCGGGGTCATGCCGAAGAGCGGCATCCGGTCAGCGTGGGACGCCACAGCCTCCGTGCTGCGGTCGAGCACGCTGACGGATACCGTGTATGCACGTCCACTAGTACCGTTTCTGCACACTCACGGTCTGGCGCATCGACGATCTCGACATCGGCCGGCGCCTGCTCGAGGCCGAAGACGTCGAGGTTCTCGCGCATGGTCGGAGCCTGAGGGGTCAGCGCACGGGTCAGGACCTGTAGTCGTGGGAGATCCATCACATCCGCGGGCACCGCGATCACCCCTCTCATAGCGTTTCACAACGGTGTGTTGACTTCTTCGCTTTGGGTGCCCGAACTCCCTGCAAATGGGTGTCTCGTATCGGGATCGTATCGTCGATGCCGAGCGCGGAGCCGTTCAAGCTCATCGGCCATGAGACCTGCTGTTTACGAAGGTAGAGGACGAACTGGCGTGACGATCGAAGCTGGGTCCCCCGGTCACAGACGATGCCGGCACAGCGTTCGTCATCGACGGAGGATCCTCGGTTGGAGTCGCCGGTGCGCCCTACGGGAGCGTCTCGAATCCCGCAGTCCTGAAGTCGGCATCGAGCGCGATGGCGCGGGCGATGCCTCCACGCCGCATGAAGGCGAAGCTCGTTCGGTCCACGAGCGACGCCGACGAGTCGATCGACTCGCGAAATGCCGTGAGCGCCGCCGCATGCAGCTCTGAGTCCACCGGCGTCACCTCGATCGCCGGCAGGACTCGATCGATGATGTCGGCGGCCACCCTGGCACCGAACCGCCGTCGCGCCACCGCCAACGTCTCCACGACGACATACGCGTGCGTCACGAGCGGCTGCGATCTGCCCAGCGCGAAGGCCTCGGTCGTGCCGAGGTGTGACCGATCGTCACGATCGATGAGAGCGAGGATGCCGCTGGTATCGACGAACAGGGTCACCAGCGTTCGCCAGCGAGCACCTCGTCGTGCTCGCGCGCGACATCGCCGGTGCCCGAAGCTGCCGACCCGGCCACCTCCAGGAGGGAATCGATGTGCTCGCTCCGCACGTCGTCCTCGTCGGGCACGACCTGGTCGACAGCATCACGGACGACGGCCGCGAGCGACACGTGGCGCCGCTGAGCCTCGCGTCGGAGGCGCCGCATCTGCTCTTCGGTCAGTGACACCTGGGTACGAAGCATGGCCATATGATAACAGGTCTCGTACCTATGATGTAAGAAGGTGACGTCGACCGGGTCAGCCTCGCGACGCCGGGGCGAGACCCTGGTTCCGATCCGCGCGGCCGTCCGCGCTGGCGACCCGGTCATCGTCCACGAGCCCAAGATGCTCTACCTCAACCAGGGACCGGTACGCCGCGGCGCGGTCCCACAGGTGGGGCGGGCATCGCGGTCCGGGCGTTCGGGCAGGAAACCATGGTCGAGGAGCCGCTGGGCGGCCTGTCGCGTGCCCAGGGTCATCGCCCGGACGTCGATGATGGCGTCGACGTCGATCGTCGTTACCGGGGTCTCGCGCCCGTGCTCGGCCTCGAGGAGTCGCACCATCAGGCCGCCGACGAGGACTCATGGAGGCTCGCTGAAGAGGTCACAGACCTCGTGCAGTGCCACCCACAGCCGCTTCTCGACGCGATCTCCAGCATCGGTGTGTCATCCACCGGCGAGAACGTCGGTGCCCGCCCTGTATCCTGCCTCAAGTGCGGCCAGGAGTCCGTGTCCGACCTGTCTGGCTCGTGGCTCGTGGTCTTCCAGCAGATCGAGCGCGATAGCCATCGGCGGTGCGACCGGCGGCAGTGGTTCTGGAAGGACTTGGGGCGGGACGGCTCGGAGCGCAACCAAGCCTTCTGGGTCTCGGCGGAGAGTGAGGGGCAGTGGTGACGAGGGGCAGGTCAAGCAGCTCGGTGAAGGCACGAAGTGGCTCTGCGCCGGGGAGCGATGGCGTCCGGTTGCGCAAGACGGTCCCACGGAGCGCGCAGGGTGCGTGGCGGCCTGCGGACGATCGGCCCGACCCGGTCGAGCTGATCACCAGCCAGAACGAAGCGCGGCTACCATTCTTGGTCCCGATTCGACACTGGCGCATGTCCCGGTCGCCGTTCGCGTTCTACCGTGGCGCGGCCAAGGTGATGGCCAACGACCTGGCGACGACGCCATCGACCGGCCTGCACGTCCAGATCTGTGGCGATGCCCATCTGTCGAACTTCGGGGTCTACGGCTCCCCCGAGCGCGACCTCGTGTTCGACCTCAACGACTTCGATGAGACGCTGCCCGGACCATGGGAGTGGGACCTCAAGCGGTTGGCGACGAGCTTCGCCATCGTTGCTCGCCACAACGAGTACGACGCCAGCGAGGAGCGCGGTCTGGCCCGCCGCGCAGTCCGGATGTACCGCGAAGCGATGCTGCGTTTCGCCGAGGCTCTCTACAGCGACGTCTGGTACGCGCACCTCGACGTGGACAAGGTCTTCAGCGCGTTCAGCGGGCAGCTTACGAAGAAGCAGCGCGAGCGTGGCGCAGCGTACATCCGCGAGACGCGCGCCAGGGACAGCGTCTATGCCTTTGACAAGCTGGCCGAAGCGTCAGGGGACGGCGTTCGCATCGCCTCGCAGCCGCCCCTCATCGTGCCGATCCGGGACGTCCCTACGAGCGCCGACCCACAGCAGATCGACGCTCAGCTGAAGGCCGAGTTCAAGGCCTATCTCGATTCGGTCCCCGATCATATCGGCATCCTGTTGCGTCGCTACCACTACCGCGATGTGGCCATCAAGGTCGTCGGCGTCGGCTCGGTGGGCACGAGGTGCTTCATCGTGCTGCTGGAGGGCCGCGACGATCGAGACCCGTTCTTCCTGCAGATCAAGGAGGCTGATGCGTCCGTGCTGGAGGACCACCTGCCAAAGAGCGCCTACGACAACCACGGTCGCCGCGTGGTCGAGGGGCAGCGGCTGATGCAGGCGACGAGTGACAGCTTCTTGGGCTGGCACGCGAGCCGCTCCGGCAGCAACTACTACTGGCGCCAGTTCAAGGACATGAAGGGCTCGATCGAGATCGAGGGCGCGTCGCTCGAGTCGATGCGACGGTACGCGGAGCTGTGCGGCTGGACGCTCGCGCACGCACACGCCCGCTCGGGGGAGCCGGCCACGATCGCTGGCTACCTCGGCAACGGGGACACCTTCGACCGGGCGATCGCCGACTTCGCCGTCGCCTACGCCGACCAGAATGAACGCGACTACGCAGCATTCACCGCGGCCATCCGCGACGGCCGCATCGAGGCGCAGGATGAGCATTCACTTGGCAGCTGAGGCCATCCCCCGATGAGCCAGCCGTCGGCCTCGTCCGGGACGTCCGGCCTGGCGCGGTTCCTGCCCATCCTGTCGTGGGCGCCGCGCTACCAGCGAACGTGGTTGCGCGCCGACCTCATCGCGGGCATCACCGTGGCCGCGCTCGTGGTGCCCAAGTCCCTCGGCTACGCCGGCATCGCCGGCGTGCCCATCGAATACGGGCTCTACGCGGCCGCAGCCGGAGCGATCCTCTACGCCATCTTCGGGCTGTCGGGCCAGATCGCGACAGGGCCCAGCTCGGCCCTGGCCGCGGTCGCCGCCGGCGCGCTGGTCTCGGCCGGCATCGCCACCGGCAGCGGCGACGCGGTCGCGCTCATCGCCGCGGTCACCATCGCGTCGGGCCTCATGTTCCTGGTCCTGCGGCTCTTCCGCATGGGCTGGATCAGCCAGTTCCTCTCGAAGCCCGTCATCACCGGCTTCCTCTTCGGGGCCGCCATCGAGGTCGTCATCGGGGAGCTGCCCAAGATCACCGGCACCTCAGCCGAAGGTGCCAACTCGTGGCAGAAGCTCCTGAGCTGGGTCGAGGGGCTCTCGGCGACCGATCTCACCACCGTCGTGGTCGGCGTTGCCTCGCTCGTCCTGATCTTCGGGCTCAAGGTCGCGGCACCGCGCCTGCCGGGCGCGCTCGTCCTACTCGTGCTCGGACTGGCGGCGTCGATCGTGCTAGGCCTGGGCGAGCAGGGCGTGACGCTCATCGGCGAGGTCCCGCGTGGCCTGCCGTCGATCGCCATCCCTGACCCGGACTTCGTGGGCCAGAACATCACGGTCATCCTCACCGCGGCCGTCGGCCTGCTACTCATCGGCTTCTCCCAGACCGCCAGCGATGCCCGCTCCTTCGCCTCCAAGCACGGCGCAAGGGTCGACATCGACCAGGAGTCGGTGGCGCAGGGTGCAGCCAACATCGGCTCCGGCCTGCTGCAGGGCATCCCCGTGTCCACCAGCCTGTCCGCGAGCTCGCTGGCCGACAGCTCGGGTGCCAAGACGCAGCTCTCGTCGCTGACCACCGGTGCGGTGGTCGTGCTCACGATGATCCTGCTCGCGCCGCTGTTCTCGGACCTGCCCACGGCGGTGCTCGCGGCGATCATCATCCAGGCCGTGGTGAGCGGCATGATGGACGTGCCGCAGATGCGGCGGCTGTACCGGGTGCTGCGGACGGACTTCTGGATCGCCATGATCGCGCTCGTCAGCGTCCTGACCGCCGGCGTGCTGGCCGGTGTCGTGATCGGCGTCTTCCTCTCGCTCGGCTACCTCATCTACATCAGCGCGAGCCCCGCCATGCCGGAGCTCGGTCGCAGGCCGGGCTCGCGCGCCTTCCGCAGCGTGGACGACGAGCCGGACCTCACCACCTATCCGGGCCTGCTCGTGATGCGCATCGACTCGAGTCTCTACTTCGCGAACTCCGAGGCCCCGGAGGATCGGCTGCGCGAGCTCGTACAGGCCGCCGACCCGTCCATCACCACCATCGTGCTCGACTTCGAGGGCATCAACTTCATCGACTCCCAGGCGTCTGAGGCCATCGGCAAGGTCATCGATCTGGCCGGCTACAACGACATCGACATCCGCCTCGCCCGCGTCAAGGGCGGCCAGGTCATGCGCGTGCTGGAGGCCGACGGGGTGCTCGGTCGACTCGGTACGCCCGGCGTCTACCCGGAGGTGTACGCGGCCGTCGAAGACCTGATCGAGGGCGAAACCGACGCGCGCGGACCGCGATCGGGCAGCGCTGAGAAGACACCCGGCAGGAAGGGAGCACATGGCCAGCACTAGGGCCGTCCGCCGGGACGCCAGGATCTCGACGTCCAAGCAGCTACGCAAGCGCCTGCGCAAGGCCGAAGACCAGCTCTTGGACGCGTCGGCCAAGCGCGACCGGGCGCAGGCGCGCGTCGAGGTCGGACCGATCCCGGCCCGTGAGACACCCGCGCGGCGCGTCGTCCTTCAGCGGGAGAGGTCGCCCGGCACCTCGGTGCGCGAGCCCGGCGGCGCGAGCAGCAGGTCGATGACGAGGGCGGTCCAGCCCGTCTGATGCATGGCGCCGAGCCCGGCGCCATCGTCGCCCTCGAAGTACTCGTTGAACCAGAGCAGCCCCTGCCAGGCCGGGTCCGACTGGAGCAGACCGACGCCGCCGTAGAGCGGTCGCCGCCCGGCCCGGTCCGGCAGCCAGATGGAGATCAGGCGTTCGGCGAGATCGGCTGAGACCTCGAGCAGGGTCCGCTGCTGGCCGGAGCCGGTGGGGTACTCGACGGTGTAGCCGGCACCGAGGAACTCGTGATACTGCTGCAGCGACCTGATGACCAGGTAGTTGACGGGGAACCAGACTGGCCCGCGCCAGTTGGAGTTGCCGCCGTACATCGCCGTCGTCGATTCGGCTGGCTCGTAGTCGATGGTCGCGCCGGGGACCCCGGGGACCTGGTACGACGTAGCGAAGCGCCTTGACAGCGACCGAAGGCCATGCGGCGAGAGGAAGGCATCGGTGTCGAACAAGGCCTCCAGCGTGCGTTGCAGCTGGTCTGGATCAACGACCGACAGCATCGTTCCCCCGCCAAAGTGATGGACGTGTCGACCGGCCTGAGCGGCGCCATCCGACTCCTTGTCGGCCAGCCGTGCGAACCGATGTCGGAGACGCTCCAGGGCGCCGACCTGAGACGCGGGCAGCGTGACGGCAGGCAGCATGGGGATCGCGCCCACGAGCGTCTGGACCGTGATGGGCGTCTTCCTGCCGGACGCGTCGATGAGCTGGTCGTAGAACCAGCCATCGGCGGCGTCGTACATACCCGAGTCATCGATGGCATCGGTGATGAGCAGGTACTGCTCGGCGAACTTGACGACCATGTCGTCATACACCGGGTCGTCCTGGGCGAGACGGGCCGCGAGGATGAGCATGCTCAGCGAGTAGAACGCCATCCATGCGGTGCCATCCGCCTGGGCGAGACGTACTCCGGGTGGTAGTGACGAGCGATCGATGGGGCTGATGTTGTCCAGCCCGAGGAAGCCGCCACCGAAGATGTTCCGACCATCGGGGTCCTCCCGGTTGAGCCACCACGTGAAGTTGAGCAGCAGCTTCTGGAACACCCGCTCGAGGAAGTCCGTGTCCGTGGCCCCGTCGATCGCGAAGACGCTCAGCGCCGCAAGGGCATGGACCGGTGGATTGACATCGTCGAAGTTCCACTCGTACGCGGGGAGCGCACCGTTGGGGTGCTGGAACCACTCCCGCAGGAGCACGACCAGCTGGTACTTCGCGAAGGCAGGGTCCAGGTGTGCCCAGGCGATCGCGTGGAAGGCCAGGTCCCAGGCGGCGAACCACGGGTACTCCCAGGGGTCCGGCATGGCCAGGATGTCGCAGGCGTCGAGGTGGCGCCAGCCGGCGTTGCGGATGGTGGCGTGGCTTGGTGGGGGCGGAGGCTCGGCCGGGTCACCGTCGAGCCAGCGTCCGACACGGTACGGATAGAACTGCTTGCTCCACACGAGGCCGGCAGCCGCCTGTCGCAGGATCCGCATCCGCTCATCGTCGAGCTGTGCGCCGGCCAGCGCTGCGTAGAACGCATCGGCGTCGCGCTGACGCTCGTCGATCACGCGTTCGAATGGCTCTGCCGACCAGTGCGCCGCTGCGCGCCGACCGTCCGAGGATCGACGGGTCGCCGGTTCCGGGCGATGGAGGCGCAGCCGCATCTCGGCCTGGCCGCCGCCCGGGACCGTCAGCCGGTACCACCAGGCGGCCTTCGTACCGGTCGACGCCGGGTTGACCGTGGCTGCGCCACTGATGACGTGGTCGTTGATGCCGTCCTTGGGGAAGGGGCTGATCGGCGCGCTTCCGTAGAGCCGCCGCGCATTCGTCTCGTTGTCGCAGAAGAGCGCCGCGGGCATCGCGCCGTCAGGCCCTGCGGCGGCCTCGAGGCTGTAGCCCTCGAGGCGCGGGTGCCGGACCGTCACGGCGTCTCCATCGAGGCGGAGCTCCGGGATGTCAGGTGATCCCGACCAGCGCCAAGTGTTGCGGAACCACAGCGTGGGCAGGACGTGCAGCGTCGCCTCGTCGGAGCCATGGTTCGTGACGTTGACGCGGCAGAGGATCTCGGTCGGGGTCGCCTTCGCGTACGTCACCTCGACGATCCAGTAGCGTCCGTCGTCGAACACGCCGGTGTCGATGAGCTCGTACTCTGGCTGGTGGCGATCGCGACGCGCGTTCTCCCTGACGAGGTCGTCGTACGGGAATGCTGCCTGGGGGTAGTGATAGCGCCAGCGCAGGAGGGCGTGGCTGGGCAGCCCCTCGAGGAACCACCAGCACTCCTTGGCGTCTTCCCCATGGTTCCCTTGCGGCCCCGTGAGCCCGAACATGCGCTCCTTGAGGTAGGCATCGGTGCCGTTCCACAGCGCCAGTGCGAGACAGAGCTCCTGGCCGACGTCGGAGATGCCGGCCATGCCATCCTCGTTCCAGCGGTACGCGCGCGAGCGGGCATGATCATGCGGGAACGATCGCCAGGCATCGCCGTCGGCGCTGTAGTCCTCCCGCACCGTGCCCCACGCCCGCTCGGACAGATAGGGACCCCACTCGTACCAGGGGTTGGCGGTGAAGAGGTCATCCTCGGCACGGCCCGTGGCTTGAGCGAGGCGGTCGTGCTCAGCAGTGCCTGTCGCTGGGATCATGTCACCTCCGTACGCTGCACCGCCATCATGGCACCCGGTCGAGACGGGGAAGAGGTCAGTCGGTAGCCTCGACAGCGGCGTGCTCGACCCCCGGCGAGGAACCGTATCGCCGCTCCTGCCGCCTGGCTGCCGAGCCGCCAGGCTGTCATCCTGAGTGGCGCCACCCAGCGCGGTCGACAACGTCCGGTCGGCGAGCAAGAGGAGCCCTCATGACTACCGTGGAGCGCGGACTGAGCCACCCCCTCGGACCCACGATCACGCCGGCGGGGGCGAACTTCAGTCTCTACAGCAAGCACGCGACCTCCGTTGACCTGCTGCTGTACGACAGCGTGGGATCAGCCATGCCTGACCGGATCATCCCACTCCACCGGACCGGGGAGTACTGGCACGCACTCGTGCCCGACGTAGGGCACGGACAACTCTACGCGTACCGTGTCGACGGTCCCTGGCAACCCGAGCGCGGCCTGCGCTTCGACGCTCACCACCGCCTGCTTGATCCGTATGGCCGCGGTGTGGCCGTTCCGCCGACGTACCGACGGAACCCTGCGTCCGTGCCGCTCGGGGACGCCGAGGCCATGAAGAGCGTGCTGGTCGATCTAGGCCGCTACGACTGGGAAGGTGACCGGCCCCTTGGCCGCAGCCTCCGGGACACCATCGTCTATGAGGCTCACCTCCGTGGCTTCACGGCCCATCCGAACTCGGGCGTCGAGGAGGGTCACCGGGGCACGTACGCTGGATTCATCGAGAAGATCCCCTATCTCGTGGATCTGGGCATCACCGCGGTGGAGCTGCTGCCGGTCTTCCACTTCGATCACCTCGCTGCTCCTCCGGGGCTGATCAACTACTGGGGATACCAACCGATCGCGTTCTTCGCCCCCCACGTCGCCTACAGCAGCCGGCACGATGCCCTGTCCGCCGCCGACGAGTTCCGCGACCTCGTCAAGGCGCTCCATCGCGCCGGCCTTGAGGTCATCCTCGACGTCGTCTACAACCACACCGCCGAGGGCGGTCCCGACGACACCACGTTCTGCTTCCGCGGCCTCGCCAATGACGACTACTACATCCCGGCTGCCGATCGGACCCACTACGCTGACTTCTCCGGCACGGGCAACACCTTCGCCGCCAGCAACCCCATCGCGCGCCGTCTCATCCTCGATAGCCTGCGTTTCTGGGTCAGTGAGATGCACGTGGACGGCTTTCGCTTCGACCTCGCGGCCATCCTTTCGAGGGACGATGACGGCCGGCCCCTCTCTGATCCACCCACGCTCTGGGATATCGAGACCGACCCGGTCCTTGCGAGCACCAAGCTCATCGCCGAGGCCTGGGACGCCGGCGGGCTGTACGAGGTCGGCAGCTTCGTGGGCGACCGCTGGATCGAGTGGAACGGGCGCTTCCGCGACGACGTCCGCTCATTCGTGAAGAGTGACCCGGGCCTGGCCGGGACCGTGGCCCAGCGGTTCCTGGGCAGCCCGGACATCTACGGTCGGCGCGGTCGGGAGGCCCAGGAGTCGGTCAACTTCGTGACCTGTCACGACGGCTTCACGCTGAACGACGTCGTCTCCTACGACCACAAGCACAACGAGGCCAACGGCGAGCAGAACCGTGACGGCAGCGATGACAACCGCAGCTGGAACTGTGGGATCGAGGGTCCCAGCGACGATCCGGCGGTCGAATCACTGCGCCTGCGTCAGGTGAAGAACCTGCTGGCACTCGACCTGCTCGGTGTCGGCCTGCCCATGCTCCTCATGGGCGACGAGGTGCGCCGGACGCAGCAAGGCAACAACAACGCCTACTGCCACGACGACGAGTTGACCTGGTTCGACTGGGGCCTGGTCTCGAAGCACAGCGACCTGCTCGCGTTCGTGCAGGGGCTCACCCGCAGCCGGCGTCGGCTGCAGTCGCTGCTGGACGCCGCAGATGACGTCAGCCTCCTGGACCTCTTGCAGTCGGCCAAGGCACAGCTGAGCGGCGCACGCTACGGGCAGCCCGATCTGAGCGATGCATCCCGCAGCATCGCCATCAGCCTCACCGGCCGCGGTGCGGCCCTGCACCTCGCCCTCAATGCCTACTGGGAGCCACTCGACTTCGAGCTGCCGCCACAGGTCGCGGGGGACCCGTTCGCGCAGGATCATCGCTGGCGTGCGGTCCTGGACACGTCATTGCCGTCGCCTCACGATCTCGTCACGTATCAAGAGGCGCTGCCGATCGACGTCGAGACCTACCGAGTCGGGCCCCGCTCGGTGGTGCTGCTGGCCAGACCCGTCTGAACACGGACGCCGGGCGAAGTGTGGCCGAGACTCGTCGGTCAGGCCCTGTCGCCTTCTGCAACAGACACCCCTGAACAGGCCATCTCACGCGTGGGGAATGGAGCCGACACTCGGATCTGGACCGAGGACCTGCTGTTTACGAATTGCGAGGAACCACGGCCGGGACGCTCGCCAGGCCGCCTCTGTGCGGCGCGTGAACCCACACACCCCAAGACCTGCGCCGATCGCTCCCGATGTGGGCCGCACCCGCCGCACGGCGGCACCATCACGCCCTCCGGGCTTGATCTCACAGGGGTCAGCTTAGGGGTCACCGTCGTCGGCATGGCCAAGAGCAATGGCTTGCCACTAGCAGAGGTAGTGGTTGCTAGCCTCTACCGGCCTCCATCGGATGGCGTTCAAGCATCGCAAGCACTCAGTCTTGCTCGTCCTGATCAGGCGCGATCGACTGTCGCCACTGCTCCTGATTCTTGAACGCGAGCTGTCTTCAAGCGAAGGCCTGAGGTCAGCGGCCGAGATGGCCCGTAGCGACATCCTGCTCGAACCTGCTGACCAGCTCGAACAAGGCGATGGCCTCATACCGGCGGTTGCGCGCCTGAGTTCCGAGTCGATGGAGGACGCCTGTTCTGGTCAGGAGTTCCAGCGCTTCGATGGCTCGCCGGACATCCACGTCCAGGCTGTCGCGCACGAGCGCAGCGTCGAGGACCGGGTAGCGAGCCAACAACGCGATGACACGGGCAGCAGTCGAGCCGCGTCGCGGTCGCCCGGCGGCCTCGCTCCAATCGGCCTCGAGCGCCCGAACGCGCGCCGCGAGCTCGGTCGACGCGGCCCCAGCATGGGCACAGGCCTCAGCGAAGAGGTCACACCAGTCCGACAGGTCGCCGTCGCGATAGGTGACGAGACCGTCGATGTACGCCTGCCCCATCGAGGCAAGGATGAGGGAGATAGGTGGCGTGAAGGTCGCGACATGGCGGCGCCGCAGGATGAGTTGCACCAGGCAACGACCAACTCGGCCATTCCCATCGATGAATGGGTGGATGGTCTCGAACTGGGCATGGGCGATCGCAGCCTGCGCCACAGCTGGCAGATCATCACGCCCCATGAAGACGACGAGGTCCTCCATCAGGGGGATGACTTCGGTCTCGGGCGGCGGGATGAAATCGGCCGCCTCAGGGCTGGTGCTAGAGCGGCCGATCCAGTTCTGCGTCGTGCGGAACCCACCCGGCCGCGCATAGTCGACTTGGGCCATCAAGGTACGGTGAAGGTCGAGGACGTGGTCGATCCGGAGCTGCTCGGCATGCGTGGCGATGTGGATGCTCGCCTCGGTCGCCCTCACGTCGGCGATCACCAGATGAGGGTCGCCTCGCGCGATGCGAGGGTCGAGGAGTGCCCGCGCGAGATTTCGCTGGCTGATGGTGATGCCCTCGATGAGGCTAGATGCCCGCGCCTCAGCGTGCAGGAGGAGCGAGCCGACCGTCTCGAGCGCGCCTTCAGGGCCTGCCGTTGCGGCGAGCTCGATGGAGTGGGTCGCTTCGAACATCCGCTCGGCCACGTCGAGGCGGAGTGTCGGCGACAGGTCAGCGATCCGATCGGGGACGAACGCCTCGTAGGAGAACGACTTCCGGGCGCGCCGGCCGCCGGGCGCGCTGGGATTGCCTTCCCAGCGGCGGCTCACATGGTGCGACATCGTCTGTCTTGCCTCGCGTCGGCGTCCGTCTTCGAACGGTCGATAGCCCGGAACAATCCAGTCTATCTTCCGGTGTACGACAACATAGTAGCCATAACTCGGAATAGTCAAGCCAGTGTGCCGGATTGCGAAGGCACATCCGCGAGGGGGGACAGGGGTCAGCGAAGGGGTCAGGCCCTGCTGTTTCGGACGACGGGCAGCCCGAAACGGGCCATCTCACGCGTGGGGAGTGGAGCCGACACTCGGATTTGAACCGAGGACCTGCTGTTTACGAAACAGCTGCTCTACCACTGAGCTATGTCGGCCTCGGGCGACATGATAGCGGGTCAGGCCGACAGGCCGATGCAGGTGGCTGACGCGCGACGGCTCGCCGCAGCCCCGCCGCGTGGTCCGGGAAGGACTACCCTGCCCTTAGAACGTAGCCAGGGAGGATCGCGAGATGGGGCTACACATCGGGGTCATCGGCGGCGGGTTCGCCGGCACCGTCCACCTGGATGAGATGCTCACGCACGCGGACGTCGATCGCATCTCGGTCGCCGACAGCGATCCAGCCCGACTGGAGCTGATCGCCCACGACTATCCCACGCAGCGCGCCGAGCCGGACTACCGCGCCCTGCTCGACGACCCCACCATCGATGTCATCGACGTCTGTCTGCCGCACGATCTGCACCACCCCGTGGCGCTCCAGGCATTCGCTGCCGGCAAGCACGTGATCCTTGACAAGCCCATCGCCAACACGCTGGCCGAGGCGGACGAGATGATCGCCGCAGCCGACGCTGCCGGCCGTCGCTTCTACGTCGCGCTCAACCAGCGCTTCCTGCCGTGCCATCAGCGCACCAAGGACCTCCTCGACGACGGCTTCATCGGGCGCCCCTCGCTGGCGATGCTCACGGTCGCGGGCGACGAACGTGCTCGCATGGGCATCCCCGGCCACTGGAAGGGGACCTGGGAGCGAGCTGGCGGCGGCGCGCTCGCCGATAGCGGGACCCACATCGTCGACCTGGCGCTCCACTGGTTCGGCCCACCGACCGCGCTCCAGTGCCACCTCGCCCGTCACGTCATCGAGGCGCCTGACAAGGCCGACGACACCGCTGTCCTCATCCTGCAGTACCCGCATCTCACGGTCTCGCTGGCGGTGGGCTATGCCTCCGGCGGTCAGCCCTGGAGCGAGTCGCGGTCGCTGTGGAGCGAGTCGGGCGCCATCCACGTTCGCCTGGAGGCCAGCGACCCGATGGAGGTCTGGGACGCGGGCGAGCTGGTCCCGCAGCACGTGGAGCATGATCCCGAGTGGTGGCCGTGGTCGGTCAGGCGCGGTCTGGCTCACGCGGTCGCGGCCATCGCCGCCGACCGACCGTTCCTCGTCACGCCGTCCGACGCACGCGCCGCGCTGCGCATCATCCGCGCAGCCTACGAGTCGGCCGACCACGGTCGCCGCATCCTCATGGCCGACGCCGATGCCGATGCCGACGGGACGAGCGCATGACGCGCCGATACGGCTTCCTCGCCGGACTCGACTTCGCCGACCGGTCGGCCGAGGAGGTGGCCGACGCGCTGGCCGGACTCGGCTACGAGGCGGTCTCCTGGCCCTTCGCGCGCATCGACCCGGGTCGGCAGAGCGATGACGACCGTCGAGCGCTGCTGTCGGCGACGCAGGCGGCCGGGCTGGCGGTGAGCGAGTGGATCGTGCAGCTCGACTTCGTCCACCCCGATCCGGTCGTACGTCGTGAGCGCATCGAGCTGGCCGCGGCCGCCATCCGCGGCGTCGCGGAGCTGGATCTCAGTGCCCAGTCGACCGCGGCGCCGATGAACCTCTTCACCGGGCCGGCCCCGTGGGACCCCCATGCCCCACGGCTGGGCAGGGACCTGACCGAGGGCGAAGCCTGGGGCATGGTCCGGGCCGCCTTCGACGCGCTCGTGCCCGTGGCCCAGGAGAGCGGTGTGGGGCTGGCGGTCGAAGGCGTCTTCGGCCACCTCGTGCACGACTACTACACCATGCTGGAGCTGCTGCGCCACTACGATTTGCCGGCGCTGGGCATCAACCTCGACCCCTCGCACGGTGTGCTGGTGGGCAACGACATCCCGTGGGTCGTGCGCCAGCTCGGATCCCGCATCCGCCACGTCCACCTCAAGGACGCCGTGGGACGGCCCGGCATGTTCGGCGAGACGTTCGTCTTCCCGCTGCTGGGAGAGGGGGTCGTGCCCTGGGCGGACACCTTCACCGCGCTCGACGAGGTCGGCTACGACGGCTACCTCACCGTCGAGTTCGAATCCTGGGACTACTACCGCCAGGTGCTCCACCACGACCCGGTAGAGGCGGCGAGGGTCTCCCTCGAGATCCTCGGACGGCTCGGTCCCCGGAGGTGACGAATGGCATATTGCGCCCCGCGTGCGGAGGCGTAGCGTCCGACTGCTGGGTCCTGCCCGACGGCAGCCCTCGATGGGCCGACGCGGGAGCCCCGGGGAGTCACCACACATGCGTGTCGTCGCCAGGTGGGCCGTCGCGAGCGTCATCGCGGCCGTCCTGATCGTTCCCTCGGCTGCGTTCGCCGCCGGGCCGACAGCCACCCTCGTCAGTGACATCCACCCGGACGGCGGCTCAGGGCCGCAGCAGCTCACCGCGGTCGGGGACACGGTGTTCTTCAGCGCCACCGACGGGACGCACGGCCGCGAGTTGTGGGCCACCGATGGCACGCCCGCTGGCACGCGCCTGGTCCGCGACATCCGGACCGGCAACGCCGGCTCCACGCCCCGCTCCCTGACGCGTGTCGGCGAGCAGCTCTACTTCAGTGCCGACGATGGCAGCCACGGCCGCGAGCTGTGGGTCAGCGACGGCACCCGCCCGGGCACGCGCTTGGTGCGGGATCTGGCCCCAGGTTCCAAGGGTTCGGGCGCGCTCGCCATCAAGGACCTGGGCGGAAGCGCCTACTTCAGCCGCGAGTACGAGGACCTCTGGCACACCGACGGCACCGCTGCCTCGACCCGGCTGGTGCACGCGTTCAAGGGCATCGACCTCGCTGGTTCCGCCGTCATGGGCTCGAAGCTCTACTTCGGCGCAGACGGCGCGCTGTGGAAGACGAACGGCAACGCCACCGGCACCAAGCGCATCTCGGGCAGGTGGCTCGATTTCGGTGGGCTGACCCGCTTTGGGCGCCACCTCTATCTCTGGGGCATGTTTTACGGCCCCGACAGCCCCAGCTGCGGCCCGGGCGAGACGGGCTGTCTCGTCCCGCCGTACCTGTGGTGGAGCGACGGAACGTGGGCCGGTACGGAGCAGCTGGGCAAGATCATCGCCTTCGATGACTTCGCGGTCCTGGGCAAGGCCGTCTACTTCAACGGCCAGGAGCCAGGCAGCGGAGTGCGGCTGTACGCCAGCGACGGCAGCAAGGCCGGCACCGGCAAGGTCGTGCCGCGTGTCCGTCCGCTGCCGGAGATGCAGAAGCGCGCAGGCAGCCTGTGGATGACGACGTCCTCCGGCTCGCTGCCGTGGCGCGACGAGCTCTGGGTCAGCGACGCGACCGCCGTCGGCACCACGCTGGTCAAGGGCGGCAGCGGCGACTGGTTCACCTCCGACGACAGGCTGGAGAGCCTCGGACTCGACGGCCGGCTCTGGTTCGCCGCCGGCCCCGGCGAGATCGCCGGCGATGACTGGCTGCTGACCGACCACGAGCTGTGGGTCAGCGATGGCACGTCCGGCGGGACCGCGCAGGCGGCAGACATCAACCCCACCGGCTCGTCCTTCCCGCGCGACTTCGCCCGTCTCGGCGAAGGCCTCCTGTTCGGCGCCAACGACGGCGAGCACGGGCGGGAGCTGTGGCTGGTCGCGCCGTAGGCTGACGCGATCCTGGCGGCTGCTTCTGGATCCCGGCGCCCGCCGACGCGATCCTGGCGGCTCCCGCGGGAAGGGACGCCGACGCCCGGGGTCAGTCGGGCAGCAGCTTGCCCGGGTTGAGGATGCCGTCTGGGTCGAGTGCGGCCTTGATGGCGCGCATGGCGGCCAGACCCCGTGGCCCTACCTGCTGCTCCAGGAACTGGCGCTTGGTCAGGCCCGTGCCGTGCTCGCCGCTGATGCTGCCGCCCAGCGCCAGCACCTCGGCGTAGAGCTCGGTGCGCACGGCATCGGTCCGCTCCTCCGCGCGTGGATCGTCGTGGCCGGTGACGTAGGCGGGGTGGAAGTTGCCGTCGCCGGCATGGCCGAAGACGCCGATCTCCATGGCGTGCCGCTCCGAGATGCGAGCGATGGCGGCGATGAGCTCCGCCACCCGGCTGCGCGGCACGCTGACGTCCTCCGTGCGGGCCTGCCCCAGCTGCCCCAGCGACCAGTGTGCCTGGCGCCTGGCTTCGCGCATGGCATCGGCCTCGGCCGCATCGCGGGACCGCTCGAGTGAGATCGCGCCGGCCGCCCTGCAGGCCCCCGCGGCGGTCTCGAGCTCGGCCACCGCCAGCTCGCCGCCGGCATCGGACTCGATCATCAGCATCGCTCCTGCAGCGGGGTCGAGACCCAGGTGCAGGGCACCTTCGACCGCGTCGATGATGTGGCGGTCCAGCAGCTCGAGCGTGACGGGGATGACACCTGCGGCGGTGATGCGCGAGACGGCGTCGCCGGCCGCGGCCACGGTGGGGAAGAACGCGAGCAGCGTGATCTTGGGCGCCGGCAGCGGGCGCAGGCGCAGGGTGGCCTCGGTGATGATGCCCAGCGTGCCCTCGGAGCCGATGAAAAGCCGGGTCAGGTCGTAGCCCATGACGTCCTTGACGTTGCGCCCACCGGTGCGGATGACGGCGCCGTCGGCGAGCACCACCTCCAGGCCCAGCACGTAGTCGCGAGTGACACCGTACTTGACGCAACGCAGCCCACCAGCGTTCTCCGCGAGGTTGCCGCCGATACAGCTGATCTCGTGGCTGGCCGGGTCGGGCGGGTAGAGCAACCCCTGCCCCTCCACGGCCTGCTCGAGGTCGGCCGTGATGACCCCGGCCTGAGTCACCACCACGAGGTTGGCGGCGTCGATCTCCAGGATGCGGTCCATGGCCGTCATCACCAGGACGATGCCGCCCTCCACCGCGTTGGCTCCACCGGAGAGGCCGGAGCCGCCACCGCGCACCACGACCGGCACATGGTGCCGGGCACACGCGGCCACGACCGTGCTGACCTCCGCGGTCGTGGTCGGGAAGACGGCCGCCAGCGGCTGGCCATGGGGCACGAACTCGGTCTCGTCACGCGTGAAGGGGGCGGTGTCCCCGGGCGTGGTGAGCAGGCGCACCTGGGGCAGCGCCTCGCGCAGCTCGATGAGGATGCGATGGTCGGTCATGGTCACTCGAATGCTTCGGCGATGAGGGCGTGGACCCGGAGGCGCAGCTCCTCGATGCCCTCGTGGGTCCGGCCCGAGTAGCCACGGTTGGTCAAGAGTGCCACCACCAGGTCGCGACGTGGGTCGACGGCCAGCGAGGTGCCGGTGAAGCCGGTGTGCCCGTAGGCGCCGGCACCGAAGGGTGCGAGGTGATCGCCCGGCACCGTGCCGCCCGCCGACGCGACTGCGCCCGCCGGCACCGGCGCGCCCGCCGACGCCGTAGCGTCCGCCGGCGCGAGCTGCTCCGCCGGTGCCACCTGCCAGCCCAGGCCGCGTGCCGCTCCCAGGCCGGGCGTC
The DNA here is from genome assembly GCA_963698505.1 of uncultured Chloroflexia bacterium. Taxonomy (GTDB): domain Bacteria; phylum Chloroflexota; class Limnocylindria; order Limnocylindrales; family CSP1-4; genus JAFMJV01. Next base: position 94,938 of record CAVORC010000052.1, on the reverse strand, counting down.
TGGTCGCTGGTGGCCGTGCTCCAGTACGCCGGCAGTCGCAGCCGCGGATCGCGCCGCAGCCAGGCCACGCCGAAACGGGCGACATCGTCGGCCGTGGCGAAGAGACCGGCATGGCCCGCGACGCCGTCGAGGCTGGCGGCGTTCTCGTCGTCGGCCTCGCCCCAGCAGCGTCGCCCGCGCCAGTCGTCGTCGATGCTCGTGGGGGCGATGTCGTGCTGTGGTCGACCAGTGCGTGAGGGAGCGTAGGTCAGCGAGTCCAGCCCCAGCCGATCGCGGACCAGCGCCTGCACGGCCACCTCGAGGGGCGCTCGGAAGCGTCGCGCGACGGCCTCGCCCAGGAGCATGAAGCCGAGGTCGCTGTAGTGGAACTCGGTCCCGGGGCGCGCCACGAAAGGGTAGCCGTAGACGGCCTCCAGGCCGCCGTCGCGGAACACCGATCGCCACGGCGCCAGTCCGCCGGTATGGGTCAGCAGCTGCCGGAAGGTCACCGCGGCGGGGTCCACGGTCCATGCGGCGCGGTCGGGCGGCACCGGCAGCATCCGCCGGCTGAGCGGGTCCTGGCCGCCATCCACGCCGCGGGGTCCCCCGGCGCCGAACTCGGGGATGACGCTCACGACCGGGTCGTCCAGGCCGATCCTGCCGTCGCTGGCCAGCCGCAGCAGGGCCGTGGCGGTGAAGAGCTTGGTCAGCGAGGCCAGGTCGAACAGGGTTCGCGTGGTGACCGGGGTGTCGGGGTGGTCCGGGTCGGTCCAGCCGGCGTAGGCGCAGAACCAGGGGCTGCCCGAGTGCCAGACCGACAGCGCCAGGGCGGGTGCGACCGATGGCACGGCCGAGCGGATGGCAGCCTCCAGGCGATCGCGGACCGGTGGGCCCAGCTTGACGATGGTGGTGCGGTAGGGCTGCTCGCTCACCGCGCCTCGATGCCGCTCCCCGGGATGCTCACGGGTGACGCGCCGACCGGCTCGGCCTCGCCGAACAGGACGCGGGCGGCGGCTTCAGCGGAGCACCAGCGCGGGCCGAAGGCGCAGAGGTAGTCGGTCGCCTCGTCCAGCTCCGCGAGCTCGTAGGGGTCACGCAGCGCCACGACCAGCACCGGCTGCCCGCTGCGATGCAGTGCCGCCAGCACCCCGTCCCGTCCCAGCACGTCGAAGTCGGTGCCGGGCAGCGGATGGTTCTCCGTCACCGCCACGAGCAGCCCGTCGCCACCGGGAATGGCGCCCAGCAGCACGTCCTCGGCAGACACGGCGCGTGCCGCCGGTGCTCGCCGCCTGACGGCGTCGACGAAGAGGTCGAAGGCGGGGTCGGTCTGGTTGGGTCCGATGCCGCGGGTCGAGCCCAGGATCGCGTAGGCGTCGCGGCGGGTGGTGTTGACCAGGGTCGGCGGCACATCGCCGCCCAGCGGCAGCAGCTCGCCGCCGCCTCGCAGCATGGCGACTGCTGCCTCTGCCGCGGCCAGCTCGACGGCTCGGTGCTCGGCGCTCCCGACCGACTCGGGCTCCGGGATCCGCTGCGGCACGCTCGCCTTCAGCCGCAGCACGCGGCCGACGGCCTCGTCCAGGCGTGCCTGGCTGATGCGCCTCGCGTGGACGGCGTCGCGGACACCCTCGATGAGCGCTGTCTGGCGCGCCAGGTAGTCACGGTCGTGGTCGTAGTGCTCCTCCGCGAGCATCACGATGTCCACGCCGGCGTTGATCGCCTGCGTGGCGGCATCGAGCGGGTCGTAGTTGGCCCGCATCGACGCCATGTTCATCGAGTCGGAGATGACCACGCCATCGAAGCCCAGCTCGCCGCGCAGGATGTCGCCCAGGATGACCGGGCTGAGTGTGGCCGGACGCTGCCGGTCGAGCGCGGGGAAGAGGATGTGTGCGGTCATCACCAGCTGGGCCCCCGCCGCCACCCCGCGGGCGAAGGGCAGCAGGTCCGTGGCGAAGAGCTCGTCGCGCCCGCGCTCGACGGTGGGCAACCCGCGGTGGCTGTCGGTCGTCGTGTCGCCGTGTCCCGGGTAGTGCTTGAGCGTGGCGATGGCGCCGGCGTCCAGCACCCCCGCCACCGCCGCCTCCGTCATGGCAGCCACCAGCTCCGGTCGCTCGCCGAACGAGCGCGTGCCGATGATGGCGTTGGCGGGGTTGGTGTTGCAGTCGGCGCAGGGCCCGAAGGTGGCGTGCAGGCCCACCGCCCGCACCTCCTCGCCGATGACTCGGTACATCGCGCGGGCGTGACCGGGATCGCCGGTGGCGCCCAGCGCCATGTTGCCGGGGCCTGGGCAGGAACCTGGATACATCACCGACCAGGCGCCCTCCTGGTCGGCACCCAGCAGGACCGGCAGGCCCAGGCGGGTGCGTCCGGCGTAGCCCTGGATGCGCGCGGTCATGGCAGCTGCCGCGGCCGGGGAGGGGAGGTTGTCGTTGGAGAGGTAGGAGCCACCCACGAACGAGCGCTCGAACAGCGTCTCCGCGGCATCGTTGTTCTCCGCGTCGAAGGCGAGCAGGAACAGCTGCCCCACCTTCTCGTCAATCGTCATCTCGCCCAGCAGCCGTTCGACGTCCAGCGTCATCCTCCTCGCCTCCTGCTCATCAGCCCTTCACGGCACCCAGTGTCATGCCGCGCACGAGATAGCGCTGGAAGAAGAGCGCCAGCAGCAGGGGTGGCAGCATCGTCATCACCGCCGCCGCTGACATCGCCTCCCAGGCGATCTCGTACTGCCCGATGAACAGCGTCAGCACGACCGTCATCGTCTGTGACTCGGCCGTGCGCGTGAACACCAGCGGGATGAGGAAGGCGTTCCACGTGGTCAGCAGGACCACCAGGAACACCGCGATCATGCCCGGTCGCGCGAGCGGGAACACCAGCCGGCCCAGGATCTGCCAGCGCGTGGCGCCGTCGACCAGCCCTGCATCCTCGATCTCGATGGGGATGTCACGCACGAACGTCGCCATCAGCCAGGTCGCGAGCGGGACGGAGAAGGCCACGAAGATGAGCACGAGGCCGGGCAGCGTGTCGACGAGTCCCAGCTCGGACATCAGGAAGAAGAGCGCGATGATGGCCACCCAGATGGGCAGCGGCATCATGAACATGATGAAGTAGAAGCTGAGCTGCTTGCCGCGGAAGCGCATTCGCGCGAAGACGTAGCCCACGCCGGTGCAGAGGATGGTGACGATGGCCGCGGTCGAGATGCTGCTGATGAGGCTGTTGGTCAGGCCGGCCCACAGCAACGGCCCCAGGCCCTCGGTCTCGGCGCCACGGAAGCCACCGCCACCGCTGAAGAGCAGGTCGGTGAAGTGCTGCAGCGTGGGCGGCGAGGGGAACCACACCTTCTCCGGCGCGGCATACAGGTCGAGCCGCGTTGAGATGCTCGAGACGATGAGCCAGTAGATCGGCGCCAGCGCCCAGAACAGCAGCAGGACGCAGCCGGCATAGATGCCGACGAGTCGCAGGCGCGTGCGGGCGAGGCTGCTCATGCTCGCGTCCTGCTCACTTGTCCTCTACCGCCTGGTTGTAGAGGCGCACGACGAAGATGAGGCCGACGCCGAGTGACATCAGCAGCACCAGGTAGGAGAGGGCGGACCCGAGGCCGATGCGCAGGTCCATGAAGACCAGCTCGTAGTTGTAGATCATCAGCGTCTTGGTGAAGGGGTTCATGGCTCCTCCCGCGGAACCGCCGGAGGTCAGCGTCCAGATGACGTCGAAGATCTGGAAGGCGGCGATGAACTCGATGACGAGCACGATGGCGATGGAGGCTCGCATGCTGGGGATGGTGATGTGGCGCAGGCGCCGCAGCGCGTTGGCGCCATCCACCTTGGCCGCGTCGTAGAGCTCGTCGGGGATGCCCTGCAGGCCGGCGAGCAGGATGATCATGGGGAAGGCGAAGCGGGTCCAGGTGTGGACGATGGCGACCCAGATCAGCTGACTGGCGGGTTCGCGCAGCCAATAGGTGTACTCATCGATGAGGCCGAACTGGTAGAGCAGGCCATTGAGCGCCCCGAACTCGCCGTTGAGGATCCAACCCCACAGGAAGCCGTTGACGACCGGTGGCACGAGCCAGGGGATGAGGACGAGCGCGCGCACGATGCCGCGCCCGCTGAAGCGCTCGTTGAGCAGCAGTGCCGCGGCGAAGGCGAGCAGCAGCTCCATGGGCAGGACGAGGAACACGAGCAGCACGCTGCGCGCGGTCACCGTCCAGAACTCCTCGTCGCCGAGGAGGCGGGCGTAGTTCTCCAGCCCCACGAAGTCCGCCGGGCGCCGGATGCGCAGGTTCTCGTCGGTCAGGCTGGTCCCGAGCGTGTCGAGCGCGGGATAGTAGATGAGCGCTGCCACGATCAGCAGCACGGGAACGAGCAGCAGCAGGATGAACAGGCGGTCCCTGGTGAGGAATCGTGTCACCGCTCGTCCATGGTGAAGGTCAGCGTCTCAACGGTCGCATGAACGGCGTAGCCCCCAGCGGTCCGTGCTGCGGGACGCTGGGGGCACACGCCAGGCTCGCTAGCTGCGAGCGCTCACTCGTACTCGGAGCGGAGGTCGTTCCACTCCGCGGCGATGGCGTCGATGACCTCGTCGGCACTGCTGCCGTTCTGGATGCCGAGCAGGATCTGCTCATCCACGGCGTTGGCGAAGGGGCCCCACCAGAGTGCCTGTCGCGGCAGCTCGTTGAGGTACTGCGCCTGCTCGACGATGACGTCGTAACCCTCGATGGCGCCGGTCTCGTTCAGTGCCGCCGCCACGTCCGGGCGGGAGGGATACAGGCCGTAGGCCTCGAAGATCGCCTGCTGGTTCTCGGGGCTCGTGTACCACTCGATGAACTGGTAGGCCGCTTCGCGGTTCTCGCTGCCGGCCCCGATGCCGACCGCCGCGGGGAATGACCAGGTGTAGTGCTCCTCGGGCAGCAGCAGGTACTCGACGTTGGGGGCCTGTGCGGAGCGCTCGGGGTTGTTGCCGGCGCTGGCGCTACCCTGCCAGCCCTGGTGGAACACGCCGTTGCCGGCCCAGAAGTTGGCGTGCTGCGTCGTCTCGTTGCTGATGATGCCGGGGGAGATGAGCTCCTCCTCGACCCACGTCATCAGCATGTCCATGGCCTCTCGAGCCTTGGAGCCCTCGTCGGCGAAGACCGGGTTGAGGTCATCGTCGAACATGGGGTCGCCCATCGAGAGCGCCAGCAGGTACCAGGACCAGTCATCGGCCTTGAAGGAGATGGGGTTGGCGTCGATGCCCTGCTCCTGCAGCGAGCGCGCAGCATCGGTCAGCTCGGCCCAGGTCGCTGGGGGAGCCTCGAAGCCGCCCTCCGCGTAGGTGGCCGCGTTGTAGTCCATCATCACCAGCTGGCTGTAGACGGGGATGCCATAGAGGGCCTCGCCGTCCTGCCAGAAGTCGACCTGGTCGAAGGCGCCGAGGTCCGTGCCGTTGGCCTCCACGAGGTCAGAGATGTCCTCCACGCCGCCGATGGCGACGACGTTGGAAGGGGCTTCCTCGGTCAGGAAGATGACGTCGGCAGCGGCCTGGCCGGTGGCGCTGGCGGTGACGACGTCAGTGAACAGCTTGTCGAGCGCGACGCCCTCGCCGCCGATGATCTCGACGGTGATGCCGCTCTCGTCCTCGAAGGCCTGCAGCAGATCAGGGTCGGGCGGGACGCCCCAGGACGGCGTGAGCATGGTGATGGTGGGCCCATCCTGGGCGACCGCGCCGCCGACCGGGATCACCAGGGCGAGCGCCAGGGCCGCCGTGGACCCGACTCGCGCGAAGGAACGTGGGGTCATGCTTCCTCCTATCGATGGCTGTTGCCAAGCGCAGACAGTAGCACTCGAAGGCCCTGCAGAACCCGGGGCCGGCGTGAGCGTCAGTCGCCCTCGACCGGTCTCCCGTCTCCCAGGGCCTGGCGCAGATATCCGTGCGCCTCCAGCAGCTGCGCACGTGCCGCGGTGGCGTCCAGGCCGGTGAGGCCCATGAGCACGGCCGTCTTGACCTCATCGTCGGCGGCATCGAGCAGGCCCGCGGCCGTGGCGAGTTCGCAGCCCACCACGTCGGCCACGATGCCCTCCGCCCTCCGGCGAAGCTTGGCGTTGGTCACGGCCACGTCGACCATGCGGTTGCCGTGGACCTTGCCCAGGCGCACCATGGCGGCGGTGCTGAGCATGTTCAGCACCAGCTTCTGGGATGTACCGGCCTTCAGGCGCGTGGATCCCGCCAGCACCTCTGGCCCGGTGATCGCGGCGATAGGGAAGTCGGCCAGCTCCAGGATGGGGGCCGGCTGGTTGTTGGCGATGGCGATGGTCACGGCCCCACGCGACCGGGCGGTCTCCATGGCCGCCCTGACGTAGGGCGTGGTGCCGCTGGCGGCCACGCCGACGAGGGCATCGGCCGCGGTGACACCGGCCGCGTCCACGTCGCGAACGGCGAGCTGCACGTCGTCCTCGGCGCCCTCGACGCTGCGGGTGAGGGCAGCCTGGCCGCCGGCCATGATCGGCGTCACCAGCGTGGGCGACACACTGAAGGTGGGCACACACTCGACGGCGTCGAGGACGGCGAGGCGCCCGCTGGTGCCGGCGCCGACGTAGAACAGCCGTCCACCGCTGCGCAGCCGACCGACGATGGCGTCCACGGCCGCGGCGATGACCGGCAGGGCCGGGCGGATGGCGCCGGGCACGGTGGCATCCTCCTCGTTCATGAGGGTCACGATCTCGAGCGCGCTCATCGCGTCGAGCTTGCTCGAGCGCGGGTTCAGGCCCTCGGTGGAGGTCGTCGATCGGGTCATCGCCCCGGCATCCGTGGTCCGGGGTTGATGGCGCCCATCAGCACCGCGTGGCTGGCGCCGGTGAACGCGGGCAGCGTCCCGGGCCGCCCGTGCCACGTCTCGTAGGCGAGCACCGCCATGGCGATGGCCTCCTTCTGGTGGCTGGCGTAGCCCAGCTCCTCGTACGTTCGCATGGTCGTCCCCGGCAGTGAGCGCGCCAGTCGTCGCATCAGCATCGGGTTGCGCGTACCGCCGCCTGCCACGATGACCTCCTCGGGCGCCCGCGGCAGGAAGCGACGGTACTGGTCCGCGATCGAGTCGGCCGAGAAGGCGGTGATGGTGGCCACGATGTCCTCGTCGCGCAGGCCACGCGTGCGGCCGGCGGCCAGGAGCTCTGCGCCCATGTCTGGGCTGAAGAGCTCGCGCCCGGTCGTCTTGGGCGGCCGCCGCTCGAAATAGGGGTGCCTCAGCAGCTCGGCGACCCAGGGCTCGTCGACCTTGCCCATTGCCGCGGTCGCGCCGTCGCGGTCGAACGACTGGCGGCCGTCGCTGAGCAGCGTCATGAGCACGTCGATGAGCACGTTGGCCGGCCCGGTATCGAAGGCGGCCGGCGGCGTGGTCTCGTCGGACAGCGGCGGCAGCCAGGCCACGTTGCCGATACCGCCGAGGTTCTGGATGGCGCGGTAGCGCGTGGCGTGACGGGAGAGCAGCCAGTCGACGTAGGCCACGATGGGCGCGCCCTGGCCACCGGCGGCGATATCACGTGAGCGCAGGTCGCTGATCGTGGTGATGCCGGTGCGCTCGGCGACACGCGAGCCGTTGCCGACCTGCAGCGAGCTTGCCACGCTGCCGTCGTCGCGCACCGCGTGCCACAGGGTCTGACCGTGTGACCCGACAAGGTCGATGTCGGCCGGCGTAAGCCCCATCTCCTCGATGGTGACGAGGGCGGCAGCGGCGAAGGCCTCGGCGATCTCCGCGTCCAGCAGGCAGATGGCCTCGACATCGCTGCCCTCGATGGTGGCGGCCGCGTGGATACGCCGCTGCAGCTCGAGCGTGATCGGTTCCGTGCGCGCGGCCATCACGGCCAGTGACAGCGTCGGCGGAGCGCCGCCGATGTCGCAGGCCACGACCTCGATGGCATCGGCGCTCGTGCCGCTGATCATGCCCAGGACGCGCACCGTCAGATCGCCCGCACCTTTCTCTCTCGCCGCTCGTGCATCGGTGGAGCATACGGGTCACGTGGAGTCCACGGCGCGTACGCGTGGAGTCCCCGGCCGAGTCGCGGGGAGCCTCGGCGCTTGACCGCGCAGTCTCGGCGCCTGATGTCCACGCTGATCGCATGGAGTCCACGGCCCTTGATGTCCACGGCGCGTCATGCCCACGGCGACTCACTCAGCCGAGCGAGCTCCCGCGACGGGCCGATGGGCACCGCGGCGCGGCCGATTTGCCGCCCGTCGAGGCCCATCGTGCCCTCCGTCGCCCCGTGTCGCCGCTTCGCTGGCGGTTTGATGTCGCTGATGACTCGAACCAGCATGATGCCGGTCCAGGACGCCACGGCCCGGACGTTGCCTGGCCGGGTGAGTCACCGGAGGCATCGGTTGCGCGCGCGCCTGACATCCACGGTGAGTCACCGGAGGCATCGGTTGTGCCCGCGGCTCGCATCCCGGCCCCGGCCGACCACTCCCCGCAGGGCTAGAAGGTGCGCAGGTCCGTACGACGGGTGGCGATGACGCTGGCCACCGGCAGCACGCGCTCCTCGTAGCCGTGCCGATGGCGGGCGATGCGGGTCACCGACCGATCCACGCGGAAGCCCGCGAGGTGGCGTTCCAGCTCCTCGGTGGAGACCAGGTACTTCTCTGCCATCCAGCCCTCGCGCCGGAGGGAGATGTCGAACTCGGTCAGCAGGATCGTGCCGCCCGGTGCGACCGCCGCCGCGGCCATGTCCAGCATGCGGCTGCGTCCCATGCCTCGTGCGGGCAGACCGAAGGTGCAGAAGACGAGGTCGTAGCGTGAGATCGGCCGCCAGTCGCCGATGTCGGCAGCCCGGAAGACGATGGTGTCCGCCACGCCGGCTGCCTGCGCCTGCAGGCGAGCCTCGCTGATGGCGCTTGGCGAGAGATCCACGGCATTGACGATCCAGCCGCGCTGGGCCAGCCAGATGCTGTTCTGCCCCTCGCCGCAGCCCAGGTCCAGCGCCTTGCCCGGCGGCATGGGGGCGGCCAGCTCGATCAGGCCCTCATCGACCGGCGGGCGCGCCTTCTCGGGCGCAGCGACAGACGCCCAGTCGGGGGCGTGAGCGGCAGCGGGTGAAGCCCAGTCCGAAGCGTGCGCGGGCACGTGCACATGCTCAGTGGCCATCAGGCGATAGCGACCCCTCCAAGCGTGGACCGCACGCACGCACGGCACGCACGCACGACCACGCTCCAAGCATACGCGAGCGGCTCTTCGCAACGGTTGACCAAACGCACCACCCCGGGCGATTCTGCCGCCATCGTGGTGCCGACCGGCCCACGGCGTCGACCGTAGCGGCCGCTATCGTTGGCGGTATGGAAGTACTTCGCCTTCACGGCGCCAAAGACGTTCGTATCCACCAGGAACCCGAGCCCGTCGTCGCCGCCGGCGAGGAGCTCGTGCGCATCACCGCAGTCGGCCTCTGTGGCTCGGATCTGCATTGGTATGAGGACGGCGGCATCGGCGAATCCGTGGTCGTCGAGCCGCTCGTGCTGGGCCACGAGATGGGCGGCGTCATCATGAGCGGCCCACGCGAGGGCGAGCGTGTCGTCGTGGAGCCGGCCAACCCCTGTGGCCGGTGTGACGTCTGCCGTGCCGGCAACGCCAACCTTTGTCCCGACGTGAAGTTCTGCGGCCACGCCCCCATCCACGGTGGGTTGCGCACGTTGATGAACTGGCCACAGCGTCTGCTGCTGCCGGTGCCCGACTCGATCGAGGGCGACGACGTCGCCCTGTTGGAACCGCTGGGCATCGCCCTCCATGGCATCGACCTGGGCCACTTCAGGGCCGGCATGAGCGCTGGTGTCTTCGGCGCCGGCCCCATCGGCCTGTTCATCATCCGGGCCCTCAAGGCGATGGGTGCCAGTCGCATCATCGCCACCGACGCCAAGCCCCATCGCGTGGAGGCGGCGCTGGCGTCGGGTGCCGACGAGGCCTGGCTCACGACCGTCGAGGGTCAGCCAGAGGGCATCGACGCGGTGCCCAAGGTGGACGTCGGCTTCGAGGCCGCCGGCGAGGATGCGGCGCTCGAGTCCGCGCTCATCACCGCCAGGCTGGGCGGACGCGTGGTCGTCGTCGGTATCCCGCCCACCAACAGCCACTCGTTCCCGGCCAAGCTTGCGCGCGGCAAGGGCCTGACGCTGGCCTGGTCGCGGCGCATGAAGGCCATCCACATGCTGCGCGCCATCGAGATGGCAGACCACGGCATCGTGCCCCTCGACGGGATGATCACGGCGACGTATCCCCTGGACCAGGCCGCTCGGGCCTTCGACGACCTGGTCGCCCGCAACGGGCTGAAGATCATCGTCAAGCCGACCGACTGAGCCTGCGATGCTGCCCTAGAAACCGGGCAGCCGCCCGACACCTCCTCAGTGTCGGGCGGCCTCTCCCTTGCCCGGCCGGCGGAACGCCGGTTGGTCAGTCGTCGGTGGCTTCGGCGTGGATCCCGCGCTGCAGCAGCCCCGTATCGTGGCGGGCGCCGAAGTCGATGCTGATGCTGTCGTTGGGCCGCTCGTCGACGGCGGCTCGCTGGCGCACCCAGGGGGACGTCGCCACGGCGGGAGCCGCAGCTGCCGGCGCTGCCGCCGGCTGTGCGGCCGCGTACGGCTGCGCCCCGACGGGGGCCGGCCGTGTCACTGGGACCGCGACCGGCGGACGGTTCGTCTGCACCGACACCGGCACCCTCGGGCGAGGGGCCACGACCATGCGGGCGCACATGCCGCACATGGGGTGCTCGCCAGGCGTGGGCAGTCCCAGGCGCGAGCGGCGGCGCGTGCGCGGACCGGACTGCGGCGGGCGGAAGCCGCAGATCGACACGTTGTCATTGCCCTCGAGGTAGGCATGCTGCGTCGTCCCGCGGTGGTACCAGGGATCGTCCAGCTCGTCGAACCCGTTGCGGATGACGATGCCCCAGACGACCTCATCGGCGGGGAAGGTCCTGCCGGTCTGCGGTCGCGGCGCCACGGCGCCGGGCGGCGGTGCGCTCGGGGGCTGAGGCTGAGGCTGGTGCTGAGGCTGAGGCTGAGGCTGGTGCTGAGGCTCCGGCTCAGGGGTGGAGTTGCGGGAGAAGAAGTTGAGTCGCATTCGGTTAGAGATGGTAGCGAATGTCGCGCTCATGCCTCGTTTCGCGGTCCTCGGTACGGGTGCCGGCACCGGCTGGCCTGCCGGCACCGGGGGGTACCGGACGTGAGTACGGGGAGGGGGAGAGATGGCAACGTTCATAGCCGTACTATCGACCCATCGGTCCGACGAGGGTACCCCCACAGACCGCACACGACTACCCCGTACGTTCGAGCCGTGGGCGTCCGGTCACCAGTACTACCGGATGGCTGAGTCCGCTCGGCGCGGGCCACGGCTACCACTGCGCTTCCTTGCCGACGGGCTCACCCGCGAACCCGGCCGCTCGACGGGTGAGCTACGCGCTGACCGCGGCGATGGCGCGGCAGACGGGCTCCAGGTTGGCCTGCGTCAGCCCGGCCACGTTGACGCGGCCCTTACCTACCACGTAGACACCGAAGTCGTCGCGCAGGCGGGCCACGCGCTCCTCGCCCAGTGGCAGCAGCGAGAACATGCCGCGCTGGCGCATCAGCGACTCGTGATTGCCGGGGGCACCGGCAGCCTGCAGGCCCGCCACGAACCTGGCTCGATTGCCGTTGATGCGGTCGCGCATCGTGCCGACCTCGTCGACCCAGCGCGCGCGCAGCTCATCGTCGGCCAGGATGGTGGCCACGATCTCGCCGCCGTGGGCCGGCGGATTGGAGTAGTTGGCGCGGATGACGGCCTTGGCATGCGACAGCAGCGTGGCTGTCTCGGTGGTATCGGCGCCGACGATGCTCAGCGCTCCGACCCGCTCGTCGTAGAGCGCGAAGTTCTTGCTGAAGCTGCTCGCAACGAGCATCGTCCGCTCACGCTCCAGCAGCGCGTGCAAGCCCCGCGCGTCCTGTTCCAGCCCATCGGCGAAGCCCTGGTAGGCGAAGTCGAGCAGCGGCAGGGCGCCGGCGTCGGCGAGCGTGTCGGCGATGCGCGCCCATTGCGCCGGTGTGGGGTCGATGCCGGTGGGGTTGTGGCAGCAGCCGTGCAGCACCACCACGTCGCCGGCGGGCACGGATCGCAGCACGCCCAGCATGGTCTCGATGTCGAGCTCGCCGTCCGCGCCGAGGTAGGGGTAGCTGCGGATGGGCAGCCCGGCGGCGGAGAAGACCTGCGGGTGGTTGGGCCAGGTGGGCGTGGACAGCCACACCGCTGCGCCCGGCTCGATGGTGGCGACCAGGTCGCCGGCCACGCGGAGCGCACCGGTGCCTCCGGGCGTGTGCAGCGTCTCGACGCGACCGCCGTCGACGGCAGCGTGCCCCGCCCCGAAGACAAGGTCACGCACCGGGCCGGTGTAGGCGGGATCGCCGCCGATGGGCTTGTAGACCTTGGTCGTCTGCGCGGCGAGGATGCGAGCCTCCGCCTCGCGGACGGTATCGAGCACGGGCGTCGTGCCCGACTCGTCGACATAGACACCAGAGGCGAGCGACACCTTGTCGGGTCGCTCGTCGGCGCGGAAGCGCTCCATGAGCCCCAGGATGGCGTCGGGTGCCTTGGGCTCGAGATCAGTGAACATGGCCATGGGTTGATGGTAGCCCGGCTATCCTGCGCAGCGTGGAACGAACCCGCCAGACCGTCGAGCGAACCCGTCAGGCCCTGGAGCGAACCCGTCAGGCCGACGTGACCGCGGGCGCGCCAGCGTGAGTGCGGCGCTCATCGCGTTGCTCGTGTCGATCGCGGCAGGTGGCTTCGGGTCGCTCGTCGGGATCGGTGGGGGACTGATCATCGTGCCCCTGCTCAGCGTGGGCCTTGGCTACGAGGTGAAGACGGCCATCGCGGCCAGCCTCATCGGCGTCATCGCCACCTCGCTGTCGGCCAGCCCCCGCTACATCCGCACGGGCCTGGCCGATCGCCGGCTGGCCCTGCTGCTGCTGGTCGCCGCTGCGCTGGGCGGCCTGGCCGGTGGCCTGACCGCGGGCTACCTCGACGGCCGCGCCCTGTCCCTGCTCTTCGCCCTGCTGCTGATGGGGGTCGCGCTGCGGATGCTGTGGCAGATCCGCCACCCGGTCACGCCGCTGCCCGTCGACGATGCTGCCGCCGGCTCGGGTTTCGCCTCGTCCTTCGTGGAGCCGACCACCGGCGAGGACGTGGCCTACCAGGCGCGTCGCATCGTCCCGGGAACCGCGGTCTCGTTCGTCGCGGGCAACATCAGCGGCCTGCTGGGCGTGGGCGGCGGTGTCATCAACGTGCCGACCATGAACGTGCTGATGCACGTGCCCATCCGCGTCGCCACCACCACCAGCACGTACATGCTGGCCGCCACGGCGGCGGCGAGTGCCACGGTCTACATCATGTCGCGCCAGGTGGACCCGATGCTGGCAGCCCCGGTCGTGCTGGGGGTCATCGTGGGGGCACGCATCGGCGCGCGCCTCTCCATGCGGCTGTCGCAGAACGTGCTGCGGCTGGCCTTCGTGGCCGTGGCCGCCGTCTTCGCGGTCAGCATGTTCGCGCAGTTCCTGTCCGCATGAGCGCACGACCATCCGTCGTCGAGCCGGGGCTCAGGCAGGCTCCGCGTCGCCACACCAGCGCCACGCTCAGCGCGGGCGTGGCCGTGGCCGCGATCGCCTTCGCCGTGGCCCTGCTGTCAGAGGTCGCCGGCACCGATGCGGGCAGCGGCGAGATGACCGACCTCGCCGCGGTCGTCGAGGGGCTGCTGGCCCTGAGCCCCTGGGCCTGGTCGAGCGTCGGTGTCTACGTTGTCGTCCTGACGCCCGTGGCGGGCCTGGTCGTGACCGCCTGGGAGTTCGCCAGCGTGGGAGACCGGCGCACGGTCACGCTGGCGCTCGCCGTGATCGGGGTGCTCGTGGTCAGCGCCGTCGTCTCTCTGCTCCGCTGACCGCCGCGACTCCGCCCGCGGGGCTACTCGGGGCGAGGTTCCAGCACGATGACCGGGATCTCGCGCCGCATCGCCGCCGCATCCTCCTCCAGGCCGCCGCCGAGGCTGGCCCACAGGCCCCACAGTCGTTCGCGTTCCTCCCCCACAGCCTCGCGGGCGCGCACGTCGCGCGGTCCGTCCGCCAGGTCGACGATGGCGTCGGGCGTCGTCTGCAGGTTGAGCCACCATGCCGGCGGCCGTTCGTCCATGCCGTTGGTGGCCAGCAGGATGATGTCGCTGCCGTCCTCCAGGTAGCCGAGGATGGCGCTGCGGATCTCACCGCTCTTGCGGCCGAGGGTCTGGATCCGCAGCATGCCCCAACCCCCGGGCTTCACCCGGCGCAGGCCGAGACGACCACCGCTCAGCCGGTAGACCGCGCGATGGCCGATCCAGAAGGAGCGAACGAACCAGCGCGGTGGCGTGCGTGGCCTGGTCGGCGTCCCCGGAGCCTGCGGCGCGGTGTCGTTGGTCATGGCGCGTGGCGGTCGGCGTAGCGGCAGCGTGGCGCCAGGGGACAGACGTCGCAGTCGGGGACGCGCGCGTGGCAGGTGCGGCGACCGTGGGTGATGAGCCCCACGTGGAGTGGGTAGCACTGCTCGGGCTGCAGCAGGGCCAGGTAGCGGTCGTGGGCCTGCTCGGCCGTGACCTTCGATGGCATCAACCCGATGCGCTTGGACACGCGATCCACGTGGCGATCGACCGGCATGAGCGGCATCCCGAAGGACATCATCAGCACCACCGAGGCAGTCTTGACGCCGATGCCGTCGATGCTGGTGAGCCAGTCGCGCGCGGCAGCCGGCTCCATCTGGCCGAGGAACTCGAGCGAGTGGTCGCCGCGAGCCTCGCGCAGGCGCGCCAGGGAGGCCTGGATGCGCGGTGCCTTCTGGTTGGCCAGGCCTGCCGGCCGGATGACATCGACCAGCTCGTCGATGGGAGCGATCTCGACCGCCAGCCAGTCGGGCGCTGCCAGCCGCTGCCAGCCGCTCCCGCCCCATCCGGGACGGTTGTCCACCTCGCCGCCGCCGTCGGCACCCACGCCCGTCGCCGCGGCGGCATCACCCGGATAGGCACGGCGCAGGGCATCGAAGGCCTTCTCCGCGTTGATGTCCGCCGAGTTCTGCGACAGGATCGTCAGCACCAGCTCGCAGGTGGAGTCGAGCGCGCGTCTCCACACGGGCACGCCGTAGACCGACTGCACGCCTTGCAGCACGAACTCCACGAGACCCGGGCGGGACTGCAGCAGCCGACGCGCCCACGGCCTGATGGGATCGGCCTTGCGCCGCGTGCGGCCCTTGCGCCGCGTGCTGCTCTTGCGCCGCCCGGCGGGCCCAGGTCGCTTCCCGGTGGAGGAGGGATCGTTGGACGTGCTCATCGCGCCAGCTCCGCGCCCACGTCCAGCAGCGCCGCCACCCGTCCGGCGGCGCGGACGATGGGCGCTGTCCCGGCTGCCCTGACCGCCTCCATGTCCATGGGGCGCTCGGTGACCGGCAGGGTGATCACCCCCAGGCGCTGCATGAACGCGGCGCCTTGCGGCAGGACCCCGCCGCCGAAGCAGATGCTGCGGACCCCCGCGGCACGTGCTCGCTCGGCCACGCCCATGGCGGTCTTGCCGTAGGCCGTCTGGTCATCGACGAGCCCCTCGCCGGTCAGGACCAGGTCGGCCGACCGGACCGCGCTGTCGAAGCCGGTCAGCTCCATCACCACATCGACGCCCGGTCGCACCTCGAAGGCCGCGAAGCGGTCGGCGATAGCCAGCAGCCCGAAGGTGGTGCCACCGGCGGCCCCGGTGCCGGCCTCGTAGCGCAAGGGCCGGCCCACGCTGCCCTCCAACAGGTCGGCGTAGCGCCGCAGGTTGCGGTCCAGCTCGGCGACCTCGTCCGGCTGCGCACCCTTCTGCGGGCCGTAGGTTGCGGCGGCGCCGCGTTCGCCCAGCAGGGGGTTGGTCACATCCGACGCCACCGTCAGGTGCACCTCGCCGAGCAGCGGCGACAGGCCTGCGAGGTCCACGCTCGCCAGTCGCCCCAGGGCGCCACCACCGGGAGGCAGGTCGGCCCCACCGGCATCGCGGAAGCGAGCACCCAGCGCCTCCAGCAGCCCGGCGCCACCGTCGGTGGTGGCCGAGCCACCCAGGCCGATGACGATGTCGCGGCAGCCCAGGCCGATGGCCGTGGCCAGGATCTGGCCGGTGCCGAACGTCGACGCCGCCATCGCGTCGCGCTCGTCGTCGGCGATGCGCGAAAGGCCGGAGGCAGACGCCATCTCCACCACCGCCCGCTCGCCATGGCGCAGGAACGCCGCTGAAAGCGTGCGCATGAGGGGGTCCTTGGCGGCCACCGTGTGGCGGTCCCAGCCGCCGCTGGCCTCGACCGCGTCGAGCGTGCCCTCGCCCCCGTCGGCCATGGGTGTCAGCCACAGCTCGTCCGAGGGCCGCGCCGCCGACCAGCCCTGCGCCAGCGCGTCGGCCACGACGACAGAGGAGAACGTGCCCTTGAATGAGTCCGGCGCCACCAGGACGCGCAGCGGTCGCTCAGCCACCTGCGTCGTCGGGCAGCCCGCGCTTGCGCCGGTATTCCGGGATGCGGTTCATCGGCGGCCGTTCGATGTCGGCCAGGTCGAGGACGTCCAGCGACAGTTGGTGCCCGGCCGAGCGGGGCAGCTTCATGGAGGTGCCCAGCTCGCCCATCAGCCGTGTCTTGCCGCGCTCCTCCAGCCGCTTCATCACCGCCTGCATGATGACGAAGGCCATCTTGGTCAGGCCCTCCAGGTCCTGGTTGCGGTGATGGCGGATCTCCAGGTCAACCTGTCCCAGGCCGTCGATGCCGATCTTGTCCACGAGATCGATGAGGTGGCCGATCTCGACCGCGTAGCTGGTGAAGAAGGGGATGTCCTCGAGGATCTCGCGGCGGCCGGCGTACTCGCCCGAGAGTGGCTGGATGTAGCCCGACAGCTCGGGGAAGAAGAGGTTGATGAGTGGCCGCGCGACGAGCTCGGTGACGCGGCCGCCGCCACCTTCGGTGAGCACGCCGCCCTGGACGATGGGCCGCTGGTAGTAGGCCTTCACGTAGCCCAGCCTCGGCTCCGTCAGCAGGGGGCCCAGCGTGCCGTACAGGAAGCGCGGATCCCAGTCGCGCACGTCGGTGTCGCACCAGGCGATGAGGTCGCCGCTGGTCTCGTAGAGCGACTTCCACAGCGCCTCGCCCTTGCCCGCGTGGGAGCCGTACCGAGTCAGCACCTGCTGGTGGATGACCACCCGTGCACCCTCGCCCTCGGCGATGCGGCGGGTCTCGTCGCTCGAATCCGAGTCGATGACCAGCAGCTCGTCGACCAGGGGCACGATCTTCATCAGCTCTCGGCGCGCAGCCCGCACGATGGGTCCGATGGTCTCCGCCTCGTTGAGCGTGGGCAGCACCGCCGAGATGGTCAGGCCGCGCTTCTCCTTCAGCTCTACGAGGCGCTTGAGGTCGCGGAACTCCCCGTACTCCCGCGATGACTCGCCGAACCAGCGATCGACCTTGGCCGGCAGGGAGCGCAGCGCCGACGCGGCCTGCTCGGCCGCCTCGAGCGACTCGTCCTCGCGAGCGCGCTCCACGAAGGTGGCGCGGGTGGGCACGTCGCGAGTCTTGACCACGATGACCGTGGGCTCGGCCTCCTGGGCCACGTGCTCGACGAGCTGGCCGAAGAGCGGTGCGCCGGGGCTCTCGATGGCCGAGGCGGTGGCACCCATGATGACCAGCTGCGCGCTGTTGGCCTCGCGCAGGATGGCCTCGGTGACGTCGTCCCCCTCCACCACACGGGCGGCCGAAGGATCGCCGCTGTGGCGCTCCACGAACAGGGCGAGGTTGCGCTGGTAGCGCTCGCGCAGTGCCGGATCGAGGCCGGGTGAGATGACGGTCGGCACGACCAGCTCGGCTCCGAAGGCGTCACCCAGCGCCGTGGCGTAGCGCAGCGCCAGCTCGGCATGGGGCCCGCCACGGACGGGAGCCACGATGCGCTCGACCTGGCCGATGCCGCGCTGCTTGACCACGGCGATGTCACAGGGCCGCTCACGGATGACCTCGTCGATGGTGGGGCTGAAGACGGGCCGGAACTCCTCCTGGTCGGCGACGCCGTGATGGCGCCGGTCGGGACCGCCCCAGCCGAAGAGGATGAGGTCTGCCTCTTCCTCCGCGGCCACCTCCACGATGCCCTCATCGGCGCGACGGCCGATGCGCACGACGGTGCGCAGCTCCACGCCCTCGGGGGCGAACTCGAGCACGCGCTGCAGCAGGCGTCTCGCCTGGCGTGCGCGCGTGGCGCCCTCGGACAGGGGTACACCCTCGGGCACCTCCACCACCGATAGCGCGGTGATAGCGCCGCCCTCGCGGAGCAGCGCGGCGCCGATGCGGACCAGGTCTGACGCGGTGCGTGGGTTGGCCAGCGGGATGACGATGGAGACCGGAAGCGGGCGGCTGCTGGTCATGCGCTCGTCCCCTTGGCGCTCGGCTTCGCCGCGCCCTTGCGGCTGGTCCCCTTGGCGTTCGCCTTCGTCGCGCCTTTGGCGCCGCTGCGTGCCGGCTTGCGGGCGGACCTGGGCGCGCTCAGGCCCTCGCCGGCCTGCCAGCGCTCGACGAAGCCGGGCTTGGCCTGCTCGTAGGCGCGTGCCTGGCGCTCCACGAGGGATTCGGCCTGCTGGGTGGTCATGTCGCGGGCCTCGATGACCAGGCTGGCGACGCGCGCGAAGTAGATCGGCACCAACGCTGCGATCATGCGGTCCATCTCCATGATGTCCCCACGGGCGGCGATGGCGAGGTCGTAGATGATGCGCGCCCAAAGGTCGTCGCTGAAGTGGAAGTCGACGTCATCCGCGGTGGTGGGCGTGTCGGCGCGGGTGATCTCGTCGAGGGCTGCAGCTGCCTCCACGGCAAGCAGGTCGAGCGCCTCCATGCGAGTCGGGGAGACCAGCGCGGCCCAGGCGTCGCCGACCGTCACACGACCGCGCGCGAAGGCGGCCAGCAGCCGCGTCACGTCCACATCCAGCGGCGGTGGGTCGGCGTAGCGCTCGAAGCCGTAGGTCGGCACCGCGTGCGAGCCACGCACGTTGAGCCACTGCTCGGCGTGCTCCACGGTCAGGCGCAGCATGGTGGACACGACCTGGCTGAACATCGGCCCCAGGTCGGCGCCGGGGTCCTTGGGATCGTGGATCTTGGCGCCCAGGCGGGTCTGGCTCACGGCGAAGCCACCAGTGATGGCCTTGGTCGTCATCCAGATATCGATGCCGAACTTGGAGATGTCCGCGGTCCAGTCGTCCTGCGCGAGGTAGTGCTGGACCAGGTCGCCACTGACACCGAAGTCGCCGCCGATGGGCTGCCGGATGCGCAGCCCGTAGAGGGCTCGGGTGATGGGATAGGTGACGGTGTTGGTGATGGTGCCGTCGTACTTGTAGCGCTGGTAGAGCGGCGTGACGAAGTCGAAGCCGCCCTTGAGGATGGGCCCAGCCAGCAGCTCGATCCACTCGGGCACGATGGAGCGCAGGTCGGAATCGACGACGACGAGCGCCTCCACCTCGAGGGCCTCGGCGATCTGGAAGATCGTGCGCAACGCTGCGCCCTTGCCGCCGACGCCATCGACCTCGGGGTAGGTGAGCGACAGCCGCTGCAGCCGGTTGCGCGGGCGTACCAGCAGGATGCGCTCGACATAGTCGGGAGGCTGTGTCTCGATGACGACGCGTCCGGTGCCGTCGGGCGAGCCTGCGTCGGCGTTGACCAGGACCGGCTTGCTGTCGGGGAAGTACTGCACCAGGCCGGCCTGTGCGGCGCGCGTGACGTGACCGATGGTGGCGGCGTTCTTGAAGCTGGGGATGCCGACCATGATGTCGGCTTTGCCAAGCCGCTTGACCTCTTCGGCCAGCGCTTCGGGGAGGGCTCGATCGGGCATGCGAGGAGACTAGCCCAAGCGGGCCGCGAGGACATCTCGGGGCCGCCCGCGTGGGCCCGCGCTACCAGCAGAGCGTGATTCGAGCGAGCCGCCCCGGGGCTTCGCCTACCGCCGGCGGTTGAGGCGCTCCACGATGCGCCACTCGATGGTCTCGTCGTTGGGCTGGTAGCGGCTGTTGGCGGCCTTGAGCATGCCGCCACGCAGGCCCATCGCCTTCCACGTCGCGATCCAGCTGTCGATGGGCGGGCGGACATGGCTGGAGACGCGTACGAGTCGGCCGGGGACGATCACGCTCTCGAGCAGCCGCTTGCGCTCGAGCAGCGGCACGTCCAACAGGCTGGTGCCGTCCACGCGCAGCAGGTCGACGGCGAAGAAGCCATCGACCGGCTCCGCCTCCGCGGCCGCGTCGGCGACGGGGCCACGCGGGCTGACGTCGAAGTCGAGGTTGCTGCGCACGAACATCTCGGTGGGCCGGCCGCGCACCTCCGGGATGGCGGCCGCGCCGACGCCATCGAGTGTGACCTCGCGACTGATGACGCCGTCGACGATGGCATCGAGGGCCGTGAACGAGGTCGCGATGGCCTCGGCCAGGGCGGGAAGCTCCGGCGCCAGGTCGGCACCGAGCTCCTCGATGAGCGCGACGACGGTGGCCGGCTCGGCCCCAGGGTGGACGGTGAGATGGGCCAGCACCCGGGTGCCGCTCCACAGCGGCTCGACGACGGGGTCGCTGATCTCGAACACGTGCCGCCCGCGATAGGCCCGCATGGGCGCCCAGTCCCGCGGGTCGTCGGGGACGGTCGCTGCCTCACGGTCGGACACGAGGTCTGGCCCGCGCTACTCGGCCTGCCGCGGCGCGTCGGCCGGCCCACGATCGCCGGCATGAGCCGGCCCGGTCTCCAGCAGGCGCCAGGCGGAGCCGATCATCTCGCGCAGCGAACCACGCTCGGGCGTCCAGCCGAGGAGCTCGGCCGCGCGGTCGTTGGATGCCACCAGCGCGGGTGGATCGCCGGCGCGGCGGGGTCCGTAGACGTGCGGGATCTCCCGGCCCACCACGGCCGTGGCCGCTTCGAGCACCTGCTTGACGCTGAAGCCCGTGCCGGAGCCGAGGTTGCAGATCTCCTGGCCGGGCTCCATCCGGTCCGTGAGCTCCAGGGCCGCGATGTGCGCCTCGGCCAGGTCCAGCACGTGGATGTAGTCGCGGATGGCGGTGCCGTCGGCGGTGGGGTAGTCGTCCCCGTAGATGGTGAGCTGCGGGCCGCCACGCGCGGCGCGCAGGATGTTGGGCACCAGGTGGGTCTCCGGGTCGTGGCGCTCGCCGTAGTGCTCGCTGGCACCGGCGACGTTGAAGTAGCGCAGCGACACCGACCGCAGCCCATAGGCCGCGTACCAGCCCATGGCGCTCTCGAAGGCCAGCTTGGAGGCGCCGTAGGGGTTGACCGGCTGCGTCGGCGCGGTCTCGCGGATGGGCACCCGCTCGGGCTCGCCGTAGACCGCGGCGGTGCAGCTGAAGACGATGCGATCGACTCCCGCCTCACGGGCTGCATCGAGCAGGGCGATGCCGCCGACCACGTTCTCGCTGAAGTAGAGCCCTGGATCCTTCATCGACTGGCTCACCAGCGAGCGCGCAGCACAGTGCAGGACCGCGTCGATGTGGTGCTCCCGCAGCAGAGCCACCACGGCCGCCTTGTCCGAGACGGTGTGCACCGACAGCTCCGCCCCGCGGGCAACGGACTCGCGATGCCCGGTCACGAGCGTATCGAGCACCACGACGTCGTGGCCGGCAAGGACGAGTTGCTCCACGGAGACGGCGCCGATGTATCCGGCGCCGCCGGTGACGAGAACGCGCATCAGCGACCCAGCAGCCGGTCGAGGAGGGACTTGCGCACGTTGGGCTCCTTCATGGGGACGGGTGGTGGGCCGGCAGTGGGTCCGGGCCGCGAGGTGCTCGCGGGAGCTGCTTGCGTGACGACGGAGCGCATCTCATGCGGGTTGGGCGAACCGGCGATGCCCGGTCGCGTGACCGACTCGCCGCGGGTGGCCATGATCTCCGAGAGGCGCGCCTCCATGCGGCGCGCCATCTCGTTCTCGGGGTCGATGACCAGGGCGCGAGCAGCAAGCTCGTAGGCCTGCGCGTCCTCACCCTCGGCGAGGGCGCAGCGTGCCAGACCCACGACCGCGATGGCGTTGCCGGGGTCCAGCTCCACCACCCGCGCGTAGATATCGCGAGCCTTCTCGACCTGGTCGACCTGCAGGTGCCGGTCGGCCACCAGGATCTGTTCGATCACATGCTCGAGCCTACCTGATGGGTGGATCGGCGGAGCCACGTACCGCGTCACCCGAGCCATGCGAAGCCTCGCTCCGGCCGGACTGGATCAGCTCGTCCAGGCGGAGACTGGCTCGTGTCAGCAGGGTCGTGCGCGTGTTGAGCGCCGGCTCGTCGATGACGTCGGCCAGGAGGCGCTCGAGGATGGTCCCGATGGCGGGGCCCTCCGGGATCCCCAGCATCTCGCGCAGGTCACGGCCGTCGATCGCCAGGTCCGCCAGCGCCAGGGGCGCCGCGGTCGCACGCTGGGCCGCGATGCGGGTTCGCAGCTGCGACTCCAGCGTCCGCCCGGTCGCATCGCTCGCCCCTGCCGCGCGCAGCGACAGCAGGTCGTCCAGCAGCTGGGCGGGGACGCTGCCCATGTAGCGGCGCACGTCGGCATCGCTCCAGGCGGGGTCGTAGGCCGATGCGGCGGCCTCGATCAGTGCCACGACCGCATCGGCATCGCGACCTCCGACGCGTAGGCGTCCGAGCACCGTCCGCGCACCCGCCGGGCCGAGGGGCTCGAGCAGGGCCGTCAGCGCCAGGCGCTCGGCGTCACGTTCCTCGCGCGCGACGCCTGGCTCCTCGCGCCCGACGGCGTCGAGCGTGGTGAGCGCGCGTTCCAGGTCCGCGCCAGCCAGCTCGTCGAGCTCGGGCAGCGTCGTGGCCAGGATGCCGGCCTGTTGCATGAGTCGGATCGCGCGCGAGGGCGGCTGTGCGACCAGCATGCGCCGGACCTCGGCACCGATGCGCTCCTCCGACACCCACGCGATATCGACAGCGTGGGCGCGCATGGCCTCAAGGGTCACCGGCTCGATGGTGAAGTCCAGGCGAGCCGCGATGCGCACCGCCCGCAGCAGTCGCAGGGCGTCCTCCTCGAAGCGTCGACCGGGGTCGCCGACCGCACGTACCAGCCCCGCCTCCAGGTCGCCCTGTCCGTCGGCCGGATCCACCAGCCGCGCGGCGCCATCAGGCCCGCGACGTCCCCAGGCGATGGCGTTGATGGTCAGGTCACGCCGGGCCAGGTCCTCGAAGATGTCGGAGCTGAAGGTGACGCTGTCGGGCCGGCGATGGTCGGCGTAGCGATGGTCGCGGCGGAAGGTCGTGACCTCGATGCCGCGGGCGAGGACGGTGCCGAAGCGGTTCTGGTAGCTGCTGCCGGGGAAGATGCGCAGGATGCGCTCGGGTCGCGCGTCGGTGGCCACGTCCCAGTCGCTCACCGGCAGGCTCAGCAGGGCATCGCGCACGCTGCCGCCCACGAGGTAGGCGCCGTAGCCGGCCTGCCACAGTGCGTCCAGCACCGACATCGCGGCGGGCGCCACCGGGAAGGGCGGAGCGCCCGGATCCGCCAAGGCCGGTCCGTCCGGATCCGCCACGGCCGGTCCGTCCGCGGAGGGGGATCCGGCCGGAGAGTCCAGCGCCTCGGGGCGGTTTCCCATGCTCAACGGCCGGCTGCTGTGCGTCCCCGCCCGCCGCTCAGCGGTTGAGCGTGAGGTAGTCCCGCCAGGCCTCGTTGCGGGGATCGGTCAGGTACGTCGAGTACATCGAGTAGGGGTCGCAGTGAGGCTCGCGCGGAGGGCGGCGCAGGCGCATGCCGGCTTCCTCCGGCAGGCGGCCGCCCTTGCGATGGTTGCAGGTACTGCAGGCGGCCACGAGGTTGTCCCAGCTATGACCGCCACCACGATGGCGCGGAACCACGTGGTCCAGCGTGAGCTTGGGCGAGCGCTCGCCGCAGTACACGCAGGTGTGTCCGTCGCGGGCGAAGACCTCGCGACGCGACAGGCGCACCCGTGGTCGTGGACGCTTGACGCGGTACTGCAGCTTGATGACCGACGGCGCGCGCAGGACCTCGGTCGGGGTCCGGACCTCGGTGTGGTCGTACTCGATGACCTCCGCCTTCTCGCCGAAGACGAGCCGGAACGCCCTGCGCAGGTCGCAGACGTTGAGCGGCTCGTAGTCGGCGTTCAGAAGAAGGACGACGCTATCCACCGTGTACCTCGAGTCGGCGTGACGGACACGCTGCAGCAGCATCCTAGCGCACCCTTCCGCCGCCCTACGTCAGGCCCGTGGCGGGCAGTACCAATTCTCCATCCGGCGATGGCCCCGGCTTGCGCACCTCTCCACACCCCTGGGGTCGCCTCCGCCCAGCGCGTGGGACGACCGGGTGATGGAGACAGGACCGTGGTCATCGATAGGGTTCGGGGTGTCATCGATCCGAGCGCAGGACCAAGCAGGAAGCCCACCACAACGAGGAACAGGACGGATCATGAACGCCTACTGCCCAGAGTGTGAGACCGAGCTCGACCAGAACACCGGTATCTGCCCGGCTTGCCGTTGGGATCCGACGGCGGTCGCCATGGCGGTCCAGCCCAAGGCCGACGAGCGAAGCATGTCGCTGACGGAGCGCTATCGCGGCACCGAGTACGACATCTCGCTGCACCAGGCTGCGTTCAATGACGCCACCACCGTCTCGCGCGGTCGCGCGTTCGTGCTGGTCGGCCTCGTCGCCGGCGTCGCCCTCTACGGCGTGGCCATGAGCGCGATGGGCATCTTCTAGAACAGGGGACAGCTCGACCCGGGTCGGCGGATCTCGCGCCAGCAGGGACGACGCGACGACGCCAGACCACGACCGGGACCTGCGCCCCGGAACGACGGCCGGAGAGGTTCGACCTCCCGGCCGTTCGTCATGTCTGGACCAGATGTCTGGGCCAGCATGCACCGGGGGTCGCCCCGCCGGGACAGCGAGGCCAGCGGTACGGAGTAGGAGCTCGGCGACGGCACGGCGTGGGAGCGCGGGCAGCCGCACGGCAGGCGTTCGGCAGCGGTACGGCTGGCGATATGGACTATCGCTACTCCGGGTGACGCAAGGCCCGGATCGGGGGCCGCTGACGCGCCGCTCCTGGACTACCGCTACTGACACGAGCGCTGGACCCACTGAGGCACGCCGAGACCCATCCGAAACACGCTGCGACGACCTGGACCACGCCCGCGATGGACGCCCTACCCCCGCCGCACTCGGACTACGGCTACGTACACGAGCGCTAGACCATGTGGGTCGGCGGCGAGGTGGCCGGACGACGTAGGCCGACGGGCGGAGGTGGGTGCGCCGAGGGGGCCCAGCGCGATGGCGTCCGGGGAGTGCCGTCCGGGGAGTGCCGTCCGGGGAGTGCCGGCGAGGGAGTGCCGGCGAGGGAGTGCCGGCGGGCTAGCGCAGTGCCGTCGGGGCCGTGACGCGACCGCGCGCCAGGAGCGTGCCGATGCCCTCTGAGCCGAGTGGCTTGGAGTAGAGGTAGCCCTGTGCCATGTCGCAGCCCATCACCGCCAGCTTGCGCGCCTGGTCGCGTGTCTCCACACCCTTGCCGATGGTGGCAAGGCCGCGAGTGCGACAGAGTGCCAGCAGGCTCTCGGCGAAGGCGGCGTCATCGTCGCTGCCGGCGGCCATGCCGGCGAAGCTCGGATGGAGCTTCACGATCGTCAGCGGCAGCGTGCGCACCTCGTCGAGCGACGAGCCCTGCCCGAAGTCCTCGAGCGCCAGCCCGACACCGACATCGGCGAGGGCGACGATGTGGTCGGGGTACTGCCCACAGCCGGCTCCCAGCTCGAGCGTCAACGAGGCAGGATCGAGGTCCGAGCGCGTCAGCACCGTCTGGATGTGGCCCAGCAGGTCGGGGTGACTGAGCTGCCGCGGCGAGATGTTGACGTTCATCTTGAGCGACTGCATGCGCGCGAAGCCGAGGTGCCACGTGCGCAGCTGGCGCGTAGCGGCGTCGAGCACGCGCTCGCCGATGGGCACGATGTGCCCGGTCTCCTCGGC
Source organism: uncultured Chloroflexia bacterium (assembly GCA_963698505.1). GTDB lineage: Bacteria > Chloroflexota > Limnocylindria > Limnocylindrales > CSP1-4 > JAFMJV01. The sequence goes on along the minus strand of CAVORC010000052.1, from coordinate 68,990 downwards.
AAGCGGAAGGTAGTCGGCGGGGGCGATGGTGCCCATGAGCGGGTGCCGCCAGCGCAGGAGGGCCTCGACCGCAGCGATCGACCCGGAGCCCAGATCGATGATCGGCTGGTACTCGAGTCCGAATTCGTTGCGTTCGACAGCCCGCTCGAGCTCCTCGGCAAGATCGATCGGTGGACGCTTCGTCCGCTGGCGTTCCGGCATGTGGCTGACGCTAGCAGGTCGCCTGTACGCTGGCCCTCCCTACGGTGGTGCCCCCCAGCACCGGGACCATCAGTACCACACCCCATCGGGCCGACCACGACCGTGGGGGCTCGAAGGGTGTCCTCTGGGGGCTTCGAGGACGCGTGCGATAATCGGTCCATCGTCGTGGCAACCATCCGGTTCCGTGCGGGCGACGACCCCGCTGCCGAGCCACTGGCAAGCGCCACGAGAACCCAACTTCGATCGAGGCACGTAGTGAACGTCGACACGTCCACCTGGGCGACCAAGAAGGGCCTGGCCCAGATGCTCAAGGGCGGCGTCATCATGGACGTCGTCACCCCCGACCAGGCGCGCATCGCCGAGGAGGCCGGCGCCGTCGCGGTGATGGCGCTCGAGCGCGTCCCCGCGGATATCCGCGCCAGCGGCGGCGTCGCGCGCATGAGCGACCCAGCGCTCGTCAGCGGCATCATGGACGCCGTCACCATCCCGGTGATGGCCAAGGCGCGCATCGGCCACTTCGTCGAGGCGCAGGTGCTGGAGGCGCTCGGCGTCGACTACATCGACGAATCAGAGGTGCTGACGCCGGCCGACGAGGACAACCACATCGACAAGCACCAGTTCAAGGTGCCGTTCGTGTGTGGAGCGCGCGACCTGGGCGAGGCGCTGCGTCGCATCAGCGAGGGCGCGGCCATGATGCGCACCAAGGGCGAGGCCGGCACCGGCGACATCGTCGAAGCCGTGCGTCACATCCGCTCCGTCAACGCCGGCATCCGCAAGCTGGCCGGCATGCGCGAGGACGAGCTCTACATGGCGGCCAAGGAGCTGGGTGCCCCATTCGACCTGGTCAGGGAGGTGGCCGCCGCCGGACGGCTGCCGGTGGTCAACTTCGTGGCCGGCGGCATCGCCACGCCCTCGGACGCGGCGCTGGCCATGCAGCTGGGGGCTGAAGGCGTCTTCGTGGGCTCGGGCATCTTCAAGTCCGAGGACCCGGCCACCACCGCCAACGCCATCGTCCAGGCCACCACCCACTTCGACGATCCCAAGATCATCGCCGAGGTCTCCCGGGGCCTGGGTCAGCCGATGCGCGGGATCCACGCCGCCAGCGTCCCCGAGGAGGAGCGTCTCGCGGTCCGCGGCTGGTAGTCCCGCGATCGCGCCCGCACAGAGGAGGCGATCGTGAGGATCGGAGTCCTGCGGGTCCAGGGTGCCTTCGCCGAGCACGAGGCGCTGCTCCGTGGCCTCGGCGTGGAGGTGGTTCCCGTGCGCCTGCCCGAGCATCTCGCCGGGCTGGCCGGGCTCGTGTTGCCCGGTGGCGAATCGACCACCATGCGCAAGCTCATCGACCGCTGGCAGCTGCGCGCCCCCATCCTCGAGCTCGCCTCGCGGGGTGCTCCGGTCCTGGGCACCTGTGCCGGCATGATCCTGCTGGCGCGCGAGATCGTCGACGGCGACGAGCCTGTCTTCCCCCTGCTGGACGTGGCTGTGAAGCGCAACGCCTTCGGACGCCAGCTGGAGTCGTTCGAGACCGACCTGGCCGTGCCGGTGCTGGGGGACACCCCGGTGCATGCCGTCTTCATCCGCGCCCCCATCGTGGAACGCGTCGGCGACGAGGTCGACGTGCTGGCGCGGCTGGATGACGGTAGCGTGGTGGCCGTGCGACAGCGCAACGTCATCGCCACGGCCTTCCATCCCGAGCTGGCTGGAGAGACACGCTTCCACCGCCTGCTGACGACGATGGCCGGCGCCTACCTGGAACCAGCCGAGGGGAGTGGCCGGCGGCCTCACCCCACCCGCCGGGGGCAGCAGGAGGTGTCGCGATGAACCCGATCTCCGACCCCGCGGGGAGCCGCTGATGCCGACGGCTGCACGTTCCGGCCGCGTCAGGGCTGCCCGCCTGACCGACCTGGCCGCCGTCGGCGAGCTCTCGCGTCTGGCGCACCCCAGCATCGAGATCGTGACCGACGGTGCTGCTTCCCGGGCCGAGCAGCCGCCGCACAAGATGCGCTCGCTGGGCCTGCCGGTGACTGCCAGCCACGTCTCGGTGTTCAGCCTCTTCCGCATGCCGCTCGGCGCCTTCCGGCCCAACGACCAGATGTACGTCTACGACGAGGGTGGCCGCCTCGCCGGCCTGGCCCGCGTGGAGCGCGACGCCGCCCGCGACGAGTGGACGGTCGTCGAGCTCGACGCCTTCGACCAGGATGCTGCCGGCGATATCCGCTACCGGCTTGTCCAGCACCTCATGCGCGATGGCTCGCGGCGCGGCGCCTCGCGCTTCCACGTGGCCTGCGCCGATCGTGACGGCAACGTGGAGCTCTTCATGCAGGCCGGCTTCACGCGCTACGGTGAGGAGACCATCCTCTTCCGCGACCCCCGCCGGCGCTTCCCCAGCCTGCGCGTCATCGACGCGGCGGCACACGGCATCCGTCCGGCGCACCACCTCGACTCGGTGGAGCTGGCACGGCTGTACAAGCTGGTCACGCCGGCGCCGGTGGCACGGCTGGAGGGCTATCGGCTCCCGGACTGGGAGCACCTGCCGGGCCGCTCGACGGTGCCGCGTACCTCGCTGACGCCGCTGCTGCGCTTCGCCGACGTGGAGGCCTACGTCCAGGAGTCGGACGACGGGGAGTCACTGGCGGCCATGCTGCAGGTCGGGGTGGCCAAGGAGCAGCAGCCCCACTATCTGCGCGTCATGGCGTTGCCGCAGCACGACACGGGCCTGCTCATCCGCTACGGCCTGGCCATCATCGGCAAGCGCAGCGGCGCCAACAAGCGCTCCGCCAACCCTGCCCACCAGCACGGGGTCATGGCCTGTGTGCGCACCTACGAAGCACCCATCGATCGTCGCTTGGAGGACCACGGCATGGAGACCATCGCCACGGTCTCGCTGCTGGTCAAGGAGGCACTGGTGCGGGTGGCTGAGCCCTCGCTCGTGCCGGCCGTCTGATGAGTTCCCCGCCATCGGAGGAGACCATGCCCGTACCCCCGCTGCCCGAGGCCGGCGACGGCCTCGAGGCACTGCTTGACGCGCTGCCGCCGGAGATCGGGGAGCGCATGCGTTCCCTTGAGCAGGTCGGCTCCGTCATCGAGGTGGTGATGGACCTCGGCCGCAAGCCGGAGGCGCGCTTCGGCGGTGGCGGCGAGGAGGTCCTGCTCGACCGCGAGATCAGCCCCGAAGACATCCAGTACGTGGTCGAGCACGTGGGCTCCTTCGGCGAGGACAACCGTGCCGGCATCGAGCGCACGCTTCACCGCATCAGCGCCATCCGCAATCGCAACGGCAAGATCGTGGGGCTCACCTGCCGCGTGGGCCGTGCCGTCTTCGGCACCATCGAGATCGTCGATGACCTGGTCGAGTCAGGCCAGTCCATCCTCATCATGGGTCGCCCAGGCATCGGCAAGACGACCATGCTGCGCGAGGCGGCACGCGTCCTGGCCGACGATCTCGACAAGCGCGTCGTCATCGTCGACACCAGCAACGAGATCGCCGGCGACGGGGATATCCCGCATCCGGGGATCGGGCGCGCACGTCGTATGCAGGTGCGTACCCCGGACCTGCAGCACGCGGTCATGATCGAGGCCGTCGAGAACCACATGCCCGAGGTCATCGTCATCGACGAGATCGGCACGGAGCTGGAGGCACTGGCCGCTCGCACCATCGCCGAGCGTGGTGTCCAGCTCATCGGTACGGCCCACGGCAACAACCTCGACAACCTCATGCTGAACCCCACGCTGTCCGACCTCATCGGCGGCATCCAGACCGTCACGCTCGGTGACGACGAGGCCCGCCGCCGGCGCACGCAGAAGTCGGTCCTCGAGCGCAAGGCCCCGCCCACCTTCGACGTGGTGGTGGAGATCCAGGATCGTGACCGCGTGGCGGTGCATGCCGACGTGGCCGAGACCATCGACGCCATGCTGCGGGGCGATGCCCTGGCCCCCGAGATGCGTTGGCGCGACGAAGGCGGCGTGCACCGCTCCCAGGCACGCCCGCGACCCGGACCACGCGAGCGCATGCCCGGCGAGCGATTCGGCGGACTGGTCGGCGGTGGGCTCGGCAGCTTCGGCATCGATCCCGCCCGCCCGGACCGCCGTGGCGCCGGCGCGGAGACCGTCGGACGCGCCGGTGCCGGCCCACGCGGGCGCAGCCGTGGACGGCGAGGCACGGAGGGCTGGCCCGGCGACGAGGCGCGCCGGCGCGCGGGTGACCCAGCGGTGTTCCGTGCCGGCGCCATCGCCGACCGCGGTCCTCTCGAGCGGGGCACGACGGCACCCGAGCAGCGCGCCCGCGAGGCCCGAGAGCTCGAGCGCCAGGCTGAATGGCGGGCCTCGGCGAACCGCGCCATGACCGAGCTGATGGCCGACCAGGCGGAGGCCGAGGCCCTCGGTGACGAGATCCCAGGTTTGGCGCCAGCCCCTGCTGTCGGCGACGGCGGGACCGCTCGCGCTGAGACGACCGCCGCCGAGGAGGGGGCGGACGTGCCCATGGAGGCGCGTGGCGAGGAGGAGCTGCTCATCCGCCTCTCGGAGCGCAACGGAGAGCCGATGCCGCTGCAGCCGATGAACGTGCTCGGCTTCGGCATCAGCCGCAAGCGACTCGAGCAGGCCATCAAGGACCTGCAGCTACCCGTGGTGGTCGTGCGCGAGCCCGACGAGGCCGACGTGGTGATCACCCTTCGCAGCGCCTACAAGCAGAAGTCGCCGCTCATCCGCGAGGCCGAGATGCGGGGGATCCCCATCTATGTGCTCAAGTCCAACACGGTCGTGCAGATGCAGTCCATCCTGACCAGCCTGTACGTCCTGGACACCGACCCCCAGGACGTGGCCATGCGCGAGCTGGAGGAAGCGGTCAGCCTGGTGCGCACGGAGGCCAAGCCCGTCGAACTGTCACCCCAGAACGCCTACCTGCGCAAGCTGCAGCACCGTGCTGCCGAGGCCGCCAACCTGGTCTCGCGCTCCCGTGGCCGCGAGCCGTTCCGGCGGGTGCGCGTCTATCCGGAGAAGGTGCGGGCGTTCCGCTGACCGTGGCCAGCACGACCGGGAGGACCGGAAGGACCGCGCGACCCGGCCTCTTCATCGTGCTCGAGGGACCCGACGGCGCGGGCAAGTCGGTGCAGGCGCGCCTGCTGGCGGAGCGCCTGAGAGCGCGCGGTCTGGCCGTGACCGAGACGCGGGAGCCCGGTGGCACGCCGCTGGGCGAGCAGGTACGCCGGATCCTGCTCGATCCGGCCGACATCCCCCGCGGCCCGGTGGCGGATGCGCTGCTCTTCAATGCCGCACGCTCGCAGCTGGTCGCCGACGTCATCCGGCCGGCGCTCGCGCGCGGCGAGGTGGTGGTGCTCGACCGCTACGCCACCTCCTCGATGGCCTACCAGGGCTACGGCAGTGGCGTCGATCGCCAGATGCTGGCGGTCATCGCGCAGCTGTCGACGGGAGGCCTGCAGCCCGACCTGGTGGTTGTGCTGGATGTTCCGGTCGAGGTCGGGCTGGCCCGCCGGGACGCCGGGCACGCCGAGGAGCTGACCCGCTTCGAGGACGAATCACGTCACGACCTGGCGTTCCACCAGCGTGTGCGCGACGGCTACCACGAGATGGCCGCGGCCGACCCACAGCGCTGGGCGGTGCTCGATGGCAGTGCCGACGTGGACGTGGTCGCGACGGCCGTGGGCCGTGCGGTGGACCAGCTGCTGGAGCGCCTCGAGCGCGACTGACGATGGCTGGCTCCGTGGCCGCGGACCGCAGCCCGATCAGGCGGTCGGCCTGCTCGACGCATAGGCGGCCCTTCGCGTGACGCTCAGGCAGTCGCCCCCTGGACCCCGAAGATGGTGCCCGGGCCCTTGGACTTGGCCTCTGCGAGGGCCGCCTCCGAGGCTGCCACCAGCTCAGCGCCACTGGCGCCGTCGGCCGGATGGTGCACCACCGCGGCGCTGACGCTGATCTCGGTATCACCGATGGGCGGCAGCTCGGCGATGGCATCGCGCAGGCGCAGGGCCACGATGCCGCCGGCATCGCCGGGGGCGATGACCACGAACTCGTCCTCGCCGAAGCGGGCCACCGTATCGAGCAGGCGGACGCGATCGGCGATGGCGCTCGCCACGTGGCGCAGGACCTCGTCGGCCACGCGTGCACCCTTGCGCTCGGCGATGCCGGTCAAGCCATCGACGTCGAGCACGGCAACGGCCAGCGGCGTGCCCTGGCGCGTGGCGCGGGCGATCTCCAGCTCGAGCATGCGCTCGAAGGTGACGCGATTGGCCAGGCCGGTGAGCCGATCGGTGTGGGACAGGCGGTCGGCGTGGTCTGACTGCTCCCAGGCCGAGTTGCGCAGCCGAGCCTGGCGGATGGTCACCGCGGCCAGGTCGGCGATGGCCAGCACGGCGTCGGGAGCCTCGTCGATCGGCGGCTCAGCCGAGGGCCAGCCCACGGCCAGCAGACCCTCGAGGAACGAGCCGTCCTCGTCCTCGATGACCAGCGGCGTCAGCAGGCTCGACTTCGCGCCCGGCAGCGCCGAGGCGAGGGCCTTGGGGACGCCGGCGATCAGCACTGTCTGACGGTCGGACACCGCCTGCCGGGTCTGGTCGTCGGTAGCGCTGATCGGGAGGGCCAGCTCGCCATCGATGGAGAGCAGGATGTCGGCGTCAGCGTCATGAAGCAGGATGCTGACGGAGGTCGCATCGGTGACGGTCTGGGCCTGCGATGACAGCGCGGCCAGCTTGCTATCGAAGGTACCGCCGCGCGCCACCACGCGGGCGGCGTCGAGAAGACTGAAGGGCACGGGTCGCTCGGGCATGGAGGCGATGATAGTCGCAGCGTCCAGCACTGCCGTCATGCGCAGCCGTCGGGCATGTCGCGGGCGGCGCGTCGACGCACCACTTTGAGCCTGCCACAGGCTGGGCAGCGTCCCGACCGGCCGCCCGGCCGGCCGCCCGGCCGAGCACCGGTCCGCCCTGGTCAGCCGAGTGCCACGGCCTCGGCGAGCAGCGCCTGGTACCGCTCCGGGTCGATGTTGCCGCCGCTCACCACCATCACCGTGTCGCCGTCGTCGGCATGCGGTAGCTGGGAGCCGTAGCGCAGCCAGGCCGCGATGGACACCGCGCCGGAGGGCTCGGCCACGATGCGGGCGCGCGTTCCGGCTTCCAGCATGGCGCGCTTGATGTCGTTCTCCGTCACCGTCACGACGTCGTCGATGAGCCGGCGCAGGTGCGCGAAGGGGATGTGGCCGAGCGCGCTGCTGCGCACGCCATCGGCGATGGTGCGACCGGTCAGCGCGGGCGCCCAGCGCACGATGCGGTCCTGGCGTATCGAATCGGCGGCGTCGGCGGCCAGCTCCGGCTCGACCCCGATGACCGTGGCGTCGGGCCGCAGCCCCTTGACGGCCACACAGACCCCGGCCGAGAGGCCGCCACCACCGATGGGCACCAGCACGGTCAGCGGCTCGTTGGCGCGGCCCAGCTCGGCGACCTGCTCCACGATCTCGAGTCCGATGGTGCCCTGGCCGGCCACGATGCGGGCATCGTCGTACGACGGGATGAGGACGAGGCCGCGCTCGGCGGCCAGCTGGTCTGCCCGGCGGATGCGCTCCTCGCTGTCGGGCCCGACGACGTCGATCTCGGCACCGTCCGCGCGCACCCCCGCGACCTTGATGGCCGGCGCGTCGTCGGGCATGACGATGACCGCGTGGAGTCCCAGCATGCGGGCGGCGCGAGCGATGCCCTGCGCGTGGTTGCCGCTGGAGTGCGTGACGACGCCCCGGGCGCGCTCCTCCGGCGACAGTGTCGCGAGCGCGTTGTAGGCGCCGCGGATCTTGAACGCGCCGATCGGCTGCAGGTTCTCCGGCTTGAGCCAGGCGCGCGGGGCGCCGATGGCGTCGTCGATGGGCCCGAAGGCCAGCAGGGGCGTGCGCAGGGCCACGCCGGTGAGGCAATCGGCCGCGGCCTGCACGTCGGCCAGCGTGACCTGGCCGGGCTCGTTCTGGAGGGTCGTCACCTCGGTATACTGCCGCCACGCTCAGTACTGCGCAGGAGGGGTCCATCGATCGTGACCATCAGGGTCGGCAGCATGCCGCATCAGGACAGCGAGATCGCCATCGCTCCGCGCCGCCGAGCCTCCAAGGTCGCGAACCTCCGCCACGCCTACGGCTTCGATGATGTCTCCCTGGCTCCCGGCACACGCACGGTCGAGCCGGACGACGTGGATACCTCCGTCGAGCTGGCCGGTCTCTCGCTGCGCATCCCCGTGCTGGCCGCGTCGATGGACGCGGTGGTCGATGTCCGCTCGGCCGGCGTCCTGGCCGGGCTGGGTGGCCTGGCCGTGATGAACCTCGAGGGCGTGCAGATGCGCTACGAGGATCCGTCGGCGGTGCTGCAGTGCATCGCCACGGCCTCTGCCGCCGAGGTCCAGTCGGTCCTCTCGGCTGCCTACCTGCCCCCGATCTCGCGGGAGCTGGTGGCGAGACGCATCAACGAGCTGCACGCGGCAGGATCCCCGGCAGTCATCTCGGCCACGCCCGCGGCTGCTCGCGAGTGGGGGCCCATCTGCGCCGAGCTGGGTGCCGATGTCTTCCTGGTGCAGTCGCAGGTCTCCTCGCCGCGGCACCTCGCATCGGGCTACCAGCCGCTGGAGCTGGACGAGTTCACACGGCTCATGGGCATCCCGGTCGCGGTGGGCAACACCACCTCCTACGAGGCAGCCGCCGCGCTGATGGAGCAGGGCATCGCCGCCATCTTCGTGGGCGTCGGGCCGGGTGCTGCCTGCACCACGCGTGAGGTGCTGGGCATCGGCGTGCCGCAGGTCAGCGCCATCGCCGACGTGGCCGCTGCCCGCGACGACCACGCCGCGCGAACCGGTCGCTACGTGCCGGTCATCGGTGACGGCGGCATGCGCCGGGGTGGCGAGATGGCCAAGGCCATCGCCGCGGGAGCGGATGCGCTGATGCTGGGCTCGCCGCTGGCGCGGGCGGAGGAGGCACCCGGCCTTGGAACCAACTGGGGCATGGCGGCGCCCTCACCGACACTGCCGCGAGGCACCCGCATCGACGTCGGCACGGTGGGGTCCATGGAACGCATCCTCTTCGGTCCCTCGCGCGTGACCGACGGCAGCGAGAACCTGGTCGGTGCGCTGCGCCAGTCGATGGCGGCCCTCGGCGCGCCGGATATCCGCGCCATGCAGCAGGTGGAGATGGTCTACGCCCCGGCCGTGGCGGTCGAGGGCAAGTCCTGGCAGCAGCGGCGTTAGTCGCGCGGCTCCCTGCGGGCTCGTGCCGCGGCCGAAGGTCATATGCGTACGCACGTACTCGGCGGCTATTTCCGGTGCGCCGGTGCACCGGTGACAATGGCGCCGTGATGTCCGTCCATCGCAGGGCCGGCAGTCGTGCGCCGCTCACCGGTCTCACGCTTGCCCTGTTTGCCTTGCTGCTGCTCCCCACCCTCGTCCTGTCTGCCGACTGGACCTCGCTCAGCCGTGTCAGCGCCGCTGGCGGCTCACGACTCGATTCGATGCACCAGCTCGCCGCCGACGATGGCACCTGGCACCTGGTCCACCCGCGCATCGGTCCCAACACGACCGACGACCGCGTCGTCTACCAGAGCTCCAGCAACGGCGGGGTCTCGTGGTCGAAGGAGCGCACGCTGTTCTCGGCCACGCTGAGTCGTCGACACGTCGTCCCCAACCTCGCCATCGCCGCCGAGGGCGACACGGTCGTCGTCGCCTGGCGAGTGGACGGGCCCACGGAGAAGACCCTCTTCGTGCGCGTCAGCCGTGATGGCGGCCAGAGCTTCGGCGCCAAGGACGAGATCTTCTCGACCTCGAAGGCGCACGGCGTGGGCGTGCCGGCCGTGGCCGTGGGCAACGATGTCGTCGCCGTGGCCTGGACCAACCGGGCCAACGGCAAGATCAAGCTCCGCACCAGCCGCGACGGTGGTCGCACCTTCAAGCCGGCCAAGACGCTGGGACGGACGAGCCTGTCGATCGACTGCAAGAAGCGCCTCACCGACGGTCTCGTGGGGCTGGCCATCAACGACCGTTCCGTCCACGTGGCGTGGTCGCACTCGCCCTCGCGACAGTGCCTGGCCAAGGCCATCAAGGTGCGCACCTCGCTCGACCGCGGCGAACGCTGGAGTCCCCGGCGCACGATCACCAGCCGTCGCAGCTACGGCTGGCCGGAGCTGGACGCGCGTGGCAAGACCGTCGTGGCGACGGTGCAGTCGCCTACCGGTGGGCTCATCGTCGCGCGCTCCGGCAAGAACGGGCGCCAGTGGAGCGACCGCCTCTCAAGCCACCCAAGGGGCGGAGCCTGAGTGCTGCCGACGTCTCGCTGCTGCCCAACAAGAAGGCCCTCATCACCTACGTCGACGAACGCGTCAAGAACCGGCGGCTGATCGAGCACCAAGGTGGTCTCGCGTCGCAGCCTCGATGACGGCCGCACGTGGAAGGCCCCCGAGGCCGTGGCGCCCCGCGCGCGGCTGCTGCGCATGGCCCCCAACGTCGCTGCCAGCGGCAAGCAAGCCGGCCATCGTGCTGCAGTCGGGACAGCTGGACGGCTCCCCGCGCAACATCTTCGTCACGCGCCCGCGCTAGGGCCGCGACGAGGGGTCGGCGCCGATGCGTGCACGCGACCTCGGCATCTCCATCGGGCTCCTGGCGCCCGGGCCCGCTCAACGCCATCACCGACGTGGCCGGCGTGCGCGTGGGCCACGCGACGATCATCGCGGGTGAGGCCGGGCCACTGCGGGTCGGGCAGGGTCCCGTGCGCACCGGCGTCACCGTCGTCATGCCGCATGACGGCGATCCGTTCGCCGAAGCCGTCTACGCCGGCGCCCACCGCCTCAACGGCAACGGCGAGCTCACCGGCCTCGAGTGGATCCGCGAGGCGGGACTGCTCTCAGGGCCCATCGGCATCACCAACACGCACTCGGTCGGCGTGGTGCGTGACGCCATCGTGGCGGCGGCCGTCGCGCAGCTCGGCGACGCCCGGATCGGCCTGGGCGCTGCCGGTGGTGGGCGAGACCTGGGACGGCTGGCTCAACGACATCGACGGCCAGCACGTGCGCGCGGAGCACCTCGACGCGGCGCTCGACGGCGCCCGGGGCGGGGCCGGTGGCCGAGGGCAACGTGGGCGGCGGCACGGGCATGATCTGCCATCGCTTCAAGGGCGGCATCGGGACGGCCTCGCGTCGGCTGGCCGCTGCCGAAGGCGGCTTCACCGTCGGGGCGCTGGTGCAGGCCAACTACGGTCGGCGCGAGCGGCTCGCCATCGACGGCGTGCCGGTCGGTCGCGAGATCGGCCTCGACGTGGTGCCCTCCGACCGCGAGGACGCTCGCGTCGTCGTCGGGCGATGCCGACGCGGGTTCGATCATCGTCGTCCTTGCCACCGACGCGCCGCTGCTGCCGCACCAGTGCGAGCGCCTGGCGCAGCGGGCCGGGCTGGGCGTGGCGCGCACCGGCGGCGCGGGGGAGCACTCGAGCGGCGATCTCTTCATCGCCTTCGCCACCGGCAACCGCGGGCTGGTGGCCGAGGACGCCGGCGTGGCGGCGGCCGTTCGCCCGGGAGGTGCGGACGCTCGACGACGCCTGGATCAGCGCGCTCTTCTGGGCCGCCATCGAAGCCGACCGAGGAGGCCATCGTCAATGCCCTGGTGGCCGCCGAGACGATGGCGGGCCAGGGTGGGCACGTCGCCCATCGCCTGCCGCACGACCGGCTCGTCGAGGTCTGGCAGCGCCACCGGAGCTGAGCCGGCCTCGCGTCCTCATGGGAGCCCCAGGCGCCGGCTGACGATGGAGACGGCGAGTCCGATGGCGATCGGCACGCCGAAGAACGCGGCGAGCCAGCTCAGCGTGGCGAGGGCGCGGCCGATCCCGAGCAGGATGCGCTGGTTCGCCCGCATGGCCAGCCGGTCGATGCGTGAGCTCAGCGTACCGACCGCCATGCCGAAGGCCGGCGCGAGGTACAGCGTGTACCCGGCGATGCCGATCCCCGCGACGACGACGATGGCGACGACCGAGACCCCTCCTGCCAGCGAGCCAGCGACGAGGCCGATGAGCAAGCCGACCGGCCAGTAGGCCATCGCCGCGAACCCGCTCACCTGCGTCTCCTTGTAGCGGTCGACCGCCTCCAGCGAACGCCGCGCCTCGCCGATCACGACATCGATGTCGGCAAGGGCGTTGTAGGCACCGAGCACCCGGTCCTCTTCGCGGAGCATGCAGATGACGCTGGCCTGCGCCCATCGGATCGGATCGAGGTCCCAGGGAGATCCGTGTGCCGACCGGCCCGCCTGCCTGGACCGTGTCTCCGCTGCGACCACCTCGTCGTCCGAGACGAACGCCTGCAGGTCGACGAGGTCCTCGCGCGCCCGGCGCACGGTCGGCCAGTCACCATCCTCCTCCGCCTGGCAGTGGGCCATCCACGATGCGGTCGCGACGCGGGTCCCGGACGCCGGCAACCACGAGGCGGGAGCTGCGTGCCGACCTCGGGCCCTCTCTCGCGCCGCCTCGAACGCGCGCACGAGCTGCCGTGCCTCCGCTGGAGCGAGGATCTCGCTGTCGGGATCGGGCATCTTCAGGCACGACCAGAGACCATCCGGCTCGTCGTGCGACGCAGCCCGTGTCGCAACAGCCTGCATGACCGAGGCAGGTCGCTCCGCCGTCAGCGCGCCCCCGCAGGCTTCGCATCGGCAGACGCTGCTCGGGAACCAGGAGCCGCAATCGGTGCAGTACGGCAACTTGTCACTGGCCTCCGCTGTCTCGTGGCGATGAGGCTCGTCGTAAGGGCGGCCGGAAGCCAGGGGACGACGCTTGGCCGCCGACTCATTTCCAGTGCCGTCCAGGCCTGGCTTGACGACGGGGTATCACGGAGTCCGTCCGGGCCGGGGTCACGGATGTGACCCAGGCGGCGTCCGCGCGGCAGCGGGCTGCTACTGTGCTCCCGGCAGCCGCCCCCGAAGCATCACGTGTGGTCCTGGCGGGCTGCCTCGCGTTGGATGACTACGACAGGAGCTGCCCATGATCAACGCCGTCATCTTCGACATGGACGGGCTGCTGGTGGACAGCGAGCCGGCGTGGAACCGAGCCCGGGTCGAGCTGCTTGCGCAGCACGGGAAGACCTGGACCGAAGCCGATCAGCTGGCCCAGGCCGGCGTGCACACCGACGTCTGGGTCAGCGCCCTGTACGACAAGCTTGGAGGCCAGCTGGCGCGTGAGCAGGTCTTCGACGAGATCGTCGGCCGCATGGCCGGCTACTACGAGGGAGGCGAGGTGCCGATCCTGCCCGGGGCGGACGAGGCACTGTCGGCATGTGCAGCGCGCTACCGCGTCGGCCTCGCGTCGGGCTCGCCGACGCGGTTGATCGAGGCCTGTCTGCACGGCGCAGGCTGGGGCGGCTTCTTCGAAGGACTCATCTCCAGCGATGAGGTCGACCACGGCAAGCCGGCGCCGGACGTCTACGTCGAGCTGATGCGGCGCATGGGTCTCGACCCGGCGGCCACCGCGGTCATCGAGGACTCCGGGGCCGGCATCAGGTCGGGCAAGGCAGCCGGTGCCTGGGTCGTCGCTGTTCCCAACCCGAGCACCGATCCCGGCCCCGACGTGCTGAGCCTTGCTGACACCCGCATCGCCTCACTTCGAGAGCTGATGGGAGCGCTCGACCGCCTGGGCTGAGCGTCTCGGCTCGCGTGCCGCCAACCCGGCGGGCCGTCCGGCACTTGACCTGCCGCCGCGGGCGCGGAGGATGGATGCATGCCGGGCCGTCCGGCGACAGACGAGGCGGACCATGACCAAGCGCAGGCGCGGAGCCGAGTGGCGGACCGGCCACGCGCCGGCCGCTGCGGCCCAGCCCCCCGACGAGGCCGATGACCCGTTCGAAGAGTGGGAGCGCTATCCAGCCACCACGGCGGAGGAGAACATCGGCTACCAGAAGGTCGCCTGGTACGGCGCGCCGTTCGGCGATGCTGGTGTCGGGCTGCTCGTGCTGGCCGCCAGCGTGAACGTCCTGCGCCGGGCCGGCCGGGCGGTCATCCGGCTGCTGGTGCGCTGACCTCAGGCGCCCCGATCGTCGCGGGCAGCGTACTCGGGGTTGGAGAACGGCCAGTCCGTGCTCAGCCACGCGGACACCCCGCGCCACACGATCACGTCCATCTCGCGCCGGCTTTGCCGCACCCACGAACTGACCGCAGCGTCGTGATCGTCGCTCCTGGACGGGTAGATGTAGACGCAGCCGATCACCTCGTCGCCGTCCAGGACGGAGTAGGTGAACCCCGAGCGCTCCTGGAAGTCGCGAGCGTGCCCCTCGAGGTCCGCCAGGTTGTCCGCCAGGCTCATCGGCCTGGGCCAGTCACGGTCCGCGAACCCCGGCGTCGCGAGGATGTGGTCGATGCTCGACATCCAGGCCTCGTGGTCGCGCTCGTTGTGCTCAGGGCCGAGCGGCTCCAGGCGGAAGCCATCGCCCTCGAGCTCGAGCGGAACGGCGAAGTCTGCGGGCACGAACGGTCCTGCCATTCGTTGCTCCTATGTCAGGTCCAGGCGGAGCAGATCCGATCGCTCCAGTCACAGAGATGTCGGATCACCTCGTCGCGGTTGGTCTCGTTGAGCAGCTCGTGTCGCGCGCCCTCGTAGACGTGAACCGTGAGGTCGCTGGTGGGCATGTCCCGGACCGCCTGGAGGGAGCGCTCGTAGGGCACGAACGGGTCGTCGGTTCCGTGGAGGTATGCCACCGGCATGGTGAGACGATCGATGTCCTGTGCGAAGCGGTCGAGGGCTTCAACCTCGGCCTCGAGGAGCCCGCGCTTGTACTGCCCGTGGTAGACGAGCGGGTCGGCGGCGTAGGCGGCGCCAGCCCCTGGATCGCGGGACAACGCCTCGGGGTCGAATGGGATGTGCGGCAAGGCGGGCTGAGCCAGCACGTCGCGGGCCCATCGCCAGTCACCGATGACCGAGCCGCAGAAGGCGATGCCGGCCACCTCGTCCGGCCAGCGCTGCGCGAAGCGCGCGGAGAGCAGGCCGCCCATCGAGTGCCCGACCAGGAACAGGGGCAACCCGGGATGGTCGACGCGAGCGATGCCGGCGAGCGTGTGAAGGTCGTCGACCACGTGCTCGAAGTCGGTGATCAGCGCTCGCTCGCCGTCGGAGCGGCCGTGGCCCAGGTGGTCGTCGGCGTACACCACGGCCCCCCGCCGGACGAGTGCTGCCGCGACATGAGCGTAGCGGCCCCCGTGCTCGGCGTAGCCATGCACGATCAGGACGATGCGATCGGGAGTGGTCACGGGGTCCCAGCGACGGTAGAAGACGCGACCCTCCGAACCATCGAGATACGCCTCAGTCGGCCCGCCTGCATCTGTCATCGACCATTTCCCCCTGCTCGCCACGTTCCCCCCTGCTCGCCACCAGGAGAGCTGCTGTCCGAACCACGATACCCGCCTGGGCTTCCCTCGCCTCGACCGAGGTGGGGCCAGGGCACCGGGCGACGGATCGGGCCACGGAACCCTCCTTCGATCAGGCCGCCCATCTCTTGTAGAGCGGAGCAGCAGGCGGAAGGAGGTGTGTGTGGCCCGCTGCCTGACCGCTCGGGGCCCGGAGTCGCCCGGCGCGACCCGCGGGCTCCACAGGCAAGGAGGGCGCAATGCGCAGACTACTGGGACTGTCCCTGGCCATCGTGCTGGGGCTGACTGCCATGGCAGCGGCCCCCGTGGCGGCATCTTCTCGCGACGACGACTGCACGGTCGTCATGACCTCCGAGGGTCGCAAGTGCCTCTCGGATCGAGATCTGCGACTCTTCGATCAACGACTCTTCGATCAACGACTCCTGGATCGGCGTGGCGACCTGACTGATCGCGAGATGCGGTCGATGGTCGAGTGTGGCTGCCTGTCCACTCGGAGAGCAGCAGTACCTGGACCGGGTCCTGGAGGATTCCGGCCGACTGCTGGCCCGGCGCGTACTCCGCTTCATGGCGGCTCGAGACTGCTTCTCGGACTCCGATCTCCAGCGGCTCCGTCGGGCAGCCGCGTCCCTCGACCGTGACGACCTCAAGGCGATGGTCCAGCAGGGCGGCCCATGCCAGCGTGTCCTGGACCGCCGCATGGGGCGCTTCGGCTGGCTCGACATCCTGCGATGGTGGGAGCGTGAGGACTACGGTTGCATCTCGGATCCCGACCTCCGACGTATCGACCGTCGCACCGGCGATCTCGACATCTGGGATATCCGAACCATCCTCCGCTACGACGATCGTCGCGAGTGCGTCACCCCCAAGGACGTCCGTCGCCTCGACCGCAGGACCGACGACCTGGATCTTCCTCGACATCCTGGACCTCTTCGGAGGCTTCGACCTTCGCTAGGCAGATGCGCGACACGACGGCCATCCGACCGGCCGTTGCGCGACAGGGGCCGCAGACGACGAGCTGCGGCCCCTCTCGCTGTCTGTCCCACGGTGACCGCTCGAACGCCGCTGGGCCGTTCGACACTTGACCGCTCCGACGGCCGGCGCAGGATGGGAGTCATCCGTAGTGGAGGTGCTCCATGCGCCGGACTCTCCATCCTCCCGGTCCCGGTGTGTCTCGCGCTCGTGATCGCGATGGCCGGGGCTGCGGTTGCCCGTGATCCCGAGCCGCTGCCCGGTGTCTCACGCGTGACCGCCGGTGACACGCATACCTGCGCCGAGTGGTGGCACGGTGCGTCGTGCTGGGGCGACAACGACGAGGGCAAGCTGGGCAACGGCACGCAGAGCGGCCTCCTGTTGGCGCCCATCGCGCCACCGCCGATCGTGCCGGAGGCGGTGTTCGGCCCCCGCTCGCAGACCGCCGGCACGCCCTTCGCCGGGCTGGACGCCGGTCCCAGCAGGACCTGTGGCCTCGCCACCGGTCAGGCCGGCACGACCGCCGGCGAGGTCTGGTGCTGGGGCGAGGACGTCGGCTGGGTCGAGTGTGTGGGGCGCTGGTGACATGGACCGACCCGGGCGTCGTGATGCGTGGCCGCCGAGTGACGACGAGGCCCCAGTGCTGCGGGGCTGCACCGCTCGCGCCCGTGTTCTCGGTCGCGGTGGCGGAGCATCGGACCTGCGCGCTTGTCGGGTCGCCGTACGACGGGGCCGGCGGTGAGGTCTGGTGCTGGGATGACACCGGCCGATCGGACACCACGCTGCTGGCCCACCCGCTTGCCCGGCCCCGATGGCCGAGCCCATGCTCGGCCATCGCCCTGCTCGATGGCGCCTTCGATCGCTTCTGCGGGGTCACCACCGACGGCGCCGTGTGGTGCTGGGACGACCGGCGCTCCGAGCCGCCCAGCCAGGTCGCCGGACTGACCGACGCCGTCGCGGTGGCGGTCGGGGAGGAGCACGCCTGTGCGCAGGTGCGAGACGGCGGCATCTGGTGCTGGGGCGCCAACGACCACGGACAGCTTGGCGACGGCACGACCGAACGCATCTGACGTCGCGGTCCGCGTCACCGGCCTGGACGAGACCTCGGCGGCCGAGCCCAGTGAGCCCGGTGCCTTCCCCTGGTGGCGAGGGCGTCGTGTCCTGGCTGCCGGACGAGCCCACACCTGCGTCCTGCGCGACGAGCCCGGCGCGCAGCACGAGCATGCCTTCGAGCGCTCCGACGCCGTCTTCTGCTGGGGGGCCAACGGCGACGGCCAGCTTGGCGACGGTAGTCGGGAGCGTCGAACGGTGCCCGTCCGCGTCGTCGACCTGGACCCCGCGCAGGGTGTCTTCGATCTCGCGCTCGGCGCGGCCCACAGCTGCACGATCACCGGCGAGCCTGTGTTCGTGTCACACCCCGACCCCACCATGGGCGGGATCGGCTCCGATCGCATGCTGCGCTGCTGGGGCGCCAACGGCGACGGCCAGCTGGGCACCGGCGACCGCGACAGCCGGACTCGTCCCACCACCGTCGTCATGACCCACGAGCCGCGTTTCGCGACGAGGCCGGACTGACACCCCGTGCCCCATGGGGTCCTCCGGCTCTTGACCTGCAGACCAGGGCGGATCGACAGTCGGTCCAGCGGGAGGCGTTGAGGTTCAGGCCGATGGCGAAGGTTGCCTGGATCGTGCGGAGCCACCGCAGTGGGAGGCATTCGATGTGGCGGCGGTACGCCGATGACGATGGCCGCCTGGACCGTGCAGAGCCCCGCCGTGGGAGGCATTCGATGTGGTCGAAACTGGCGACCGTCGCGACCGCCTTCGGCCAGACGACGGTGCGGCGCGATGGTTCGCTTCCCGATCGGTTGACCGGCGCCTGGATCTCGGGCGCAGGAGCGGCTTCCCGGCGCTGGAGCGTGTCCTCGAGTGCCTCTCGCGGCACAGGGTCAGCTCCCGCACGGCTGGAGCATCGACGCGCTTCGCTGTGTCTCGGCAGGGCCATCGAAGGAGGCGGCGTCTGACGCGTGGGTCGCCGTGGCCCTCGGTCCGGCAGGTGAGCAGCGCACACATCGGGCTGCCGATGCGGTCGCCGCACTCGACGGCCTGGCGCGATCGTTCGACAGCTGCCTGACACGCGGTCACGCCGCCGGAATGAGGTGGCGGCTAAGGCGCGGCCTGATGCGGGACAGGCTGCTGGGGCACACGCTGGCGTCATCGACGACAGCAGCGGAGGCCGACCAGGTGGCGCAGCAGATGGACGACGGCGACTGCCTCGCAGCTCGATCGGGTAGGCCGTGCCATGGTGGTCATCGGGGCGTTCATCCTCGATGCCGTGACCACGGCACTGGCGCTGGTGCTCGCCTGGTACATCAGCTACTTCTCCGATGGCAGCGTGGAGCGCGGCCTCGGGGCCATCGTCGACGTGTGGTTCGTCTGGGTCGTCGCCGTGGTCCTCATCGTCACCGTGGTCGCCGTCCTCGTACAGGTCATGCGGGGCGGCAGCATCGCGCTCCTGCTCGGTGCCATCGGTGGCTTCCTGGTCGCGCTGGCCGGGCTTCAGGTCGTTGGCCGCGCGGGCCCGCACCCGTTCTGGCCGCTGGCGTTCGCCATCCTCGATGCCGTAACTACGGCACTGGCCCTGTTACTCGCGTGGTACATCAGCTACTTCGCCGATGGCAGCGTCGAGCGTGGCCTCGCTGCCGTGCTCGACCTGTGGTTCATCTGGGTCGCAGCCGTGGTCCTCATCGGCATCGTCGTCGCCGCCCTCGCCCGGGTCATGCGGGGCGGCAGCATCGCGCTCCTGCTCGGGGGCATCGGTGGCTTCCTTGTCACGCTGGCCGGACTCCAGCTCGTGGTCGGCGCGAGCCCGCAGGTCTTCTGGCTGCTGGCCCTCGCGGCGGCCGTGATCGGCGGCCTCGCGCTCTCGGGAGGCGCCAGCGTGCGGCTCCTGGCGCGTGCCTTCGCGGCGGGTCCTGGCGCCTGACCCCGTGCCGTCCGGGCGGTCGGGCTGACGGGCGACGCGGCATGCGGTCGTGCCTCGGATAGACTCGGTGCAACGGGTAGGCACCAGCGAGGGAGACGGCATTGACAGAGGCGGCTGACGAGAACGTGACCGGGCGCGTGGCGTCCGACGGGAACCAGCCGGCGGCCCCGCCAAAGGAGCGCGGCAAGACCGTCCACGGCGAGCAGGCCAACGCCGGTCACCGCGTGCTCACCTCCGATGACGCCGAGGTCGAGGCCTACCTGGAGGTCGCGCTCGACGCACCCGCCCCGGAGCGGCCGCCGGAGGACGATCGTCCCACCATCAGCCGCCCGCCGGAGCCGCCGGACAGCGTCGTGGTGCTGGACTTCGGCAGCCAGTTCTCGCAGCTGATCGCCCGCCGTGTGCGCGAGCTGGATGTCTACGCCGAGCTGCTGCCATACGACACGCCGCTCGCGGAGCTGGAGCGCCGTGAGGTCAAGGGCGTGATCCTCTCCGGCGGCCCCATGTCGGTCTACGACGAGGGCGCCCCGCGACCCGATCCGGCGCTCTGGTCGGGCCGCATCCCGGTGCTGGGCATCTGCTACGGCGCCCAGCTGATGGCCCTCGAGCTCGGCGGCGACGTGCTGCCATCGGATCATCGCGAGTACGGGCCGGCCAGCATCGCCATCACCGACGGGTCCGACGCCCTGCTGCGCGACCTCGGCTCGGAGCAGCCGGTGTGGATGAGCCATGGCGATTCCATCACCCGACTGCCCAGCGGCTTTCGTGCCACGGCGCAGACCGATTCCACTCCCGTACGCCGGGCTCGCCGACCCCGCTCGCGGGCTCTACGGCATCCAGTTCCACCCCGAGGTCGTGCACACGCCACGCGGTCGGGACGTGCTGGCCAACTTCGTCCACGGCATCGCCGGTGCCGAGTCCAACTGGACCAGCGCCAACTTCATCGAGTCCACCGTGGAACGCATCCGCGAACGCGTCGACGCGCACGCGGCCGCCACCGGCTCCGAGGGCAAGGTCATCTGCGCGCTCTCCGGCGGTGTCGACTCCTCGGTCGCGGCAGCCCTGGTCCACCGTGCCGTGGGCGAGCGCCTGACCTGCATCTACGTGGACCACGGGCTCATGCGCAAGCGTGAGTCGGAGCTGCTGCGCGACACCTTCGAAGCCAACCTGGGCATGAAGCTGGTGATGGTCGATGCGCGCGAGCGCTTCCTGGCGCGGCTCGCCGGCGTGGAGGACCCCGAGCAGAAGCGCCGCATCATCGGCGACGAGTTCATCCGCGTCTTCGAGGAGGAGGCGGCCAGGCTCGGCCGCATCGACTTCCTCACGCAGGGCACGCTCTACCCCGACGTCATCGAGTCGACGGCGCCGGAGACCAAGGCGGCCCAGAAGATCAAGACGCACCACAACGTGGGCGGCCTGCCCAGCGACCTGCGCTTCCAGCTCATCGAACCGCTGCGCTACCTCTTCAAGGACGAGGTGCGCAAGGTCGGCCTGGCCCTCGAGCTGCCGGAGCAGATGGTGATGCGGCAGCCGTTCCCCGGGCCCGGCCTGGCCATCCGCATCATCGGCGAGGTCACGCGCGAGCGGCTCGACACGCTGCGCGAGGCCGACTGGATCGTCATCGACGAGATCAAGGCGGCGGGGCTCTACCGCAACGTGTGGCAGTCGTTCGCCATCCTCACGCCGGTCCGCAGCGTGGGCGTCATGGGCGACGGCCGCACCTACGCCAACGTGGTCGCCATCCGCGCGGTCACCAGCGAGGACGGCATGACGGCCGACTGGGCCAAGCTGCCGTACGACGTGCTGGGCAAGATCAGCGCGCGCATCGTCAACGAGGTGCCCGGCGTGAACCGCGTGGTCTACGACATCAGCAGCAAGCCGCCGGCCACCATCGAATGGGAGTGAGCCCCATCCGGGCGGGCCGCCGATGAGCACGGGCCGGACCCCGTCGCCCGGTCCCTCCTTCGCCCGCGCCGAGCCCCTGCGACTGCGCGGGCCGGCAGGCGCCCTGGGGCCGCGCGTCCGGCTGGGCATGACCAAGCCCAACGTCATGGCCGACGACTGGTGGGTCTTCACCCTCTGGGTCGAGGACGAGGACGGCGTCATCGAGGCGCGCACCGTGGCGCCGGCCGCTGGACCGCCGCCGGCCCCGCCGCTGCAGGTCATCGGGCCCACGCTGGCCAACGCGCTGATGGGCCTGCTCGACCAGGAGGACGGGCGCCAGCTCATCCGCATGCGCATGGGCGAGGCCGAGGACGAGTCCGAGCCCTGGCGGCGTCCGCTGATGATCCTCACGGCCGTTCGCTGGGACCCCGTGCGCAAGGCCACGATGCGCGACAACGAGCTGGTCGCTGAGGTGATGCGGGCCTTCCGTCGCGCCATCGACGTGGCCGGCGCTCCCGGGCTGCACGGCTAGCGAGTCGGGCCCCTCGCGATGGCGTCACGCGGCCGACAACCCGGTCCGCTGCTACACTCGGCCCGCCGTGGACGGCGAGGGGTGCCGTCCGTCTTCCCGAAGCGCTGAGGCCTTCCACGCATGCTCGAAACTCTTGGCCTTGAGGATCTCGACCAGCAGATCGCGGACATCCTCGCGAGCGACGTCTTCCAGGCCATCATCTACGTGGTCGTCGCCTACATCGTGCTCATCTGGCTGGCCAGTGCCTACTGGGCCTATCGCGACATGCGGCTGCGCTCGTCGAGCGCCATCACACCGTACGTGGCTGCGCTCTCGATCATCATCTTCACGCCGGTGTTCTTCCTGTTCGGCCTGCTGGTCTACCGCATCGTGCGTCCCAAGGAGACCATCGCCGAGGTCAACGAGCGCGCGCTCGCCGAGGAGGCGATGCTGGCCGAGGTGGCATCACACGCCCAGTGTGCCAACTGCTCGCGGCCGGTCCACGAGGAGTGGATCATCTGCCCCAACTGCCGCAACCGCCTGCGGCGCGTGTGCCCCAACTGCGAGCACCTCATCGAGCTGGACTGGACGCTGTGCGCCTGGTGCGGCAAGGACTTCGAGCGCGCCGAGGCTCCCGGCACCGCGGCCTACATGCCGTCGGCCCGTCCGGCCCCGCGCCAGCTGCCGCAGCCGCCCGCGCAGCAACCGCGCCAGCAACAGCCCTCGCCGCGCATGCCCAGCCCGCCGCCGGCCCCTGCGGCCGGACGCTCGGGCCCTTCCAGCCCGCCGCCGCAGTCGGCCGATGCCCAGGGCTCGAACCAGCCGCGCAGCAATCCGCAGCCCCCGACACAGCCGCAGGGTGCGCCGTCCCCCGCCCCGCGCAGCTCCGGCGCCTCGGCGGCGAGCTCTGGCTCGGCCTCGACCGGCACCCCGCCCCCCACCGGGATCTAGCGCGGCAGCGAACCTGTGACCGGCCCCGGACCCGACGGGACAGCGCCCGGTCCCGACCACGAGCCCGACGCTCCGCACGAGTCGGACTCGCCCGCGGGAGCACCCGGCGCCGGCATCTTCACGCTCGAGGGGCGGCGCGCGCCGGGACTCTACCTGGCCGCCTGGATCATCACCGCCACCGGCCTGGGGCTCTTCTTCATCGGCGCCCTGGCCAGCTCGCGCGAGGCCGCCACGGTGCTGCTCTCGGTCGGCACCGTGCTCCTGACGCTCGGATTCGCGACCGCCTGCGGCTACCAGGTCCTGGAGCGGCGCGAGCGGGATGCGGCCGCCTACCGCGGTCCGGCGCCACTGCTGGTCTTCGGGGCCTACTTCTTCGCCATGGCCCTGCTCGGCTTCCTCATCACCCAGGCCGACGGGCTGGACGCGGAGAGTGCCTTCGGCTTCCTCGTCATCGGCTCGCTGCAGGCCGTGGGCTACGCCGTGGTGGTCTGGTTCCTGGTCATCCGCACCGGCTCCCTGACGTGGCGCCAGATGGGCTGGCCCACCTGGCGCGGTCCCGGCCAGGGTGTGCTGCGCGCGGCAGGCATCGCCATCGCGGTGATGCTCCCGGTCACCTTCGGGCTGCTCATCCTCGGCGGGATCATCGGCGCGCTTGCTGGGAGTGGAGGCGCCGGATGTGCTGCCCGCGGCGCAGTCGTCTGCCGATGCGCTGATGGTGGCCCTGACCGCCGCGCTCATCATCCCCATCGGCGAGGAGCTGTTCTTCCGCGGCTTCGTCCTGACCGCCTGGCTGCGTGACCTCGGCGAACGCACGGCCCTGGTCCGCAGCGCCCTGTTCTTCGCGCTCATCCACGTCGTCAACATCAGCACCGACACCTTCGCCGAGGGTCTCTCGCAGGCGCTGTTGCAGACCGCCGTCATCCTGCCGGTCGGCTTCGTCTTCGGCTGGCTCTTCCTGCGCTACGGCATGGCCGCGGCCATCGCCGCGCACATCACCTACAACTCGCTGCTGCTGTTCCTGGCCTACCTCGCCAACGCCCTGCCCCAGCCGGCGTAGCCTCGTCCACGACACTCGCAAGCGGTCGCCATGTGTCGACCAAGCGGCTGCGAAGGGGTGCTCCCTAGGCTGCGCAGTGCCTTCGGGGCCGGACGGCGGGGGAATCGGCGGGCTCCGTCGTCCGGACCCGGGGGCGCCACCAGCCCTGCCGCGGTGGGTCGATCGCTGCACCGTCCACCGCCCGACCGACGGAGGAGCGGCATGACCGATGCGACCCAGCGACCAGCGCGCCGCTCGGTGCGCGAGCTGCCGGTGAGCGAGCGACCACGCGAGCGGCTGGCGGCCCGTGGCGCGGCCGGACTGTCGTCGGCGGAGCTCATCGGCCTGCTGTGGACCTCCGGCTCGCGGCAGGCATCGGTCACGACGATGGCCGAGGACGCCCTCGTGCGCTGCGACGGTCTCTCCGGCCTGGCCGCGGCGTCACCCCGCGAGCTGGAGCGCGTGCCCGGCGTGGGTCCTGCACGCGCGGCGCAGCTGACGGCGGCCTTCGAGCTGGGTCGGCGCGCCGTCGTCGACTGGCCCACGGGCCGCTGGACCATCCGCGGGCCTCGCGACCTGGCCGCGCGCCTCACCGCCGAGCTGGGCCATCTCCCGCGAGAGGAGCTGCGCGTGGTGCTGCTGGACACGCGCAACGGCGTGCTGGGCATGCCCACCGTCTATCGCGGCAACGTCTCGGCCGCGCTCGTGCGCATCGGCGAGCTCTTTCGCGATGCCGTCCGCCTGCACGCGGCTCGCCTCATCCTGGTCCACAACCATCCCTCCGGCGACCCCACGCCCAGCCCCGACGACCTGCACATGACCGCGGAGGCCGTGGCTGCCGGTCGGCTG
This sequence comes from uncultured Chloroflexia bacterium, assembly GCA_963698505.1. Taxonomy (GTDB): domain Bacteria; phylum Chloroflexota; class Limnocylindria; order Limnocylindrales; family CSP1-4; genus JAFMJV01. Next base: position 44,246 of record CAVORC010000052.1, on the reverse strand, counting down.
CTGGACATCGCCGTGCTCGACCACCTCGTCGTGGGTCACGGCGCCTGGGTCAGCCTGCGTGACCGCGGCGTGGCCTTCGAGCGGAGCTGAGGCCGTGGCACGGCCCCGCTGGGCCGTGAGGCCCAGAGCGCTGGGAGCCATCCGGCAGTCGGGAATCGCGGAGGCCCGCGTATACTCTCCGGCACTGGAGTGGGAGTCGAGGAGGGCTCCTGCCCGGGTCGCCGTGGCCCGCTCCGGACTGGCTCGCCACTCCCTGCCGTGCGGGCGTGAGCGGACCCTCGGTGCCAGCATGCTCGTGGTCGCTGCCGACCACCGATGGAGGCTGCCGCTCGCCTGAGATGATCGACGCGTTCTTCGGTGCGTTCTCCCGTGATATCGGGATGGACCTCGGCACGGCCAACACGCTCGTCCACGTTCGTGGCCGGGGCATCGTGATCAGCGAGCCCAGCATCGTGGCGGTCGACACCAAGACGCGCAAGGTGCTCGAGATCGGTGCCGAGGCCAAGCGCATGGTCGGACGCACGCCGGCGTCCATCACCCCCATCCGGCCGCTGCGCGACGGCGTCATCAGCGACTTCGACGTCACCGAGCAGATGATCAAGTACTTCGTGCAGAAGGTGCACGATCGCGTCGGCCTGGTGCCGCGTCCGCGCATGCTGCTGGGCATCCCCAGCGGGGTGACGGAAGTGGAGCGGCGCGCCGTGCGCGACGCGGCGCTCAATGCCGGAGCCCGCTGGGCGCGACTCATCGAGGAGCCCATGGCCGCGGCCATCGGTGCCGGGCTGCCCATCAGCGAGCCCAGCGGCAACCTCATCGTCGACATCGGTGGCGGCACCACGGAGGTGGCGGTCATCTCGCTCGGCGGCATCGTCGTCAGCCGCAGCGTCCGCGTCGGGGGCGACGAGCTGGACGAGGACGTCATCGCCTACGCTCGACGCGAGTACAACCTGCTGGTGGGGGAGCGGACCGCGGAGGACATCAAGATCGCCATCGGCTCGGCCTATCCCGGTGCCCACGACCAGCAGCACGTGAGCATGCGTGGTCGCGACCTCCTCACCGGCCTGCCGCGCTTCGTCGAGATCACCGCCGAACAGGTGCGCGAGGCCATCGACGCCTCGCTGGCCCAGATCGTGAGCACCATCAAGGACACCATCGAGGAGACGCCGCCGGAGCTCGTGGCCGACATCGTCGACCAGGGCATCGTGCTGGCCGGTGGCGGCGCGCTGCTGCAGGGCCTCGACCGCCGCATCGCCGAGGCGACGCAGATGCCGGTGCACATCGCCGACGATCCACTGACCTGCGTCGTCCGCGGCACGGGCATCGTGCTCGAAGCCATCGACGACCCGGCCATGGAGCGTGCCCTGGTGGCCGAGACGTACTCGAGGCCGCTGCGCTAGGCGCCCATGCTGCGCGACCGTCACGCTCGCCGCCGCCTCATCGCCTTCGTCAGTCCTGGTGGCATCGTGCGTGGTGATGCTGGTCGTCAGCGGCAGCGCGCCGGTGCAGGAGCTGCGGCGCGGCGTGAAGTTCGCCATCGCGCCGGTGCAGGACACGCTCTCCGACGGCACGCGCTCGGTGACATCGGTGCTGGACGCGTTCAGCGAGGTGGACACGCTGCGGCGCGAGAACCAGGACCTGCGCCTGGCCGTGGACGTGCTGGAGGACCAGGTCGCCACGCTCGAGGCGCTGAAGTCGGAGAACGACCGGCTCAACAAGCTGCTCAAGACCAAGAACAACCTGCGCTTCGAGACCATCGCGGCGCGCATCAGCACACGCCAGGCCTCGCAGTTCGAACGCGTGGTGACGCTCGACCGTGGATCCGAGGCGGACATCATCGACGGTGCCCCGGTGGTCTCCGAGGGCGGCGCGCTGGTGGGACGCGTCACCGACGTCGGCGAGGGCTGGGCCGACGTCACGCTCATCAACGACACCAGCTCGCTCGTGGCCGGACGCGACGACCGCACCGAGGCCACCGGCAACGTCGTCGGTCGCCTGGCCGCGCCGCTGGCCATGGAGGAGATCCCGCGCACCGACAAGGTCTCCATCAACGACCGCATCGTCACCCTGGGAGCGAAGATCGGCAAACGCTTCCGCTCGGTGTACCCGCAGGGCATCCCCATCGGCCGGGTCGTCGACGTGCTCGAGGAGCCCGGCGACGTGGTCAAGACCGCGCTCATCCAGCCCGAGGCAGACCTGGACCACATCGAGTACGTGCTGGTGCTGCAGCGTGGCGAGTTCACCCCGCCCAAGCGCGTCGAGGACGAGGTCGAGGACGAGGCGGCGGCCGCGGAATGAGCGGCACGAACGGCCCGAGTGGCCCAGGGGATCACGAGCCGTCGGCCGGCGCGAGGCGTGGTCGCTGGGACCTTCCGGACGCATGGGTCATGACCTTTACGGCATGGCCGGCGCGGGCGCGCGCGCACACCCTTGGACGCACATGCCCGCACACCACCGCACCGCTGCCGAGCCGCACCGCGTCCGCCTGGCCGGCCGCCGTCGCGATGTCCTGCGCCTGGCAGTCGCCCTGCTGGCGGTGCTGGCTCTCGTCCTGACCAGCTCGGCGCTGAACTGGGTGACCGAGGGCCGCCGCCGCCGACGAGGATCCGGGGCCCAAGAAGGCCGTCATCGTCTCGGGTCCGGTGCACAGCGTGACCGAGCGCTACAAGGCGTACGCGCAGGCCATCGCCGACGCTGCCGAGGCGCAGGGCATGGACGTCAAGCGCATCCTCTACCCCAACGCCACCAAGGCTCGCGTCAAGAAGCACGCCAACGGCGCCGACCTCTTCGTCTACGTCGGGCACGGCAACGGCTGGCCCAGCCCGTTCGGGCCGTTCCAGGAGAGGACCAAGAACGGCCTCGGGCTCAACCCCGACGACCCCGCCAAGCGCACGACCTACAACGTGGTCTACAAGGGTGCCGACTGGCTGCGCGCGAACATCGAGCTGGCGCCCAACGCGGTCGTCATCCTGTCGCACCTCTCCTACGCCTCCGGCAACGCCTCCTCGGGGATGGCCATCCCCACCCGGGACGTCGCCATCGAGCGCATCGACAACTTCGCCAACGGCTTCCTGTCGATCGGGGCACGCGTGGTGTGGGCACTGGGCTGGCAGCCCGGCGCCGACATCGTCGACGCCCTGTTCGAGGAGGACGCCACCATGGACGCGGTCTTCATGACGCGCTACCGCAGCGGCGTGAACCCGCTCAACGGCTGGATCGGCGACGAGCCGGGCTACTACCCGTCGGTGCGCATCCCCGGCGCCACCGTGCACATCGATCCCCACCCGACCTACGGCTACCTGCGCGGCCTCACCGGCGACCTCGACTTCACCACCACCGAGTGGCGTGATGCCACGGCCGTGCCGCCCGACCTCGACCCACCCGTCATCAGCGAGGTCAGCGCCAGCCAGGCGGCCGCCACGCTGGCCACGGCCGACTCGAGCGAGCCTGTCTTCACGCCCAACGGCGACGGCATCAGCGACACCATCTCGCTCTCGCACCGCCTGTCGGAGAACGCCTTCATCGAGATGGCCGTCAAGAAGGACGGCACGCTCGTGCGGCGCACCTCGACGTGGTCGCTGAAGGGAGCCGGCAGCCTCGCCTGGGATGGTCGTCGGGACGACGGCAAGCTGGTCGGCGAAGGTGCCTTCAAGATCATCCTCACGCCCTCCGATCGCGCCGGCAACGTGGGTGACCCGGCCGAGGTCAAGGTCCGCGTGCTGAGCTCGATGAAGGCTCCGGCCGCGAACCCCTCCATGTTCTACCCGGGTGACGGCGATGAGCTGGCGCCCGTCGACCGCGCTCAAGGCCCGCATCACGCGCGACGCCACGCGTCAGCTGGATCATCCGCGATGGCGACGGCAACGTCGTGCGGCGCGGACTCGACGAAGCCTCCGTGGAGGCACCGGCCGACGCGCGCTTCGTGTGGGACGGCACCGACGATGCCGGCGCCGAGGTGCCGGAGGGACGCTACACCGCCCGCATCCGCGTGACCCGCCCGCAGGGCACGTACGCACACGACGTCAGCGTGCAGGTGATGCCCTTCAAGCTCTGGACCAAGAAGTGGTCGCTGCAGCGCGGCGACAGGATCACGCTCAAGCTCTTCTCCGCCGAGCCGCTCGAGGGCAAGCCCATCGTCACGGCCAACCAGCCCGGCATCGCCAAGTACAAGGTCCCCGGCTGGAAGGTCACGCGCCTCGACGAGACCACCTTCAAGATCGTGCTCAAGACCAGGTCCGGCCGGCAAGGCGGGCAGCATGAAGGTGCGGGTCACGGGCACCGACATCGCCGGCGGACAGCAATCGCGGGCGTTCACGCTCACGCTGCGCTAGCCGGCCGCGCCGTCCCTCGCTGCTCGCGCCGCGGGCGCGGCAGGCGCCTAGACTGGAACGCCCATGACCGAGCACACCGACACCGACCGCTACGCCGGCACCTGGGTGGTCCTGCCCACGTACGACGAGGCTGAGAACCTGGCCGGGATCTCCCGCGCCATCCTCGATGCCCTGCCCGGCGCGACGCTGCTCGTGGTCGACGACGCCTCGCCCGACGGGACCGGCGAGCTCGCCGACCAGCTGGCTGCGGACGAGCCTCGCATCCGCGTCCGGCACCGGGCCGGCAAGGAGGGCCTGGGCAAGGCCTACATCGAGGGCTTCGGGGTGGCGCTCGACGGAGGCGCCAGCCAGGTCGTGCAGATGGACGCCGACTGGTCGCACTCGCCCGACTACCTGCCAGCGCTGCTGGCGCCGCTCGCCGACCGCGCCGACGTCGTCATCGGCTCGCGCTACACGCGCGGCGGCGGCGTTCGTGACTGGGGCATCCTGCGGCGCGTCGTCTCGCGCGGCGGCTCGCTCTTCGCCAGGATCGTCCTGCGCCTGTCACCCAACGACCTCACCGGCGGCTTCAAGGCCTGGCGCCGGTCGGCGCTGCAGGCGGTGGACTGGGACCGCGTGCACTCGGGCGGCTACGTCTTCCAGATCGAGACGACGTACCTGGCCACGCGCGCCGGAGCCCGCGTGGCGGAGGTGCCCATCGTGTTCAAGGACCGAGAGGTCGGCACCAGCAAGATGTCCAAGTCCATCATCGTCGAGGCCCTGCTGGTCGTGCTGCAGCTGCGCTGGGAGGAGCTGCGCGGTCGCGGTCCGACCGCCCGCATGGCTCGCGATGGCGACGAGGGCTGAACGACCACCTGCTCATCTGCGCGGTCCGCGTTAGGCTGGTCCGCGTAGCCCCGCGCCAGGCACGGGGCCGATCCAGGAGTACCCCCAGCGTTGAGCGTCGCAGCGCCCCAGGCGGGCCGGCTGAACATCACCATCGTGGCCGCCAATCCCTTCGAGTTCGATTCGCGCTTCCTGCGTTCGGCGACCTCGCTGGCGGCCGATGGTCACCGGCTGCGCATCCTGGGCTGGTCAGCACCCGGCCTGCCGACCGCGGAAGAGCTGGCACCCGGTGTCGCGCTCACGCGTCTCGACATCGACCGCCGCATCAGCAACGCCCTGCGGCCGCTGCCCGACCGGGTGAGACGTGCCCTCTGTCGCGTGATCCGGCTCGATCCCGAGGCGCAGGTGCTGCCGCCGGATGCGCCGACCGGTCTCGACCGTCTGCTGCACCCGCTGCGCCGGACGCTGGAGATGGTCGCCAACGCCCGTCGAGCGCGACCCTGGGCCGATGCCGTCGTCGCGGCCGCGCCGGAGACCGACGTCTTCCACGCCCAGTCCCTGGTGGTGCTGCCGGTCGTCCGCGACGCCGCCCGCCGACTGGGAGGTCGTTTCGTGTACGACGTGGCCGACTATCACACCGAGGCTGCCCGCCTCGCGCGCATGCCCTGGGTCGTGCGCGAGGTGGTGCGCCGGCGGGAGCGCGACTGGGCCCGTGACGGGTCGGCCTTCCTGGCGGTGAGCGACCCGGTGGCGGAGCTGGTGGTGCGCCGCTGGGGCGTGCCGCGTCCGACCGTGCTGTGGAACTGCCCGCCGGCGTGGCGACCGGAGCAGCCGGGCGTCGTGGAGTCCGACCGTATCCGCCAGGCGACCGGCATCGAGCCGGAGCGCCCCATCGTGCTCTACCAGGGTGGCTTCTCCGTCGACCGGGGCGTGGAGGAGCTGGTGGCCGCGGCGACCCAGCCGCGACTGATGGAGCTCGGCGCAGCCGTCGTGTTCATGGGCTACGGGCGACTGGAGGCGCTGATCGCCGCTGCCGTGGCGGAGCACCCGGGCCGCATCTACCTGCTGCCGGCCGTGCGCCCGGATGACCTCATGCCCTGGACGGCCAGTGCCGACGTCTCCTTCGTGGGTCAGCCGCCGCGTACCCTGAACCAGAAGATGAACCTGCCCAACAAGCTGTTCGAGTCCATGATGGCCGGCGTGCCGGTGGTCGTGAGCGAGGGCAACGAGCAGTGTCGCCTCACCGCGGAGGAGGGCGTCGGTGTCTGCGTCGACATCGATGATCCGGCCGCCATCGCCGCCGCCTGTGCCGATCTGCTCAGCGCGCCGGCCGACGAGCGCCGGGCGCTGCGCGCCCACTGCCGTGAGGTCGCGCTCGCCCGCTACACCTGGGACCAGACTGCCACCGGCCTCGTGGAGCTGTACCGCAAGCTGGCGCGCGACGGTGGGCCTGAGACGAGCGGACACTCCATCCGCGACGGCGGCTCACCTCGTGACGGAGGCGGGACATGACGCGCGCTGGCCGCTGCGCCTGCCGCTGCTGCTGACGTCGCTGCTGCTGGTGCTCGGAGCGGCACTGCCGGGCACGCGCCGCTGCCGGTATCGACGGGGGCATCGTCAGCCCCGCCCGCCTCGCCGAGCGACCGCACCGGGGCCTGGCGCTGGTGACCATCGCCGATCGTGTCGCCTGCACCGGCTTCATCGTGGCTCCGCGCAAGGTGGTGACCGCGGCGCACTGCCTGGTGCGCGATGCTTCTGCCGGACGCTACCAGTTCCGCAAGGGCCTGCCCGGCAACGTCCGCGTGTACCGCGCCTACAGCAGTGCGGCGGGCGGCTCGACCTACGCTGCCTGCGAAGTGGCCAAGGTGTGGGCGCACTCCAAGTTCATCAAGCGCAGCGCCACCGATCGCCAGTTCGGCAGCCGGGTCCACGACTACGCGGTGCTCACCACCAAGAAGGGCTGCTCGTACCCACGCAACGCCATCATGCGGCTGTGGGCCACCAGCGCCGGAGACGGCCAGCTCGAGGCTGGCCGCAAGGTCAAGGTGGCTGGCTACCCCGCAGACCCACGCTTCGACGGCATGAACGCCTTCAACCTCTGGCGCATGAACGGCGAGGTGTGGCCGGTCGTCGCGGCTGAGCCGCGCCTGCTGAACGTCAACGCCTTCGTCGCCCAGGGCATGAGCGGCGGACCGGTCTGGCGCTCCTTCGGCGACGGGTCGCCCTGCGGCCGCAGCCAGTGCGTGGTGGGCATCGTCGTGGAATGCGAGGTCAACGGCCGGGGGCTCTGTCGCACCGGCGAGAGCGCCCGGCTGGCGGTGCGCATCACGCCACAGGTCAAGCAGTCGATCAGGAAGCGCTGACCCGACCGGATCGGCACGGCTCGTCGCGCGCTACCTCCCGGTGCGCAGGATCTCCTCGGTGACCGCGTCGGCGGTGGCCTCGAATGTCGGCACGCTGCGCTGGCGCCTGGCGATGACCAGGTCGTCCGCACGCTCCAGCAGCTGCATCCGGCCCTGCCGCAGCAGCTCCCGGTCGACCGCGCCCAGGGTCCCGGCGAAGGTGGTCCAGGTGGGAACGCCCAGCACGGCCGCCTCGCGGTTCATGGTGCCGCCGGCGCTGACGACGGCGTCCGCGACCCACACCAGCGACGGTCCGTCGACCGGGCGCTCGGGGATGATGACGCGGGGCGTGCCGGCGAAGGAGGCGGCCTGCTCGGGGGTCCGCGGCAGCAGCACCACCTGCGCATCGCTCTCGAGCAGCCGCGCCAGGACGTCGTCGAAGACGGTGTTCTCGATGCCGCGGTGGTACAGGCTCATCGTGGCGGGTGGCCGGAGCACCACGATGGGCCGCTCACGATCGAGGCCAAGCTCCTCGTAGACCTGCTCGTCAGGCGCGAAATCGGCGAGCGCCACCTGTTCCTTGAGCCCGTGGTAGGGCCGGTAGCGTGACTCGGACAGCCCGAAGCCGGCGACGGCGGCGTAGGGGATGGCATCGGGCAGCATGACCTTGCTGGCCAGCCGGAAGTTGATGCGGTGCATGCCCGCCGCGCCCTCGTAGTCGTGCAGCACGGTGCTGTGAAGACGCAGCACGCGGGCGGCGATGGCGAGGTCGTTCGATCCGTGGCTGACGGCCTGGGTGATGCCGCGCCCGCGGCCGAACCGGATCAGCGCCGTGGAGCGCCGGGCGAGGCCCAGCCCCTTGCCTGCCACGGACGCGCCGCCGTGACGGCCGATGACGGTGTGGGCGATGCCGTAGCGCTGCAGCAGTCCCAGCGTCTGGGCGAAATCGCGAGCCGTCACCACCGACTCCACGCCGGCGTCGTCGAGCCGGCGCAGGATGGGCCGGAAGAAGAGGACGTGGGGGGAGTTGGTGAGGTCGATCCAGACCTTCCGTCGACGCGCGGGCACCGATCCGCCTACGGGCACCGATCCGCCTAGAGGACGTCGACGTTGGACGGCACGCTACCCGAGGGACTGCCCGTCAGTCGCTGCCGCACGGCGTTGCGCAGATCCATCACCAGGTCGGCATGCTCGACCACCAGGGCCAGGTCCAGTGCGCGATGGTCGGTGGCGATCACGACACAGTCGGCCCCCTCCAGGGTCCCCGCGTCGAGCTCGACCGAGGAGAGCCCCTGGTCAGCAAGCGTCGGCACGTGCGGGTCGTGGTACGTCACGTCTGCGCCCGCGTCGCGCAGGAGCTGCAGCAGCTTCAGGGCCGGGCTCTCACGCAGGTCGCCGACGTCGGCCTTGTAGGCCACGCCCAGCAGCAGCACTCGCGCGTCTCGCACCGCCTTGCCACGGCCGTTGAGCGATCGCGTGATGCGCGACATCGCATAGTGCGGCATGTTCACGTTCACGCGTCCGGCCAGCTCCACGAACCCGCTCTCGAGGTCGAAGGCTCGGGCCCGCCATGCCAGGTAGAACGGATCGATGGGGATGCAATGGCCGCCGAGGCCCGGTCCCGGCCAGAACGGCATGAAGCCGAAGGGCTTGGTCGAGGCAGCCTCGATCGCCTCCCAGATATCGATGTCCATGCGGTCGGCCAGGATGGCCAGCTCATTGACCAGCGCGATGTTCACCGCGCGGAAGGTGTTCTCGATGATCTTGGCCATCTCCGCCGACTCCGGCGTCGAGACCGTGTGCACGCTCTCGCAGATCCGCTCGTAGAGGCTCCTCGCCCGCTCGGTGCAGGCGGCCGTGTAGCCGCCGACGATCTTGGGGGTCTTGCGGATGCCCCAGACCGTGTTCCCGGGATCCACCCGCTCCGGGCTGAACGCGAGGAACGCGTCATCGCCGATGGTGCGGCCGGCAGCCTCCAGCATGGGCGCGATCACCTCGCGGGTGGTGCCCGGCCAGGTCGTCGACTCGAGCACGAGCAGGGAACCGGCTGCCATGCTGGCGATAGCTGTCTCGGCAGCGCTGACGACGTATGACAGGTCCGGTTCGCGGTGCCCGCCGAGAGGCGTGGGGACGCAGATCAGCAGCGCGGCGCAGTCAGCCAGCCTGGAGGGGTCCGTCGTTGCCTCCAGCGCCCCTGAGCGGACCAGCGGCGCAAGCTCCGCCGAGGAGATGTCCTCGATGTACGAGGCACCGGCGCCGATCGACGAGACCTTCGTCTCGGATACGTCATAGCCGATCACCCGCATCCCGGAATCGGCGAACGCGACGGCCAGAGGCAGGCCGACGTATCCCAGCCCGATGATGCCGACGGTGTCGCTGAACGAGCGTGATGCGGTCACGGCTAGTGACTCTAGCATCGGGCGCGCTCTCAACGCGGGGATGTCATCCTTGCCTCCATGCCCGGACTCATCCACATCGTCGGTGCGCGACCCAACTTCATCAAGGCCGCCCCCGTCGTCGCCGCCCTTGCCGCGCGGGGCGTGGAGCAGCAGCTCGTCCACACCGGCCAGCACTACGACCGGGCCATGTCCGATGTCTTCTTCGAGGAGCTGGGCCTGCCCCAGCCGGACATCAACCTCGGCGTCGGCTCCGGATCGCACGCGGCGCAGACGGCGGCGCTGCTGCTGGCGCTCGAGGAGGCGTTCCTGGCGCAGCAGCCCGAGCGCGTGGTGGTCTATGGCGACGTCAACTCCACGCTGGCGGCGGCGCTCGTGTGCGCCAAGCTGCTCATCCCGGTGGCACACGTGGAAGCGGGCCTGCGCTCGTTCGACGACACCATGCCGGAGGAGGTCAACCGTCGCGTCACCGACCTGCTCAGCGACCCGCTCTTCGTGACCGCGCCGGAGGGTGAGCAGAACCTCGCCGCCGAGGGCATCAGCGGCGATCGCGTCGTCTTCGTGGGCAACCCCATGATCGACACGCTGCTGGCGCACCTCGATCGGTTCCAGCCGGGGCCGGTGATGGCGCGACTGGGGCTGGCGGCACCCTACGGCGTGGCCACGCTGCATCGGCCGGCCAACGTCGATTCGGCCGCGGCGGCCGCCGCGCTGGTCGGCGCCCTGCAGGAGGCGACGGCGCGACTGCCGCTGGTCCTGCCGCTGCACCCGCGCGGGCGGGCCACCCTGGCGGCTGCCGGTCTCGACGAGGTGGCGGGCCTGACGGTGGTAGAGCCGCTGGGCTACATCGACTTCATCTCGCTGGTGCGTGGCGCGGCGGTGGTGATCACCGACTCGGGCGGCATCCAGGAGGAGACGACCGTGCTGGACGTTCCCTGCCTGACGCTGCGACCCAATACCGAGCGGCCCATCACGCTGACGGCCGGGACCAACCGGCTCGTCTCGCCGGACACGCTGGCACCCGCGCTCGACGACGCCCTGGCGGGAGCACAGGCGCGGCCGGGCGCTGGACCGCCCGGCTGGGACGGCCATGCGGGCGAGCGCATCGCCGCGGTGCTGGCACAGCTGTGAGCAGCAGCGCGCGGGCAAGCCGCTGCGCGCGATGCTGCTGCCCTCGTACGAGTGGAACCCCTATCAGCGGCTGCTGGCGGCGGCCCTGACAGAGGCCGGCGTGGATGCCGTGGCTGTCCACGAGTGGCCCGAACGGCGCGCCATCCTGGGTGCGTGGTGGGCACAGGGCCGGCCGGACGTCGTGCACCTCCACTGGGTCCACGAGTTCCTCGGCGGCAGCCGCGGCACGCCCAGCGCTCGCAACCTGCGCTGGTTCGAGTGGCAGTTGCGCCTCCTGCGGGCGCGCGGCGTCCGCATCATCTGGACGGTCCACAACATCAAGGGGCACGAAGCCGGCGAGGACCCCCGCGACGCCCGGGCCCACCGCGTGCTCATCGAACGGGCGGACGCCATCATCCTGCACTGCGAGATGGCCCGCGAGGCGCTCATCGCGCGCTACGCGCCCAGCGCCGGTGCGCGTGAGCGGATGCACGTGCTGCCGCACGGCAACTACGTGCGCCAGTACGACGTGGACGCCGACCCGGTCGCGGCGCGAGCGTCCCTGGGGCTGCCCGCGGAGAGTCGCGTCTTCGCCTTCGTCGGCTCGATCCGCGGCTACAAGAACGTGGGCGAGCTGCTCGATGCCTTCGGCCGCGTGGCCACGCTGGGCCCACAGGATCGACTGCTCATCTGCGGCAAGCCGCTGCCGCGGAAGCTCGGGCGGGAGCTGGAGTCGCGAGCGGTGTCGGACCCGCGCATCGTGCTGCGGCTGGAGCGCATCCCGGAAGAGGACCTGTCGGCCATCCTGCGTGCGGCCGATGCGGTGGTGCTGCCGTTCCGCGACATCCTCACCTCCGGCAGCGCCATCCTGGCCCTGAGTCACGGCAGGCCCGTCATCGCGCCGGCGATGGGCTGCCTGCCCGGGACGCTCCCGGGCGACGCCACCATCCTCTACGACCCCGACGCGCGCGATGGGCTGCGCGATGCGCTGCGGACCGCCTCACGTGCCGACCTGCGGGCGATGGGCGAGCGCGGGCGCGCCTGGGCCGACAGCATGGACTGGGGACCGATCGCGGCCGAGACGGCGAAGCTCTACCGCGGCCGGTAGCAGCGTCGGCGGTCAGCGAGGCGCGGGTGGGACGGTCTGCGCCTGTTCCGGCACGGCGGCCGCGGGCTCACTGACCCCGGCTCAGCGACCCCGGCTCGGTGGCCCCAGCCTCGGCGCCTCGGCTCGGCGACAGCAGCTGCCGCCGCGGCCTTGGCGGCCTGCCTGGCCTCGCGTCGCCTGGCTTTCTCGGCCTTGATGGAGGCGAGCGCCTCCTCGTTCGCGTCGACCAGGTCCTCGATGGTGCCCTCGCGGATGGCCTGCTTGACGGCGTCCGTCTCCAGGACGCCGTGCTTCACCAGCTGCTTGGCGTGGCGCTTCGCGACCTTGCGCTTCTCGGCACCGTGCTCATGCAGCTCGACGATCTCCAGCGGGTCACCATCGGCCACGATCTGGCCCCGGTCCATCAGCACGGCCCGGGTGCAGAACGTCTTGATCCAGCTCATGTCGTGGGTCACCATGACGACGGCCTTGGCTGAGCGGAGCACCTCGGCGATACGCTTCTTCGACTTCTTCTTGAACTTGTTGTCACCGGTGCCCAGCACCTCGTCGAGCAGCAGGATGTCGGGATCGACCGCGGTGGCGATGGCGAACCCGACGCGGGCACGCATGCCCGAGGAGTAGGTCTTCATGGGCGCGTTGATGAAGGCGCCGATGTTGGCGAAGCGGACGATATCGGGCGTGATCTGCCGCATCGTCTCGTGGTCGATGCCCATGAGCGCACCAGCCAGGGTGATGTTCTCGCGGCCGGTCAGCTCGGCATCGAAGCCCGCCTGGAGGCTCAGCAGCGTCGACACATGACCATCGATCTCGACCACGCCCTCGGAGGGCTGGAGGATGCCGGCCAGGGCCATCAGGATGGTCGACTTGCCCGAGCCGTTGGGGCCGATGATGCCGACGGCCTCGCCGCGCCTGACCTCCAGGTCCACGCCTCGGAGGGCCCAGAAGTGGCCCCGGCGACGACGACGCGGGTCGAGCATGTTGGCGAACGTCGTATGCAGCTTCGTCTTCTTGCTGAAGTTGAGGTTGTAGCGGATGCCCAGGTTCGTGGCACGCAGGGCGACCTCACCGGTGGGCGCCGGCACGTGCAGGCCGAACTCCCTTGGGTCGGGCGCAGCGGACTCGTCCTCTCCGAGCGCGTCGAGGATCTCCGCGTCGAGCAGCCCGTCGAACCGGGGGTCGAGTGACCTGGCGTTAGCCTTGCGGCCCGCTCTGCTCTTCTGCTGGGTCATCACAGGACCTTGGCGAAGGCGGGCGCGAGCCGCTGGAAGATGACCGTGCCGATGATGGTGATGACCACGCCGGCGACGAAGATGATCGACAGGACCTGGAAGTCAGGCAGCGTGGCAGGCGTCCAGATGAGCTCGTCGGTCAGCGGGTCGATGGTGAGGTGGCCGTAGACCACCTTGCGGTACGACTCCATCAGGATGGACATGGGGTTGAGCGAGATCAGGCCGAAGAGGACACCCGCCGGCAGGCCCAGCGCGTTCTCCACTCCCTCGAGGCCCTGCTGCAGGCGCCGGCCGCGACCCGCGACCTCCATGAACGACCACAGGATGGGCGAGATCCAGAAGAGCAGGCGCATGAAGTGGCCGATGATGATGCCGACGTCGCGGTAGAACACGGTGACCGCCGAGACCATGAAGGTGAGGCCCAGCACGAAGACGTACTGCACCACCGCGATCAGGGGGATCCAGACCACCTGCCAGGTGACGTGGTCGGTGTAGACGAAGAGCCAGACGAACAGCAGCACGCCCATGCCGAACAGGAAGCTCACGATCTGGCTCAGCGTCATGGTGACCGGCAGGATGATCTTGGGGAAGTTGACCTGCTTGATGAGCCCCTCGTTGCCGATGACCGCCTTGGTCGAGCTGCCGACGGTGGCGGTGAACCACTTGAAGGGCACCATCGCGCTCAGCAGGAAGAGTGGGAAGTCAGGTGTCGAGCGCTGGAAGATGACCGTCATCACGAGCACGTAGATGAGCATCGTGATGAGCGGATCGAGCACCCACCAGACGTTGCCCAGCACGGTGTTGACGCCGCGCTTCTTGACGTCGGCGCGGACCATATAGCGAATCAGCCGACGGCGTGACCAGACGTCGGTGACAGCGTTTCGGATGAGGGCGACCGGACCGGGCCGATCGTTGCTGCTGCGGAACGCAGCAGGTGCCTCGTTGACGACTCCCATGGACGGCCTAGACGGTAGCAGAAGCGGCGGCATCTCCCCACGCCGCGCGTGGCCTCGCAGCCGGTCCGGCCCTGATAGAGTCGCCTCGGTGACCGACCCGACCTCTCAGCCCGTCTTCGTCGTGGGTGGCCCGCGCTCCGGCACCACGCTGCTGTCGGCCATGCTGGCGGCGCACTCGGCATTCGACTGCGGGCCGGAGACACACGTCCTTTCGCGCTGGGCGCGCCTGGGCCAGCGTGAGCGTGCGCGCATCCTCGACCCGGCCGACTGGCCTGCGCGGGCGACGGCCTACGTGACCGCGCTGGCGCTGGGCAAGCAGCCGGTCTACCCCATGTACGGCCTCACCCGAGAGGACGTGCGCAGCTGGCTGGCCGCGCGCCCCCCATCGCTGGCCTCGATGCTCGAGGCGCTCACCGCGCAACGTGCCCAGCGTGCCGGCGTGCCCCGCTGGGTGGAGAAGACGCCGCGCCACCTGGAGGTTCCCGAGCTCATCGTCGAGACCTGGCCGCATGCCCGCATCGTGCGCATCGTGCGCGATCCTCGCGACGCGGCCGTGTCGCTCACCAAGGTGCCCTTCGGCACGCCGTCGCTGCTGACCAACCTGTCCGTGCTGGCGCGCATGAACGAGGCAGCGGCCGACTTCTACCGCGAGTCGGACCAGGCGCTGACGGTGCGCTACGAGGACCTGGTGGCTGCGCCCGAGCAGGAGCTGCAGCGCATCTGCGACTTCGTGGGCGTCGCGTTCGAGCCGGGCATGGTCTCCGATCGGGGTGGCGCGAGCGGAGTGGCGGCGGCGCACGAGTGGTGGAAGGGCGATGCCACGGGGCCGCTGGACCGATCGCGCTCCGGTCGCTGGCAGCAGGAGATGCCCCCCGAGGTGCAGCACTACGCCGCGCTGAACCTGGGTCCGATGCTGCAGGAGCACGGCTACGGGGAGCCGGCACCGGCGGCGCGCAGGCTGGCCATCGTGCCCGCCGGCGACGCCCTCAACGCGAAGTACGACGACGTGCTGCTCCGACTGGCCGCGGCCGACGTCGCGGTCCGCCGCCCCATCCCGGCCACCATCGAAGAGCTGCACCTGCAGCATCCGCTGGTGTTCTTCGGCGTCGTCGGGCAGCTCGACCCCGGTCGTGGTCGTCCGAGCCGGTCGGCGCGTCGTCGACATCGGCCGGCTCGCGCTGCTGCTGCTGACACGACGCCTGCAGGGTCGCCCGGTGGTCTGGGTCCGCCGCCTCAGCCTCATCCGTCGCCATCCCCGCGATGGCGGCGAGCGCTTCGTGGCGCGCCTGCTGCAGCTGCTGGCGACCTCGATGGAGGCGCAGGACCTGCCCGCGCTCGTCGGTGCCGATGTCCGCCTGCTCCGACGCACCATCGCCATGACTGAAGCACCCCCCGGCCCCGCGGTCCCCGCCGCCCCTGTCGCCACCCCGTCGCCGGGGTCGCCCGTGCCCCGCAGGCCGATGCCCCGGTCTTCATCGTCGGCATCGCCCGCTCGGGCACGACGCTGCTGGCGGCCATGCTCTCGGCCCACTCGCGGCTGGACTGCGGCCCCGAGTCGCGCTTCTTCGCTCGCTACCGACACCTCGACAGCGCTGCTCGCGCACGCCTCCTCGATCCTGCGCTGTGGCCTGACCCGGCCGTCGAGTTCGTCGCGCTCGCTGCGCAACCAGGGACACCCCGTCAACGAGCTCTTCGGCCTGACGCTGGCCCAGGTCCGCGATCACCTCGCCGATCGCCCACCCTCCCTGGCCGCGATGCTGGAGTCGTTGACCGTGTCGCACGCGCGCGCAGCAGGCAAGGCCCGCTGGATGGAGAAGACGCCCCGGCACCTGCTGATGACCGACGCGCTGTGGCGCCACTGGCCGGCTGCGCGGGTCATCCGCATCGTGCGCGATCCGCGCGACGTGGCCCTGTCGCTGGCGCGCATGCCCTTCGCCAAGGATTCGGTGGTCGGGAACCTCGTCCGTGTCGACCACGATGACCGCATCGCGCGCCAGCGCCTCGAGCGCTGACCCGCGCGCCATGACGCTGCGCTACGAAGACCTCGTGACCGAGCCCGAGCGCGAGCTGCGTCGCATCTGCCAGTTCCTCGGCGAGGACTACGAGCCGGGCATGCTCGACGCTCGCGGCACGGCCGCCAACGTGGCCGCCGCGCACGAATGGTGGAAGGAGGGCGTGTCCGGGCCGCTCAACAGCAGCAGCGTCGGTCGCTGGCAGCGGGAGATGTCGGCAGATACGCAACGGTTCGCCGGGCTGCACCTGGCCGCATACCTGCGCCGACACGGCTACGAGGGTGCCGCCACCGCCGCGGGCGAGGTGGCCATCCTGCCCGGCGGCGCCGCCGTCGGTCCCAGCAACGAGGACCTGCTGCTGGAGCTCGCCCGGCGCGATCTGGTCGTGGTGCGTCCCGTGCCCTGCACCGCTCGCGCACAGCAGCGCCAGCGCCATCTGGTGTTCCTTGGCGTGAAGGGTCAGCTCGACCCTGCGCGCGGCTCGCCAGCGGCTCGTCGGGTCGGCAGCATCGCCATGCTGACCGGCGGCCTGCTGGCCCGCCGACTGCGTGGCCGGCCCATCCTCTGGGTCCGCCAGGCGACCCTGCTCGAGCGACGCAGTCACGATCCCGCTGAGCGCCTGCTGGTGCTGCTGCTGCGCCTCTTCGCCCGGGACGTGGCGCTCGCCGAGGTGCCGGCGCTGGTCGCCGACACGGACACGCAGGGTGCCGGCGCCGACGACCGGGCTCTTCACGGTCGGCCCGACGGCGGCTAGATGGACGAGCTCCTCGGGATCGACGACCTGTTCGAGGCGGCGGGACGCTACGGCTACCTCCATCCCGGGTATGCCGAGGCGCACGTGGAGCTGGGCGAGGTGCGCCATCTGCGCCGCAGCGGTGCCTGGCTGCTCACGCGGCCCATCCCCGGCAGCGCCCGTCGTCGACGCCCAGGTCGGCATGCCCCTGCTCGTCTGCCGCGACCCCAGCGGGCTGGCCGACGACCTCGCCGAGACCGCGGCCCTGGCCGACGTGGTCAGCGTGACGGCCCGCAGCGACCCCCTTGCGCAGGTCGGCGAGACCACGCTGCGCGAGGCCTTCCCCGACGTCGTGCGCGTGGAGGCCCAGCACTTCGTCGTCGACCTGCCCTCGTTCTGGCCGGCACGGGACCACCGCCGTGCGGCCCGGCGGGCGCTGCAGCGGCTGGAGATCGACATCGAGGAAGCACCCGCGAGGCGTCTCGACGACTGGGCCGCGCTGCGTCCTCGCCCCGGTGGCCCAGACAGTCCCGGCGGACCTGCCGACGCCGGTGACCGTGTGCTCTCGCGGACGGCGCTGGAGCGTCGGCTGGCCGTGCCCGGCTGCGTCGGCATCACCGCGCTTGCCGAAGACGGACCGGTCGCCATGGCCGTCGTCTACCTGGCCGGCGAGGACGCGCACCTCCACCAGGTCGCCGGCAGCGCGCGCGGCGACGAGCTGGGCGCGTCCTACGCGCTCTACGCGGCCGTCGCGGAGGACATGGCCGGTCGCGGCCTGCATCGGCTCGACCTGGGCGTCGCCGACGCCTCGGACGCGGCCGGCGCCGAGGACGCCGCTCGCTTCATGAGCGGCTGGACGGAGCGGACGCTGCCGTCCTGGCGCTGCGGCCGCGTCATCGACCGCGTCGCCTACGATGAGCTCTCCACGCAGGCGGGCTCGACCGGCAGCCCGACGTTTCCCGCGTACCGCGACGGAGGTTCGGCATGAGGATCCTGGTCACCGGCGGCGCCGGCTTCATCGGCTCGACGTTCGTGCGCCGACGCCTGGCGACCACGGCCGACCGGATCACCGTCGTGGACAAGCTCACCTACGCCGGCAACCCCGCCAACCTGGCCGGCCTGGCCGAGGACCCGGCCACGCGTGAGCGCTACCGCTTCGTCGAGGGCGACATCGCCGACGAACCCCTGATGCGCCAGCTGGCGGCCGACTGCGATGCCATCGTCAACTTCGCTGCCGAGTCGCACGTCGACCGCTCCATCCTGGAGCCCAGCGCCTTCCTGCGCACCGGCGTCATGGGCGTCTACGCCCTGCTGGAAGCCGCCCGTGCCGAGCACGATCAGCGGGGTGGTGCCTTCCGCCTGCTGCAGGTCTCGACCGACGAGGTCTACGGGCCCGTGCCGCAGGGCCGCTCGGTGGAGTCCGACCCGCTGCGGCCGACCAGCCCCTACAGCGCGGCCAAGGCGGCCGGTGAGCACCTCGTCGCGGCGTATCACGAGACGCACGGCCTCGACACCGTCATCACGCGGGGAGCCAACACCTACGGGCCCCACCAGTTCCCCGAGAAGCTCATCCCGCTGTTCGTCACCAATGCCCTCGACGATGAGCTGCTGCCGATGTACGGCGATGGCATGCAGCGACGTGACTGGCTCTTCGTGAGCGACCATGCCGACGGCGTGGGGGTGGTGCTCGATCGGGGCGTGGCCGGCGAGACCTACAACATCCCCGGTGACGGCGTGGAGCGGCCCAACCGCGCCGTCACCGAGGCGATCCTGCAGCACCTGGGCAAGCCCTGGTCGCTGGTGCGGACGGTGCCCGACCGGCCCGGCCACGATCGGCGCTACGCGCTCGATGGGTCGCGCCTGCAGGCAGCTCGGCTGGCGGCCGCGCGTGGCCTTCGAGGAGGGCATCGCGCAGACCATCGACTGGTATGCCGCGCACCGCGACTGGTGGGAGCCCATCAAGAGCGGAGCCTGGCACGACTACTACCAGCAGCAGTACGCCTGGCGCCTGGAGCAGTCCGGCGAGGCCTGAGCCTGCTCGTGCACGCGTGGCAGGGTCATGACGCGCTAGACTTCGGCAGCGCGCAGCAGCGGCGGGTCCCCCCACCGGCGTCGCCTCGTGACGCGCCCTGCGACATCTGCAACAGCCGGAGAACCGTCCCCGCATGACCTCGCCGACGCAGCCCCCGAAGCACGTCCCTCCGCGACCGCATCTCGACCCGCCTGTCGACGGACTCGAGAGGGCGTCTCATCGATGACGACGCACGCCGCACGCGCAACATCACCTGGGCCTTCTACGGGCTCATCGTGGTCGTCGTCACCATCGCCATCGCCGGGCTTGCCTACGGCTTCTGGGAGAGCAACCTCAAGCCGCTCGCCAACGTCAACGGCACGCAGGTCGGCCGCGGCGAGTGGGAGGATCGCCAGAAGCTGGAGGCGTTCCGCGCGGATCGCGCCGAGACGCAGGTGCGTGCCGCTCTCGCCGCCGGCACCATCGACTCCGACCTCGCCAACCGCCGCCTGACCACCATCGCGAGCGAGAGCCCGCAGGATGCCGCCGAGGTCATGGCCGACCTCGTCGATCTCATCTTCCAGGGACAGCTGGCCGACGAGCGCGGCGTCCTGCTCAGCGCGGACGAGCTGGACGCGGCCGTGTCGGCCGATGGCGGCCTTCCAGAGGCCCGCCGCGTCGAGGCCATCATCGTCATCACCGACGAGCAGGCCGCCGGCATGGCCGCCACCGACGCCGGCATCGCCGACGCCCGCGAGCGCGCCGAGGCCGCCCTCGCCGAGTGGCGCGCCGGCGGTGACCCGGAGGCCCTCGCCGAGACCTATGGACCGGGCAACTACGACAGCGGCTACATCAGCCGCGGTGACATCACCGACGCGGCCTGGGAGGACGCCATCTTCGAGCTGGAGGAAGGCGAGGTGACCGATGTCTTCGAGGCTGCCTCCGGCGAGCAGCTCATCGGCAAGGTGACCGCCATCGTGCCGGCAGAGGCGGACGAGGGCTTCGTCGAGGCCGTCAACGACGAGGTCGGCGAGTCCGTCCATCGTCGCAACGTCGAGCTGGAGGCGACCGTCGGCCAAGCTCCAGGACGAGGTCACGCAGGAGGCCCTCGCGGCCGAGTACGAGCAGGTCAAGCTGGCCGAGATCTACATCGAGGGCAATCCCTTCGCCGACCCCGAGTCGGACGAGGGTGACGTCCGCGCCAGCCACATCCTGTACCAGCCGGAGACCCCGCTCGACGAGGAGGGCAACCCCACCGACCTGGCCGACCTGCCGGCGGACGATCCGGCCTGGGAGGCGGCGCGCCAGGAGGCCGAGGCCGTGGCGACCCTGGCGCGCAGCGTGGAGGACGTCGACGCCCGCATGGAGGCCTTCGCTGCCCGGGCCCGGCTCGACAGCGACGACACCACCAGCGGCGCCCGTGGTGGCGACCTGGGCTACTTCACCCGCGACGCGATGGTGCCCGAGTTCGCCGCGGCCATCTTCGATGCCGAGGACCCGCAGCGTGGCGACATCATCGGCCCGGTGCGCACCGACTTCGGCTGGCACGTGATCATGTTCGAGGAGACGCGAGCCCCAGTGGCCGAGCGCGTCGCCGCCGTGCAGGCGGCGCTGGCAGAGGACGGCGCCGACTTCGCCACCGTGGCCGCCGAGTACTCCGACGGGGCCGAGGCCGACGAGGGCGGCGAGATCGGCTGGCAGCGCACCGACCAGCTGGACGACCTCACGCTGCATGGCGATCACCATCATCGAGCCCGGCGAGATCAGTCAGCCGGTCGATACCGGCGACGGATACCGCATCTATCAGCTGCAGGACGAAGCCACCCGGCCGCTCGACGCCGACGCTGCCGCCATCGTCAGGCAGACGGCCTTCGCCGAGTGGTACGACGAGCGCCGGTCGGCAGCCGAGCAAGAGGGCCGCATCAGCATCGACGACTCGGTGTATGAGTAGTCGGGAGCCCGTGGTCACGCCGCGCGGCGCCTGCGTCTGGTTCACCGGCCTCTCGGGTTCGGGCAAGTCCACCACGGCGGAGGCGCTGGTGCCGCTCCTCGAGGCGCGCGGGCGGACCGTGACGGTGCTCGACGGCGATGTCGTGCGCACCCATCTCACCCGGGAGCTGGGCTTCTCGCGCGAGGACCGTGACACCAACGTCCGCCGCGTGGGCTACGTGGCCAGCGAGGTCGTGCGCCACGGCGGCCTGGTGGTGGCGGCGCTGGTGAGTCCCTACCGTGACACCCGCGCCGAGGTGCGCGCCATGGTCGGCGACGACTTCGTCGAGGTCTTCGTGGACACGCCGCTCGAGGTCGTGGAGGCGCGTGACGTCAAGGGCTGGTACGCCCGGGCGCGCACCGGCGAGGTCAAGGAGTTCACCGGCGTGTCCGATCCCTACGAGCCACCGCTGGACCCCGAGCTGACGCTGCAGACGACCGACACCACGCCGCAGGCGAACGCCCAGCTGGTGCTCGAGTACCTCGAGTCGCGAGGCATCCTGGCGCCGGCCTAGGCGGACGCCCGACGACCGATGTCTCTCCGCCTGTTCGACCCCACCGTGGCAGCGCTCCTCGAGCGTGCCGGCGTCGAGCCGGCCGAGGGACTGCAGGTCATCGCGCTGGACCGCCTGGTGGCACGCCCGTTCGACCCCGGCATGGCTCTGCTCCTGCTGCCGCCGCTCGGCGCGGAGCCGGACGGCGCCGACCGCCCGGCGCGGAGGACGCCTTCGCGCTGCTGCCCGGACGTCACGGTCACGGGGCCGACCCGCTGGCGCTGCTGCGTCGCTTCTACCCCGCGTCCCACCCCGTGCTGGGCGCGGCCGCCGATTCGACCGTGGGGGAGGTGCGTGACGACGCGCTTGCCGCCGAGGCGCACCTGCTGCCGGCGCTCGAGCCCGCGGCCAACCCTGCCGGTGCCTTCGGCCTGGCCTGGCTGGCCCACCGGCTGCGGCAGCCCGACGGCTGTCCCTGGGACCGCGAGCAGGACCACCGCAGCCTGAAGCCGTTCCTGCTGGAGGAGACCTACGAGGTCTACGACGCGCTGGATGCCGGCGCCACGCCCGACCTGGCCGAGGAGCTGGGCGACCTGCTGCTGCAGATCGTGCTCCACGCGCAGTACGCGGCCGAGGCCGGCATCTTCGACCTCTCCGACGTGCAGCGCGGCATCACCGCCAAGATCATCAGCCGCCACCCCCATGTCTTCGGCGACGTGCAGGCGGACACGCCCGCCGAGGTCATGCGCAACTGGGAGCAGATCAAGGCCGACGAGCGGGCCGCCAACGGCGCCGCCAAGGTGCGTGACCCGGAGATGCCGGCCGCCTTCAAGGGCCTGTCCAGGTCGCTGCCGGCGCTCGCCTATGCCGACGAGATGCAGGGCCGCGCCGCCAGCCTGGGCTACGACTGGCCGGACCTGGAGGGCGTCATCGACAAGATCGCCGAGGAAGCCTCGGAGCTCCTCGCCGCCACCAACGACGAGGATCGGCGCGAGGAGTACGGCGACCTGCTGTTCGTCCTGGTCAACATGGGCCGCAAGCTCGGCATCGATCCTGAAGCCGCGCTACGGTCAGCCAGTCGCAAGTTCGCCTCGCGCTTCGCGCGCGTGGAGCGGCTGGCGGACGAGCAGGGGATGCAGCTGAAGGCACTCGGACTCGACGCGCTCGACGACCTGTGGCAGCTGGCCAAACGAGAAGAGACGATCGAGAAGGAGAGTCGATGAGCATCGCTGGAGGCGCGCTTCCGCGCCGATGGACGAACACCGGGCCAGATGCGGCCGGTGTCCATCGAGATGAACGTGCAGAAGTGGGCGGCGGCCTCGCTCATCTACAAGCAGGGCGACACCCACGTCATCTGCTCGGCCACGGTCGAGGATCGCGTCCCGCCGCACCTGCGCGGCAAGGGCACCGGCTGGGTCACCGCCGAGTACGCCATGCTTCCGGCGCGCCACCTCGGAGCGCATGCAGCGCGAATCGGTACGCGGCAAGCTGGGCGGGCGCACCTACGAGATCCAGCGCCTGGTCGGTCGTTCGCTGCGCGGCGTCGTGGACACCTCGGTCATGGGCGAGAAGACCGTGGTCATCGACTGCGACGTGCTGCAGGCCGACGGCGGCACCCGCTGTGCGTCGATCACCGGTGGCTACATCGCGCTCGTGCTGGCGCTGCGCAAGGTCAACCTGGAGCGTGCCATCACCGGCAAGATCGCGGCCATCAGCGTGGGCATCGTCGAGGACGCGGCGCTGCTGGACCTGGAGTACCGCGAGGACTCGACCGCCGAGGTGGACTTCAACGTCATCGGCACCGACGCCGGCACCTACGTCGAGCTGCAGGGCACCGCGGAGGGCAAGCCCTTCGACCGCGCCCAGATGGACGCAGCTGCTCGACGCTCGCCGACGGTGGGCTCAAGACGCTCTTCGAGCATCCAGGAGGCCGTGCTCACGGGCGAAGCGGCGAAGGCGGCCGGATGACCCGGCGACTGCTGCTGGCCACGCGTGCCCGCCACAAGGTCGCCGAGCTGCGGAGCTGCTCGATCTCGACGACGTCGTGCTGGTCACGCCCGACGAGGTCGGCATCGAGGGTGAGCCGGTGGAGGACGCCGCCACGTTCGCGGGCAACGCCGAGCTCAAGGCGCGCTACTACGCAGAGCGCTCCGGGCTGCCCACGCTGGCCGACGACTCGGGCCTGGAGGTGGACGCGCTCGACGGCCGACCCGGCGTCTTCACCCGGCGCTACGCCGGTGACGACCCGACCGACGAGGAGAACAACGCCAAGCTGCTGGGCGAGCTCGAGGGGCTGCCACCGGAGCGGCGGGGCGCCCGCTACCAGTGCGTGCTGGCGTTCATCGACCCGACCTCCGATGGTGCGCCGGTCCTGCGCTCCGGCGCCTTCGAGGGCCGCATCGCGGACGGGCCACGAGGCAGCGGAGGCTTCGGCTACGACCCCATCTTCGAGCCCGCGTCGGAGGCGCCCGGAGCGCGTACCGTCGGCCAGATGAGTGCGCAGGAGAAGCATGCGCTGTCGCATCGCGGGCAGGCAGCGCGGGCGATGGCCGAGTATCTCAAAGGGGAGGGCTGGTAGGACGCCAGCGGAGCACGTCGGGCGTCAGGGGGGCCCGAAGGGGAACCCGCTCGGGACATAGCCGCCCATCCAGTAGGGGGAGTAGTCCCACCAGCCGTAGACGTCCTGGTAGTAGGACGGTGCGTCCGCCAGCTCCGGCTGATAGCGCGGCACGTCGCGCATGCGCTCGCGGCTTCGGTCGATCCAGATCTCATCCGTCTCGACGCCGGTCACGGCGTCGACCGGGACAAGGAAGGTCTCTTCGCCGAGACCAAGGAAGCCGCCAGCGGCGATCTGCAGGAACCGGACCTTGGCTGACTCGGTGTCGACCACCAGGTCGCGCACATGGCCCACCTCCTCGCCGGCGTCGTCGAGGACCTTGCGGCCGCGTACATCCTCCGCCGGATCGGCGATGACGAAGTCCGAGTCGCTCAGCATCTTCAGCTTGGGGATCTCGGTCACCACGGTCTCCTTCGGCTGCGAGATGGTTGCCTACCACGGCAACATGAAGGCGCTCACAGATGGTCCGCCAGGGGGACACTGGGCCTCACGGACGCGTGTCAATGGACGGACCAGGGCCGGCTGCGCCCTCGCCTGACCCGTACACTTGCCTCGATGTGCGCCATGGCAGCGCAGCGGGAAAGCGGGAGACGGGGATATGTCTGACGGTCGGCCCAGGGTCGTCATCGCCGGTGAGGCGCTCATCGACCTGATCATCGGGCTGGACGGCAGCCTGACACCGGCCGCCGGTGGCGGTCAGTACAACGCCGCACGTGCCGTCGCTCGCCTCGGCGGCGACGTGCAGTTCCTCGGCCGCATGAGCGACGACTGGTTCGGCACGCTGCTCCGTACCCGCCTGGCGGACGACGGCGTGGGGATGGAGCTGGTCGTCGATACGACCGATCCCACCACGCTGGTGTCGGCGGAGATCGATGCTGCCGGTGTGGCCCACTACCACTGGTACGTCGAACGCACCACCGTGCCCGGCCTGGAGCTGGCCGACGCCCGCCGTGGCCTGGAGCCGGCGCCCGACGCGCTGCACGTGGGCACCCTTGGCCTGGCGCTCGAGCCGATCGCCGATTCGCTCGCCTCGCTGGTCGAGGAGGTGCCGGCAGAGACGTTCGTGATGGTGGACCCCAACTGCCGGCCCACCGCGACGCCCGACTTCGAGCGCTATCAGTCGCGCATGCGGCGGGTGCTGGCGCGGGCAGACGTGGTCAAGGGCAGCGACGAGGACTTCGCCTACCTGGCGCTCGCCGCGACGCCGGAGGCGACGGCTCGCCTGCTGCTGGAGCAGGGTGTGGGTGCCGTGCTCGTGACGCAGGGGCGCGACGCGGCGCGCGGTTTCTGCGCCGGCGGCGAGTTCAGCGTGCCGGTCCCGACGGTCAGGGTGGTCGATACCGTTGGCGCGGGTGACACCTTCGGGGGTGCCTTCCTGGCACATTGGCTCGAACACGGCTTCGGCCGACGCGAGCTGGCCGATCCGCACCTGCTGGAGGACAGCGTCGGCTTCGCCGCCCGTGCGGCTGCCATCAACTGCACTCGTCCAGGGGCCGAGCCGCCCACCCGCGAGGAGATGGGCCTGGAGTAGCCCGCCGGCCGGGGGGTAACCCATCGGGTTTCGGGGGCAGCGACTATCAGGTGATGTCTGCCCGGGCCCGGTGCAGTGCAGTGTCGTCCACGATCGCCGGACCACGGCGGTCGTGTGACTTGCCCTGGAGCCTGCTCTATGCCTCGCCTCACGAACCGGGTCTTCACCGACCTGGCCATCTGGATGGCCGGCTTCGGCTTGTTCGTCGGTCTGCTCTTTCCCCCGTTCTGTGTCGTCCTGGGCCTGCCCCAGGAAGCGGTCATCAGCCCGTCCTTCTTCGCCACCACACTGCTGGCCGGCCTGCTGGTCGGTGCTGCGAATTTCGCGCTCGCACACGGCGTGGTGGGGACGCGTCTCAAGCAGCTGACCACGCACATGGCGCGCGTCCAGCGGCAGCTGGTCGCCGCCACCAGGTCCGGTGACTGGAGCGGTTGCAACCCGCTCGACTGCGCGCTGCCGGTCGATTCAGAGGACGAGATCGGCAAGAGCGCCGTGGCCTTCAACGCACTCATCGGGACACTCGCCCGCTCACACGCCATCGAGGGTGCCACCCGCGGCTTCACCCAGGTCGTCGCCAGCCATCTCGACCTGGACTCGCTGGCGCGCGAATCGCTGGCCACCATCCTCAAGGACACCAGTGCCACGGCGGGGCTGCTGCTGGTGGAGCACGAGCAGGGCCTGAAGCCCCTGGCCTCGGTCGGCATCAGTGACCCGGAACGGGTCGCCGCCAACGCCCAGGTAACGGCAGCGCTGCGGTCGCGACAGATGCGTCGGCTCGATGTCGCGATCGAGCAGGTGGTCGTGGACAGCGTGCTCCTGGAGCAGACCGCACGCGAGGTCGTCATCGTGCCGCTGAGCTTCAAGGACGTCCCGCTCGGCGCGCTGGTGCTCGCCTCGGTCGACCAGTTCTCGCCCTCCACGGAGCTGCTGATCGGGCACTTCGCCACGGACCTGGGGCTGGCGCTCAGCAACGCCCTCTCACACCACCGCCTGGAACGGCTGGCTGCCCTCGATCCGCTCACCGACGCCTACAACCGGCGCTTCGGACTGGTCAGGCTGCAGGAGGAGTTCGGGCGTGCCCTGCGCGTGTCGAGTCCTCTGGGCGTCCTGATGATCGACCTCGACCATTTCAAGAGCGTCAACGACACCTACGGGCACCTCGTCGGCGACCGCATCCTGCGTGCCACGGCGGCCTCCATCCGTCGCGTCTGCCGAGAGGGTGACGTCCTCATGCGCTACGGGGGAGAGGAGTTCCTGGTCGTCGTGCCAGGCGCGTCTGATGCCGACGTCCTTGACGTGGCGGAGCGGATCCGTCGTGCCATCGCCGCGACCGAGGTGATGGACGGCGACCGCCGTGTGACGGTGACCGCCAGCATCGGTGCTGTCACCTATCCGTCGCGCGACGCAGCCTCCGCCACCGAACTGGTCGAGGCGGCGGACAACGCGCTGTACGCCTCGAAGCAGATGGGCCGCGACCGCGTCACGCTCAGCTGAGCATCGCGTGACAGCGCCGTCACGCCGCGCGCGTCCGCGCTCGTAGCCATCCGGGCACCGGTCCCCCGCCCTCCACGCGCGGCCCTGCGATGGAGGCGAACCGCTTGACAAACCCCGGCAGAGCAGCGCAGTATCGATTTACTGAAACGATTGAGTCGGACTTGGGGTCGCCAGGGAGGGCGGCACCAAGGCAGTCGCGCAGCCGGGGACGGCGCCGCGACGCTCGATCGTCGGGAGGAGAGGACGTTGACCCAGGACCGATCGGTCTCGGTGGGGAACGACGCTGCGGACGCCGCCACTCGACCGGCGGGGAGCCATCGCCGGCGCCGGCGGGCGCGCATGTCCGATGTGGCGGCGTCGGCCGGCGTCTCGACCACGACCGTATCCCTGGTCCTCAGCGGCAAGGCCGGCAGCTCCATCCCCGACGTCACCAAGGAGCGCGTCTTCGAGGCCAGCCGTGCCCTGGGCTACCGCGCCAACACCATCGCCCGCAACCTGCGGGCCCAGACCAGCGACACCATCGGCTTCATCTCCGACGTCATCGCCTCCACCGCCTTCGCCGGCGACATGATCTACGGCGCCGACCAGGTGGCTGCGGCGGCCGGCAAGACGCTCATGATCGTGAACACGGAGCGGGACCCCGAGGTCGAGGCGCGGGCCATCGACTCGATGTTCGATCGCCAGGTGGACGCGATCATCTACGCCACGATGTGGCACCAGGTCGTGGAGCCACCCAAGGCGCTCAAGGAAGTCAACTGCGTCCTGCTCGACGCGCGATCCGAGGACCCCACCGACTCGTGGGTCGTGCCCGACGACGAGCTGGGCGGCTACACCGCCACCAGCTATCTCATCGAGCACGGCCACCGGCGCATCGGCTACCTGCGCGAGGCCAACACCTACCCCGCCGACTCCGAGCGCTTCGCCGGCTACCAGCGGGCACTCGAGCGAACACGGCATCCCCTTCGACGACGAGCTCGTCGTGGTGGACAGGAACGATCCCTTCGGCGGAGCCACCGCCGCTGAGCGCCTGTTTCGGCTGCAGGCACCGCCCACCGCCATCCAGTGTTTCACCGACCGCATGGCCATGGGCGCCTATCGCGCCATCCGCCGTGCCGGTCTCTCGGTTCCCGACGATGTCTCCGTCATCGGATTCGATAACCAGGACCAGATCGCTCCCTGGCTCGATCCGCCGCTCACCACCATGCAGCTGCCCCATGAAGCCATGGGCCGCTGGGCGGTCGAGCACCTACTTCGTGTCCTCAGCGGTGCGGTCGAGGGATCACGCCAACAGCGGATGGAGTGTCCGCTGGTGGTCCGCGACTCGGTCGCACCGCCCCGCAACGGGGCGGGAGTGCCGCCCCGTCCCAAGCGGGGGACGTCGTGATCGCGAGCGCCCCGCGGCGATCACGGATGGTTTGCACGGGGCAAGGAGGAAGGATATGACCCACTCCAGAACCAGCCGCCGAGTGGCACTGCTCGCCACGGGCGCACTGGTCGGCGCCGCCTTCACCGTCACCCCGGTGGCGGCTCAGGGCGACCCCAACGTCTGCGACGGCGTCATCGACGGCCCGTTGACCTTGCAGATGACGATGCACACGGGCTCCAACCCGGGTGCAGAGATGGCGACCGTCGAGGCCTTCAATGCAGGGCCGGGCGCCGAGCTGGGTGTGACCGTCGACGTCATCCCCATCGGTGAGACGGCGTATGAGACGGCCATCACCAGCGCTGCGGCGGCCGGCGAGATGCCGGACCTCGTGGACATGGACGGCCCGACGCTCTACCCCTTCGCCTTCAATGGCCTGCTGCGCCCCATCACCAGCTGTGCCGATGAGGAGAAGCTGGGCTACTTCCTGAACTCGATCATCGAGCAGGGGACCTACAACGACGAGCTCTACTCGCTGGGCAGCTTCGAGTCCGGCATGGGCATCTGGGCCCACAAGTCCATGCTCGAAGACGTCGGCGCGCGCATCCCCACCGGCATCGACGATGCCTGGACGGTCGAGGAGTTCGACCAGGTCCTGCGCGACCTCCAGGCGGCCGGCTACGGCGCCAACGGTCCGCTTGACATCAAGTGGCACTACGGTGCCGGCGAATGGCGTGCCTACGGCTTCGCGCCGATCATCCAGTCGGCCGGTGGTGACCTCATCGACCGCTCCACCATGAAGACCTCCAGCGGCGTGCTCAACGGCCCCGAGTCCGTGGGCGCCATGACCCAGTTCCAGACGTGGGTCAACGATGGCCTGATCGACCTCATCGCCGAGGACGACAACAACTTCACCGTCGGTCCAGACGGCGTGCCCAACACCGGCGACGAGACGCCGCTCTCGTGGGTGGGTCACTGGATGTTCACGCTCTACGACGAGAACCTCGGAGACGACCTCATCCTCCTGCCGCTGCCGGACTTCGGCACGGGTAGCAAGGGGGCCATGGGTTCATGGAACTGGGCTGTCTCGAGCGGTGCTGACGGCATCCCCAACAGCGGCGACGAGGTCGACCTCGACGCGGCCTGGGCGTTCATCGACTACGCCACCAGCCCCGAGTCGGTGCTGCGCTTCGTGAACGGCTATGGCGCGGTTCCGCCGACGCCCGACCTGACCGACTTCCCCGGCTTCGAGCCGGGCGCAGGGCGAGCCCTGTATATCGATTACCTGGCCAACGCGATGTCCGACCCGCAGGCGATGCCCAACGGGTCTGTGGCGCGACCGGCGACGGCCGCCTACCTGTTCATCCGTGACCGCTTCTCGGAGGCGCTCGCGGACATCGTGGCAGGCGCTGATGTCCAGTCCACGCTGGACAACATCGCCATGCAGATCGATCAGGAGATCGAGGACGTCGGCTACTAGCCGCTAGCGCTATCGGGTGCGGGGCGATCCCATGCCCCGCACCCGATGCTCCACCGAGGGAAGGGTGAGGCGAAGATGAGCGTGGTACCAAGTGGCGCTGCCCGCGCAGGGGGCACAGGTTCCCCCGGGCCGGGACGGCCCAGGTTCGGAGGGGACTCGGTCGCCGGCTGGCTGTTCTCAGCACCGGCACTCATCCTCATCACCTGCTTCATCATCCTGCCGTTCGTGCTGGCGTTCTACTTCTCGTTCACCAACGAGCGACTGCTGTCGCCGCCGGGCCGGGAGACGCAGTGGATCGGCTTCGACAACTACGCGCGCGTCTTCAACAACCCGCGGTTCTGGACGGCCCTGACCAACAACGTCGCCTTCAGCCTCGTCGTCGTCCCGCTGCAGACCTTCTTCGCCCTCTTCCTGGCCATCCTGGTGAACCAGAAGCTACGGGGCGTGGTCGTCTTCCGCACGATCTTCTTCATCCCCATCACGGTGGTCATGGCAGCGACTGCGGTCATCTGGATCGTGCTGCTGAACCCCCAGGGGCTCATCAACGCATTCTTCGAGATCATCACCTTCGGCAACTTCTCGCCGGACTGGCTGGGTGACCCGGCATACGCACTGGCCGGCATCATCATGGTGTCCATCTGGGCAAGCGTGGGCTTCCAGATGGTCATCCTCCTCGCGGCACTGCAGGACGTGCCCGAGTCGCTCTACGAGGCAGCTCGCCTGGACGGCGCCAACACTTGGCAGCAGTTCCTCCACGTGACCTTGCCCGGCATCCGCAACCCGCTGCTCTTCGTGCTGACCATCACCACGATCCTGGCCTTCCGCCTGTTCGACCAGGTCTGGATCATGCCCGACAGACCGGGCGGGCCGCTTGATGCCACGCGCACCCTGATGGTGGACATCGTCGACACCGGTCTCAATCAACAGGCCGTCGGCCGAGGCTCCGCGCTCTCGGTCATCTTCCTGTTCATCGTGCTTGCGGTGACCATCGTCCAGCGGCGACTGGTCAAGCAGGAAGGAGAGGTCCGGTGAGCGCCGCCACGAAACGCGCCCCGGCCGGACAGGGGGCCACGCTCAAGGATGCCAACGCCTCCATCCGGCGTCAGCATG
This sequence comes from uncultured Chloroflexia bacterium, assembly GCA_963698505.1. GTDB lineage: Bacteria > Chloroflexota > Limnocylindria > Limnocylindrales > CSP1-4 > JAFMJV01. Next base: position 13,118 of record CAVORC010000052.1, on the reverse strand, counting down.
TTCGCCACTACATCCTGGCGTACGGGGTCCTCACCCTGCTGGCGCTGTTCTTCATCTTTCCCATCGCCTTCATGATCGTGGGCTCGTTCAAGGCCGACACGTCTGTCATCGCCGACAGCGGCAGTCTCAAGGCCTTCGTCCCGCAACCCTTCGTGGGTTTCGAGAACTACCAGCAGGCGGCCGATCGGGGCAACTTCTGGATCTCGTTCCGCAACTCCGCCATCATCTCGGCGGGCATCGTCTTCGGCGGGCTGCTGGTCAACAGTCTCTTCGGCTACGCGCTCGCTCGCGTGCCCTTCTGGGGCAAGCGGGTGATCCTGCTGCTCGTGGTGGCGCTGATCATCGTGCCCTTCGAGACGCTGGCGGTGCCGCTGCTGCTGATCATGGCCGAGCTCGGCTGGACCGACACGCTGCACGCCCAGATCATCCCCTTCCTCGCGCAGCCGTTGTACATCTTCCTGTTCTACTCGTTCTTCCTGGGCATCCCCAGGGAGCTCGAGGAAGCGGCCAAGATCGACGGTGCCGGGGCGGTCACGACGTTCTTCCGCATCGCAGCGCCGTTGGCCAAGCCCGCCTATGCGGCAGCCGGCATCCTCATGTTCCTGGCCTCGTGGGGTCAGTACCTGTGGCCCGTCATGGTCACGCGCAGCATCGAGGCGCGACCCCTGCCCATGGGCATCGCCGAGTTCCAGGGACTGCCGCCCCGTGACTGGGGCGACATCATGGCCTACGCCGCCATGATGGTGGTCCCGCTGCTCATCGTCTTCATCATCTTCCAGCGCCAGTTCGTCCGGGGCGTGGCGACCAGCGGCCTCAAGGGCTGAGCCGTGCTGCGACTCGCCGACAAGTGGGTGTGGGACTTCTGGCTGGCCGATACGGGCTCTGAGTTCCACATCTTCTTCCTGCAGGCGCCACGGGCGCTGGGTGACCAGCTCGCCCGTCACTGGAACGCCAGCGTGGGCCACGCGGTCTCGACCGACCTGCGGGACTGGCAGGTGCTGGGAACGGCACTCGAGCCCGGCCCGGCGGGGTCGTGGGAGGACATGGCCACCTGGACCGGCTCGATGATCGACGAGCGTGGTACCTGGCACCTGTTCTACACGGGCACGAAACGGACCGCCTCGGGGGTCGAGCAGCGCATCGCCCTGGCGACCTCGAGGGACCTGCTGACCTGGACCAGGCATCCCGCCAACCCGGTCATCGAGTTGGACCCTCGCTGGTACGAGCGCGTGGAACACGATGCCTGGCGCGACCCGTGGGTCCTTCGCGATCCGGACGGTGACGGCTTCCATGCCCTTATCACGGCCCGCGCCAAGTCGGGCGAGGAAGACGCCCGCGGCGTCATCGGCCATGCCTGGTCCGCCGATCTGGTCGACTGGGAAGTGCGCCCGCCCTTATCCGAGCCCGGCGAGTTCGGGCATCTGGAGGTGCCACAGGTGGAGCTCGTCAACGGTGTTCCGGTCCTCCTGTTCTCCGCCGGGACCATGCGCATCAGCCAGGCCCGGCGCGCTCGGCATCCCGAGGAACGGTCCGGTACCTTCCTGGCGCTGGGCGAGTCTCTGCTCGGCCCGTGGGACATCGCTGGCGCCCGGCAGATCCCTGTGCCCGACCTCTACTCGGCTCGCCTGGTCCGCGACAGGGCCGGGGAGTGGCAGGTCCTGGGTTTCTACGATGGCAGTGAGCGCGGCGCCTTCGTGGGCGAGATCAGCGACCCGGTCCCCCTCCGCGAGCTGGGCCTGCCATAGCGACGTCTCGCCGCTATCGCTCGTAGCGGAAGTGCTGAGCTTCCGGCCGCTTGAGCCACTCGGCCAGGGACTGGGCAGCCTTGTCACGCGCCGACAGCGTCGGATCCTGGATGGGCCAGTCGATGCCGATGTCAGGGTCGTCCCAGGCGATGCCCGATTCCGCCTCGCCGTTGTAGGTGCCGGTGGTGAAGTACTCGATATCGGCCACGTCCGAGAGCGCGCACACGCCGCGCGCGAACGACGCCGGCGCCCACAGCTGCAGGTGGTTCTCGTCGCTGGCGGTGATGGCCTCGTATCGGCCCAGCGTGGGGGATCCGGGCCGGATGTCGACGGCGACGATGAAGGCCTCGCCTCGGACCACGCGCATGAGCTTGCCCATGGGCGGCTCCCACTGGAAGTGCAGGCCCCGCGTGACGCCGCGGGTGCTGCGGCTGTGGTTGAGCTGCACGAACGAGCTCGGCAGCCCGAGCTCGGCGAACTCCGCGAAGTGACCGGCGTGGAAGGCCTCCATGAAGAAGCCGCGCTCATCGGTGAAGACCTCGTGCTCGACGACGAGGACCTCGGGGATGGATGTGCGCTGCAGCGTGACCTTCATGCGCTCTCTCCATCGTGTGCCAGGTACTCGGCGAGTGCCTCTGGCCATCCTCGCAGCGTGACTCCCGTCGCGGCGGCCCTGGAGGTGTCGAGCACGCCCCAGCGCGGTGGCTGAGATGGTCGCTCGAAGGCTGCCTGCGCGATGGGCCTGAGCTCGCGGCCGGGCCGTCGCACGGCCAGGACGGCGCGCGCCCAGTCGTAGCGCGACGCGATCCCGCGGTTGGCCAGGTGGTACGTCCCCCGGAGGTCCGCGCCACGAGCGAGTGGATGGCACGCGCGAGGTCGAGCGTGTATGTCGGCGAGCCGTACTCGTCGGCCACGACAGCGAGTGGCGCCTCGGCCAGGCCGTCAGCCGCGGCGGTGATCTTGGCGGGGAAGTCTCCGCCAGGCGGGCCGAAGAGCCAGGACGTGCGCACGATCCAGAGCCCGTCGTGGCCGGCGAATGCCTCGCTGGCAGCCTGTTCGCCGGCCAGCTTGCTGGCGCCGTACGCGTTGGGCGGGTCGACGGGATCGTCCTCCGCGTAGCCCTGTCCGTCGGCGCGGTCGCCGCCGAAGACCTCGTTGGTGGAGATCGAGCAACAGCCGCGCGCCGGCGTTCCGGCAGGCACGGGCCAGCGCTCCTGTCGCCTCGCCGTTCCGGCGCATCGCGCGTTCGGGGTCCAGGGCGGCAGCGTCGACCGCGGTCATGGCCGCGGTGTGGATGACGAGACCGGGGCGATCGCGCTCGACCAGCGCGGCGCAGCCGGCCGGATCGTCGAGGTCGAGCAGCGGCCGATCCCAGCCGCTGACCGGTCCCGGTGCGGTCGCCATCAGGGCTCGTCCCAGCCGGCCACGCGAGCCGGTGATGATGAGGGCATCGTCCCGTGGCTTCGGTCACGCTGGTCGCTGTGCTCAGGCGTCACGCTCGCCGGCCGCCATGGCGCCGGCATCCAGCAGCGACTCGATGGTGCCGGCGTCGTGCCACTCGACCCTCGTAGTGGGCGCTGTAGAGCCCGCCCTCGCCGATGTAGTGGTTGAGCACGTCGGTGATCTCGAACTCGCCACGGCCGGACGGGGTCAGCTGCTCGATGACGTCGAAGGCGCCCGGGCGCAGGAAGTAGACGCCGATGGGGATGGAATCGCTCTTGGGCTCCTTCGGCTTCTCCTCGAACCCGATGACATTGCCCTCCTCGTCGAACTCGGCCACGCCGAAGCGTTGCGGGTCGGGCACCCGGTAGAGCAGTGCGCCCGCGCCGTACGGTCCGGCCTCGAACTCCGCCGCCGCCTTCGAGAGCGGGTCGCCACGCAGGATGTTGTCGCCGAGGACGACGCAGAAGGGCTCCTGGCCCACGAACTGGCGGCACAGGCCGATGGCGTGGGCGATGCCGAGGGAGCCGCGCTGGTAGCGGTAGGTCAGGTCGAGGCCGTGCTCCTGGCCGTCGGACAGCAGCTCCACGATGTCGCCGATGCTGCGCCCACCGAGGATGACCATGACCTCGCTGATGCCCATGCCGGCGAGCGTCTGCAGGGGGTAGTAGATCATGGGCCGGTCGTAGACCGGCAGCAGGTGCTTGTTGGTGACCAGCGTCAGCGGATGCAGCCGCGAGCCGGTGCCTCCGGCGAGGACCACTCCCTTCATCTGTCTCTCCCGTGCTCGGACGACCCGGGGGCAGGCCGGACGCTCCGCATGCTAAGGGTGCCGCAGCGCCGGGACGCACCACCCGTTGGTCCTGCCCGGCGTCGGGACCGGCCGCGCGCTTCGCTATGCTGGGTCGCACGCGACAGACGCGCACCGGACGAGGAGGCAGGAGTGGACCTGGGGCTGAGCGGCAAGCGTGCACTGGTCGGTGGCGGCGGTTCCGGCATCGGGGCCGGCATCGCCGGCGTCCTGGCAGCAGAGGGCACCCGCGTCGTGCTCGTCGGGCGGACCGCGGAGCGCCTGCGCGCCGGGGCTGAAGCCATCGGCGCTGCCTGGGTGGTCGCCGACCTGGCGACGGCGGAGGGCCCCGCGGCCGCGGTGGCAGCAAGCGTGGAGCAGCTCGGCGGGCTTGACCTGCTGGTGGTGAACTCCGGCGGGCCTCCGGCGGGCACGTTCGAGTCGCTGGGCGAGGATGACTGGCTGCGGGCCATCGAGGGCACGCTGCAGTCGACCCTGCGCCTGATCCGCGCGGCCCTGCCGCACCTGCGCGAGGGCAGCGACCCGGCCATCGTCGTCAACCTCTCCTCGTCCGTGCGTGAACCCATCCCCGGCCTGACCACCAGCAACGTGCTGCGCCCGGGGCTGGTCGGGCTCATCAAGAACCTCACCGCGGAGATCGCGCCCATCCGCATCAACGGCGTGGCACCCGGCCGCTTCGCCACCGATCGCGTGCGGCAGCTTGATACGACCCGCGCCCAGGCCGATGGCCTCTCGCTGGAGGAGGTGCAGCGCCAGACAGAGGCGAGGATCCCGCTGGGACGCTACGGGCGCACCGATGAGATGGGCCGCGTGGCGGCGTTCCTGCTCTCACCCGCGGCGTCATACGTCAGCGGCGCCATCGTGCCCGTCGACGGCGGCATGGTGCGCGCCCTTCCATAGCCACAGGCAGCCACACAGCACCACAGGGGGACCAGCGTGCAGGGCATCTACAACATCGTTCCCACGCCCTTCGACGAGACCGGCGCCATCGACGAGGCCAGCCTGGCCCGGCTCATCGAGTTCGTCATCGCCACCGGTGTGGACGGGCTCACCATCCTGGGCTTCCTCGGCGAGGCCGGCAAGCTGACCGAGTCGGAGCGCGCGCTGGTCATCGAGATCAGCGTGGCCACGGCCGGTGGCCGCGTCCCGGTCATCGTGGGCGCCACGGCGCCGGCCACGGACCCCGGCATCGCCTTCGCGCGCGATGCCGTCGCTCGCGGCGCAGCAGGACTGCTGGTGGCACCGCCGCGCCTGGCCCGCCCCAACGAGGCGGCTGTTCGCCGCCACTACGAGGCCATGGCGGACGCGGTGGATGTGCCCATCGTGGTACAGGACTTTCCCTCCGGCTCAGGTGTCTTCATGACGCCCGACTTCGTCGGGCGGCTGGCCGCGGACATCCCCTCGTGTCGTTATCTCAAGCTGGAGGACGACCCCACCGCGCAGAAGGTCAGCGCCATCCTGGCGGCCAACCCGGATGTGCAGGTCTTCGGCGGCCTCGGCGGCAACTTCATGCTGGAGGAGCTGCAGCGTGGCGCGGTGGGCATGATGACCGGCTTCGGCTTCCCCGAGATCCTGGTCTCGATCTACCGCGACTTCCGTGCAGGAGCCCTCGACCGGGCGCGTGACACCTTCTATCGCTATCTGCCGCTCATCCGCTACGAGAATCAGGCCGGGCTCAACCTGCCGCTGCGCAAGCTCATCTATCAGCAGCGTGGGGCCATCGCCCACGCCACGCCACGCCGACCGTACCCGGCGCTGGATGAGACGACGCTGCTCGAGCTGGCTGCGCTCGTCGAGCACCTGGGCCTGACGATGCCGGGCCCGGTCACGATCGACTGAGCGAGGCGATGCGGCGCTGCTTGATGCGGCCTTCGTCGGCCGCGAACGGGCCGCTGCCCAGGGCGTAGGTCTCCACGATCGGCAGCATCGCTTCGGGATACTCGTCGAGCGACGTTCGATAGTCGCGGCTGAGCGCCGCCACCCCGTCACGGATCCGCACGGCACGATCGGCACGCCAGGCGTCGTCGACCGTCGCGCCCTCGGTGAGCTCGAGGAAGACCCCCGGCCGTGGCGTCTGCGACTCGTCCTGCACGACCGCCAGCTGGAACGAGTGGACCATCCCCGCCACGTCGGGGTCGCGATAGATGGTCGCCTCCACGTCCTCCGGGTAGATGTTGGCGCCCATGACGCTGATGGTCGCGTCGCGCCGGCCGAAGATCCAGACGAAGGGGAGGGGTACGGGCTCGGTCCACGGCAGCGGGCCACGTGGCCCGTGGGCCGCAGGTTCCTGGCCCAGCCGGCCCAGGTCGTAGCCGTGCGCCTTCAGCAGCCGGCCGATGCGGTGGTACCTCGCGAGCCCGCCCTCGTCGTGGACGTTGTAGCGGATGCGTGGTGCCAGCAGGTCCAGCCGACTGACGGTGGCCACCACCTCCGACTCGGCGTTCACCTCCAGGTAGTGGATGAGCGGGTTGTACTGGAAGACCATGGGCAAGCGCGAACGATCGCCGAACAGCGCGACTCGCACGTCGGGATCGGCCCGGGCGATACGTCGGAGCGCGACGCTCACCGGTGTCTCGGCTGCCATGCCCACCTCGAGGTCCGTCGCACCGTAGCCCGAGTAGACCGACGTGAAGCGCTGCAGGAGGTAGTCACGCAGGCCCTCGGCCATGCCCTCTCCGCCGACCAGGCCATGGAGCTCGTACTCCGCCCACGGGAAGCCGTCGGCGTCACCAACGTCCAGCATGCGCTTGAGGAACGGCGGATAGCCACAGATGGCGTAGCGGTAGCCGGGTCCCAGCAGTCGCAGCGTGGAGAAGATCTTGTCCAGGTCCGGGCCGGTCGACTTGACGATGCCGTGGCGGTTCATGCCGGCCGCGGTATTGACGCCGGCCGCCCAGGCGCCCATGGAGAAGGCGTTGATGGTCACCAGCGGCTGCGCCCCGAAGATGTAGCGCGCGAAGAAGCCGATGTTTCGGTGGGCGATGTCGCGCTCCCGCTGACCGCGGATCCAGTCGTAGGGTCGACCCGTCGAGCCGCTGGACTCGTCGAGGGTGGTGCCGACGAAGGTGAACTGTCCGTCGACACAGCGGTCCTCCATCGAATAGCGGTCGATGTAGTTGCGCTTGTCCGTCTCGGGCAGGCGCCACAGGATGCCCAGCGGCCAGGCCCTGTCCGCGCGGATATCGTGGTCTCGCAGGAGTCGACGGTAGGCCGGCACGCGGCGGATCGTCCGGAAGGCGGCCCGTTCGGCCCGCAGGCGGCCCAGGAACTCGAGCCCACCTGGCGGCCCATAGGTGAACAACGCCTTGAGCCAGGCATATCGAAGGCCGAAGAGGCGGAAGGCGACGTCGAGCGGGAACAGCCAGGCGGCCCGCAGGAACCCACCCAGCGCGGGCGGCGTCAGCGCCGCCGTGCTCCATGGCGCTGGTCGCACTGTCTGCCTCGTCGTTCGCCTGGACCGTATCGTGTCCATCTCATCCTCCAGGTCAGGAACCGCTTGGCCCGCGGACCGCGCCGGACATGACGACGCCCTGGTCGCTGACGGTGGCCGACGTGGTGACGAATCGGGCAGTCGCGCCATCGCTCAGCGCGATCGCCACCGGGAGCAGCGCGAGAGCCTGCTCGCCCGCGCCGCCCTCGGTCATGAAGGCCGCGAACTTCTGGCACGCGGACTCCGTGAACGGGTCCACGTCCATGCCGCTCGAGGCACGCGTGACCGCGGTGCCGCTGGCACCGTCGATGGCGAGGGCGTCATCGATCCAGCATGTGCCACCGAGCCGCAGCGGCCCCACGGGCACGGTGAACTGCAGGGTCGTGCGCACGCGCCCGTCGGCCGGGTCGAGCTCGACCGCGATGGCGGCCTCCGCATCCTCGCGGATGGGCGGGCTGCCGCTGTCGTCGGGCAGTCGCGCGCCGGCCAGGATGCGCTCCGCACCCGCCTGAAGCAGCTCCCCGGAGATGGTGGTGGTCCAGCTCGCGCCATCGGCCAGGCAGTCGGTGGCAGCGAGGCCCTGTCGGCCATCCCCGGCGGAGTCGGGGGCGTCGGACGCGGTGGCCCAGATGCCGATGCGGACGGTCGGGGTGTCTGCGGCGTCCCATGGCTCGGTCAGATCCGGGACAGACACGACCGTGGCATCGGGGAAGAAGTCGGGCTTCTGCTCGGTGGCCAGCTCGATGGCTTCCAGCACCTCTGCCCAGGCGCCCGGGTCGAGAGCAGCAGCGTCGGCCTCGATGCAGACCGCAGGGGCCGGTCCCGATCGTGCGACGGTGCCTGTGGTGTCGGCGTGCACGCCCGACGCGCCGCCGGCGAGAACGCCGCACCCCGCGGACACGACCATGGCCATGCCCAACCTCGAAACCAGGGGTCTGCGCATCACGTTGCCCGCCAGGGCCTGAGCGAGTCGCATTGGTGGTCCTCCGTCCGCAGGTGCCGAGAGGTCCGGCGTTGGGACCCAGTTTCGCGATAAGGAGGCGTTGGCGCACCGGGCAGCGCCTCAACCGTCGCCTCATTCCTGACCCAGTCGACCTGACCTCGCGCGAGGCCGCCCGACCGCCACGAATGAGGTGAAACCTAAGGGCCTGCCCGATGACGCAGGTGGCGGCGAAGCGCACCCTGCGGGCATGCAAGTCCACCCTCTCGACCACGGAGGTGTAGCCATGACTCCCGTACGAACGGTCATCGGACCGGCCCTCGACCCCGCCATCGCTGCCCTCAGCGGCGAGACGCTCGTGGAGTTGCTGGAGCGGGCCACGTCAAGGACCCCGGAGTCGGTGGCCATGATCATCCGGCGGGGCATGGCCGATGAGCGCTGGACCTACCGTCAGCTTTCCGAGCGCGTCGCGCGGATCGCCCAGAACCTGCAACGGGCCGGGGTCGGCCCCGGCGACCGTGTGCTGACCTGGTCGCAGAACGACCCCTGGCTGGTGGCGGCCTACTTCGCGGTCTGGCGAGCCGGCGCCATCATCGTGCCGCTCGACCTGCGCATGCAGACCGACGTGGCCATCCGCATCGGGTCCCGGGCCGAGCCGACGCTCCTGCTGGCCGGGCACGACGTGGACCCCGACGCTGCCGCCGCGCTCGGCGTGCCGCTGCTCAGCGTGGACGAGGCGGGACTGGATCCTGGCTCCCAGGAGCCTGAACGGCCAGGTCCGACCGTCACCAGCGGGGACGTGGCCGAGATCATCTTCACCAGCGGCACGACCTCCGACCCCAAGGGCGTGGTGCTGACCCACGGCCAGATCGTGCACAGCGCACGAGCCATCACGCAGACCGGCCGCGGCAAGCGTCCCGACCGCGCCCTGGCCATCGTGCCCATGTCGCACATGTACGGCCAGGTCGTGCCGCTGCTGGCCGGCTTCATGACCGCATCGACGCTGGTCTTCCTGCAGGCGCTCACGCCCAAGGTCATCAGCTCCACGATGCAACGCGAGCGCATCACCGCGGTGACGCTGGCGCCGCAGGTCATCAGCATCCTGCTCCAGTCCGTGGAGAGCGAAGCCCGGCGCAGCGGCCAGGAGGCCAGGTTGCGGCGGGCCCGGCGGATCGCCCGCTGGCTGCCCTTCCCGCTGCGTCGGCTGCTCTTCCGCTCGCTGCTGGAGCGGCTGGGTGGAGCGCTGGAGGTCATCTCCAGCGGCGGGGCCATGCTCAGTCCGGAGCTGCAGCAGGCCTGGGAGCTGTTCGGAGTGCGCATCGTGCAGGGCTATGGCACCACCGAAGCTGCGGTGGTCTGCGGCCACCTGCGCTCGCGGCAGCGCAAGGGCACGGTGGGTCCGCCCCTGGCCGGCATCGAGGTGCGCATCGCCCAGGACGGCGAGCTGCTGGTCCGCGGGCCCAACGTGATGCGTGGCTACTGGCGGGCGCCTGAGGCCACGGCGGAGGTCCTCGATGCCGACGGCTGGCTCCACACCGGCGATGCGGCGCGCGTCGACGATTCGGGTGAGCTCGTCATCCTGGGTCGCACGCGCGATCGTATCTCCTTGCCCAGCGGCCTCAACGTCTATCCGGAGGACGTGGAGGCGGCACTCGTCGACACCGGCGCCGTGCGTGCCGCAGTGGTCTTCGAGCCCACGCCCGGTCGGCTCGCAGCCGTGATCGTGCCGCGCGACCCCGGCTCGGACGAAGCGGAGCTGGACGCCGCGGTGAAGCAGGCCAACGCCACCCTCGCGGCGCACCAGCGCCTGGGCACCTGGCGCCGCTGGCCGGAGGATGACTTCCCGCGCACGCACACGCTCAAGATCCGTCCCGCGCCGGTGAAGGCCTGGTACGCGGAGGTGGCGAAGACCGGGGACGGACCGGGTGACGGCCAGGCCGGCGGACCGGGCAGTGGCCAGCCTGGCGGACCGGGCGACGGTTCGTCCGGCGACCCGACCGGCGGCCAGGCCGAGCCCAGCGCCCCTGCCGTCGGGCAGCCAGGGACGCCGGTACCCGAAGAGGTCCCGCTCGACGCGGTCGTGGGCATCGTCTCTGCCGTCGTCGCCGATGCTCGCGGAGCCCAGGTGCCGGGCGTCAGCGGCTCCACCACGCTCAGCTCCCTGGAGCTCGACTCGCTCAGCGTGGTGACGCTCGCGCTGCGACTCGACGAGGCCTTCGACGCGCCACTCAGCGACGACGACATCATGGGCGCCGTCGACATCGCTGCGCTGCACGCGCTGGTGGTCCTTCGACGCGGGCAACCACCTGCGCCACCGCCGTCCCGCTGGGCCTTCTCGGCACCTGCGCGATGGCTGCGCCGGCTGCTCGACGTGGTCTTCACCGGGCCAGCTCTGCGCATCGTGACGCGACTGGAGGTCGAAGGCCACGAGCACCTCGAAGCGCTACCCGGTCCGGTGCTCATCTGCCCCAATCACACCAGCCATCTCGATGCCCCGGTCGTGCGCGCTGCTCTGCCCGCACCGATGCGCGACCGCAGTGCCATCGCCGCCGCCGCCGACGTCTGGTTCGACGGCAGCCCCTGGGGTCCCGTGGCTGAGCTGATGCTGGGCGCCATCCCCTTCGGCCGCTCGTCGGACATCCGAGCCTCGCTCGAGCGTGTGGCCGACCTCGCCAACGCCGGCTTCAACGTCATCATCTTCCCAGAGGGCACCCGTTCAGCCGATGGTCGCCTGCTGCCGATGCGCGAGGGCATCGGCCTGCTGGCCACCAACCTGGGCATCCCGGTCGTGCCGGCCTCCATCGACGGCGCCCACCGGATCCTGCCCAAGGGCTCCTGGCTGCCACGACGCCGAGGGGCCTCCTGTGTCCGGGTTCGCTTCGGCGCAGCGATGGAGTTCGATCCTGCGACCGGCGTCAAGGAGTCCACCGCCCAGGTGGGTCGGGCCATCGAGGCCCTCGGTCAGGCCACGCCGCATGCGCTGGATGCATCCCGGCACCATCCCCTGCCATTTGCCACTTGACGCTGCCCATAGGCGACCAAGACTGGTGCGCAAGGCACACACGCAGGGGGTGTTGATGAGCGTGTCACGTCGGTCGTGGGAGCCCTTCGTTCCCGTTCTCAGCACGGGCGCACTCCTGGCTTTGATGCTGCTCGGCACTGCCGCGGTCGCTACAGCCCCCGCCCAGGCTGCCGAGCCCGAGTCGTCGTTCTACTACGCGAGTGAGCTGGACAACCCGTTCGGCCAAGGGACGGCCGACTACATCGACTCCGACGACGTCGACTTCTATTCGGGTCCCTCCACCGTCTACATGGGCGGAACCGACTGGATGGTCGGTGCCGCTGGGCCGGGCGGTAGCCGGCTCGTGACGGGCACGACCTACACCGGCGCCCGCAACTCGCCAGCCGCGAACGCCCCATGGCTCGATCTCACCTCACAGCGTCTGTACGGCAACTGCTACGACATCGACGCCGAGTTCACCGTCCATGACGTGGGCTACTACGGCACCTCGTTCTCCAGGCTCTCGCTCTCCTTCACGGCGACCTGCGAGGGCAATGGCCAGCTCGTTCACGGAGAGCTGCGCTACAAGTCCTCCGCCCCGGCGTACGAGGGCGTGACGCTGTCACCGCTCGATAGGCGCTATGTGGACGCCGGCTTCGCGCCGATCGGTGGCACCGGGGAGAAGAAGACGGTCACGCTCGAGAACGTCGGCGCCAGCGGCGTGACCGTCGGCGCGGCGTCCATGACCGGCGCGGATGCCGGTGACTTCCAGGTCGTGGACGACACCTGCGCCGGGGTCTCCTCGCTGGCAGCGGGTGCCTCGTGCACGTTCGCCGTGCGCCTGGCGCCGACGACATACTGGCCAGCTGGACGCCGTCGCCACCATCCCCGTGGGGACCACGGTCGCCGCCCGGCAGATCGCCTTCCGCGGCACCGGTCAACGGGTGACGACGACCACCATCGAGGGTCCGACAGGGTGGCAGTGGGCGCCCGTGGACCTGCGCGCCCTCGTCTCTCCCAGTCCAACGACCACCGATGGCGGATCGTCCGTCTGGTTCACCTTCCCCGACGCCGATCCGATGGACGGTCCCGTGGGTGGCCCTGAGCCGATGATGGCCGACGGCAGCGCGCGCTACCAGGGCACGCTGCCGGGCGGGATCCATCGCGTCTATGCCGAGTTCAACCGTAATGGCACCGGGACCTGGGCGCCTAGCCGCAGCGAGACGATCACGCTCAAGATCATGCAGGCGTCCGGGGTCTCACTCGTCAGCAGCCAGAACCCGACCAACTCGGACGAACCACCGGTCATCACCGCCCGCGTCACGCCGGCCGACGTGACGTTCGATGGGGGCACGCTCGTCGTTCGAGACGTGACGACCGATACCGTCCTGGGCAGCCTCGATGTGGCACCGGGCAGCAAACGGCTCACGATCGAGCCGTTCCTCACCACCGGGGCCCATCTCATCCGCGCGGAGTACAGCGGGTACGAGGGCGTGGAGGGCTCCAGCTCGGAGCTCACCCAGACGATCCGCGCCAACGCCGGCGCCACGTTGTTCCCCAACAAGATCTATCCGTTCGTGGACGGCTACCTCGACACGCTCGAGATCGAAGCCTGGCGCTACCACCCGCTCAAGGTCGACATCACCTTCCGCTCCCTGGACGACGACAGCGTGGTCCGCACCCAGACGTTCCCACCCGAGACCGACTGGATCCTCTGGCACTGGGATGGTCGCGACGACGGCGGCGCCCTG
>CAVORC010000051.1:0-12987 GCA_963698505.1 uncultured Chloroflexia bacterium | reverse complement strand
GCGCATCTGCTCACGTGTCTCGCGCCAGCGGACCGGCACGGCAGCGGCGCCGTCGTGTCGCTCCACGAGGCGCACGCCGAGGTCCACGGCCAGCCACATCATCAGCTTGGAGAAGAGGAAGTGCCGGGCACCGCCGCGAACCTCCCAGATGCCCTCGTCCACGTCGTCGAACTCGGCGATGGCCAGCTCCACGACCTCGTCGATGAAGCGCTCGTAGTGATCGTCGGCATGCTCGCCGACCTCGCCCGAATGGGTCTCGCGGAACCAGGTCGACGCCAGCAGCCAGCCATAGGTGTCGTGCTGGCGCTGGTCCCAGGCGCCGTTCCCGATGCGCACCGGCACGGAGCCGCGGTAGCCCGAGAGATGCCCCAGCTCCACCTCGCTGAGGATGCGCTCGCCGCCGATGCCGTACATGATCTGCAGCTCGGAGGCGCGGCCGGCGGTCGTGTCGCGGATCCAGCGGCTGAAGTGGGCGGACTCGTAGCCATGGCCCAGCCGGATGAGCGCATCGAGCATGGTGCTGGAGTCACGCACCCAGGTGTAGCGGTAGTCCCAGTTGCGCATGCCACCGATGGTCTCCGGCAGCGACGTGGTGGCCGCCGCGATGACGGCGCCGGTCTTGCCGTCGGTCAGGCCCTTGATGACCAGGGCGCTGCGTTCGACCGCTTCGCGGTACGGCCCGTCGTAGCGCGTGTGCTCCGTCCAGCGCTGCCAGAAGCGCACCGTGGACTCGAGCTCGGCGACCGCCTCATCGTGGGCGATGCGACCGGTCTCCAGGCCGCTGGGCGTCGACCAGGTGATGCTGACGACGCGCTCGTCGCCGGCGCGGACGGAGGCCTGCGCGTCCACGCCACCGCGTCCGTCCCGGGCCAAGGGCCCGATCTCACTCTCCAGCAGCAGGGCATCGGCGCTGCCCGTGGCCACCACCAGGTCGCCCGCCAGCTGGGTGATGTAGGGGGTCGTGAGGCCGTACTCGAACCGCGGCCGAAAGGTGAGCCCCAACGCCACCTCGCCACTCACGCCGCGCACGATGCGGATGAGCGAATGCCGGGCACCCAGGCGGTGGGCGACGCCCACTTCCTCCTCATCGGGCTCGACGGGCATGAAGTCGGTCAGCGTGACGACGCCGTCGGCGGTGCGGAAGGTCGTCTCCAGCACGTTGGTGCCGGGGAGGTAGCGGCGCTGGGTCTCGACCCGCTCTGCCGTCGGGGCGATGCTGAAGAAGCCACCCAGCTCACGATCGAGGATGCGCCCGAAGACGGGCCGGCCGTCGAAGCGGTGGAAGACGGCCCACTCCACCGAGCCGTCGCGGGCGACCAGGGCCAGCGAATGGCAGTCGCTCAGGAAGGCGTAGTCCGCGATGGGCGGGAAGCCGCCATTGGCGGCGTAGGGCTCGCTCGTCATGGTCGTCGTGGCTGGCCTCCCGTCGTTCGTCTGCGCCCCCGTGTGTCCGCCATCGGGCCCCGCCGAGTGTAGTGCCGACGCGTGACCCGACCGTGACGCTCGCTATACTCGGTCCGCCATGCAGCAGCCGATGTACCACCCTGACGACCTGGCCTCCATGGATCCGCTGGTCCTGATGAAGAACCTCGATCACGTGCGCATGACGTCACGTCGGCTGAGCTACGTGCTGCAGGGCCAGGTGCACCTCTACCGCCCCGAGGCCAACGAGCTGCGCATGGAGATCGACCGCTACGTGGAGGCGGAGCGAGCCATCGAGGCCGAGCTGGCCCGGCGCCAGATCCGCGCCTGAGCAGCCGCCCGACGGACGGGCAGCTGGCGAGCATGGGCTGGCCGACCAAGCCCTGCGCGGGCCGCCCCAGGGCCTACGCGGGCCGCCCCAGGGCGAAGAGGTAGCGCGGCTTCTCGCCGTCGGGCAGCTCCAGCAGCTGGCACACGGCACGATCGTCGAAGGAGCCGATGGGTACCGCAGCAAGGTCCAGCGCGACCGCCTGCAACAGCAGGTTCTGCCCCGCGTGGCCAGCCTCGAAGTCCGCGTAGCGCGTTGCACGCTCCTCACCATGCCTGCCGGCGAGGCGGCCGGGCACGATGCTGAAGATGACGACCAGCGGCGCTGTGCCCACGAACGGCTGGCCGCCTGTCGCCTCCTGCAGGCGTGAGCGCAGGTCGCCATCGTCCAGCGGCTGCAGCGCGTGCTGGTCAGGCAGGTAGCGGCCCAGGCCGTCTGCGGTGAGGGCGTACGTCTCGAGCGCCATCAGCCCGCTGGCCGACGGTGCCGTGCGCTTGTGGCCATCGTGCGTGACGCCCTGGGCTGCCCACAGCAGCTGTCCGAGCTCGGCCGCGGTCAGCTCGCCGGATGCGAAGTCGCGGGACGTCCGCCGCCGCGCCAGCGCCGCCTCCAGGGCCATGCTGCTGTCGGTCCGCGGCGGAGGAAGGGTGATGGTCGGGCGGGTCGTCTGCATGGGACCGATGATGGCCCACGCACACGAGGGCGGGGTAGGGCCATCGGTCGCGTGGGCTAGTCTCTAGGGACCATGGAGCGCGACGATGTGGTCATCACCCGCGGCCTGCCCGGGCACCTCCGCGAGGCCGGCGCGGGGCTGTTCGACGAGGCCTTCGGCGACAAGCTGCGGATGGCCATCCCCGACCGCGACAAGCGCGTGGCGTACATCGTGCGCGTCCTCGACGGCCGACACGCGCTGGCAGCGACGCGGGGCGCGGAGCTGGTGGGCATGATCGGGCTCAGCTCGCGCGTGGGGCCCTACCGTGGTGGACTGCTGGACATCCCCTGGGATCCACGCCCGTTCGGCGACCTGCTTGGCTTCGTCGGCGCGCTGCGGGCCTCCCTCGGACTGCGCTTCGCCGAGCATCGGCCGGCCGCTGATGAGCTCTACGTGGATGGCGTCGCGGTATCACCCGCGGTGCGCGGGCAGGGCATCGGCAGCCGGCTGCTCGTCGAGACGGAAGCCATCGCTCGCGAGTGCGGACTGCGCTGGCTGCGCCTGGACGTCATCGACACCAACCCGCGCGCCCAGGCACTCTACGAGCGACTGGGCTACCGCGTGACCAGGGTGGAGAAGACGAACTGGATGGAGCGCTGGACCGGGTTCGGCGCCATCATCTCGATGGAGCGCGCCGTCGGCCAGGACACGAGCGCGCAGCCGGGGACGCCTGGCCTGGCCCGGGAGGGCTGACCCGCGCAGGCGGGTCCAGCCAGGCGCGGAGGCGAGTCGCGCTACGCCACCGCCGCGATGGGCTGGCGGCCTCGCTCCTGGGCGATCACGCGCGCTGCCAGCTCGGCGAGGCGCGGCAGAGCCGCGAGGGCGAAGCCGATGCCCAGGCGCTGGAGCTGCTCGTAGTCCATTCCGCGGTAGTCGCCGCGTGCGGCGACGGCACACATCTCGTCGTAGAGCTCGGGCCAGGCGACGGCGCGGCGACGGTAGCAGAAGCGCACGAACTCGACCGCCTCGGCGTCGGGATCGAAGGGTGCGGCCTCGACGGCTTCCTCGACGGCGGCCGTGGCCGCGACCTCCCTGATGGCCACATCGATCCCTGTTCCCTGGCGCTCTTGCCTGATCCTGGACAGCACGTTGCCCGGCCGCTCTGTCGACACCCTCTCCCACCTTCTGCAGGCACGTCGAAACGAGCCCGCGTTGTCACGGTTTGCACGGTCGCGGCACCGTCGCACGAATGTGCGGCGCGACGGCACGCCCAGCCCGCCGAGGCCGTCCGCAGGCCTGCCAGGCTATCCCTCAAGTGCCGCCCTGGAACTCCCTCCCGACGGCTGCGGCGATGATACGTCGGGCCTCCGAAACGGCGCTAGGGCATCGTCCACGAAGTTGTCCACGACCTTGTCCACATCGCTCGAGAGCCGGCCGAACAGGTGACCCTCGGCCCACGCGGAGGGGCCGCACGGGCCTGCCCGGAGCGACTCAGGCGAGCGGCTTGCGGTGGACACCGAGGCCGGGCTCGGAGGTCAGGCGCCAACGGCAGCCGTCATCCAGCTCGAGCCCGCCGAAGGGGTCATGGGCGAGCAGCAGGCTGCCGTCGAGATCGAGCCAATCGACCTCGCTGGCGACCATCGCCGCGGCGGCCACCCCGACGCTCGATTCGACCATGCAACCGAGCATCACCTTGAGCCCCAGCTCGCGTGCCCGTCGGATCATGCGCAGCGCCGGCCCGATGCCTCCGCACTTGGCCAGCTTGACGACGACGCCGTCGACGACGCCGTCGAGCATCGGCAGGTCAGCCTCGAAGACGGCCGATTCGTCGGCCATGATGGGCAGGCTGGAGCGCTCCCGCAGCCAGCGCAGCTCCGGCAGCATGCGCGCCTTGAAGGGCTGCTCGACCAGCTCCACGCCCAGGCGGTCGAGCTCGGGGATGAGCGCCGCCGCCTGCTCTGGCTGCCAACCGGTGTTGGCGTCGACGCGCAGCGGGCCGCTGAAGACGGCGCGCACCGCCTCCAGCGTCTCGATGTCCGCGGGCCCCCCGACCTTGATCTTCAATGCCGGGAAGTGCGCTACGCGGCGAGCGCGCTCGGCCACCGTGGCAGGGTCATCGATGCCCAGCGAGTAGTCGGTCGGCGGCAGTCGGTCGGATGTGCCCAGGAGCTGCCACACCGGCAGCCCCAGCGCCTTGCCGGCAAGGTCGTGCAGGGCCATGTCGAGGCCACCCTTGGCACCCCCGTGGTTGCCCAGCACGTCGGCCATGAGCACGCTCGAGCGCTCCAGCCAGGACAGGGCCTGCCCGCGGTCCTGCGGCAGGGGGCCGAGCGCATCGAGCGCAGCGAGGAGCAGCGGCAGCACCGCCATCGTGGTCTCCACGGTCTCGCCGTAGTAGGGCACGGGGAAACACTCGCCGATACCGCTCGCCCCGTCCTGCTGCAGCATCGTCAGCACGGTCTGGGAGGCGTCGGCATCCTCGGTGCGCGCGATGCGGAAGGGGTCCCGGAAGGGCATGTGCAGCAGCTCGGTGTCCAGGCTGAACGTCATCGTGGTTCTCCTTCGAGCGCCGCACGCAGCTCGGCGAACAGCCGCCGGGGGCCGAAGCGGTAGGGATCGTCGACGGGCAGGCCGGTCTCTGCCGCGACCCGCGCGATCTCGGCTCGCGCCTGCGGCTCCGCGAGCAGCCCGGTGTTGAGCGCGATGGCGGCCACGCGTGAGGGGGCGACCGCGTTGGCCACCGATTCGTAGAGGCGGATGTTGTCCTGCAGCGAGAGCGTGGGCGAGGCCACGCCGGTGGTCTTCTCCCAGCCGAAGTGACCACTGCGACCGGGCTGGTGCACCAGCACCATGGCCTGCGGTGTCGTGCCGTGGACGAGCCCCAGCGTGACCGCCGAGTAGGCCGGATGGTCCAGCGAGCCCTGGCCCTCGACGAAGATCCAGTCACCACGCGCTTCCGCCTGCTCGACCAGCCACTCCGCTGTGCCGTTGATGAAGTCGCTGATGACGCGGTCGACGGAGACGCCCCAGCCCTCGATCATGATGCCCGTCTGTCCGGTGGGCACGAAGACGCCGCGCAGGCCCGCTTCCACGGCGGCGCGTCGCAGCTCCAGGGCCACGGTCATCTTGCCGATGGCGCAGTCCGTGCCGACGGTGAGGATGACGTGCTTGCCCGGGCCGTGCCGGCGACCCATCGCCACCTCGTGACGCTCAGGCGGGCGGCGGTGGTCGATCAGCTCGACGCCGTAGGTGGCGGCGAGCGCGGTGAACTCGGGATCCTCGGAGACGAACTCGTGGAGGCCGCTGACGATGTCCAGCCCGTGCACGATGGCATCGCTGATGATGGCGCGCCAGGCAGGTGGGATCCGGCCGCCCTGTGGTGCGGTCCCGATGAGCAGGGCCGTCGGCTGCAGCGGCAGCGCCTCGGCCAGCGTGGCCACCACCGGAGCGGCATGCTCGGCGCCCAGCCACTCGGCCACGTCCCGGCCCGCCCGGGTGCTGTCGAGCACGGCCACGACCGGGTCGCGGCCATACCTGATGACGCCCATGGCGGTCTTGGAGCCTGGTTCGCCGAACTCGCCCTCCGCAAGGACCAGGTAGCGACGGCGGTCGTCCGGGTCCAGGGGCGCCCTTGTCTGCATGGTCATGACTGTAGCGAGGTCGCGGCGTCTCATCGCCGGCACTGCACCACGCCTCCGCCGCCGATGGTGCCCGCGCGGACCCTGTGCCGCCCGTCGCGGGGACAGAAGAACGCCCCCGGGGCGCGGTCCGGGGGCGTAGGGATGATCTGGTACCGCATACCGGATTCGAACCGGTGATCTCCGCCTTGAGAGGGCGGTGTCCTAGGCCTCTAGACGAATGCGGCTAGCTCGGTCGATAGGGTAGCCGACGCTCGAGGAGTCTGTCCACCGCGCGAGGCGTCGGTCCACCGCGCGAGGCGTCGGTCCACCGGCCCAGCCTACAGGCGGTGGTGCTCCAGGAACGAGCGGATGGTGTCGGCGACCTGGTCGAAGCCCTGCTCGCCCAGGACTGCGCCGTAGTGCGAGTGTGCGCCGAAGGGCTGGTACTCCGCGTCGAGCCACTCGGCGAGACGGGCGCTGTCGGCCTCGGCGAACTGGCGGTCCAGGCCGGCACCGATGACGAGCGTGGGGACATCGGGCAGGCTGTCGCGATCGACGTAGACGCCGGCCAGCATCTGTCGCCGCGCGGCACCGCTCTCGGCACCCATGAGGTGCTGGATGCGACGGACATCGGCCAGTGTCAGGTCCGGGTTCTGCCGCTGGATCTGCTCCAGGCCGCCGGCCCAGTCGATGAGCTCCCCCTGGTACAGCGCCGGCACCAGCCGGACCACGTGCGGCGGCGGCACCGGCCGGACCGGAGCGGGCATGGCGGGGCTGATCAGGATGAGCGCATCGATCTCGCGACCCTCGGCCAGCTTCATCGCCAGCAGCCCGCCAAGGCCGTGGCCGACGATGACGGCCGGACGCCCCAGCGCCTCGAAGCCGGCCACGGCATCGTCGAGGTAGGTGTCGAAGCTGAGCTCCTCGATGGGCGCCGTCTGCGACCAGAAATGGGCGCGCAGGTTCAGCGCGTGGCCCTCCCAGCCGCGCTGGGCGAAGTAGCGCATGTACGCCTCCCACAGCCAGGAGCCGCCCAGCTCCCCGTGCAGGTAGTACAGCGGGCGTCGGCGCGAACGCCGCTCGGGCAGCCAGGACTCGACATACAGGCCGCGCTCCTCGAGCACGATCTCGTCCTTGCGGACGGGCTTGCCGGCCGGGCGTCCGCCGAGGTCGCGTCCGTTGCCGTTGCGCCCGTTGCCCGCGATGGCGGCCGTCCCCTTGGGGAGATCTGGATCCATGCTGTGGCTCCCTCCGCTCTCCGCTACCGACCGGCCTACCACTCCAACGGGCTGAGCAGCAGCCCGGTCGGAGCCTTGGGGTCGAAGTAGGTGGATTTCTGGGGCATCACCTCGCCCGCCTGCGCGACCAGCGAGATGGCAGACGGCGGCATCTCGTCGAGCAGGAAGGCGGCTGAGGCCTCCTCGTTGACGACCTGGCTGGTCGCGATGCCGGCGTCCTTGGCGTACCAGAGCCGGCCATCGGCAGCCATGGACGTGGCGTCATCACCATAGGCATGGTCGATCATCACGCTGAGCGCGTTGACATCGAGCCCACGGGAGCCGGGGGACAGGCCCGCGCCCAGGGCGGCGTCGGTGGCAGCACGGTCGACCGTCAGCTCGGCCGCCACACCGTGGGTGAACACACCGATGCGGCCGCTGCCGGTGGCGCCAGGATCGAAACGAGCCGGCTGCGCCATGCGCGCCAGCAGGCTCTCGAGGTCCGCCAGGCGCTCGATGGCGGCGAACCGCGCGAGGCGCTCGAGCAGGTCCTCCCCGCACGGCCGGCCACGGACCACACGGTGCGTCGGCAGCGCCGGGGGCGACTGGTCCAGCGGGTAGATGAGCGCCAGCAGGTAGTCCCACGGCGCATCGGGATCGGCCGGCTTGTCGTGCGCCTGATCGGCACGGTACTTGAGGGCCGTCTCGTAGCGATGGTGCCCGTCGGCGATGGTCACCGGTGACGCCGACATCAGGCGCAACACCGGCTCGGCCTCGGCGGCCGGGCAGACCCAGAGACGATGCACGACACCGTCGGCGGTGGTGGCCTCGGCATCCGGCTCACGCTTGGTCAGCGCCAGCAGGGCCGCGGACGTGTCCGCGGGATCGGAGCCGGCAAGGAAGACGAGCGGGCTGGTGTTGAGCTGCGTCGCCTCCAGCAGCGCGTAGCGGTCCGCCTTGGGCCCGCCGTGCGTCTTCTCGTGTGGCAGGACGCCGCCGCCGGAACCGTACTGCTCCAGGCCCAGCCGGCAGAACAGGCCAGTGGCGCGCTGCCAGCGCCCGTCACCATCGGTCCAGCGCATCTCGTGCACGGTCACGCTCGGCTCGGCATCCTTGACCAGGACGCCCTCCTCGCGCCAGTTGCGGGCGGTCGCGGCGGCAGCGGCGTAGTCGTCGGGGCCGGCGGCCCCGAGGTCGGCCGGCAGCTCGATGCGGACGATGTTATGCGGGTCGCGCGCCAGCAGCTCCTGCCGCTCGGCAGGACTGATGATGTCGTAGGGCGGCGCGAGCACGAGCGAGAGGTCGACTGCGGCCGCGTTGAACCGGAGCGCGCGGAACGGACGGAGCTTGGGCACCGGGGAATGGTAGCGACGATGTGTGAATCAGGCTCGCATCGCCGCGATCATGGCTCCAGGCAGCCGGGGATCGAATCGGTCCGACCCCAGGGCTGCAAGGTCTGGTCGCCGCGGTCGTAGATCTTCACCCAGCTGATGGCCGGGCGTGAGCGCAGCGTGGCCATGATGTGGTCGCCGACCGTCGCCAGGGCTGAGCCACCCGAATCACACCGTCCGCGCAGCGTCACCCGCGCGACGGCGCGCCGGTCGACCCACAGGTCACGGAAGCCGGTGGTGCCTGACGGCCACAGGCGAAGGCCGGCGCGCTGCTCCTCCTCGCTGGGGCCGGCGTACAGGCGCTGCAGCGCGGCCTCCGCGCGCCGACCCTTGGGCACCGTTCGCCTGACCGGGACGAGGAATGGGTCGTCTCCCTCGATGACGGCAGCCTCGTCGAGGAAGAAGACCTTGACCTTGCCCTTGGGGTAGTCGGTCGCCACGTGGACCACGAAGCGGTTGGGCGCGCGCAGCTCGAACGTGCGCACGATGCTGGTCCGCTTCATCAGGCCGATGCCGATCGAGACCACGCCTTCGTCGTCGCCCAGCAGGACGACGTGAGCGAGGTTGGGCAGGTCATACGCCCGTCGCGCAGGCCCGAAGGTCGGGTCGTAGGGGGGTTCCAGCTGATGCGCCACGGCTCCGCGGAAGACGACCCTGATGAAGGCACCCCCCTGCACATTCGCCCGCTTGTCCGAGGGGTCGAGCCGCAGGTCACGGGACCAGCGGGCTCGCGCCACGGCGGGCATGGGCCCGTCGAACTCGAAGACGATGCGGTCGTAGCCGGGATAGTGCGCGGCACGGATGTCCACCAGCGTGCCTTGAGCGGGCGGCGCGGCGCCCGCCGCCGGCGCCGTGGCCTTCGCCGCCACCGAGGGGACGAGGAGCACCGCGCACAGGGCGACGACGACGGCAAGCAGGAAGGACGACTTGAGAGACGACACCTGGTCCACCTCCGATGCGCGACCGACTCCCTCCCCTCTATTGTCCACCGCGTCACAAGCACCGGGCGACCGTCCGCCCGCCGGCTCATCGGTGCGACTGGCGTTACGCTTGGCGCGTGCGCTCCCTGACCCTCGTTCGCCTCGCCGCGCTGACGCTCGGCGGCATGCTCACGCTGGCCGGCTGCTACTCCCTGGCGGAGCCATCCTTCGAGCCCGGCGACCAGCGCGACGTGCTGCAGTCGATCGCACGCCGCGGGATCGTCATCTCCGAGCCGCTCACGGGCAAGACCGCCTGCGACGATCGCGACCTCGTGGGCAACTCGCTGTATCTGACCGCGCGCATGCCCGATGAGGACGAGCCGCGCGACGTCTACGTCCACAGCTACCGCGAGAAGTTCTGGGAGGAGTCGATCGAGGAGGTGGACCGCTGCATGGCCGAGTACGCGGCGGCCAATCCCGGATCCGAGATCGGGCGCTTCGACATCCCCACCTTCCGCGTCTTCGGGGCCGACTGGTCGGAGGCCCTGACCGACGAGCTCATCAAGGCCTTCGAGGAGGCATCCCAGGCGGGCAAGATCGGATGATGCCGTCCCAGCCGGACGTCAGCAGTCGCCAGAATCCGCGCTTCAAGGCGGCCCTGGCGTTGCGCGACGCACGTGAGCGCCGTGACCGGCACCGCATCCTCGTGGATGGTGCCCGCGAGATCGGGCGCGCCCTCGATGCGGGCGTGCCGCTCGTCGAGGCCTGGCTGGCCCCCGAACGTGTGCGCAGCGAGACCGCGCGCGCGCTGCTGCCGCGCCTGGCGGCGAGCGGCGAGCTCATCGAGACCACGGCCGAGCTGCTCGCGCGCCTGGCCTACGGCGAGCGCGACGAGGGCGTGGTGGCGGTGCTGGAGATGCCGGCAACCGGGCTCGATGACCTGCGCCTGCCGGCGAACCCATTGGTTGCCGTCGTGGAAGGCGTGGAGAAGCCCGGCAACCTGGGGGCGCTGCTGCGCTCGGCCGACGGGGCCGGGGTCGACGCGGTCATCGTGGCCGACGCCATCTCCGACACCTGGAACCCCAATGCCATCCGCGCCAGCCTGGGCACCATCTTCAGCCTTCCGCTGGCGAGCTGCACGGCGGTGGAGGCGCTGGCCTACCTGCAGGCACGCGGGCTGAGCATCCTGGCCGCCCGTGTCGAGGGCGCGACCGAGTACGACGCCGCGGACCTCACGCGGCCGCTCGCGCTGGTCGTGGGAGCCGAGACCAGTGGTCTCAGCGGCGTCTGGTCGGGTGACGGCGTAACGGCCATCAGCATCCCCATGCTGGGCCTTGCGGACAGCCTCAATGTCTCCGCCAGTGCCGCCGTACTCTTCTACGAGGCGCGGCGCCAGCGTCGCGCCGGCGAGCGCGCGGCCGACCACGCCACGCCAGCCAGGTGACAGGGATCGAGGGAAGGGAGACCCGCATGACGACCACGCTGTTCGTCGAATTCGACATCAAGCCCGGCCGCACCGAGGACTTCAAGGCCGCTGCTAAGCCGCTCTTCGCCAAGACACAGGAGGAGCCGGGCACGTTGCGCTACGAGTACTTCCTCAGCAACGACGGCAGCAGCAACGTGAACATCGAGGTCTTCGAGGACGCCGATGCCTTCGTCTATCACAACCGCAACGTGGCTGACCTGGTGCCGGCGCTCTTCGACTGCCTCGACAAGGTCCGCATCGCCGTGATCGGGGATGCCAACGACGACCTGTGGGCCGAGCTGGCGGACATCGAGACGGTCCACTACCAGCGTCTCGGCGGCATCACCCGCTGACGGCCGGCTCCGACGGTCCCCCTACCCCAGAGGCTGGGTGGGGACGCTGGCCACGGCGATGTGGCGCTGGCGGGGGCCGTCGAGCTCGAGGAAGATGACACGCTGCCACGTGCCCACGTCGAGTCGGCCGTGGCTGATGGGCAGCAGCAGCTGGCCGCCGATGAAGCTGCTGAGCACGTGCGACTGGGCATTGCCAGGGTTCCACGTCTCGTGCTGCCAGGGCCCGAAGCGCTCGATGAGGTTGGCGGCGACCCGTTCGTAGTCGGCGAACATCTCGGCGCCCGACTCACCCAGGAAGATCGCTGCGGTGGTGTGCTCCACCGAAGCCAGCAGCAGCCCGTCGGGCCACTCCCGCCGATCGAAGAGGTGCGTGACGTCGATGGCCTGCGTGGGGCGGCTGCTCGAGAGTTCGAAGCGAAGCATGTCGGGGTCGAAGGCTACAGCCCGGAGGCCGACGCCTGCAGGCGACCGATGCGGCTGCCGGCGGCCCTGCGGATCGCCTAGTCGTCCTCGAGGACGACGACCTGGCCGAGGTGCCGCGGTGACTCGGGATCACGGCCGCGCCGCACGGCGATGCCGAAGGCCAGGGCCTGCAGCACGTGCAGCACCAGCGGCAGGCGCGCGCACTCATCGAGATCGGCACCAGGACCGTCCGACCCCAGCGCCCAGGTGGTGGCACCGAGGGCTGCCGACTCGTCGAGCACGCGGCGCTCGTCGGCCTCGCTGGCCCCACCCAGGATGCCCACCACGATCATGCCCGGCTCACACACCGAGATGGGCCCGTGGCGGAACTCGAAGGGATGGAACGCCGAGGCCGGCACCTGCCCCGTCTCGGTCGCCTTGAGCACCGCCTCGTTGGCCAGGCCGAAGGCGGCACCGCCGCCGAGGACGACCAGCCGTGACGGATCGCCGGCAGCCAGCTCGAAGGCCTGGTCGAGCCAGGGCGCAAGGCTCCCCCACGCTGACGGCATGGCGTCGAGGTCGGCGGCGAAGGCAGCGTCGTCAGCCAGGCGCGCGCCGAGGCGCATCAGCAGGGCCGCCTGCGAGGCGAAGCTGCGCGTCATCACCACGGAGCTCTCGTCGCCCTCGGGCACCGCGAGTGTCAAGTCGGCCAGGCCGGCCATGGGCGCATCCGGGCGGCAGGTCACCGCGACGACGTACTGGCCCCGCGCCCGGGCCGCCTTCAGCACCTCGAGCGCCTCGGTCGTGGAGCCGGAGCGAGAGACGACGATGACGGGCTGGTCGGCCAGCGCCGCTCCGGCGAACACCGCGTCAGGGCGCAGCAGCACTTCCGAGAGCGGGTGTGCCTCCGCGGCGAGGCCGGCGTGCAGGCGCATGCTGGTCGCTGCGACCTGGGCGATGTAGAGGGACGACCCGGCACCGGTGATGACCACGCGAGCAGCGCCGTCAAGCCGATCCAGCAGCCCCTGCGGTGCCTCGCGAGCGACCTCCAGTGCGGCGACGATGGCCTCGCCGCCAGCGCTGGCCTCGTGCCAGGCGGTGGTCGCCGCGACGCGCTCGTGGATGTCGGCGGCTGCGGCCGCGTGAGGGGCGCTCATGGTCGTGTCTCCTGTCGTTGGCGGTCGGGGGTCGTGGGCCTTGGGGCGGTGGCGGGTCGG
>CAVORC010000050.1:0-14946 GCA_963698505.1 uncultured Chloroflexia bacterium | reverse complement strand
TGGCCAGCACGACCGGGAGGACCGGAAGGACCGCGCGACCCGGCCTCTTCATCGTGCTCGAGGGACCCGACGGCGCGGGCAAGTCGGTGCAGGCGCGCCTGCTGGCGGAGCGCCTGAGAGCGCGCGGTCTGGCCGTGACCGAGACGCGGGAGCCCGGTGGCACGCCGCTGGGCGAGCAGGTACGCCGGATCCTGCTCGATCCCGCGGACGTGGCGCGCGGACCCGTGGCCGATGCCCTGCTCTTCAACGCCGCCCGCTCGCAGCTGGTGGCCGACGTCATCCGGCCCGCGCTCGCGCGAGGCGAGATCGTCGTGCTCGACCGCTATGCCACCTCGACGATGGCCTACCAGGGCTATGGCAGCGGCGTCGACCTCGAGGCGCTGGCGGTCATCGCGAAGCTGGCGACGGGCGGCCTCGAGCCGGAGCCTGGTGGTGCTGCTGGACGTGCCGGTGGAGGTCGGCCTCGCCCGCCGCGACGCCGGCCACGCTGCCGAGCTCACGCGCTTCGAGGACACCACGCCTCACGACATCGCCTTCCACGAACGAGTGCGGCGTGGCTACCGCCAGATGGCCGCGGCCGACCCCGGGCGCTGGGTCGTGCTCGACGGCGCCGCAGACATCGAGGTCGTGGCGGGGGAGGTGGAACGCGCGGTGGACGAGTTCCTCGCTCGGAAGGTGGCGCCGCCTCGCTCGGGAAGGCGGCCCTTCGCGTGACGCTAGGCGCTCGCCCTGGACCCCGAAGATCGTGCCGGGCCCTTGGACTTGGCCTCTGCGAGGGCCGCCTCGAGGCTGCCACGGCTCAGCGCCACTGGCGCCGTCGGCCGGATGGTGGACCACCGCGGCGCTGACGCTGATCGCGGTGTCACCGATCGGCGGCAGCTCGGCGATGGCATCGCGCAGGCGCAGGGCGACGATGCCCCCGGCATCGCCGGGGGCGATGACGACGAACTCGTCCTCGCCGAAGCGGGCCACCGTATCGAGCAGGCGGACGCGATCGGCGATGGCGCTGGCCACGTGGCGCAGGACCTCGTCGGCCACGCGCGCACCCTTGCGCTCGGCGATCCCGGTCAGACCGTCGACGTCGAGCGCGGCCACGGCCAGCGGCGTGCCCTGGCGCGTGGCGCGGGCGATCTCCAGCTCGAGCATGCGCTCGAAGGTGACGCGATTGGCCAGGCCGGTGAGCCGATCGGTGTGGGACAGGCGGTCGGCGTGGTCGGACTGCTCCCAGGCCGAGTTGCGCAGCCGAGCCTGGCGGACGGTCACCGCGGCCAGGTCGGCGATGGCCAGCACGGCGTCGGGAGCCTCGTCGATCGGCGGCTCCGCCGAGGGCCAGCCCACGGCCAGCAGACCCTCGAGGAACGAGCCGTCCTCGTCCTCGATGACCAGCGGCGTCAGCAGGCTCGACTTCGCGCCCGGCAGCGCCGAGGCGAGGGCCTTGGGGACGCCGGCGATCAGCACCGTCCGACGGTCGGACACCGCCTGCCGGGTCTGGTCGTCGGTAGCGCTGATCGGGAGGGCCAGCTCGCCATCGATGGAGAGCAGGATGTCGGCGTCAGCGTCATGAAGCAGGATGCCGACGGAGGTCGCATCGGTGACGGTCTGGGCCTGCGATGACAGCGCGGCCAGCTTGCTATCGAAGGTCCGCCGCGCGCCACCACGCGGGCGGCGTCGAGAAGACTGAAGGGCACGGGTCGCTCGGGCATGGAGGCGATGATAGTCGCAGCGTCCAGCACTGCCGTCATGCGCAGCCGTCGGGCATGTCGCGGGCGGCGCGTCGACGCACCACTTTGAGCCTGCCACAGGCTGGGCAGCGTCCCGACCGGCCGCCCGGCCGGCCGCCCGGCCGAGCACCGGTCCGCCCTGGTCAGCCGAGTGCCACGGCCTCGGCGAGCAGCGCCTGGTACCGCTCCGGGTCGATGTTGCCGCCGCTCACCACCATCACCGTGTCGCCGTCGTCGGCATGCGGTAGCTGGGAGCCGTAGCGCAGCCAGGCCGCGATGGACACCGCGCCGGAGGGCTCGGCCACGATGCGGGCGCGCGTTCCGGCTTCCAGCATGGCGCGCTTGATGTCGTTCTCCGTCACCGTCACGACGTCGTCGATGAGCCGGCGCAGGTGCGCGAAGGGGATGTGGCCGAGCGCGCTGCTGCGCACGCCATCGGCGATGGTGCGACCGGTCAGCGCGGGCGCCCAGCGCACGATGCGGTCCTGGCGTATCGAATCGGCGGCGTCGGCGGCCAGCTCCGGCTCGACCCCGATGACCGTGGCGTCGGGCCGCAGCCCCTTGACGGCCACACAGACCCCGGCCGAGAGGCCGCCACCACCGATGGGCACCAGCACGGTCAGCGGCTCGTTGGCGCGGCCCAGCTCGGCGACCTGCTCCACGATCTCGAGTCCGATGGTGCCCTGGCCGGCCACGATGCGGGCATCGTCGTACGACGGGATGAGGACGAGGCCGCGCTCGGCGGCCAGCTGGTCTGCCCGGCGGATGCGCTCCTCGCTGTCGGGCCCGACGACGTCGATCTCGGCACCGTCCGCGCGCACCCCCGCGACCTTGATGGCCGGCGCGTCGTCGGGCATGACGATGACCGCGTGGAGTCCCAGCATGCGGGCGGCGCGAGCGATGCCCTGCGCGTGGTTGCCGCTGGAGTGCGTGACGACGCCCCGGGCGCGCTCCTCCGGCGACAGTGTCGCGAGCGCGTTGTAGGCGCCGCGGATCTTGAACGCGCCGATCGGCTGCAGGTTCTCCGGCTTGAGCCAGGCGCGCGGGGCGCCGATGGCGTCGTCGATGGGCCCGAAGGCCAGCAGGGGCGTGCGCAGGGCCACGCCGGTGAGGCAATCGGCCGCGGCCTGCACGTCGGCCAGCGTGACCTGGCCGGGCTCGTTCTGGAGGGTCGTCACCTCGGTATACTGCCGCCACGCTCAGTACTGCGCAGGAGGGGTCCATCGATCGTGACCATCAGGGTCGGCAGCATGCCGCATCAGGACAGCGAGATCGCCATCGCTCCGCGCCGCCGAGCCTCCAAGGTCGCGAACCTCCGCCACGCCTACGGCTTCGATGATGTCTCCCTGGCTCCCGGCACACGCACGGTCGAGCCGGACGACGTGGATACCTCCGTCGAGCTGGCCGGTCTCTCGCTGCGCATCCCCGTGCTGGCCGCGTCGATGGACGCGGTGGTCGATGTCCGCTCGGCCGGCGTCCTGGCCGGGCTGGGTGGCCTGGCCGTGATGAACCTCGAGGGCGTGCAGATGCGCTACGAGGATCCGTCGGCGGTGCTGCAGCGCATCGCCACGGCCTCTGCCGCCGAGGTCCAGTCGGTCCTCTCGGCTGCCTACCTGCCCCCGATCTCGCGGGAGCTGGTGGCGAGACGCATCAACGAGCTGCACGCGGCAGGATCCCCGGCAGTCATCTCGGCCACGCCCGCGGCTGCTCGCGAGTGGGGGCCCATCTGCGCCGAGCTGGGTGCCGATGTCTTCCTGGTGCAGTCGCAGGTCTCCTCGCCGCGGCACCTCGCATCGGGCTACCAGCCGCTGGAGCTGGACGAGTTCACACGGCTCATGGGCATCCCGGTCGCGGTGGGCAACACCACCTCCTACGAGGCAGCCGCCGCGCTGATGGAGCAGGGCATCGCCGCCATCTTCGTGGGCGTCGGGCCGGGTGCTGCCTGCACCACGCGTGAGGTGCTGGGCATCGGCGTGCCGCAGGTCAGCGCCATCGCCGACGTGGCCGCTGCCCGCGACGACCACGCCGCGCGAACCGGTCGCTACGTGCCGGTCATCGGTGACGGCGGCATGCGCCGGGGTGGCGAGATGGCCAAGGCCATCGCCGCGGGAGCGGATGCGCTGATGCTGGGCTCGCCGCTGGCGCGGGCGGAGGAGGCACCCGGCCTTGGAACCAACTGGGGCATGGCGGCGCCCTCACCGACACTGCCGCGAGGCACCCGCATCGACGTCGGCACGGTGGGGTCCATGGAACGCATCCTCTTCGGTCCCTCGCGCGTGACCGACGGCAGCGAGAACCTGGTCGGTGCGCTGCGCCAGTCGATGGCGGCCCTCGGCGCGCCGGATATCCGCGCCATGCAGCAGGTGGAGATGGTCTACGCCCCGGCCGTGGCGGTCGAGGGCAAGTCCTGGCAGCAGCGGCGTTAGTCGCGCGGCTCCCTGCGGGCTCGTGCCGCGGCCGAAGGTCATATGCGTACGCACGTACTCGGCGGCTATTTCCGGTGCGCCGGTGCACCGGTGACAATGGCGCCGTGATGTCCGTCCATCGCAGGGCCGGCAGTCGTGCGCCGCTCACCGGTCTCACGCTTGCCCTGTTTGCCTTGCTGCTGCTCCCCACCCTCGTCCTGTCTGCCGACTGGACCTCGCTCAGCCGTGTCAGCGCCGCTGGCGGCTCACGACTCGATTCGATGCACCAGCTCGCCGCCGACGATGGCACCTGGCACCTGGTCCACCCGCGCATCGGTCCCAACACGACCGACGACCGCGTCGTCTACCAGGGCTCCAGCAACGGCGGGGTCTCGTGGTCGAAGGAGCGCACGCTGTTCTCGGCCACGCTGAGTCGTCGACACGTCGTCCCCAACCTCGCCATCGCCGCCGAGGGCGACACGGTCGTCGTCGCCTGGCGAGTGGACGGGTCCACGGAGAAGACCCTCTTCGTGCGCGTCAGCCGTGATGGCGGCCAGAGCTTCGGCGCCAAGGACGAGATCTTCTCGACCTCGAAGGCGCACGGCGTGGGCGTGCCGGCCGTGGCCGTGGGCAACGATGTCGTCGCCGTGGCCTGGACCAACCGGGCCAACGGCAAGATCAAGCTCCGCACCAGCCGCGACGGTGGTCGCACCTTCAAGCCGGCCAAGACGCTGGGACGGACGAGCCTGTCGATCGACTGCAAGAAGCGCCTTACCGACGGTCTCGTGGGGCTGGCCATCAACGACCGTTCCGTCCACGTGGCGTGGTCGCACTCGCCCTCGCGACAGTGCCTGGCCAAGGCCATCAAGGTGCGCACCTCGCTCGACCGCGGCGAACGCTGGAGTCCCCGGCGCACGATCACCAGCCGTCGCAGCTTCGGCTGGCCGGAGCTGGACGCGCGTGGCAAGACCGTCGTGGCGACGGTGCAGTCGCCTACCGGTGGGCTCATCGTCGCTCGCTCTGGCAAGAACGGGCGCCAGTGGAGCGATCGCCTCGTCAAGCCACCCAAGGGGCGGAGCCTGAGTGCTGCCGACGTCTCGCTCCTGCCCAACAAGAAGGCCCTCATCACGTACGTCGATGAACGCGTCAAGAACCGGCGGCTGATCAGCACCAAGGTGGTCTCGCGTCGCAGCCTCGATGACGGCCGCACGTGGAAGGCCCCCGAGGCCGTGGCGCCCCGCGCGCGGCTGCTGCGCATGGCCCCCAACGTCGCTGCCAGCGGCAAGAAGCTGGCCATCGTGCTGCAGTCGGGACAGATGGACGGCTCCCCGCGCAACATCTTCGTCACCCGCCCGCGCTAGGGCCGGAAGAGGGGACGGCGCCGATGCGTGCACGCGATCTCGGCATCTCCATCGGGCTCCTGGCGCCCGGGCCGCTCAACGCCATCACCGACGTGGCCGGCGTCCGCGTGGGCCACGCGACGATCGTCGCGGGTGAGCCCGGGCCACTGCGGGTCGGGCAGGGTCCCGTGCGCACCGGCGTCACCGTCGTGATCCCGCATGACGGTGATCCGTTCACCGAAGCCGTCTACGCCGGCGCCCACCGCCTCAACGGCAACGGTGAGCTCACCGGCCTCGAGTGGATCCGCGAGGCGGGACTGCTCTCAGGGCCCATCGGCATCACCAACACGCACTCGGTCGGCGTGGTTCGTGACGCCATCGTGGCGGCGGCCTCGCGCAACTCGGCACGCCCAGGATCAGCCTGGGCGCTGCCGGTGGTGGGCGAGACCTGGGACGGCTGGCTCAACGACATCGACGGCCAGCACGTACGGGCGGAGCACCTCGACGCGGCACTCGACGATGCCCGGGGCGGGGCGGTGGCCGAGGGCAACGTGGGTGGCGGCACGGGCATGATCTGCCATCGCTTCAAGGGCGGCATCGGGACGTCCTCGCGTCGGCTGGCCGCTGCCGAAGGCGGCTTCACCGTCGGGGCGCTGGTGCAGGCCAACTACGGTCGGCGCGAGCGGCTCGCCATCGATGGCGTGCCGGTCGGTCGTGAGATCGGCCTCGACGTGGTGCCCTCCGACCGCGAGGACCTCGCGTCGTCGTCGGGCGATGCCGACACGGGTTCGATCATCGTCGTCCTTGCCACCGACGCGCCGCTGCTGCCGCACCAGTGCGAGCGCCTGGCGCAGCGGGCCGGGTTGGGCGTGGCGCGCACGGGCGGCGCGGGGGAGCACTCGAGCGGAGATCTCTTCATCGCCTTCGCCACCGGCAACCGCGGGCTGGTGGCCGAGGATGCCGGCGTGGGGCGGCCGTTCGCCCGGGAGGTGCGGACGCTCGACGACGCCTGGATCAGTGGGCTCTTCTGGGCCGCCGTCGAAGCGACCGAGGAGGCCATCGTCAATGCCCTGGTGGCCGCCGAGACGATGGCGGGCCAGGGTGGGCACGTCGCCCATCGCCTGCCGCACGACCGGCTCATCGAGGCCTGGCAGCGCCACCGGAGCTGAGCCGGCCTCGCGTCCTCATGGGAGCCCCAGGCGCCGGCTGACGATGGAGACGGCGAGTCCGATGGCGATCGGCACGCCGAAGAACGCGGCGAGCCAGCTCAGCGTGGCGAGGGCGCGGCCGATCCCGAGCAGGATGCGCTGGTTCGCCCGCATGGCCAGCCGGTCGATCCGTGAGCTCAGCGTACCGACCGCCATGCCGAAGGCCGGCGCGAGGTACAGCGTGTACCCGGCGATGCCGATCCCCGCGACGACGACGATGGCGACGACCGAGACCCCTCCTGCCAGCGAGCCAGCGACGAGGCCGATGAGCAAGCCGACCGGCCAGTAGGCCATCGCCGCGAACCCGCTCACCTGCGTCTCCTTGTAGCGGTCGACCGCCTCCAGCGAACGCCGCGCCTCGCCGATCACGACATCGATGTCGGCAAGGGCGTTGTAGGCACCGAGCACCCGGTCCTCTTCGCGGAGCATGCAGATGACGCTGGCCTGCGCCCATCGGATCGGATCGAGGTCCCAGGGAGATCCGTGTGCCGACCGGCCCGCCTGCCTGGACCGTGTCTCCGCTGCGACCACCTCGTCGTCCGAGACGAACGCCTGCAGGTCGACGAGGTCCTCGCGCGCCCGGCGCACGGTCGGCCAGTCACCATCCTCCTCCGCCTGGCAGTGGGCCATCCACGATGCGGTCGCGACGCGGGTCCCGGACGCCGGCAACCACGAGGCGGGAGCTGCGTGCCGACCTCGGGCCCTCTCTCGCGCCGCCTCGAACGCGCGCACGAGCTGCCGTGCCTCCGCTGGAGCGAGGATCTCGCTGTCGGGATCGGGCATCTTCAGGCACGACCAGAGACCATCCGGCTCGTCGTGCGACGCAGCCCGTGTCGCAACAGCCTGCATGACCGAGGCAGGTCGCTCCGCCGTCAGCGCGCCCCCGCAGGCTTCGCATCGGCAGACGCTGCTCGGGAACCAGGAGCCGCAATCGGTGCAGTACGGCAACTTGTCACTGGCCTCCGCTGTCTCGTGGCGATGAGGCTCGTCGTAAGGGCGGCCGGAAGCCAGGGGACGACGCTTGGCCGCCGACTCATTTCCAGTGCCGTCCAGGCCTGGCTTGACGACGGGGTATCACGGAGTCCGTCCGGGCCGGGGTCACGGATGTGACCCAGGCGGCGTCCGCGCCGCAGCGGGCTGGTACTGTGCTCCCGGCGGCCGCCCCCGAAGCATCACGTATGGTCCCGGCGGGCTGCCTCGCGTTGGATGACTACCACAGGAGCTGCCCATGATCACCGCCGTCATCTTCGACATGGACGGGCTGCTGGTGGACAGCGAACCGGCGTGGAACCGAGCCCGGGTCGAGCTGCTTGCGCAGCACGGGAAGACCTGGACCGAAGCCGATCAGCTGGCCCAGGCCGGAGTGCACACCGACGTCTGGGTCAGCGCCCTGTATGACAAGCTTGGAGGCCAGCTGGGGCGTGAGCAGGTCTTCGACGAGATCGTCGGCCGCATGGCCGGCTACTACGAGGGAGGCGAGGTGCCGATCCTGCCCGGGGCGGACGAGGCACTGTCGGCATGCGCAGAGCACTACCGCGTCGGCCTTGCGTCGGGCTCGCCGACGCGGTTGATCGAGGCCTGTCTGCACGGCGCAGGCTGGGGTGGCTTCTTCGAAGGACTCATCTCCAGCGATGAGGTCGACCACGGCAAGCCGGCTCCCGACGTCTACGTCGAGCTGATGCGGCGCATGGGTCTCGACCCCGTGGCCACCGCGGTCATCGAGGACTCCGGGGCGGGCATCAGGTCGGGCAAGGCGGCCGGTGCCCGGGTCGTGGCTGTTCCGAACCCGAGCACCGATCCCGGCCCCGATGTGCTGAGCCTTGCTGACACCCGCATCGCCTCACTTCGAGAGCTGATGGGAGCGCTCGACCGCCTGGGCTGAGCACTGCGGCCCGCCCGCCGCCAACCCGCCGGGCCGTCCGGCACTTGACCTGCCGCCGCGGGGGCAGACGATGGATGCATGCCGGGACGTCCGGCGACAGACGGGGCGGACCATGAGCAAGCGCAGGCGCGGAGCCGAGTGGCGGACCGGCCACGCGCCGGCCCCTGCGGCCCAGCCACCCGACGGGGCCGACGACGCGTTCGAAGAGTGGGAGCGCTATCCAGCCACCAGGGCGGAGGAGAACATCGGCTACCAGAAGGTCGCCTGGTACGGCGCGCCGTTCGGCGATGCTGGCATCGGGTTGCTCGTGCTGGCCGCCGGCGTGAACGTCCTGCGCCGGGCCGGCCGGGCAGTCATCCGGCTGCTGGTGCGCTGACCTCAGGCGCCCCCATCGTCGCGGGCAGCGTACTCGGGGTTGGAGAACGCCCAGTCCGTGCTCAGCCACGCGGACACCCCGCGCCACACGATCACGTCCATCTCGCGCCGGCTTTGCCGTACCCACGAACTGACCGCAGCGTCGTGATCGTCGCTCCTGGACGGGTAGATGTAGACGCAGCCGATCACCTCGTCGCCGTCAAGGACGGAGTAGGTGAACCCCGAGCGCTCCTGGAAGTCGCGAGCGTGCCCCTCGAGGTCCGCCAGGTTGTCTGCCAGGCTCATCGGCCTGGGCCAGCCACGGTCCGCGAACCCCGGTGTCGCGAGGATGTGGTCGATGCTCGACATCCAGGCCTCGTGGTCGCGCTCGTTGTGCTCAGGGCCGAGCGGCTCCAGGCGGAAGCCATCGCCCTCGAGCTCGAGCGGAACGGCGAAGTCTGCGGGCACGAACGGTCCTGCCATTCGTTGCTCCTATGTCAGGTCCAGGCGGAGCAGATCCGATCGCTCCAGTCACAGAGATGTCGGATCACCTCGTCGCGGTTGGTCTCGTTGAGCAGCTCGTGTCGCGCGCCCTCGTAGACGTGAACCGTGAGGTCGCTGGTGGGCATGTCCCGGACCGCCTGGAGGGAGCGCTCGTAGGGTACGAATGGGTCGTCGGTTCCGTGGAGGTATGCCACCGGCATGGTGAGACGATCGGTGTCCTGCGCGAAGCGGTCGAGGGCTTCCACCTCGGCCTCGAGGAGCCCGCGCTTGTATTGCCCGTGGTAGACGAGCGGGTCGGCAGCGTAGGCGGCGCCAGCCCCTGGATTGCGGGACAACGCCTCGGGGTCGAATGGGATGTGCGGCAAGGCGGGCTGAGCCAGCACGTCCCGTGCCCATCCCCAGTCGCCGATCACCGAGCCGCAGAAGGCGATGCCGGCCACCTCGTCCGGCCAGCGCTGCGCGAAGCGCGCGCAGAGCAGGCCGCCCATCGAGTGCCCGACCAGGAACAGGGGCAACCCGGGATGGCCGACGCGAGCGATGCCGGCGAGCGTGTGGAGGTCGTCGACCACGTGCTCGAAGTCGGTGATCAGCGCTCGCTCGCCGTCGGAGCGGCCGTGGCCCAGGTGGTCGTCGGCGTACACCACGGCCCCCCGCCGCACGAATGCTGCCGCGACATGAGCGTAGCGGCCCCCGTGCTCGGCGTAGCCATGCACGATCAGGACGACGCGATCGGGAGTGGTCTCCGGGGCCCAGCGATGATAGAAGACGCGACCCTCCGAACCATCGAGATACGCCTCAGTCGGCCCGCCTGCATCTGTCATCGACCATTTCCCCCTGCTCGCCACGTTCCCCCCTGCTCGCCACCAGGAGAGCTGCTGTCCGAACCACGATACCCGCCTGGGCTTCCCTCGCCTCGACCGAGGTGGGGCCAGGGCACCGGGCGACGGATCGGGCCACGGAACCCTCCTTCGACGAGGCCGCCCATCTCTTGTAGAGCGGAACAGCGGGCGGAAGGAGGTGTGTCTGGCCTGCTGCCTGACCGTTCGGGGCCCGGAGTCGCCCGGCGGCGACCCGCCGGCTCCACAGGCAAGGAGGGCGCAATGCGCAGACTACTGGGACTGTCCCTGGCCATCGCGCTGGGGCTGACTGCCATGGCAGCGGCCCCTGCGGCATCTTCTCGCGACGACGACTGCACGGTCGTCATGACCTCCGAGGGTCGCAAGTGTCTCTCGGATCGAGATCTGCGACTCTTCGATCAACGACTCTTTGATCGGCGCGGCGACCTGACTGATCGCGAGATGCGGTCGATGGTCGAGTGCGGCTGTCTGACTGCTGGAGAGCAGCAGTACCTGGAGCGGGTCCTCGACGATTCCGGCCGAATGCTGGCTCGGCGCGTGCTCCGCTTCATGGCGGCTCGAGATTGCTTCTCCGACTCTGATCTCCCGCGGCTCCGTCGGGCAGCCGCGTCCCTCGACCGTGACGACCTCGAGGCGATGGTCGAGCAGGGCGGCCCATGCCAGCGTGTCCTGGACCGTCGCATGGATCGCTTCGGCTGGCTCGACATCCTGCGAGGGTGGGAGCGCGAGGACTACGGTTGCATCTCGGATCCCGACCTCCGACGCATCGACCGTCGCACCGGCGATCTCGACATCTGGGATATCCGGACCATCCTCCGCTACGACGATGGTCGCGACTGCGTCACCCCCAAGGACGTCCGTCGCCTCGACCGCAGGACCGATGACCTGGACTTCCTCGACATCCTGGACCTCTGCGGAGGGTTCGGTCTTCGCTAGGCAGATGCGCGACACGACGGCCCTCCGACCGGCCGTTGCGCGAGAGGGGCCGCAGACGAAGAGCCGCGGCCCCTCTCGCTGTCTGCCCCGCGGTGCTCCCTCGGACACCGCTGGGCCGTTCGACACTTGACCGTTCCGACGGCGCGCTCAGGATGGGAGTAGTCCGCAGGGGAGGCTCCTGGCCATGGCCGGCTGGCACCGAGAAGCCCAAGCGCTCACGGTGGTGCTCGCGCTATCGGTCGCGCTGGCCGCATGTGCGGCCGGTGGCGATCCGGAGCCACTGCCCGGCGTTTCACGCGTGACCGCTGGTGACACGCATACCTGCGCCGAGTGGTGGCACGGTGCGTCGTGCTGGGGCGACAACGACGACGGCAAGCTCGGGAACGGCACGCAGAGCGGCCTCCTGTTGGCTCCCATCGCGCCGCCGCCGATCGTGCCGGAGGCCGTGTTCGGCCCGCGCTCCCAGACCGCGGGCTCGCCGTTCGCCGGGCTGGACGCCGGCCCCAGCAGGACCTGTGGCCTGGCCACGGGGCAGGCCGGCACCACCGCCGGCGAGGCCTGGTGCTGGGGCGGGGACGTTGGTCTGGGTCGAGTGTGCATGGGGCCTGAGCCATGGACCGCACCCGGCGTCGTGATGCGTGGCCCGCCGGGTGACGACGAGGGTCCCCAACGCTGTGGGGCGGCACCGCTCGCGCCAGTGTTCTCTGTCGCGGTGGCCGAACGCTGGAGTTGCGCCCTGGTCGGGTCGCCCTACGACGGAGCCGGTGGTGAGGTCTGGTGCTGGGGTGGTCCCGGTGGCCAGGCCGAGATCCTTGCGCATCCATTGCTTCGCTCCGACGGCCAGCCCATGACCTCCATCGGCCTGCTCGATGGCGCCTTCGATCGCTTCTGCGCGGTCACCACCGACGGTGCGGTGTGGTGCTGGAACGACAGGCTGTCTGAGCCACCCAGCCAGGTCGCTGGAGTGAGCGACGCCGTGGCAGTGGCGGTCGGAGAGGGCCACGCCTGTGCGCAGGTGCGAGACGGCAGCATCTGGTGCTGGGGAGCCAACGATCACGGACAGCTTGGCGACGGCACGACGAACGCATCTGACGTCGCGGTCCGCGTCACCGGCCTGGAGGAGACCTCAGCGGTCCAGCCCAGTGAGCCGGGTGCCTTCGCCTGGTGGCGGGGGCGTCGCGTGCTGGCTGCCGGACGTGACCACACCTGCGTCCTCCGGGACGAGCCCGATACGTACTACGAGCATGAGTTCGAGCGCTCCGACGCCGTCTTCTGCTGGGGGGCCAACGGCGACGGCCAGCTTGGCGACGGTAGTCGAGACCGGCGAGCGGTGCCGGTCCGCGTCGTTGACCTGGACCCCGCGAAGGGTGTCTTCGATCTCGCACTCGGGGCGGCCCAC
Organism: uncultured Chloroflexia bacterium; assembly: GCA_963698505.1. Taxonomy (GTDB): domain Bacteria; phylum Chloroflexota; class Limnocylindria; order Limnocylindrales; family CSP1-4; genus JAFMJV01. Next base: position 2,340 of record CAVORC010000050.1, on the reverse strand, counting down.
AGTTGCACCATCACCGGCGAGACGGTGTCCGTCTCACACCCCGATCCCACCATGGGCGGGATCGGCTCCGATCGCATGCTGCGCTGCTGGGGCGCCAACGGCGATGGCCAGCTGGGCACCGGCGACCGCGACAGCCGGACTCGTCCCACGACGGTCGTCATGACGCACGAGGCGCGGTTCGCCACGAGACGGGACTGACATGGACGTGCGAAGGAAGTCGCCATGAGGCGTATCGCCGCGACCGGTGTGGCGCTCGTGCTCCTGCTCGTGCCGGCGCTCGCGGTGGCGGCCGAGCCGGAGGAGCTGGTCGCTGGCAGGTTCAGGCCTGCCGGTTCGCTCGAGGAACGCCGCAACAGCCACACTGCCACGGCGCTGCCCGATGGCCGCGTCCTGGTCATCGGTGGCGGCGCGCAGGACGGCCGCCTCTCGGCTGAGATCTGGGACCCCGAGAGCGCATCGTTCCAGCCCGCCGGACAGCTCGCCAAGGCCCGCACGTCGCATACGGCCACGCTCCTGCCCGACGGACGCGTGCTGGTGGTGGGTGGCGGGCGTGCGGTCGCCACCGCCGAGATCTGGGACCCCGTGACCATGTCCTTCGAGCCGGCGGGACGGCTGATCCAGGGGCGCACCGGCCATACCGCCACACTCCTTCCCGACGGCCGTGTCCTCATCGTCGGGGGCTGGAAGCGTCCGGGCTGGCTTGCCTCCGCCGAGATCTGGGACCCGGCGACCTCGTCGTTCGCGCAGACCGGCGGGCTCGCCGAGGCGCGCACCAGCCATACCGCCACACTCCTGCCCGATGGCCGCGTGCTCGTCATCGGGGGCCATGGTGCCGATGACGACCCGACCGATGCCGCCGGCAACCTCCTCGAACCGGACCAGCCGCGAGCGCTGGCGGAGACCTGGGACCCGGACAGCGGCTCGTTCAGCCCTGTGGGCAACCTGGCCACGGCGCGGAGCCAGCACAGCGCCACGCTCCTGCCCGACGGCCGTGTCCTCGTCGTCGGCGGCTGGGGTCGCGACGGCGAACGCCGCCCAGGCCGAGATCTGGGACCCGCAGACCGCGTCCTTCGACCCGGCGGGCTGGCTCAGCCGTCCTCGCAGCCAGCCGACGGCCACGCTCCTGCCCGACGGCCGCGTCGCTCGTCGTGGGCGGCATCGACCCCGATGCCCAGGCTTCAGCGGAGGTCTGGGACCCGGCGACCGCCGCCTTCATCCCCGCTGGTGCCCCCATCGAGGGCCGCTCCTGGCACACGGCCACGCTGCTCTCCGACGGCCGCGTGCTCGTGGTCGGTGGCATCGGTCGCAGGGCTGGCTCGACGGCGGAGACATGGGAGCCCGTGGCCCTGTCCGATGAGCAGGTGCAAGCCCTGGCCGAGGAGTCCTCGCTCTGTGCCGAGCTGCAGGCGTCGTTCAGGCGTGACCGCACGACGGGAGACCCGCAGCGGGACAGGGAGTACCTGGCCCGCTGCCTCAGCTGTGATGAGCTGCTGACACAGATCCAGTTCGCCCGGGTCGCCGACCTGGAACTGGCGCTGGCCGTGGACGAGGATCGCTGCGGTCGGACGTGGCCCCCGCTTCCCGGCGTGGCTCCGTAGCAGCGGGCGACCGGACGCCATAGCAGCGGGCGCCCGACGCCACGGGTTCCTCCGGCCCTTGACCCGCAAGCCTGGGCGGACCGACAGTCGGTCCCGCAGGTGAGCAGCACCCGCACCGAGCTGCCGATGCGGTCGCTGCCCTCGATGGCCTGGCGCGATCGTTGAACACTGCCTGACACGCAGTCACGCCGCTGGAATGAGGTGGCGGCTAAGGCGCGGCCTGATGCGGGACGGGCTGCTGGGGCACACGCTGGCGTCATCAACGACAGCAGCGGAGGCCGACGTGGTGGCGCAGCAAACGGACGAGGCGACTGCCTCGCAGCTTGATCGGGCAGGCCGCGCCATGGTGGTCATCGGGGCGTTCATCCTCGATGCCGTGACCACGGCACTGGCGCTGGTGCTCGCCTGGTACATCAGCTACTTCTCCGATGGCAGCGTGGAGCGCGGCCTCGGGGCCATCGTCGACGTGTGGTTCGTCTGGGTCGTCGCCGTGGTCCTCATCGTCACCGTGGTCGCCGTCCTCGTACAGGTCATGCGGGGCGGCAGCATCGCGCTCCTGCTCGGTGCCATCGGTGGCTTCCTGGTCGCGCTGGCCGGGGTCCAGGTCGTTGGCCGCGCGGGCCCGCACCCGTTCTGGCCGCTGGCGTTCGCGGCCGCCGTGATCGGTGGCCTCGCGCTTGCCGGGAGGCGCCAGCGTCCGGCTCCTCGCGCGTCTCTCCGCGCCGCGACCCGGAGCCTGATC
>CAVORC010000049.1:0-58754 GCA_963698505.1 uncultured Chloroflexia bacterium | reverse complement strand
GCTGGTGCCGTCGATCCTGGCTGCGTCCCTGGCAGCGATGCTGCCAGGTGCCATCCTGGCCTCACGCCTGGGTCGTACGCGGATGTCGGTGCTCATCGCCACCATCTCCATCGTGCTGGCCTCGGCGGCGCTGCTCCACGGCATGGGCCTGGTCTAGGGTCGGCCGCGCCATCGGGCGGGACCCTGGCGAGACTCGCTGGTGGAGGCGGCCGCGGACTTCCGTCCAGGCGGGAGCTGCCGTTCCCGCGGAGCGGTCCAGTGCGACGTGCAGCGCTGACGCATTGCGAGGCTGTTCCCCACAACGGGAGCGTGTGACGCTGGCGCCCAGCGGATGGGACAGACTGGTCAGCGCGGGTGCCGCCGGAGCACGACGTGGTCGGACTGTCCCGTCGCGCGGGAAGCGATGACCTGGGAACCGATGCCCTGGGAAGCGATGCCCTGGCGGCGATCCCGGCCCGGAGCAGCGTGAGTGTGCGTCGGTGCCAGGGGCTCGGACCCCGGCACCGACGCACGGTTCACGGCTGGTGTGATCGCATCGGTGGCTACGACCTGATGTCGATGTAGACCTTGGCGTCTCGTGTGTTGGGGCCCCTCGCGCTCCAGTCGGGCACACGTACCCGGAAGCACTGGTCGGACGCCGCGGAGATCAGCACGCGTGAGGAACCGCCGGCGGCGGGGTAGGCGGAGAACTCCTTGAGCAGGCGCAGCCCCTTGGGGCGATAGGCGCGCACGCCAAGATTCCCGGCGATGTCGCCCGTGAGGTGCAGGCTCACGGTGGTCTGGCCGAGCGAGGGACGGGCCACGCCCGGGATCGCACCGCGCACCTTGGCGGTCGACATGGACTCGGCGGTCAGCGCAGCCACGTCCCCACGGCCCGGGCCGAGTCGCTTGAGGTTGAGCACCACGCGCTCGTAGCCGGGACCAGCACGGAACGCTGCGCGCCCCAGCGACCAGCTCCGCTGGCGCGGGTCCTCCAGCCGAACCTGGCCATCGCAGACCCAGCCACTGGACGACGTGGGGGCTCCACCCTGGGGCTCCATGTCCTTGACGCTGTCGTTGCTGGCTGTCGTCGGGGCACGATCGCGGACGCTGGAGGCCTTGACCTCGGGGGCGGGGGTGGCGGGCTTGGGCGTGGACGGCTCCGGCGTGACGGGCTCAGCGATCGCCGGCTCGGGCGTGACCGGTTCAGGGGTGGACGGCTCGGGCGTGGACGGCTCGGGCGTGACTGGTTCTGGCGTGGCGGGCGCGGGCGTCGGCCCGGCTGTTTCCGAGAGCGCGATGGCACCCGCGGATGCGGGACGGTCATCGGACGCCCGCGGCCCGATGGCCGCGAAGGCGGCGGCCAGCCCGACGGCACCCACGAGCAGCACCGCCAGTGTCCCCGCCGCCACGCGGCGTCGGCCGCCGCCGTCGCGACGTCGCATCGCGACCGAGTAGGACGTCAGGGACCGTGTTCCGGGCGAGCAGGGCGTCGGACGTGGCCACCCCAGGCGTCACTGCCCCGGGCGTCACTGCCCCAGGCGTCACTGCCCCAGGCGTCGCGACCTTGGAGCCGGCGACGACGCGTGCTGCGATCTTGGGCGTCGCAGCAGGTGGTGGAGGTGGAGGCGCGGAACCAAGCGGCGTGGCGCGCGTCCAGGCTCCGCAGTCAGCGCAGAACGCTCGGCTGGGAAGGTTGGCGGCGCCGCAACTCCAGCACGTGCCCTCGGCGGCAGGGCGAGCCTCGATCGGCGCCGAGACCGCGGGCCTGGCCGGCGAGGCGGACGACGCGGCTGCTGGCGCGGTGGGCACCACCGGTGGCGGCGGGGCCCCGACCGCCGGCACGGCGGTCCGGTCAGGCGGGGGCGCCGCCTGCGAGGACCGCATGCCGGACCGATCGGAAGGGATGGGCGCGCCGGCATCGGGCCGAAGAACCGTGGCCGACGACACGAGTGAGTCGCATTCGCCACAGAACGCCGTGACGGCATCGATGGGCGCGCCGCATGTGTGACAGACGAGTTGGTTGGACACCCCAGAAGACTGGGGGGTGCGCCAGGGTGCGTGAATGAGCAGACGTGCGTAGCTCGCAAGTACTGCCACATCGGTACCACTGGGCCGCAGCCAACTGGCGGCGGAACGGCTCAGTCGACGGAGAGGAGATGGACCCAGTCCGACCCTTGGTTGTCCGCGTAGCAGCAGTGGTTGTCGTTGAAGAACAGCCGCAGTGGGCCGGCGGATGTGATGTCGATGGTGGTTCCGTCGGCAACGAGCTGCGGCCTGTCCGCGCCTGACTGCAGCGCCAGCAGCGCGCCGATCCGGTAGTCGGCGTAGACCTCCGCATGCTGGTCGCGCACACCCTCGGGGCCTCCGCAGTCGCCATCGACGGCACTTGCACACCACTCGCCCGCGGCACCGATGGCCACGATGTCGCCGACCTGGAAGTCACCGACCAGCACGCCATCCGGGTCGGAGGCGAAGACCTCGATGCTGACCTCGCCAGGCTCGGCATCCCCCGCCGGTCCGAGGGCATCTGCGACCGAGCGCCAGTGGTGACCGACGGTGCCGGGTGACCAGCACGCCAGGTGCAACCAGGCATCGGGAGCCTCGATGATGTACGAGTCGTAGGCTCGATCATCCGAGGCGAGCGCGCTGATGGCCACCGCCTCACCGAGCGGCAGGTCCACGAAGAGCATTCTCGGGTCGTGGTAGCCGGCCGCGCGCCTCAGCTCGTCTCGCTGGGCATAGCCGGCGTCCCGTCTGTCAGCCCAGCCCAGGTGCTCTGCCAGTCGCGTGATATCGGCGAGCGCGCAGAACGCGCCGGAGTCCGGTTCGTCAAGGCGCAGCAGCGGGACCTGGTACGGAAGATCGGCGGCCAGGACGGGACCCAGCGGTCCGTGGTCGCCGTCGGCCGTGACTTCGCGCGCCTCCCAGCCACTCGGAAGATCGACCGACAGCCCCGGCCCGGCAAGGCTGAACACGCCCGGCGGCAGTGCGCTGGAACCGTCAGGAGGCGTTCGCGGAGCGCGGATGTAGTCCAGCGGCATCTCGGTCGCCGGCTGTTCGCCAAGGAAGTCGAACGATGCCGCCACGGAGTACCAGCGATCATCGGGTGGCTGGTTGGACCAGCAGTCGAGCTCGATGAAGCGGCGGCCATTCCGGAACCAGTAGTACGTCTCGGTGAGGCCGGATGCCCAGTCCACGTCGATGCGCGCGACGCGTCCTGCGGCCAGCTCGTAGTAGCGGCTGCTCGTCGAGTCGATGTCCGCGTCACGACCCATCCAGCTCAGCTCATGGCCGACCACCTGCTCGAGTGTGGTCCACGCCGGTGGCGATGCGATCCAGGCGGTGTCGTCCTCGACGGTGCACCGCTGGGCCTCGCCGGACGCGATGAGGATGTCGTACCAGCCGGGGTCCTCGGTCGGCTCGTCGGGGTACAGCCAGGGGTGATCCTCGGGATTCGTCGGGCCGACCGTCCAGTGCGAGGGGAAGGACACGGCGATGCCCTCCTCGACGACTTCGTGGCGTGTCGTCGAAGGGGTGGCATCGCCGGGCGTGAATGGCCGGGGCTCGGGCACCTGGTCCAGGGGGACCGGAGTGGTCGAGGTGTCGATGGTGATGCGCATGATCAGGGTCTCGACCTGTTTGCCCATGCGCGCGGTCATCTCGGTCGTTGACCTCAGGTCCTGCGCGGTCTGGTGGGCCACGGCGCCGAGGTCGATGACGCCCGAACCCCTGCCCTTGGCCACGTGGTCGTCGATGCGCATCTCGAAGCCTTCGGGAGCATCCGGTATTTGCAGTCGCTGGTTCGAGGCAAGCTGGCGGACGGTGACACCGACGTGCACGACGTCACCATCGATCCCGAGGAGCTTCACGCGCCTGACCTGCTTGACAGTGAAGCCCATGTCGCTGGCGAAGCTCTCGTCGATGCGCCAGATGGCGCCGACACCGACGCGCTCCCGGGGCAGCGCCAGCAACGCGCCCTCCATCGTCCGCGTATTACGCTCCAGGGACTCGGCCTGGGCTGGATCCATGCTGGGCGGCGGGATGGTCTCGCTCTCGTCGAGATTGCCGCGGGCATCGACCCGCAGGCGCCACGTCGCACCGACGAGCGGAGCCAGGCTGGCTTCCGCCGTCTCCATGTCGATGATGCCGTCAGACTCGCCCAGCGGCACACCGGCCTCGTGGATGACCTGTTGCAGGACCCACGTCCCGTCGGGCCGAGCTTCCACCACCTCGTTGGTGGTGGTCATCCGCATCGTGGGTAGCTGCACATCACCACCGGGGCTCAGTCCGAGCGCCATGTCGGTCGCCATGCTGAGATCGATCTGCATGGCCTCCTTCTGGCCGACGGTCCAGGCGTAGCGCAGTCGCTGTCGCGGCGAGGCACCGCGGTCAAGCACCCTGACGGTGGATCTCGGCGTACTGACCGCAGATCCAGGAGCTGTCGCGCGAGCCTGGTCGATGTCAGCTGCCAGGGCGCCGAGGCTGACGGTGAAGGCCACGATGAGCATGAGCGTCAGTCGTCGCATGCGTCCACCTCTTCCTATGGACATACGCTCCGCCGGTCGGACGAGGGGGTCAAGTGACCAACGGCCCAGCGGCGGTGCGGCTAGTCCACGCCCACGAGCACGAAGAGGCCGAGGCTCACCACGGCCAGCATCACGGCGACCGCGAGGCCCATGAGGAACGGCGCCGGGCCGATGGCGCGGAGTGATGCCAGCCTCGTACTCAGCCCCACGCCCACGAGAGCCATCACGATGAAGACCTGCGAGAGGTCCACGAACACATCGGCGATGTCCGCCGGAATGAGGCCGGCGCTGTTGAGCAGGGCCATGGCCAGGAAGCCGAAGAGGAACGGTGGCACGGCCTTGCGGGCGGAGGCGAGGAGGCCGGGCCGACCGGATGGCCCATCGCCTGGGGCCGCAGCCGCGTCACGCGTGGCGAACCATGTGCCGACCATGAAGATGACCGGCACCATCAGCGTGTTGCGCGTGAGCTTCACGATGGTGGCCGTCTCCCCTGCCGGCACGGAGTAGGAGAACGCCGTGGCAGTGACCTGGCTGGTGTCGTTGACGGCGGCGCCGGCCCAGTGCCCGAACAGCGCGTCCGACATGCCCAGCGCGTGGCCGATGAGCGGGAAGACGATGACCGCGGCCGTGCCGAAGAGGGTGATGGTCGCGACCGCGAAGGAGACGTCGCGCTCCTCGGCCTTGATGACCGGAGCCGTGGCAACGATGGCCGTGTTGCCGCAGATGGCGGTACCGACACCGATGAGCGCCGCCAGCCGCGAGGAGGTGCCGAGGACGCGTCCCAGGGCCAGGGTCACCGTCAGGACGAGCACGATGTCGATGACCAGCACCGTGATGGCGCCGAGGCCGGTCGAGAGGATGTCTCCCAGGCTCAGACGTGCGCCCAGCAGCACGATACCCAGTGGCAGGAACCAGGCTCGAGCCAGCCTGGCTCCGGCGTCGATGGCAGGCACCGGTCGCAGGTTGGCCACGAGGATGCCCAGGAAGAGCCCCACCGTGACCGCGCCGAAGACGCTCGGCAGGACCAGCGTCGATGCGTAGGCAACGGTCGCCAGGGCGACGACCGCGACCAGCCCTGGTGCAGCTGCGCGGAGAGTGGCGCGGCCGATCAAGAGCCGCTGCCGGCCTCCTCGGCCCAGACCACGCCGGGCCCAAGCAGGATGGTCAGATCGCGGCGCTGGTGCGATGCCTTGTCGCGCACCTCGCCCGCGACGAAGGCGGCGTACCCGGACTTGCGGCGCATCGACTCGTTCATCACCTCCGCCGCCACGTTGCTGGGCAGGAAGCCGACCTGCTGCGTGTCATCGCCGGTCCAGACGGCGATGGCGAAGCGGTCCTGCGGCTGTGCGTCGGGCTTGAGCAGGACTCGCTGGCCGACCGCGAGCCCGGGGTGCTGCAAGCCGCCGAAGTCGAGCACGGCAGCGACCTCGGAGAGGCGGCAGCCAGCCGCGCTGAGAGACGGCGGGATCTGCCCCTCCTCGATCCAGTTGCCCCCGTCGGGTGCGAAGCGCAGCGAGCGCGATTCGACCTCCGATTCCAGGCTGCCCCACCACTCGGGCAGGACGGCGCTCTCGGCGATGGCGCCGGCGTGGACGATGAAGGTCTGTCGCTCCGGGAGGTGCTTTGGCTGTGTCATCACGGGTGCCCCTTGCCTGCGGGTCGTGGCTGGCTACAGCGTAGCGCGGGCGCTGCCACTGACGACCGTCCGGTCGCATGCCAGCTCGCACACGACCGTGCTCCGTCCTCGGCCCGAGACCGGCAGACCCTACCCGACGAAGGCCACGTCGCTGCGGGACTTGTCCTTGGCGGCGAGCAGGGACGGTCGACCCGTGAGGTACTCGTCCACCGCGCGGGCGCACTCGCGACCCTCGCTGATGGCCCACACCACCAGCGACTGGCCGCGGCGCATGTCGCCGGCCACGAAGACGCCTGCGTGCGAGGTGGCGTAGTCGTTGGCGGCGCAGTTGCCGCGCTCGTCCTTCTCGAGGCCCAGGTCGTCGAGCACCGCGTGCTCCGGATGCAGGAAGCCCATGGCCAGGAGCACCAGCTGCGCCGGCAGCTCGAACTCCGACTGCGGGATCTCCCGGGGCCCGGAGGAGCCCCACTCGGCGCGGGCGGCGCGGATGGCTCGCAAGGCGCCAGAGTCGTCGGCGAGGAACTCCTTGGACATCACGGCCCAGTCACGCAGCGCTCCCTCGGCCTGCGAGGAAGAGGTCGAGAACATGCGCGGACCCGGGTGCGTCGGCCAGGGCGTGGCCGTCGTTCGGCCCTCCGGTGGCCGCGGCATGATCTCGATCTGGGTGACCGAGCGTGCGCCCTGGCGGATCGACGTGCCCACGCAGTCGGACCCGGTATCGCCGCCACCGATGACCACGACATCCTTGCCCGTGGCCAGGATGTCCGTCCCGGACGGGATGGTGTCGCCGGCCACCCGCCGGTTGGACTGCGTCAGGAAGTCCATGGCGAACTCGACGCCGACCACGTCTCGCCCGGGGATGGGCAGGTCGCGTGGCTTGGTCGATCCACCCGCCAGGACGACGGCGTCGAACTGCGAGAGCAGCTGGTTTGCCGGGTAGTCGACGCCGACGTGGACCCCCGTGCGGAAGGCCACACCCTCGGCGCGCATGACCTCCAGGCGGCGCTCGACGACGTCCTTGCCCAGCTTGAAGTCGGGGATGCCGTAGCGCAGCAGGCCGCCGATGCGGTCGGCGCGCTCGAAGACCGTGACACCGTGGCCGGCACGGTTGAGCTGGTCGGCCGCGGCAAGGCCGGCGGGACCTGAGCCCACCACGGCCACGGACCGGCCGCTGCGCCGACGCGGCGGACGGGGAGATGCCCAGCCCTCCTCGAAAGCCTTCTCGATGATGGTCAGCTCGATGTTCTTGATCGTCACGGCCGGCTTGTTGATGGCCAGCACGCAGGCCGATTCACACGGCGCCGGGCAGACACGCCCGGTGAACTCGGGGAAGTTGTTGGTGGAATACAACGCCTTCAGCGCGCGCTCCCACTTGCCGCGATAGGCGTGGTCGTTGAAGTCGGGGATGACGTTGGCCAGCGGGCAGCCCTGATGGCAGAACGGCACGCCGCAGTTCATGCAGCGGGCGCCCTGCTGCTCCACCTCCGACTGTGCCATCGGCAACGCGAACTCCTGCCAGTGACGGATGCGCTCGTCGACCGGCTGGTACGCGGGAACCACCCGCTCGAACTCCTTGAACCCGGTGTCCTTGCCCATGCCGCTGCCCTACGCCGCCACGGCGGCTTCGGCCGCCAGCTCCGCCAGGGCGCGCTTGTAGTCGCGGGGCATGATCTTCACGAACTCGCCCAGCCGGGCCTCCCAGTCGGCGAGGATGGCCTGCGCTCGTGCCGAGCCGGTGGCCTGCGCGTGCTCCTCGATGAAGCGGCGCAGCTCGGCCACCTCGATGGGGTCGTCCAGCTCCTCGAGGTCGACCATGGCCCGGTTGACCCGCTCGCGCGAGCGGCCATCGACGTCCCAGAGATAGGCGATGCCGCCGGACATGCCGGCCGCGAAGTTGCGCCCGACCGGCCCCAGGATGACGGCACGCCCACCGGTCATGTACTCGCAGCCGTGGTCGCCCACGCCCTCCACGACCACCTCTGCGCCGGAGTTGCGCACGCAGAAGCGTTCCCCCGCTGGGCCCAGGATGAAGGCCTTGCCCGAGGTGGCCCCGTAGAACGAGACGTTGCCCACGATGACGTTCTCGTTGGGATCGAAGCGCGACGCGCGCGGAGGGTAGAGGACGGCCGTGCCGCCGGAGAGGCCCTTGCAGAAGTAGTCGTTGGCCTCGCCCTCCAGCTCGATCGTCAGACCGCGCGGCGCGAAGGCCATGAAGGACTGGCCGGCCGATCCGGTGGCCCTGAAGTGGATGGTGTCGTCGGGCAACCCATCGACGCCGTACCGCCGGGTGATCTCCTGGCCCAGGATGGTGCCCACGGTGCGGTTGACGTTGCGGATGGCGATCTCGGCCTGCACGCGCTCCCCCCGCTCCAACGCCGGCTGCGCCAGCCTGATGAGCTCGTTGTCCAGGGCGCGGTCGAGACCGTGGTCCTGGGGCACGCAGCAGAACGTGCCGGTGCGCTCGGTGCCGGGCATGAAGTGCAGCAGGCGGGACAGGTCCAGCTGGCGTGCCTTCCAGTGCTTGATGTCGCCCCGCGGCGCGATCTTGTCCACGCGGCCCACCATCTCGTCGACCGTGCGGAAGCCGAGGCGCGCCATGTGCCGGCGCAGGTCCTCGGCCATGAAGGTGAAGTAGTTGATCACGTGCTCGGGCTCGCCGGTGAAGAGCTCGCGCAGCTCGGGATCCTGCGTGGCCACCCCCACCGGGCACGTGTTGAGGTGGCACTTGCGCATCATGATGCAGCCCATGGCGATGAGCGCGCCGGTGGCCACGCCCCACTCCTCCGCCCCCAGCAACGTGGCGATGGCGATGTCGCGGCCGGTGCGCAGCAGGCCGTCGGTCTGCAGCACGACGCGGTCGCGCAGGTTGTTGCGCATCAGCACCTGGTGGGCCTCGGACAGGCCCAGCTCCCAGGGCAGGCCGGCGTGCTTCAGCGACGAGAGGGGCGAGGCGCCGGTGCCACCATCGTGGCCGGAGATGAGGATCACGTCGGCGTGTGCCTTGGCAACCCCTGCGGCGATCGTGCCGACCCCCACCTCGGCCACGAGCTTGACGTTGATGCGCGCCCGAGGGTTGGCGTTCTTGAGGTCGTAGATCAGCTGGGCGAGGTCCTCGATGGAGTAGATGTCATGGTGCGGCGGCGGCGAGATGAGCCCCACGCCCGGGGTCGAGTAGCGCGTGGCGGCGATGGTCTTGTCCACCTTGTGGCCGGGCAGCTGGCCACCCTCGCCGGGCTTGGCGCCCTGGGCCATCTTGATCTGGAGCTCGTCGGCGTTGACCAGGTAGTTGGAGGTCACGCCGAAGCGACCGGAGGCCACCTGCTTGATGGCCGAGCGCATCGAATCGCCGTTGGGCAGCGGTACGAACCGCCGCGGGTCCTCGCCACCCTCGCCGGTGTTCGACTTGGCACCCAGGCGGTTCATGGCGATGGCCAGCGTGGTGTGCGCCTCCCAGCTGATGGAGCCGAAGGACATGGCCCCGCTGGCGAAGCGCTTGACGATCTCGGAGGCTGGCTCCACCTCCTCGATGGGGATGGGGTCGAGGTCGGTGAACTCGAGCAGGTTGCGCAGGGTGATGGGCTTGTCCGCGGCATGGTCGATGAGCCGCTGGTACTGGCGGTAGAGCTCCCAGTCGTTGGTGCGCGCGGCCTGCTGCAGCGTGGCGATCGTGTCGGGGTCGTGAAGGTGACGCTCGCCACGAAGGCGCCACTGGTACTGGCCGCCCAGCTCCAGGTCGGTGTCGTCGTCGACATCGAAGTAGGCGGCCTCGTGGCGCATGAGCACCTCGCGCTCGATGGTCTCGAGGTCGATGCCACCGATGCGCGAGACCGTGCCGGGGAAGAACTCCTCGACGACCTCGTCGGAGAGGCCCACCGCCTCGAAGATCTCCGCGCCGATGTACGACGACATCGTGCTGATGCCCATCTTGGACATCGTCTTGAGCAGGCCCTTGCCGACGGCCTTCAGGTAGCGCTCGCGCGCCTCGTCAGCGTCCATCTCGGCCGGCAGCAGCTGGCGGCGGCGCATGTCCTCGATGGTCTCGAAGGCCACGTAGGGGTTGACGGCCGAGGCGCCGAACCCCAGGAGCGTGGCGAAGTGATGGACCTCGCGCGCCTCGCCGGTCTCGATCATGAGACCGCAGCGCGAGCGCAGGCCTCGACGGATGAGGTAGTGGTGCACGGCCGAGACGGCCAGCAGCGCGGGGATGGCAGCGTGATCGGAATCGACGGTGCGGTCGGTGAGGATGATGACCTCGTAGCCGTCGAGCACGTACTCCTCGGCCTCCCGACAGAGACGGTCGAGGGCGCGCCGCATGCGACCGGGCTGGGCCGCGAAGCCGATGGAGATGGTCTTGGCCTGGAAGTGCTGGCGGTCCACCCAGCGCAGCCGCTCCAGGTCCTCGTTGGTCAGCACCGGCTGTGGCAGCTCGATCATGCGCGCGTGCTCGGGACCGCCTTCCAGCAGGTTGCCCTCGGCACCCACGAAGGAGACCAGGCTCATGACCATCTCCTCGCGGATGGAGTCGATGGGCGGGTTGGTGACCTGCGCGAAGAGCTGCTGGAAGTAGTCGAAGAGATTGCGCGACTTGTCCGAGAGCACCGCCACGGGCGTGTCGGTGCCCATCGACCCCACGGGCTCCTGGGCATCGTTGACCATCGGCGCCATCAGGATGCGCAGGTCCTCCAGCGTGTAGCCGAAGACCTTCTGCTTGGTCAGCACGCTGCGCGCGGGCGGCTGCAGCACCTGGCGTGGCGGTTCCAGCTCGGCGAGCTGGATCTTGTTCTCGTCAAGCCACTCGCCGTAGGGGTACGCGCTTGAGATGCGCGCCTTGATCTCGTCGTCAGGGATGATGCGGCCCTCTTCGAGCGAGGCCACGAACATCTTGCCCGGCTGGAGGCGGCCCTTCTGCACCACCTTCTCCGGGGGCACATGGATGACGCCGGCCTCGCTGGCCATGATCAGCAGGTTGTCGTCGGTGAGCATGTAGCGCGATGGCCGCAGGCCGTTGCGATCGAGCGTGGCGCCGATGAGCGTGCCGTCGGTGAAGGCGATCGAGGCGGGCCCGTCCCACGGCTCGATGATGCCGCCGTGGTACTCGTAGAAGGCCTTGCGCTCGGCAGGCATCTCGGGATCCTTCTCCCAGGCCTCCGGGATGAGCATCATCATCACGTGCGGCAGGCTGCGGCCGCCCAGCATCAGCAGCTCCACGATGTTATCCAGCACGCCCGAGTCGGAGCTGCCGGGCTGCGCGATGGGCCGCATCTTGGAGATCTCGTCCGCGCTGAAGAGCTCCGACTCGAGGATGGCCTCCCGCGAGGTCATCCAGTTGGCGTTGCCGCGGATGGTGTTGATCTCCCCGTTGTGCGCCAGCGTGCGGAACGGGTGGGCCAGTGGCCAGGTCGGCAGCGTGTTGGTCGAGAAGCGGCTGTGGATGAGCGCCAGCGCCGACTCGAAGGCTTCGTCAACGAGCTCGGGGTAGTAGGCCGGCACCTGCGCCGGCGTCAGCATGCCCTTGTACACGATGGTGCGCGAGGAGAACGAGCAGATGTAGAAGTCCTCGGCGCTGCGAACGGACTCGCGCACCATGCGCGTGCCGTACTTGCGAGCGACCATCAGCCGGCGCTCGAAGTCGTCCTGCGTGTGGCAGCTCACCGGCCGGCCCACGATCATCTGCACGGTCACCGGCTCACCCGAGACGGCCGAGGCGCCCAGGCTCGAGTTGTCCGTGGGGACCTCGCGCCAGCCGAGCAGCTCGATGCCCAGCTCGTCGAGGACGCGCTTGAGCACCAGCTTGGTGGCGGGATGGCGTGATCGCTCGCGCTGGAAGAAGCACTGCGCCACCGCGTAGTGGCCGGGCTCCGGTAGGGGGATGCCCAGCCTGCTGCACTCGCGCAGCAGGAACGCGTGCGGCAGCTGCACCAGGATGCCGGCGCCATCGCCCGTCTCCGGCTCCGCTCCGCGCGCTCCGCGGTGGTCGAGGTTGCGCAGCATCTCGAGGCCGTGCTCCACCACGCCGTGCGTGGTGATGTTGTTGAGGTCCGCCACGAAGCCCACGCCACATGCGTCATGCTCGAAGCGTGGGTCGTAGAGTCCCGTCTTCGATTGTGTCTGCATGGCACGCATCCTTCGAGGGTGTGCTCACCCAGGGATGGACAGAGGGAGGGACCCCGAGCGACCCGGGGATCCCCTTGTGCCTCCCCGGGCTCGTGGGTGGATGCAAACGATAAGGAAGACGGGGCGCCCGGTCAAACGTCTTCTTCAGGGGCCTCGGGTGCAGGCGGCGCGTGCCCGCCTCCAGCCCGGCCGCCTTGGCCGCGTCAACCCCGGCGGTAGTGCCCCATGAGCACGGATCTGGCCAGGACGTGGCCCTCGAGCGCAGCCAGGAGCGTGGCCTTGTCCGCGCCCGCTGCCAGCCCCAACCTCGCGTCGAGGGCATACAGCGTGAAGACGTAGCGATGCCGTCCGCTGGGCGGGCACGGCCCACCGTAGCCGGTGCGGCCCCACGAGTTCGTTCCCGGCGTGCCAAGGCTGGCGATACCCTCGGGGATCGCCGAGAGGGGCTCGATGTCGTACGCCAGCCAGTGGTCCCATGTGCCGGCGGGCGCATCGGGGTCGTCCATGACCAGCGCCAGCGAGTCGGTCCCCGGCGGCAGGTCCTCGATCACCAGCGCGGGTGAGATGTCGGCGCCGTCGCAGGTGTGTCGGCTGGGGATGTCCCCGTCGTGCTCGAAGGCCGTGGTCGTGAGTCGCATACCGCCCTCCTCTCCCTGTGCAGGTGAGCCCAACACTACGCCCCCGCGGGAACCTCCTCGCCGGACCAGGCGCCCCGCCCGGGTTGCCACTCGGGCACCACGCGTGGCGCGAGATGTAACCGTTCTTGCACCGGCCCGCTACGCCCCTGTGCGGGCGGCGGCGATACGCTGCGAAGGGTGCGGCCCAGGCACCCGAGCCACAAGACGACGACCGCTACGGAGACCAGCGTGCAGGCCCAGGGAGACAGCGACCAGGACGAGATGGCGGCAGCGAGAGCGCTGTGGGACGAGCTCGCAGTACGCGCGCGGCTGGTCCACTGTCCGGAGCACTACGCGCAGCCGTGGCGAGTGATGGTGATGGGCGATACGCCCGCCCGGCTACGGCTGTACGTCTCCGGCTGCTGTCCTCGGCTGGGTGATGCGGTCAACGCCATGATCCGCTCCGAGCCGCGCATCTCCGGCCCGCGCTAGCGTCGCGACGGCCGATGCCGTCGGCAGATCGATGGCCGGGCCATCGAGCGGCAGTCGTGGTCCGTCGTCGAGCGCCGGCAGGCCGCCGGGGAAGATGAGCCCCCGGGTGCGCCAGACCGGGCCGTTGCCGCCGGCCGTGACGGCGTAGCTGAACCCCTCGTAGGCACCACTGCCCTCGAGCCAGTAGGTCTGAACGAAGGCGCCGTTCACGAGGCTACCGGCGAAGCGCCCCGACCACGCGCCAGCATCGTTGACCAGGCGCATCTCCCCCGAGCGCACCTGGCTGGCGCCCGGGCGCCCGTCGGCATCGGGGTAGGCGTCGAAGTCGAGGGTGATCACGCCCCGGCCGCTGGCGCGCGGGTCGCTCGACTCCTCGACGGTGATGAGGACGTTGTCGCGGACGCGAACGATGGCGCCATCGACGGTGGTCGTCCCCGCGGCAGCCTCGCCCACGAGGGTGGAGGTGCCCTCGACGGCGGTCGCGACCTGGTCTGGGGGCGTTGGCGAGCTGGGCTGATCGTCCTGGCCCAGCACCGCCGAACCCGCCAGCGAGACGGCTGCTGACAACAAGAGCGTGATGCTGCCAGACCATCGCTTGACCATCCGCTGCCTCCTGTGTCGCGGAAGCCTACCCGGCCGGCGCCGGTGACGCAGCCAGGCTCAGCGCGTGATGGGCGGACCCCTCACCCACCAGGCCGATAGCATCGCGTCATGCCCGACGCCGCCACAGCACACCTGCCGGACGCACCTGCCTCAGCCGCAGAAACGCGCAGCGCCTACGTCGACCAGGCGGTGGTTGGCTACGTGCTCTACGGTGTCGGCGCTGTCACCGCGTTCATCGCGGCGGCGCTGTCGCTGACGGACGCCACGGCCGCGCTGCACTCGTCGCTGATGGCGCTCGGCCTGCTGGCGGCAGGCCTGGGCGGCGACCGCCTGGACGCGCTGCTGGGAGCGCGTCGGGCGCACGCGATCGCGCTCCTGCTGCTGGTCGCCGCGAGCGTGTGCCTGGCGACCGCCCCCGCCCTCGTCGTCACCCTCGCCGGTGCCGGCATGGTCGGCCTTGGCGCCGGCCTGCTGCTGGCGAACATCAATCGCACCCTGACGCGCGGAGGCGGCAGCCTCTCGCGGGTGCGCATGGGTCGAGCCGCACTGGTGGCCATGCTGGCGTCGCTCAGCGTGCCGGTGGCGGTCGGCATCGGGGAGAACAGCGGCGCGGGCTGGCCGCTGGCCTTCGTCATCGCCGGCGTCCTCATCGGCGCGGGCCTGTGGACCTCCCGCCGACGACCGGACGTCGTCGGTCCGTTGCGAGAGATGAGCGGGCCCCTGCCGCGTCGCTACTGGCTGGCCTGGTGGCTCATCGTGCTCTGCGTCTCGGTCGAGTTCTCGATGGTCTTCTGGGCCAGCACCCTCGTGGAGCGGCAGGTCGAGATCTCGCTCGGCGATGCCACCTTGGTGGCCACCGCGTTCTACGCGGGCATGACCACCACGCGGGTGGGCCTGAGCTTGCGGGCCATCGGAGGACACGAGCCCATGGCGCTGATGCGGCTGGGTCTGGCGGTCGCGCTGCTGGGTTCGCTGCTGGCCTGGGTCTCGCGGGACGTCCTGGCGGCAGGGCTGGGCATCTACCTCGGTGGCCTGGGGACGGGCTTCCTGTACCCCCTCGGTGTCAGCGTGGCGTTGGCCCTCGTGCCGCGTTCACGCGAGCGCGCCTCGGCCCGCTTGATCATCGCCTCCGGCGTGGCCATCCTCGTCTCGCCGTTCGTGCTGGGCCTGGCTGCCGACGCCGGCGGCGTCGCGACGGCCTGGCTGCTGGTGCCGGGACTCTGCGTCGCGGCTCTCGCGCTGAGCGTGCCCCTGGGCCGCGGCCGGGTCACGCTCCCGCCGACGGCGCCGAACATGCCGCACGACTCTGGACGGACGAGCTAGCGCGGAGGAGAATGACTGGGGCGCCCAGCGGGCGATTCGTGGTCAGCCCGGGGGTAGCAGCGACGGGTCGCACGAGGAACGGACCGCGAACACAGGGAGGTCGGCGTGTCTGCCCGCCAGGCCACGGTCCAGTCGGCCGCGATCTGTCACGAGGCGCTGACGACGCTGCGGCAGATATTCGTGCGGGAGGGTCCCGACGAGCCTGACCTCGGGCTGAACATCGCCTACGTGACTGCCTGCGCCAAGCTGCGCCGCCTCGGCGACGCCGACCCGTGGGAAGTCTCCGGGGAGATCGCCCAGACCATCCGTCACCGTCTCTCAGAGGTGGTCGCCATCGACGATCCCGAGGAGCTGGATGCACAGCTCCTGTCGGTCCCGGGCTGGGTGCTGCGGGTGCTCGACCGACGTCGGCCCAGCAGCCGGCATATCGGCGACCTCGTCCTGTTCCGCCGCGCGGGCGATCGTATCCCTCCCCTCACCAGCGAGCGGCTGCGAGCACGGATCCGGTCCTGACGCACGCTACGCGGCGACGGCCCCCAGGCGGCCCTCGCGCCGCCGTCGGAACCACTTCTCGATCTCTACCGCGATGAACGGGGCGGGCGTGACCAGCAGCACCAGTCCCAGCTCGGTGGCACTCAGCGCGGTCGTCTCGAAGATGGGCTGGAGCACAGGCACGTAGATGAGTGCCAGCTGCACGAGCACCGAGCCGACCAGCACGACCAGCAGCACCATGTTGGAGCGGAGCCCCAGCGTCAGGATGGACTCGCGCTCGGAGCGCACCACCAGCGCATGTGACAGCTGCAGGAAGGCCAGCACGGTGAAGACCATCGTGCGCCACGTCTCCTCGGCGGCGCCGCCGTGGTACGAGAGGGCCTGCACGCCGAGCACGATGCCAGCCATCAGCAGCCCCACCCAGACGGCGTGCTGCCAGAGGCCGTCACCCAGGATGGACGAGCTCGGGTCACGCGGCGGCTGCTTCATCGCTCGCGGATGGGCCGGCTCCACGCCCAGCGAGAGCGCGGGTGCCCCGTCGGTGACCAGGTTGATCCACAGGATCTGGATGGCCAGCAGGGGCAACGGCAGACCCAGGAAGGGAGCCAGCACCATGACCCAGATCTCGGCCGAGTTGGTGGTGAGCAGGTAGCGCACGAAGCGACGGATGTTGCTGTAGATGCGCCGACCTTCCTCGACCGCCGCGATGATGGTGGAGAAGTCGTCGTCCTCCAGGATCATGTCAGCCGCTTCCTTGGACACGTCCGTGCCGGTGATGCCCATGGCCACGCCGATGTCGGCCTTGCGCAGGGCCGGCGCATCGTTCACGCCATCGCCGGTCATGGCGACCACCGCGCCATGTTGGCGCCAGGCATCCACGATGCGCAGCTTCTGCTCGGGGTTGGTGCGCGCGTAGACGCCGATGTGGGCCACCCGCTCGGCGAACACATCGTCGGGGATCTCGGCCAGCTCGGCCCCCGTGACCGACTCACGCGTCTCGTCGAGCATGCCCAGGCGGCGGGCGATGGATGTCGCGGTCAGCTGGTGGTCGCCGGTGATCATGACCGGCGTGATCCCGGCCGAGCGGGAGGCCGCGATGGCCGCGGCCGCGGCGGGACGGGGCGGGTCGGCCATGGCCACGACACCCACCAGGCGCAGGCCCTCCTCGGCATCGGCGAGCTCGGCGGGCACCTCGTCGATGCCGGCGTCGGCCAGGGCCAGCACACGGTAGCCGGCCTGCGCATAGCGCTCCGCGACCTCGCGCGCCTGCGCCAGCGCGTCGGCCTGGTCGGGGGCCAGCAGCGGGGCGATCGACTCGATGGCGCCCTTGACGGCGACCCAGGTGGGCTCCTCGATCTGGAGGTCGCAGTCGCCGCGATCGTGCAGCGTGGTCATCCGTCGCCGCTCGCTGTCGAAGGAGACCTCCGCCACGCGCGGGCAGTAGACCGCGACCTCCTTCTGGTGCACACCCAGCTTGGCCGCGAACGCCACCAGCGCGCCCTCGGTGGGATCGCCGGCGATGGCCCAATCGCCGCCGCCGTCCGGGGGCACCAGCGTGGCGTCGTTGCAGGCGGCGGCCACGTGTGCTGCCCGCAGAGCCAACCGGTCGTCATCAGCTGCCGGTGACAGCTGGCCCTCGGGGGCGTAGCCGTCGCCGCTGACCTCGTACTCGCCGCGCGTCGTCCACAGCCGCTCGACGAGCATGCGGTTCTCCGTGAGCGTGCCCGTCTTGTCGGTGCAGATGACGCTGACCGACCCCAGCGTCTCCACCGCCGGCAGGCGACGGACCAGCGAGCGGCGCGCCGCCATCCGTCGCGCGCCCAGGGCCAGCGAGATCGTCACCACCGCCGGCAGACCCTCGGGGATGGCGGCGACGGCGAGGCTGACAGCGACAAGGAACATCTCCTCGGCTGGCTCACCGCGCGCGACCCCCAGGCCGAATACGAGGGCGCAGATGATGATGGCCGCCAGCGCCAGCCACTTGCCCAGCTGTCCCAGCCGCTGCTGCAGGGGCGTGTCGTCGTCCTCGCCTTCCTGCAGCAGCTCGGCGATGCGGCCGATGGCCGTGGACATGCCGGTCGCCACGACCAGGCCGCGCGCCCGGCCGTACGTGACCGCGGTGCCACTGAAGGCCATGTTGCGCTGGTCGGCGGGGGTTGCGGCGCCCACGTCGGGGAGCGGCTCGGTCAGCTTGTCGACCGGCTCGGACTCACCCGTCAGCGGCGCCTCGTCGATCTTGAGCCCGGGAGCCTCGAGCAGGCGCATGTCGGCGGTGACGATGTCACCCTGCTCCAGCAGCACGATGTCACCGGGCACCACCTGTGCCGCCGGCACCAGCCGCGTGTCCCCATCGCGAACGACGCGGGCATCGGGACTGGACATCTTCTTGAGCGCGTCCATGGCCTGCTCGGCGCGGTACTCCTGGACGAAGCCGATGACACCGTTGAAGACGACGATGGCCAGGATGACGACGGTGTCCTTGGTCTCGCCGATGACGGCGGTGACCACGGCCGCGGCGATGAGCACCAGGATCATGGGGCTGGTGAACTGGTCCAGCAGCAGCATCCAGGTCGGGCGCTGCTGCTTCTCCGTCAGCTCATTGGGGCCGTAGCTGGACAGGCGCTCGGCGGCCGTGCCGCTCGCCAGTCCTGAACGGGGATCGGTGGCGAGGGCTGTCGCCACGTCGGCGGTCGGGATGCGCCACGGCTGGATCGTGTCGCTCGCGCCCTCCGTCTCGCCTGCCGCCATCGTGCCTCCCTACGCGCCAGCAGCGAAGATCATGTACATCAGGATGAAGTAGGCCACCAACGTCATGCCCGAGCCGGGCTCAAGGCGCGATGCGCGGGTGCGACCGCCATGGATGATGCCTGCCACCACGATGGCCATGAGCAGGATGGCACTGACGCCGACGAAGGCCTCGATGGGGTGGACCGCGGCAAGGATCGGTCCCTGCGTGTAGAAGACGTCGACGATGAGGATGATGGCCATGTTGAAGGCGTTGCTGCCGAGCAGCGAGCCGACGGCCAGGTCGAAGGCGCCGATGCGCACGGCGGCCACTGCCGTGGCCAGCTCAGGCAGCGAGGTGGAGAAGGCCAGGAACGAGGCGCCCACGAAGGACTCGCCCAGCTGCGCCTCGCGCCCGATGCCGTCGGCGGCGTCGACCAGGAACGGCGCCGAGACGAGGATGACGAGGGCGGCCGCGCCGAACTTGGTGAGGTCGCCGCGGATCGACCTGAGCACGGCCATTCGACTCGACGCCTGAGGCTGACGCTCCGCGTCTGCGGCGGGCCTGAGGTCGCCTTCTGCGCGATCGGCCGCGTGACCGATGTCGCTGCCGGGGACCGTCGGCACGGAGGAGCGGTGCGTCCACGCGATGAGGCTGACGAAGCCGATGAAGATGACGATCGACTCGATGCCCACCCAGCCGATGGCCAGCTCGAAGGGCCGGATGATCGCCAGCGTCGCCACGGCCGTGAGCGCGATGGCGACCGCGGCGGTGCGCGCGTGTCCCGCCCCGACGCGGTGCCAGACCTGGCCGCGCCAGACAAGGTCGACGATGGCCAGCAGGGCCATGTTGGCCATGTTGCTGCCGAGGAGGTTGCCGATGGCGAGGTCCGGGGAGTCCTCCACGACGACCGCGCTGACTGCCACGGCGATCTCGGGCAGGGACGTCGCCGCCGCGACCAGCACCATGCCGATGAGCAGGCCGCCCAGGCCGGTGACGTCCGCGATGCGGTCGCCCGACTTGGCCAGGACCACGCCGGCACCGATGATGATCGCGGACATGACCGCAAAGACGGCCATGTAGAAGAGGAGGTCGGCGTTCACAGGTGCTCCATGGAGCAGCTCGGGCTGGGGCGAGACGTGGGCTGCAGAGGGAATCGTATGCCATGCGCGGTCGGTGCGGCGCCCGGTCCTCTGCCGGCGTGCCTAGGCGACAGCGAACACGTGCTCGCGTCGCGAGCGAACCGACACCACCTGCCCGCGCGTGAGTGCCAGCCGCTCCGCCTCGGCACGCGGCAGCTGGGCCCACACCCGCACGCCGTCGTCACGCACCAGCTCCAGTCGCACCTCGAAGCCCAGGAAGACCACACGCTCCACGACGGCCTGACTGCCGCCGTCGATGGGCAGCAGCTGCACCTCGATGTCGTGTGGCCGCACCAGGGCGTCACCCAGTCTCGTGACAGGGCCGATGAAGCTCATCACGAACTCGTTGGCTGGGTGCTCGTAGAGGTCGCGCGGCGAGCCTTCCTGCTCGATGCGCCCGTTGTCCATGACGACGACGTGGTCGGCCACATCCATGGCCTCCTCCTGGTCGTGGGTCACGAAGACGGTCGTCACGTGGGTCTCGTCGTGCAAGCGGCGAAGCCAGGCGCGGAGCTCCTTGCGCACGCGCGCATCGAGTGCGCCGAAGGGCTCGTCAAGCAGCAGCACGGCCGGCTGGATGGCGAGTGCCCGTGCGAGTGCCATGCGCTGGCGCTGGCCACCCGACAGCTGCGACGGATAGCGGTCCGCGAGGTGGGCGATCTGCACCAGCGTGAGCAGATCGCCAACGGTTCGGCGGATGATCTCCCGCGACTGGTGGCGGATGGTCAGGCCGAAGGCCACGTTGTCCCACACGGTCATGTGCTTGAAGGGCGCGTAATGCTGGAACACGAAGCCGATGCCGCGGTCCTGTGGAGGGACCCGGGTGACATCGCGACCCGCCAGCCGGACGACGCCCGCATCGGGGACATCCAACCCGGCGATGATGCGCAGCAGCGTGGTCTTGCCGCTGCCGCTGGGTCCCAGCAGCGCCGTCAGTGAGCCATCCTCGATCTCCAGCGAGACATCGTCGAGCGCAACGAACTCACCGAACCGCTTGGTCAGGCCCATCAGGCTGATGGCCATGTCCGAACCTCCTTCCGATCCAGCCGCTTTGGAGCAGGGTCATGGCCAGCAGCACGCTCAGGGCCATGAGCGCGAGCACGATCGAGGCGGTGTAGGCACCCACCAGGTCGAACGCATGGAAGCGCTCCTCGACATGCGTGGTGAGGGTCTCGGTCTTGCCGGAGATCTTGCCCGACACGATGGCCACGGCTCCGAACTCACCGAGTGACCGGGCCGTGGTCAGGATGACGCCATAGATGACACCCCAGCGGATGGCCGGCAGGGTCACCCGCCAGAAGGTCGCCCAGGGAGAGGCTCCCAGCGTGTGGGCCGCCTGCTCCTGGTCGGTGCCGATCTCTCGCAGGACCGGCATGACCTCTCGGACCACGAACGGCAGTGAGACGAACAGCGTGGCCAGGATCATGCCCGGCACCGCGAAGATGACCGGAAATCCGATGTCATCAAGAACCCCGCCCAGCCAGCCGTTCTTGCCATAGACCAGCAGCAGCGCCAGGCCGATGACCACGGGTGAGACGGCGAACGGCAGGTCGATGAGCGCGTTGAGCAGCGAGCGACCGGGGAACCGGCGCCGCACCAGCGCCAGCGCAGCGACGATGCCGAAGGCCGTGTTGATGGGCACCGCGATGAGCGTGATCTGGAGGGTCAGCCAGAAGGCCGACTGGAAGGCCGGGCGGCCCAGCGCTTCGAGCACGGGCTCTAGGCCGTGCTCGAAGGTCCGCCAGAAGACCGTCAGGACCGGCAAGGCCAGCAGCAGCAGCAGATAGGTCAGGACGATGGTGCGCAACGCCAGGCGCGCCATACCCTGGGTGGCACCCGACAGCGGTAGCGGCGTGGGTGGGGCAGCTCCGCTGACGACCCCCGGCGCGCTCATGGGCGCGGCTCGGCATGGGCGGAGACACGACGTCGCAGCAGGTCGAACGCCGTCAGCAGCACCAGCGAGATGACGAGCATGACCACCGAGACGGCGGCCGCTGACCCGGGCCGGTCAGCCTCGACCTGGCCATAGATGTAGACCGCGGAGAGCTCGGTTCGATAGGGGATGTTGCCGGCGATCAGCACCACCGAGCCGAACTCGCCGATGCAGCGGGCGAACCCGAGCGCAGCGCCGCTGAGGATGGCGGGGAGAAGGTTGGGCAGGATGATGCGTCGTACGGTCGTCAGCATCGAGGCGCCCAGGGAGGCGGCCGCTTCCTCCATCTCGCGGTCGAGCTCCTCGAGGACCGGCTGGACCGCCCGCACCACGAAGGGCAGGGTGATGAACAGCAGCGCCAGCACGATGCCAGCCCGGGAGAAGGCGACGTTGACGCCGAACGGGCTCTGCGGCCCGTACAGCGCCAGCAGGGTGAGCCCGGCAACGATGGTCGGCAGTGCGAACGGCAGGTCGATCAGTGCGTTGATCGCGGCCTTGCCCCTGAAGTCATCGCGCACGAGGACCCAGGCGATGAGGCTCCCCATCACCACGTTGATAGCCATCACGGCCAGCGAAAGCATGAGCGTCAGCTGCAGGGCCGCGACTGCCTGGGGCGATGTCACGGCCGCGATGAACTCGTCGATGCCGTCGGAGACCGAGCGCCACACGATGGCGGCGATGGGGATGAGCACCAGCAGGCCCAGGTAGGCAGCGGTGATACCGGGTCCCATCAGCCCACGACCGTCGTAGGATCGGGGAACCACCGGCCTCGCGGCGCCGGCGCTGCCGACGCTTGCGCTCATGCGGTCGCTCGACCGAGCTCGGCGAAGATCTCGGCCACGATGCCGGACACGGGATCGAAGAACCGCGGCCGAGCCTCTGCCCACCCGCCCATGTCGGCGATGGTGAAGAGTCCGACCGGCTGCGGGTAATCGAACTGTGCCAGCACCTCCGGGAGCACGGGTCGGTAGCCCCGGCGGCCGAAGACAGCCTGGGCCTCCGGCGTGTAGAGGAAGTCGACGAAGGCCTCGCCGCCGCGGGCGCATCGCCGGTCAGCGTCACCGCCACGGGGTTCTCGATGAGGATGGTCGCATCGGGGACGATGTACTCGAGCGGCTGTCCCGCCTGCTGCGCGAAGATGGCCTCGTTCTCGTAGGCGATGAGGACATCGCCCTGGCCCGCGGCGAAGGTGGTGAGCGCTTCACGCGCGCTGCGGTCCATCACCGAGGTATTGGCGATCAGCGCCTTGAGGTAGTCGCGGGCGTCAGCCTCGGACCGACCTGCGACGATCTGTGCCTGGTAGGCAGCCAGCAGGTTCCATTGCGCGCCGCCGGACGTGAAGGGGTTGGGCGTGATGACGTCGACGTCGTCGCGAACGAGGTCATCCCAGTCGACGATGCCCTTGGGGTTCCCCGGCCGCACCGCGAAGACGACGATGCTGTCGTGGACGATGCCGTCGTGCTCGTTCTGTGACCAGTCGGCGGCCACGATACCCGGCGCCACGAGGCGGTCGATATCCGGCCCCAATGAGAAGGCGACAACGTCGGCCGGCAGCCCAGCCTCCACGGCGCGACTCTGGTCACCGGAGCCCGAGAACGAGGTTTCGAACGACACCCCGGCGCCGGCCTCGGTCGCCTCGAACATGGGGATGATCTCTTCGTAGGCCTCGCGCGGCGTGGTGTAGGCCGCCAGTGTCACCACGCCCTCGGGATCGGCTCCCCTGCCGGTGGCGCCACTCAGCAGGACGGCGATCGGCACCAGCAGCAGCATCGCCAACCACAGACAGATCCAGCGTGCCAGCGGTGGCGGTCCCTCGCGCCTCGTGGGCGGCGTCTCATGCGCGTCCATCACACCCCCAAGCTTATTTCCTACTAATCCTATATTGTCGATGACTTCTATCGACTTTATAGGACGCTACGCCTGTCGTGCATGGCTGTCAAGAGGCTTGTGAGGCCTTCGTCACGAGCGTGGCGGGCACGCTGATGTCGGTTCGACGCAGGGGGTGGCAGAATCAGGCAGCGAAGCTCGCCACAGGGTCATCCGATCCGCTGGCGCCGAGTCACCCGCAATAGGAGAGCCCCATGAACCTGCTGCGTCTCATCGCCCCCGGGCGAAGCGCCCACGCCCACTGCGACATCCCCTGCGGCGTCTACGATCCCGAGCAGGCCCGCATCGAGGCGGAGTCGTGCTATCGCATCCTGGAGCGCTACCACGCCTCCGACGACGACGTCTTCCGCACCCGCTGCATCGTCATCAAGGAGCAGCGCGCGGAGCTGGTCAAGCACCACATCGATGTCCTCTGGCACGACTACTTCAAGCCAGAGCACGTCGAGCAGTATCCCGACCTGCACGATGTCTGCTGGAAGGCCGCCAAGGCCGCATCGGCGGTGAAGCAGGGCACCAGCCAGGACGACGCCCAGAAGCTGCTCGCGCTGATCGACCAGATCGACGAGATGTGGAAGGGCACCGGCGGCCCCGGCAAGACGCGCATGGCCCGCTAGCAACGTCCCAGCCCTGATGACGACCCGCCCGGGAGCACCGGGCGGGTCATTCTGCTTCGAGGGCCGTCGCTCGATGCTCCGTCGATTCACCCGCAGCTGGGCCGCCCGCGTGGCGGTCGAGGGTGACTCCATGCGCCCGACGCTCGAACCCGGCGACTGGCTGTTGGTCGACCGTGACGCATTCGCTGGGGTGGCTCCGCGGGTCGGCGACCTCGTGCTCGTGCCCGACCCACGCCTGCCCTCGCGACTGCTGGTGAAGCGCGTGGCCGAGGTCCACGACGACGGTCGCGAGCTGTTCGTGACCGGCGACGCGCTCGACCGTTCGACTGACTCGCGCACGTTCGGGTCGGTGCGTACGTCGGAGGTCGAGGGTCGTCCCTGGTTCCGCTACTGGCCGCCCCGCCGCATGGGTCGCGTAGGCTAGGCTGCGGCACTCACTCTTGGTCCCAGGGAGCGTCCTGGTCGCTGCCGCCGACCGCGCCCGCTGCAGGTAGCACGATGGGCTCTCCGAAGGTCCGCGTGTCCTGGGGGTCGTGAGTCGACTCGTATGTCAGAGGCACCATGGCGCTCCGCGACTCGGTTCGGTGAGGCGTGGTGGCTCCCTCGTAGTAGTACTCGATCGTCGCGGTGAGTTCGACAGCCCCGGGTGCTTCAGCTCGATCGTTGGCCAGCCGCTCGTAGTGGGAGATCACTCCGGGGACATCCGCGAACAGGCAGATGTCGCCGGAGTACGCAGCGAGCGTGTAGCTGCCAGGCTGGGACGCGTGCGTCTCGTGCGGGATCGGCGCTCCATCCCGCGTGAATTCTGCGTCGAGCGGATCCTCGGTGAGGATCAGAGGGTCCAGCCTAGAACATGCGTTCCCTGCGAGCGCGGGATCAGCATCGGGGGGACAGCCACCCCGCCAAGAGGCAAACCTCTCCGGGCCGAGCGCGAAATCACCCGGATCGTTGACAGGGTCGGTCGATGCTGTGGCGTAGTAGTGGTAGGTGTACTTGTCCGTCTCTGGCCAATCGAACCGGATGATGATGGCGTACTCCCCGAAGGGAGGTGCCGGTATCTCGGGCGTCCATCCCTCGCAGGCAGCGATAGCGGCGCCCACGTCAGCATCGCTGGAGCCCCCCTGGTCCGATGGCGCCGGGCTCACCTTGGCCGCCTGCTTCCCACAGGCAGCCTCGAGTGCCTCCTCGGTCGTGATGGCCCCCGGTCCGTGGAACTTGCGGGACACCACCCGTATCAGCAGGTCCTGGCCCTCCTTGCGAACGACGGGGACGACATTGCGCTTCAGGACGGACTTGACGATGGCGCGGCTCAGCCCGCCGCCGTCGATGTAGATGGCGGCCAGTTCCGGGAGGGACTTCCTGAGGGCCTGCTTGGCGACCTTGCCCAGTGGCTTGAAGACGTTCCGGTTGATGAACCGCCCCATCTTGGTGAGCGCCTTCTGCTGGTCGCCTCGCACATGGCGGAGCCGCACGAGGTAGCGCTCGAGCCCGGCATCCGCCTCCTTCCACTCCTGTTCGATCTGGGCACGCTCGCACACGCCGTCCTTGCCTGCGTATCGGTCCAGCTCAGCGCGCGCCAGTGCCGCGAGCGCCTCACGCTCATCCTTGATGCGCTGGATGCGGCGCGCGACGATGCTCTTCGTGGCAGCGTCCAGGCCGTCCCAGGTGGCGCCGGCTCGCGTGCCCTGCGCGGCCACGATGGCCTCCGTGGCGAGCTTGAATGCAGCAGCTTCGTGGAGGTCCCTCGCAGATGGGTCCGCACCGGCCACCGGAGCCAGAAGGGTCGCGCCCAGCAGGGCCAGCGCGATGAGGGTCGCCAGCAGTCGTCGCGGACCCATCACTCCGGACCCCCTGCGGTGGGCCCTGCTTCGAGCGCCAGGGCCTCGATGTAGCGCAACTCGCCATCCTGCAGTCCCCAGCTGAGCCGGTCCGCGAAGTACAGCTCCCCACCCTCGACCAACTCCTCCACCGGACCGCCGATGTACTCCTCCACGCCCGCCGCCGCCACGACCTCGTCGAGGCTCATGTAGGCGTGGAAGTCATCGGGGTCGTAGGGCACGGGCTCGGCGTCGGCCCCATCGACGACCTCGATCACCTCGGCCGCGACCACCTCGTCGCCGGCGAAGGTGAACTCGACGGCCTCGCCGAAGTAGCTCCACTGCTCGGTGCTGGTGGTGGCCGACGTGCCGTCCGGCCCGGGCTCGTCGAAGTAGAGGATGGCGAAGGCCTCGGGCGGTCCATACCGCGCGCGGACGTCGTCCCTGGTGCTCGTCTCGGTGGTGTCGGCGGACACCGCGGCGACCCGGTCGACATCGAAGGGCGACGCGGACGGCTCAGCCGTGAGCTCCTGTGCGTGGACGGCCACGGACGTGAGGACCAGCGGGATCGCCAGCGTGACGATCACGAGCTGACGATGGAGGAACCTTGGGTACGGACGCATGCCACCCCCCTGCAGCAACCGGCGCTCCTGACAAGGCTACTCCTGGCACGCCAGTGCACCTCGGAGAAGCCCAAGAACGGCATCCCTGGTTGCGCTACTGGGTGAGCCCGCCGGCGTCGTCCAGGTCGAGGCCGACCGGCGGCACGATGATCAGCGCGTCGTGAGCAGGGCCCACGCTCGCCGGCAGCTCGGACCCGACACGTGCATCGGCATCGATCCTGAAGCCCCAGTCCATGACGTACCCAAGACAGCCGTCGAACACGCCGGTCTGGCGATACCTGGCCTCCCCGGACAGCTCGCCGTCTTCAGCCACGCGCAACTCGACGAGTTCTCCTCCTCGACCTTGCCGGAATGACCATCGGCCATGCGCTGGTGACCAGCTCCGGGTGGGAACCTTCCGGGTGGTGCTCCTGGGACAGGCTCCCAACGCGGTGTGTGCTCAGCTGATGAGCTCGCCCATGACGGCGATGTGGTCGAGGTCGCGCGGAAGGAAGTCCTGGAACAGCAGCCGGTCGATACCGGTGTCCGCGTACTCCGCGATGCGCGCCCGGGCGGCCTCAGGCGTGCCCAGGATCCAGCGGTCGCGCCGGGCGTCAAGCCACTCGGCAGCACTGTCGTCATCACCCCCGAAGATGGCGATCTGGCGCTCGGTCCGTGCCGCCATGTCGTCCTCATCGCGGCCCACCAGCACCCCCGCCATCACCGAGCGAGTCAGGGTCTTCGGGTCACGCCCGAGCTGCTCGCAGGCAGCATCGAGGCGGGCCATGATCTCGCGCACCTCGGCCGGGTTAGAGGAGCTGATGTTGTACTCGTCGGCGAACTGGGCGCCGAGACGGCAGGAGCGCGGCCGGCCGACGCCACCGACGATGAGGTTGGGCCGCGGTCCACGCGGCCGGAAGAGCGAGTCGCGCACCTGGTAGTGCTCCCCTTCGAATGACCAGGCGTCCGGCCCGTCCCACAGGCCACGCAGGATGGCCAGCTCCTCCTCGAGGCGGTCGACGCGCTCGACGGTGTCGGGATAGGGGATGCCGAGCGCGGCGTGCTCCTCCTCGTTCCAGCCAGCGCCCACACCCATCTCGACGCGGCCCGGTCCAGCCATCTCGACGACCGTGGCCACGACCTTGGCGAAGGAGCCCGGGATGCGGAACGTGACCGGTGAGACCATCGAGCCGAGGCCGATGCCGCTGGTCTCGCGTGCCAGCCCCGCCAGGGTGGTCCAACAGTCGCCCGCCGACTGGCCGCTCTCACCGGGGAAGCTCGAGTAGTGGTCGGAGCGGAAGTAGGTCTCGAAGCCCGCGGCCTTGGCTGCGTTGGCAGCATCGAGGATGTCCTGGTAGCTGTAGCCCTGCTGGGGCTCGGTCATGAGTGCATAGCGCATCGAGGTCGGTCTCCTGCAAGAGGCTGGGCTGGAATCGGAATGATGCCGCACTCGGCCGCTACGATGCCACCATGAGCCCCGCCCGCCTTCTGCCCTTCCCTCCCGCGCTCCAAGCACCCGGCACGTCGGGGACATCGTTCACCGCGACGGTGCCGCTCTCCGAGCTTCCGGCCGGATCGATGCGTCGCGTCACCCATGGCGACCTCGACGTGCTGCTCGTCCACAGTGACGCCGGCATCGCCGCGGTCGACGACCGCTGCCCGCACATGTCGGCGCCGTTCTCCGTGGGACAGCTCGAGGGATGCACGCTCCACTGCCCGCTGCATCGCGGCGCCTTCGACCTGCGAGACGGCGAGGTCGTCACCTTCCCCACCACCGGCGGTCTGACTGCCGACGGCGAGCACCGCGCCACGTGGACACCGGCGGGGGCAGAGACGAAGCCTCCCCCCTCGGGCTCCAAGGCGGACGCGCGAGCGCTTACCCGTGTGCGGCGGCTGCGCTACTACCCGCTGCGCATCCGCGACGGGGTGATCGAGATCTCACTGCCGGCGTGAGCGACCTGCTCCGATCCGGGCGCCCCTGGCTGTACTGGCTGCCGGCGCTGGCCCTGATGCTGCTGATCTTCGTGCTGTCATCGCAGAG
The DNA here is from genome assembly GCA_963698505.1 of uncultured Chloroflexia bacterium. Classification (GTDB taxonomy): domain Bacteria; phylum Chloroflexota; class Limnocylindria; order Limnocylindrales; family CSP1-4; genus JAFMJV01. The sequence goes on along the minus strand of CAVORC010000049.1, from coordinate 30,208 downwards.
CGGCCTGCGTGTGAGCGAGGATGCCTCGGTCGAGCGCCCCATCCGGGCCTCGGCGCACTTCTTCACCTACGCCGTGCTGGCCGGGCTGCTGCTGTTCGCGCTGGCCCGAGGAGGACGCCCAGGCTGGAGGCATGTGCTCGTCGCCTTCGCGCTCGCCGTGCTCTACGGCGCCTCGGACGAGCTGCACCAGTCGTTCGTCCCTGATCGAGCCGGGCGTATCGACGACCTCATCGTGGACACCCTCGGAGCCCTCGTGGGCCTCGCCATCGGCTGGACCGTGCTGTCGCTGCGGGAGCGCGCGTCGGGCGCTCCCCGCACCACGACTGCTGGCAGCGCCACGGCTGGCTCTGCGGACCCCATGGACGTATCCGGCGACTGACCCCCCAGCGGCAGCGAACCGCGGTCAGCGCAGTTGCAGCGCGGCGCCCGTGACCTCCACCCCCAGGGCCACGACCCGCAGACCCGCAGCCCCGGCGGCCTCCGTGTCCACCACGCGGCGGCCGTCGATGATGACGCGACCGGACATCGTCGCGGCGATGGCGGCCCAGTCGAGCGAGCGGAACTCCGGCCACTCCGTGGCGACCACGACCGCGTCTGCGCCGGCGCAGGCGGCCGCCGCCGTCGGTGCCGCCTCCACCGGCACGTCGGGACCGCCGCCGGTCAGCAGCGCCACGCCCGTGGCGAGAGCGACCGGATCGAACGCGGCCACGCTGGCGCCACGCTCCAGCAGCGCCCCGCCCAGGCGGATGGCCGGTGATTCGCGCAGGTCGTCGGTCCCGGCCTTGAAGGTGAGGCCAAGCAGCGCCACGCGCATGCCGGCGATGGGCCGGTCGGCGGCGCGCTCCAGACCATCGAGGAGCCACTCGGCCTGGCTCACGTTGGAGCGCCAGATGGCATCCATCAGCGGCGTCTGCACCCCGAAGCCGGCGGCCACCCTCGGCAGCGCCCTGGCCTGGGACGGGAAGCAGGAGCCGCCGAACCCCGGACCCGGGCTGAGGAAGCTGCGCACGATGCGCTTGTCGAGGCCCATCCCGTCCACGACCGCGGCAGCGTCGGCGCCGGTCGCCGCCGTCAGCCGGGCGATCTCGTTGGCGAAGGTGATCTTGGCTGCGAGGAACACGTTGGAGGCGACCTTGATGGTCTCGGCACTGGTGAGGTCGGTGACCACGACCGGGGCATCCAGCGGCGCGTAGACCTCGCGCAGCGCCTCGGCGAGCGCGGACCCGGCGGCGCCGTCGTCGTAGCCTTCGACGCCGATGACCACGCGGTCGGGGCTGAGGAAGTCCTGCACCGCGACAGCCTCGCGGGTGAACTCAGGATTGTGCGCCAGCCGGACCCGGGGGTCGATGCCGTGGAGCTCCTCGGCGATCCCCACGGCCGTTCCCGGCAGCAGCGTCGAGCGGATGACGATGCTGCGCGGAAGGGGATCATCGGACGCGATCTGGCGCACGGCCGCGCGCACGATGTCGCCGTTCCACTCCTCCTCGGCGTCGAGCGTGCCGACGCAGACGATGACCATGTCGGCGCCACGGGCGGCCTCGAAGTCGACGGCGAACCGCAGCCGCCCGCTACCCAGGCCCTCCGCCACGAGCTCGTCAGAGCCCCGGTTCGTGGACCGGCAGGTCGCCGCCGTGCAGGCGCGCGATGCGGGCCTCGTCGACGTCGATACAGATGATCTCGTGGCCCAGGTGTGCCAGACAGGCAGCGGTCACGAGTCCGACGTAGCCGGCCCCGACGATGGCGAGATGCATCGCCAGAGCGTAGCGGAACCTTCGCGGGGTCCGAACGTCATGGTGCGTGCAGGCACCACCGCGGGGTGCCCATTCTGCCGGCGTGCGCTACCGTGCCCCTGATGCGCCGTCCCCAGCCGGCGTTCGGGCTCGTCGCCGTGATGTCGAGCTTGCTCGTCGCGTCCCTCGTCGCCACACCGGCCGCTGCCACGTTCGCACCGGTCGAGCCCGAGCCTGCCCCGGTCTACTCGGCCGCCGCGGACAAGTGCACGGCATGGGGCAGCTCGCTGACGCCACCGCCGACCATCCGGGTTCTGCGCACGGAGTCCACGAGCGCTCCAGAAGGGATCGTCGACACCGTGGAGCAGGTCGACTTCTACGAGTACGTCGCCACCGTCATGGCTGCCGAGTGGCCGGAGTCCTACCCGCTCGAGACGCTCAAGGCCGGCGCGGTCGCCACCAAGCAGTTCGCCTGGTACTACATCATCAACCCGCGCGGCCTGACCACGACGATCGAGGGCGAGGAGGTCTGCTACGACGTCGTCGACTCCACGCGCGACCAGTTCTACAAGCCTGAGACACGCGGCATCGGCGAGCCAGGCGGGCCTGGGCCCAAGATCTTCGCTGCCCTCGATGCCACCTGGGACATCTCCGTGCGCAAGTTCAAGCGCACCACCCAGAGCAGCCGCTTCATCCTCACCGGCTACCGCGCCGGCAGCTCCAAGGCGGCCTGTGGAGCCGATGCGACCGGCTTCAAGCTCTTCCACAACAGCACACGCAAGTGCGGCCAGGACGGCCTCAAGTACCGCGAGATCCTGCGCCTCTATCTCAAGCCCAACCTTGAGATCGTGGAGCCGGGCGAGCACGACATCATCGGCACCAAGCACGGCGATGCCAGCGCCATGAAGCGCGACGGCGCCGACTTCCAGGCGCGTGTGTGGACGCCGGGACGCACCTCGCCAGAACCCGGGTCGGGCGCCGGCATCAGCGTGTCCAACGTCGACCTCGTCAGCTACCGCGCGGCCGACATGGACGGCGACGGCCGGGATGACCTGGTGTGGCTGCGACAGACCGGACCGCGCAGCGGCAAGCTGAAGGTCGCGCTGAGCGACGGGGTCAACTACGGCCCCGCGGAGGACTGGTGGGAGGGCGACACGGTGGTCCCGCTCTCGGGCGCACGGCTGCTGGTGGGCGACTTCTTCGCCAACCACCGCAGCGACGTCGCCATCCTCGGCCGGGGGGACACGGCCACCTCGTCACGCCTGGTGGTCCTCAAACGGAAGCCATACACGGCCACGCAGACGTTCACTGCACCCAAGGACTGGTGGTCCGGTGGGCAGGATCCTGACAAGGTCGACGGAGCCTGGGCCGCGGATCTCAGTGGCGATGGGCGGGCCGATCTCGTCATCCGCCAGGACATCGCCGAAGGCGGCGTGAAGGTTCGCACCGCGGTGACCAGCAGCCCGCTGCCCGGCACGTTCCCGCGTATGGGCGCCATCAAGACCCGCTTCGAGGACCGCAAGCTCGCGGCCGCCAAGCTCAGGATGGCCGCCGGTGACGCCAACCGCGACGGCCGTGACGACGTGATCATGCTCATCGGGGGCGGAGGCCGCGCCAAGGTGGAGCGGCTGCAGGGTTCGCTGCTGGGCGGCTTCAAGCGCGTGCGCGTCTGGGTCGCGCCCAAGTCGGACCCCATCCCGGTGCGCTCGACGCGGCTCGGCGTCGGTGATATCGACTACGACGGCCGGACGGACCTGGTGCTGTACAGCGAGCGCGGCAAGGGCACGCGGGTACGCGTGCTCAAGATGCGCTACGACCGGGTGGTGGCAGGCCCCGACTGGCAGACAGGCATCCCCTGGAGCTCGATCCGTCCCTACTGAGCGCGATCGAGCGGCAGCGGCCGAAGCGCCATCATGCGCTGCGCAGCCACCCGTTCCAGGTCTGCTCATCGACACCGATGGTGACCTCGTTGCCGAAACGCACGAGCGGCAGCCGCAGGAGTCCGGGTTCGGCCGCGATGCGCTCGATGATCTCGGCGTCGCCCATCGTCAGGTAGCCCAGGCCGGCATCGCGATAGGCCTTGCTGCTCTCATCGAGCAGACTGCGCGCGCCATGCTTCTGGGCGAATCGGCGCAGCTCGCCCGCTGCCGGCGCCCGCTTCCTGAGGTCGACGAAGCTGATGCCCATCCGGCGCTCCTTGAAGAAGCGCTGCGCTCGACGGGTGGCCTGCGAATCGTTGCGGCCGAAGACCTGGATGACAGGGGCGCCGCTCTGACCGGCCAGGGCTAGGTCGCCTCGGCGTCCTTGCGAGGACGGCCGCGCTTGGAGCGACGATCAGGTGTCAGCAGGCCGATGTAGAAGCCCTCGGGCGACTTCTTGACCGCGACGTCGACTCCGGCCAACTTGGACGCGCGCAGGATCTGGGCACGCACGGTGGCGGGCTTCTCGTCCTTCTGCAGCACGGCCTCGTAGACGACCGACTCGTCGGTGATCTTCCGGATACGGTTGATGAGCGCCTGCTGCTCGGGGCTGATGGGACGTCCGCGAGGCTTGGGCGGAGGGGGGTTGTCCATGAGCCCGGCGTCGACCTTCCTGTACTTGGGCATGCGCGAAGTGTAGCCTCGCCCGCGGTCGCTGCTACGCTCGCGTGCACTGATGAGGAGGAACCTGACGCTCCGCGTCGTCGCCCTGGCAACGCTGTGGCTGCTGCTCGCGGCCGGGCCGGCGAGCGCCCACGCACTGCACGGCAACGTCGACGCTCCGCTGCCGTTCGCGGTCTACATCCTCGGAGCAGCGGCAGCGGTGGCGATGTCGTTCGTGTTCGTGGCCATCAGCGACGACGCTCCCCTGCCCGAGCCGGAACCGGGACGCGTCCGCACGCTGTGGCGTCCGCTGCGCTGGTCGCTGCGGCTGCTGGGACTGGTGGCCTGGGCGTGGGTCGTGGCGCAGACGATCGCCGGCGGGGACAGCGATGCCGAGGTGGCATCACTGCTGCTGTGGGTCTTCGGCTGGGTCGGCCTGGCGCTGGTGAGCGCGCTGCTCGGTCCGGCCTGGGCCTGGCTCGATCCCTTCAGCACGCTTCACGACCTGCTGGCGGCCGTCGCGCGTGCCCTGCGGTTGCGCCTGCCGGGGCGCGCCCCCTGGCATCCCCGCATGCAAGCCTGGCCGGCGGCGGTGCTCCTGGCCGGCTTCGTCTGGCTGGAGCTGGTAGGGCGGGTGGGTGGCGGTCGCGACCTGGGCTTCGTGCTCATCGCGTACACGCTGCTGACGCTGGGCGGCATGGCTTGGTACGGCAAGGAGCGTTGGCGCGACGCCGGCGAGGTGTTCAGCGTCTGGTTCGGGCTGCTGGGACGGCTGGCTCCCTATGGCCTGGCGGGCCGGCCCGACGGGGGCCGCATCCGGCGACGCGGTTTCGGCAGCGCCCTATCGCGGACACCATGGACGTCCTCGCTGCTGGCCGTCGTGGCCATCGGGACCGGATCGGTGATCTGGGACGGCATCTCGCAGACGCAGCCGTACTTCGACCTGGTGGGAGACCCACACGTGGTCGTTCAGACCGCGCTGCTCTTCGGCTTCCTGGGCCTGCTGACCAGCGCGGTGCTGCTGGTCGCACGTCGCGTCGGGCCGACGGCGATGGGCGCGGGCCTGGTGCCGGTGGCGGTGGGCTACCTGGTCGCGCACTACCTGACGTACCTGCTGACGGAGGGGCAGCGCATCGTGGTGGCGCTGTCCGACCCCCTGCAGCAGGGCTGGGATCTGCTCGGCACCGTGCAGTTCGAGCCACGGGAGGACTTCCTGTCGGGATCGCTGGTCTGGACGCTGCAGGTGAGCGCGGTCGTCATCGGCCATGTCGTCGGCGCCTGGCTGGGGCACTCAGCCGTGCGCCAGGAGCACCGGGATGGGCAGGCGGTCAGCCAGTGGCCCCTCGCGACGCTGATGATCGCGATGACGGTGCTGGCGCTGTGGTCGCTCGGCCAGAACCTCGTCTTCGTCTCGGAGACTGCGCCGCTGGTACCGGGCGCATGATCGAATGAGCATGAGCCAGGGACCGCCCCCGATGGTCGACGAGGTCGTGCGGCTTGGCTTCGTCGTGGACCCGGTGCTCACGCTGGGAGAGCTGCGCCACGGCGCGCGCGACCCGATCATCCGCTTTGAGGGAGACGCCGTCTGGCGGGCATCCCGTGAGGTCGATGGTGCGGCCACCACGCGCATCGCACCGGCGGCCGGGGGTTGGCGCGTGATGGCCTGGGGGCCCGGTGCCCGCAGCGCTGCCGAGGCCGTTCCGCGGCTGCTGGGTCGCGAGGACGATCCCGACGCGCTGACGCTGCCGGCGGGGCGGCTACGCGATCTCGCCGCGCGTTTGGCGGGCATGCGCTTCGGGCGGACCGATGCGGTGTGGCCGTCGCTGCTGGCGGCTATCTGTGGCCAGAAGGTGACCTCCGCCCAGGCCCACCAGGCCTACTTCGGCATCATCGCCCGCTACGGCGAACAGGCACCGGGGCCGGGCGACCTGCGACTGCCGCCGCGACCGGAGGTGATCGCCGCGCTGCCCTACTTCGAGCTGCATGCCGTCGGCCTGGAGCAGCGACGGGCGACCACGCTCATCCGCGCCGCACAGCGCATCGACTGGCTGCAGAACGCCGTGACCATGACGCCCGACGCGGCGCTGGCGCGACTGCAGGCTCTACCGGGCTTGGGGCCGTGGACCGCCGCCGAGGTTGCCCGACCAGCACGGGGCGACCCCGACGCGGTCAGCGTGGGCGACTTCCACGTGCCAAACCTGGTCTGCTGGGCCCTCGCTCGCGAGCCGCGCGGGGACGACGCTCGCATGCTCGAGTTGCTGGAACCGTACCGCGGTCAACGAGCGCGAGTCGTGCGCATCCTGGAGCGCGCAGGCGTCAGGGCGCCGCGCTTCGGCCCGCGGTCGCGAGCGCGGCGCATCGAACGCATCTAGCCGGCTGGTGTTGGAGCGATCGTGGCGTCCGCCGCGAAGCAGGACCAGCCACGGGTCGTCGATGCCTGCCTCGGGCTTGACGGCGGCCACCGAATCCGCGCCGACCACGGGCTTGACAAGGTTGTGAGTGGTCACTAACATCGCTGCATGAGCGCAGCCGCCGCGACCCGACTCAGCGCCGCCGAGCGTCGCGAGGAGATCATCCTCGCGGCCGTGGAGCGCTTTGGCCAGACCGGGCTCCACGGCACCTCCACGGAGGCCATCGCCCGCGACGTAGGCGTGTCGCAGCCCTATCTCTTCCGCCTCTTCGGCACCAAGAAGGAGCTCTTCATGGCGGCGGTCCGATGGGGCTTCGACCACACGGTGGATGTCTTCCGCGAGGCGGGCGAGGCTGCCTCGGACCATCACGATGCGTTCCGACGCATCGGCCTCGCCTACGAGCAGCTCATCGCCGATCGGCGCTACCTGGGCATCCAGCTGCAGGCCTACGCCACCACCGACGACCCGGAGATCCGGGCGGAGGTGGAGGCCGGGTTCGGTCGGCTGGTGACCGAGATCATCCGCCAGACGCAGGCCTCGCCACAGCAGCTGGCAGCCTTCCTGGGCCGCGGCATGCTGATGAACGTGGCCGGCTCCATGGGAGTGCTCGAAGGACGGTCGGGCTGGGCTGCCTACATCCGCGAGGGCTGCATCGGGGGGTTCGAGCAGTAGGCGATCGCCGTGCGTGCCCCCTTTTTTTGGCCCCATAAGTTAGTAAGCAATCACTAGTTAGGAGACGAATGATGCAACCACGAACGCTTGCCATCTCGACGGTCGCGGTGACCCTGCTGGCCGTCCTGGCAGTCAGCCGCGGCGGGTGCGCCCGACCCGGCCAACTCCGGCGCGAACGGGGCGCCGACCGTCGCCACGACTCCCGCCACAGCCACTAGTATCCGCACGCACGGGGGAGAAGGAGAGATCTCGTGAGCCCTCGCTCGCTCGCCATCTGGACGTTCGTCGTGACGTCCGTGGCCCTCGTCATGGTCATGCTCGACAACCTTGTCGTCTCGACCGCCCTGAACGTCATCCGCCAGGAGCTCGGTGCCACCATCGAGCAGCTGGAGTGGACCGTCAACGCCTATACCCTCACGTTCGCCGTCTTCCTGCTGACTGGGGCGGCGCTGGGCGACCGCTTCGGACGGCGGCGCATGTTCATCATCGGCGTGGCCATCTTCACCGCTGCCTCGGCGTTCGCGGCGACCTCGACCAGCGTCGAGATGCTGCTGCTCGGCCGCATGGCCCAGGGCATCGGCGCCGCCATCGTGACGCCCCTGACGCTGACGCTGCTGAGCGCGGCAGTGCCGGCAGAGCGGCGAGGTGTAGCCCTCGGCGCCTGGGGCGCCGTCGGCGGCCTGGCGGTCGCCATCGGCCCGCTGGTCGGCGGCGCCATCGTCGAGGGCGTGGCCTGGAACTGGATCTTCTGGGTCAACGTGCCCATCGGCATCGCGCTCGTACCGCTGGCCTGGTACGGCCTGCGCGAGAGCCATGGCCCGGCCGGTCGGCTGGACCTGCCCGGCGTGGCGATGGCCTCGGTCGGCCTGTTCGGTGTGGTCTGGGCGCTCATCAACGGCAATGCGGAGGGCTGGACGAGCCCGCTCATCCTGGGCGCCTTCGCCGGCGGCATCGCCATCCTGGTCGCCTTCATCGCCTGGGAGCGACGCGCACCGGCGCCCATGCTGCCGCCCCGCTTCTTCGAGAGCCGAGCCTTCAGCCTGGCCAACCTGAGCGCCATGCTCATGAGCTTCGGGATGTTCGGCGCCATCTTCCTGCTGGTGCAGTTCCTGCAGTTCGCTCGCCTCTACTCCCCGCTGGAGGCAGGCCTGGCGATCCTGCCCTGGACGCTGGCGCCCATCGTGGTCGCACCCATCGCGGGGGCGCTCTCCGATCGCGTCGGCGGCGGCCTGCTCATGGGCGCAGGTCTCAGCCTGCAGGCCATCGGCCTGGCCTGGATCGGGCTGGTCTCCAGCACCACGGTCGAGTACAGCGCCATGGTGCTGCCGTTCATCATCTCGGGCATCGGCATGGGCCTGTTCTTCGCGCCCATGGCCAACGTCATCCTCTCCGCCGTGCGCAAGCCGGAGGAGGGCCAGGCGTCTGGTGCGAGCAACGCCATCCGTGAGCTGGGCGGCGTCTTCGGCGTAGCCGTGCTGGCGGCGGTGTTCTCACAGCAGGGCAGCTACGCCAGCCCACAGGCCTTCGTCGACGGCATGGTGCCGGCCGTGCTCATCGGTGCGTTCTTCGTCGCCACCGGCGCCGCTGCTGCGTTCGCCATCCCGCGGGCGCGACAGGCGACCGCGACCGATGCGATCGACGGCATGGTCAGCCCCGCCGGAGCCCAACCAGCACCGGTGTACGTCACGATCGACGACTGATCTGCCGCCGGGGCGGCGGGTGCCGGGATGGTGCCCGCCGCGTTCGGCCGCGATGGATCGACCTTGCGGCTGGTCATCGCTGCGATACGCTAGAACGTGCGGGCGCTTCGGCGTCGTGCCCTCGAGTGCCACGCGGGATCCACCGTTCCACATCAGGGAGGTATCGATAGATGCAAGGTCGACCATTCGGCGTGCTGCTGTTGGGAGCGCTGGCCATCGCCATCGCCTTCATCCGGCTGCTCGTCGGGCTGCAGCTCCTGGGCATCGCCATCTTCGGCAACGAGACCTGGGATGGCAGCGGCGTGTTCTGGGTCGGGCTGGTAGCGCTCGTCGTCGGGCTCATCTACCTGGCCGTGGGCTGGGCCCTCTGGTCGATGCGGCCATGGGCCCTGGTCTTCACCATGATCATGGCCGTCTTCGGGCTCGTGGACGCCATGTTCGTGCTGATGGCCACGGGCAACATCGCCTACGGCCTGGCTGCGGCCGCCATCCCTGCCCTGCTGCTGTGGTATACCAGCCGCCAGGACATCCGCGACCAGTTCGCCGCAGCCGACATGGCGCTGTACGCCACCAACCCGCAGGCGACCGGCGACAGCGACACGGCAGGCCCACCGCCGGCCACGTCGGTCTGACGCGTGGGACCGCTGGGTCCTTCCGATAGCACGAGACGAGGGCCGGGCAGCGTCGCCCGGCCTTCGCCGTTCGAAGCGCGGTCGGCGGACGGCTGATGGACTACGACGTCATCGTGGCTGGCGTCGGCGGCATGGGCAGCGCCACGGCCGCCGAGCTGGCCGGGCGCGGTGCCCGTGTCCTGGGGCTGGAACAGTACGGCATCCCCAACGAGCGCGGCTCTTCCCACGGGGTGAACCGCATCATCCGTCTCGCCTATGCCGAGGATCCCCGTTACGTCCCGCTCCTGCGTCGCGCGTACGAGCGATGGCGCGAGCTGGAGGCGAGGCTGGACGAGACGATCTTGGTCACCACCGGGGGCGTGGACGTGGGCCTGCCCGACGGCGACGTGGTGCAGGGCGCCCTCGCCTCGGCGCGCGCCCACGATCTTGAGCACGAGCTGCTCGATTCGCGTGCGCTCACGGCGCGCTTCCCCGGCTTCGACCTGCCGGGCGACATGGTGGCGGTCTACCAGCCCGCAGGCGGCTTCGTGCTCAGCGAACGTGCCATCACCGGCTATGCCCGGCTGGCGCTGGAGGCCGGGGCCGACCTGCGCGGCTACGAGCCGCTCAGGAGCTGGTGGCCGGACGGCGACGGGGTCGTCGTGGAAACGCCCGAGGGGCGCTATCGGGCACGCCGACTGGTCGTCAGCGTGGGCGCCTGGACGGGCGGCATGCTGCCGTCCCTGGGCAGCCTGGCGGTTCCCGAGCGGCAGGTGCTCCTGTGGGCGAAGGTGCGGGCGCCGCGTGCGCTTTGCCGTGGGCTCCTTCCCCGTCTTCATCCTCGACGCGCCCGAGGGACTCTTCTACGGGTTCCCGCAGTACGGCATCCCGGGCCTCAAGATCGGGCTGATGCACCATCGCCGCCAGGTCGTGGACCCCGACGCCTGGGACCGCGGCGTGATCGAACCCGAGGACGAGACGGTCATCCGTGCCGCACTCGAGCGCTACCTGCCGGACGCCAACGGTCCGGCCCTGGCACGCCGGACCTGCATGTTCACCAACACGCCCGACGAGCACTTCATCATCGACCGACTGCCCGAGGCGCCCCAGGTGGTCGTGCTGTCCCCCTGCAGCGGCCACGGCTTCAAGTTCGTCAGCGTCGTCGGCGAGATCGCTGCCGACCTCGCCCTCGACGGTGGCACGTACCATGACATCACGATGTTCCGCATCGATCGCTTCAACGAAGGGGACCCAGCATGACCCGCACCATCGTCTGCTTCGGCGACTCCAACACCCACGGCGCCAACCCGACGGGTCACGGCCGCGACCCCGCCGGACCCCCGCGCCTGCCGCGCGCCCAGCGCTGGCCGCGCGTGATGGAGGCGGCCCTGGGTGAGGGCTACGAGGTCATCGAGGAGGGGCTCAACGGCCGCTGCACCATCTGGGACTCGGAGATCGAGCCCGGTCGCAACGGGCTCGACTACCTGCTCCCGTGCCTGCTGTCACATGCACCGGTCGACCTGGTGACCATCATGCTCGGCACCAACGACCTCAAGCGCATCTACGGCAATGGCGCAGCCGAGATCGCCTGCGGGGCGGCGCGCCTCGTGGACGTGGCGCGCGCGTCGCTGACCGGGCCGGACGGCACACCGCCGCAGGTCCTGCTCGTCTCGCCGGTGCCGCTGGGCGAGATCACGGCGCGTAGCGAGATGTGGGGCCTGGGGCAGGCATACGAGACGTCACGACAGCTGGCGCGCATGTACGAGATCGTGGCCGAGGACCACGGGGCGGGGTTCTTCGACGCCGGCTCGGTGGCAGCGGTCCACCCCGCGGACGGCGTGCACCTCGACGCTGATGGCTGCGCCAGCCTCGGCGCAGCGCTGGCCGGCGCTGTGCGCGCGCAGCTCGAGGGCGGCCGGCCCTAGCGGGCGCTCGCTGGCGGCGGGCGCTCCCGCGTGGCGGGCCAGTCGGACCACCTCGCCTCCCGTCACGCTGGACTTGACCGCAGGGCGGTCACGCGTGTCAGTCGTTCCCGCTGCACGGCCCATTGCTGCAGCCCGGCTCCCGGAGGCACTGAGGTCACCCGCGTAGCGGGACGGCGGCGGCCGACGGGCCTCAGCCGTCGCGGCAGACGGGCCTCACCCGCGTGGCGGGACGCCGACGGCCGACGGGCCTCAGGCGTCGCGGCAGACCCGGTGCGCCGTCAGGTCAGATGCCGCGGTGAAGCCCGATGCGCTCCCCGTTCACGACGCGTGCGGCCGGGCTGAAGAGATAGCGGATGGCAGCCGAGATCTCGGCCGGCGAGGTGGCATCGGCTTTCGCGGAGCCAGCCTCGCCCGCGTCGGTGTCGATGCTGCGGACGCGGACGACGTTGACCGTCACGCCACTGCCGCCGACTTCCTGTGACAGCCCAGCGAACAGCGCCTCCAGCGCCGCCTTGCCCACACCGTAGGCACTCATGCCCGCTGCGGGCGCGGCAGCCATCGGCGAGGACACGGCCACGATCCTGCCGTACCCAGCCTCGGCCATGCGCGGCGCCAGCTCGCGAACGACGTTGAGCGTGGTCCAGAAGTGCTGGTCGATCATCGAGGCATACGGCTCGTCGGGAGAGCGGCCGACGTTCATGCCACCAGTCCAGCCACCTACCAGGTGGGCCAGGGCGTCGGCGCGCCCGAAGCGCTCGTACACCGCATCGATGGCGCCGGCAGCAGCGCCCGCGTCGCGCAGGTCGGCCGCGAGGGTCAGGGTGTGATCGGCGTCCAGGCCCAGCTCGTCGCGCAGCGCATCCAGGCGCCCGGCATCGGAGCCGACCAGCGCCAGGTCGTAGCCCTCGCGGGCCAGCTCCGGGGCAAGGACCCGTCCCAGGCCGCCGCTGGCGCCGGTGATGATGGCGACCCGCGCTCCACTCATACCTGTGCCTCCACTGGGTCAAGCTGCTCCATGGCCTCGATGGCGTCCTGGCTCATGCCCTCGAGGATGGGTCGGTCGATCTGCTCGAGCAGATGCTCCCGTCCGGCCACATCGATGAGGTGCCCGGAACGGAGCGCCTTCGTCTCGAGGTACGAGCGGTTGTGCTCGTTGGCCGGGATGAGATGGGGGATGCGCCCACTGACGTTGATACCCAGTTCACGCAGGCCTTCGACCTTGCGGGGATTGTTGGTCATCAGCCGGATGGAGCGCACCCGGAGCAGCTCCAGCATGTGCGCCGCGATGCTGTAGTCGCGCTCGTCATCGCGGAAGCCAAGGGCGATGTTGGCGTCGACCGTGTCGAGTCCCTCGTCCTGCAGGCCGTACGCGCGCAGCTTGTTGAGCAGGCCGATGCCGCGGCCCTCCTGGCGCAGGTACAGCACCATGCCCGTCTCCTGCTCGCCGATGCTGCGCAGGGCTGCTGTCAACTGGTCCCGGCAATCGCAGCGCAGGGAGCCCAGTGCATCGCCGGTGAGGCACTCGCTGTGCATCCGCACCGGCACGTCCTCCTTCTCGAACGGGTCGCCCTTGACGATGGCCACGTGGTCCTTGCCATCGCGATCGTTCCAGAAACCCACGATGTGGAAGGTGCCGAACTTGGTCGGCAGGTCGGCGACGGCGGCGATGCGCACGCAGACGTGGTCGCGGCCCACGCCCTCACACTCATGGTCGGCCGTGGTGGCAACGAGCTGGTCGTAGGTGAGGTGCCGGATGCCCGGCTCCCGATGGCTGTCCATCGCGCGACTGTACGGCAACGCCGGTAACACGACTGTGACGCGGCACCCAGGGCAAAGCGGCTCGGGTCCGCTCCGGGGTCCAGCGACCCAGGGGTCCAGTGCCCTCAAGGGTCCGGCGACCGCAGGGTCGCGCTCCTGTCGCCGTCGGGGCAACGGCTGTTGTCCGATGCACAAACCCACTTGACGGGGTCGTAGCGAGGAAGACAATCGTGTTGCAATGACAGGACGACGGGGAGGGTCTGGGTCCAGTCAGCGGGGAGCGCTCACGACGGGATTGCGAACGCTCGAGCTGCTGGTGTCGTCGCACCTGCCCCTGGGCGTCACCGAGATCGCCGCCAAGCTCGAGCTGGACAAGGCCAACGCCCACCGCACGCTGGCAGCGCTGGTGCGGCTGGGCTACGTGGAACAGGACCCCTCGACGCGACGCTACAGCGCCAGTGTCAAGGTGCTGGAGATGGCGCGCTCGGTGCTCGATTCGCGCGATCTGACGGTCGTGGCAGCACCCCATCTGAAGTCGCTGTGGGCGACCGCCGGAGAGAACACGCACCTCGCGGTCCTGGCCGGCGATCATGTCGTCTACGTGTCAACCCTCAACGGTACGACGCTGCTATCAGCCAATGCGTCCATCGGCCAGTCCGGGCCCCTGCACTGCACAGCCACGGGCAAGTCGCTGACCGCGAACCTGCCGCGCGGCATCATCGAGGGGCTCATCCGCAGCATCGACTACGAGGCCTTCACGCCCAACACCATCACCACGCCGGAGGCCTACGAGAAGGAGCTGAGCCAGGTCCGTCTCGCCGGCTACGCGGTGGACGACCGCGAATACCACCCGGGCGTGCGCTGCGTGGCCGCTCCCGTCTTCGGCATCGGCGGCGTCGTGGCCTCGCTGGGCATCTCCGCACCGGCCGATCGCCTCGACGCGGACCGCCTCAGGGTCATGGCGCCGATCGTGGTCGACACCGCGGCGCGGGTCAGTCGCGAGCTGGGTGGCCCAGCTCACCGGGTGGCCTCGTGACCGCCCGCGCACGCACGCACCGACCATGCCCGGAGGCGCATGATGTAATCGTTCTCATCGCCCATCTGTCCGCCCAGCCCGGCCACGATCGCCCAGGCCCCGGCGACGACCCTAGAGCGCGATCGATGCACTGCGCTGCTCCCGCGCCGGCTTCGCCGCCGGCGTGTCGAGGGAACGAGGAAAGTGAGGTGGCCCGGTCCGATCGAGCGACGTGAGGAATGACTGACCCGACGGGGCGTTTTGGGAGAACGCCATTGGGAAGGATAGGAGGACAGGAGATGACCAAGTTCGGTACGGCGTGGCGCCGTGGGCTCGTGCTTGCCGCCAGCCTCGCGCTGCTGACGGCAGTGGTGCCAGGTGCGACCGTCGCCCAGGACGAAGGCGCTGACGAGGTCACGGTGATGACCTACTTCGGCGCGACGCTGGGTGAGGCGGCGCTGAAGGAGATCCTCGCCGATTTCGAGGCTGAGTCGGGGATCACCGTCAACTTCGTCGATGTGGGCCACGAGGACTACAAGACCGGCATCCTCATCCAGCTAGCTGGCGGCAACCCACCCGATGTCCTGAGCGACTGGTCCGGCGCGCGCGCCGCGTTCAAGGTCCAGAACGGCATGCTCGCTCCGATCGAGGAGATGTGGGCGGCCAACGACCTCGACAGCCAGTTCGGCGCCGGCATGATCGAATTGGCCGTGACCTACGACGGCACCAAGTATCTGCTGCCCTTCGGGTTCCATGTGGCAGCGATGTTCTACAACCCCAAGGTCTTCGCCGATACCGGTGTCGAGATCCCCACGACATGGGACGACCTGAAGGCCGCCTGTGGCACCTTCAGCGAAGCCGGCATCACGCCGATCTCCCTGGGATCGGTCAACCAGTGGCCGGCACAGTTCTGGTTCGACTACCTGCTCCTGCGCACGGCCGGCGCCGAGTACCGTGCCAAGCTGATGGCCGGTGAAGCGTCCTACACCGATCCCGAGGTGGTCCGCGCGATGGAGCTCTGGAAGGAGCTCATCGACAGCGGGTGCTTCCCTGACGGAGCGACCGCCAACAGCATCGACTGGACCGATGCCGCCGACCAGCTGGCCAACGGCGAGGCGGCCATGAACCTCATGGGCACCTGGATCACGGGCTACCTGAATGGCAACGGGTTCGCGCCCGTCACCGACTACGACTTCTTCGAGTTCCCGGTCGTGGATGAAGGCGTCCCCACCGCCGTCGTCGGGCCCGTCGACGGCCTGGCGATCGCCGCGCAAGCCAAGAACCCCGAGGCCGCACAGGCGTTGCTCGCCTTCCTTGCTCAGCCCGAGCAGCAGGCTGCCTGGGCCGAGGGCCAGGGAAACATGCCCACCAACACCACCTCTGACACGTCCGCGTTCAACGACGTCATCAAGAAGGCGATCGATGTCGCGGCCGCAGCGGAGACCTACAACTTCAACTACGACCTGGCAACGCCACCGGCCCCAAGCGTCGTCGGACTTGCCATGTTCCAGAAGTTCCTCAACGATCCCAGCGACATCGAGGGGCTTCTCGCGGAGACCCAGACCGAGATCGCCGCAGCCTTCGAGAACCAGTAGTGATGCCGACCGCGGCTCGCCGATGACCCGCGGTCGACACGTGCCGATGCCGGGGTGGTGGACCATCCCGGCATCGGTGGTCCCAGCGAGGACCACCACAGCGACGGGGAGGCCATGACCACACGGGGTCGTCGAGGAGCCGGGACATGACGCGCGGTAGCCGTGTCTCGCTGTTCTTCATGGCCGCTGGACCGTTGGCCTTCTTCCTGATCTTCGTGCTCTGGCCGCTGGTCCAGTCGACCTACTACAGCCTGACGAAGTGGAACGGGCTGAGCGATCCGGAGTTCATCGGCCTTGACAACTTCTGGCGAGCAGTCGGCGACCCGAACTTCATCCGGGCCTTCCAGAACACCGCCATCTGGCTGATCGTGGCAGTCGCGGTTCCGACCATCCTGGGCCTGCTGCTGGCCGTTCTGCTGGACCGACCTCTACGCGGAAGTCGCTTCTACAAGTCAGCCTTCTACCTGCCCGTCACGCTCTCACTGGTGGTCGTGGGACAGGTCTGGACCTGGATCTACCAGCCCGACTGGGGCCTGCTCAACTCCGTGCTCGAGGCGGTCGGCCTGGGTGACCTGACACGCGCCTGGCTGGGCGACCCGGCGACCGCGCTCATCGCGGTCATCGTCGCCTGGTGCTGGCAGCAGACGGCCCTTGCCCTGATCTTGTACCTGGCAGCCCTGACGACCGTGCCTCGGGACCTGCTGGAGGCCGCCGCCATCGACGGTGCGAACGCCAGACAGCAGTTCATGCGCATCATCGTGCCACTGCTGCGCCCCGCTTCGGTCGTGGTCATCACGCTCGCTGTCATCAACACGCTGAAGGGCTTCGACATCGTCTTCGTCCTGACCAAGGGCGGACCGTTCCACATGTCGTCGAACCTCGCCATGTTCATGTACGAGGAGACCTTCTTCAAGTACCAGCTGGGCTACGGCGCGGCCATCGCGACGGCCCTATTCGCCCTGGCCATCATCGTCGTCGTCGTCTACTTCCGACAGGCGCGCGCATCGGAGCGGCTTTATGGCTAGCGCCGGCATGACCGTCAACAGGGAACGCCGGGCGCGACCTCTGGGTCGATCGCTCGGACTTCACGCGTTCATCGTGATCATCCTCATCGTCTTCGCCGCGCCCATCATCGGCGTCGTCCTGACGTCGGTGCAGTCGAACGCAGAGATCGCGGCCCGCGGTGTGTGGCACATCCCCGAGAACGCGACGCTGGACAACTTCCTCGACGTCTGGAACAACACCGCCACGCCCCGCTACCTGCTCAACAGCTTCCTGGTCACCATCCCGGCCACGTTCCTGTCGGTGCTTGGCGGTGTACTGCTGGGCTACGTGTTCAGCCAGTTCCGCTTCCCCTTCGCCGAGGTGCTGTTCCTGGTGGTCATCGCCGGCATGTTCTTCCCACCCCAGGCCATGCTCATCCCGCTGTTCAAGATGTTCAACGCGCCCATCGAAATCCTTGGCTTCCAGGTCCTGCCAACGCTGTACGACACGGTCTACTCGATGATCATCATCCACATGAGCCTGGGGCTGGCCATCACCACGCTACTGATGCGCAACTTCATGTCGGCCCTGCCGTCGGGCATCCGCGAGGCCGCCATCGTCGACGGCGCTGGAGAATGGTCGGTGCTCTTCCGCGTGGTCCTGCCGCTGACGCTGCCGGCCCTGGCGGTGCTGGCCACGCTGCAGTTCACCTGGATCTGGAACGACTTCCTGTGGCCATTGGTGCTGACCCGCTCGGATGCGGCCAAGACGATCATGGCCGGCATCAACGCCCTCCAAGGCCAGTACAGCGTGGCGTGGGCCAACCAGGCGGCGATGGCCGTCATCGCCAGCATCCCCACCATCGCCATCTTCATCGCCTTCCAGCGCTACTTCATCGCCGGCCTGACCATGGGCTCGGTCAAGGAGTAGGCCGGGGTCGGCACCGCTAAGCCATCACCAACCAAGGGAGGGAGCACGCACGTGTCCGCAGCCGTCGAACGCATGAGGGTGGCCATCATCGGCCCCGGCCGCATCAGCGACCTGCACGCCATCGAGTACGTCAACTCGCCGCACACCCAGATCGCCGCGGTCTGCAAGCCCGACACGGAGGGGGCGCTGGCGCGGGCCCGCTCGTGGGGCATCGAGCCGGAGAAGGTGTACGCCGACTGGCGCGACTGCCTGGCCGACGACTCGATCGATGCCTTCGAGGTGCTCCTGCCCCACCACATGCACATGGAGGTGGCCCTGGCGGCCATCGAGACGGGCAAGCACCTCTCGACCCAGAAGCCGGTGGGCTTCACGGTGGCCGAGTGCTCGCGCTTCGTCGCGGCGGCCGCCGAGGCGGAGGCCCGGGGCCAGGTGGTGCGCGTCTTCGAGAACTTCCTCTTCTACCCGCCGGTCGCGCGGCTCGTGGAGCTGGTGCGGCAGGGTGAGCTCGGGGACGTGCTGTCAGTGCGCCAGATCAGCCGCTCGGGCAACCCTGCCTGCGGCTGGGACGTGCCTGACCGTGCGGCCGCGTGGCGCTTCGACATCGAGCAGAACGGCGGTGGCCCGCTGGTGTTCGATGACGGGCTGCACAAGTTCAGCATCTTCTGGGCACTGCTGGGCGTGGCCGACGAGGTCCACGCATGGATCGGCTCCACCCCGGTCGAGGGCGGTGCGCTGGACTCGCCGTCCGCGGTCTCACTGCGCTGGGCGAGTGGGGCGATGGGCGTGCTGGAGGTCGTCAACGCACCCGAGCTGCAGGTGCAGACGCTGTTCTACTCCCAGGATGACCGCGTCGAGGTCACCGGCTCACGCGGCGTGGCGTGGGTCAACCGCGGCCACGGCAAGATCCAGGAGGTGCCGTCGCTGCAGGTCTACCGCGACGGCGTCACGCGCGACTACGAGGACATCGCCAGCGAGTGGGATGAGTCCTTCATCCTCGCGACGCGCGATTTCATCGAGGCCGTGCGCGAGGGGCGCTCGTCGCTGCTCACCGCGGACGAGCACCGGCAGGTGCTGTCGACCGCGCTCGCCGCGCAGATCTCGGGACGCGAGGGGCGCGTAGTACGCCCGGTGGACGTGCCCTAGCCAAACCCAGCGTCGCACGAGCCGAGTGCCCCTTCCAGCACAGAAGTGCCGGCTTCTCCCCGGTCGTGGTCCTCTCGGCCCTTGGCCCCGAGGATGCGACGATCAAGGCTTGGGGCTGTCGTAGGAACCGTAGACCAAGTCGCGTGGGGGGCGTGGTGACACAGATCGGAACCTCGTGGACCGAGACACTCCAGGGAAGCGTCGAGACCGGGAGCGCCCTGGTCACACCTTTTCTCAGGTCAAGACGCCTGCGCTGGGGAGCGACGGACGCGGAGGTCGCCAGGTCCTATCCGGGCGATGAGCTCCTCCTCGACGCGCAGTGGAGCGCGACACACGCCATCTCCATCAGTGCACCTCCGCCGCGCATCTGGCCGTGGATCGCCCAGATCGGCCAGGGCCGAGGTGGCTTCTACAGCTACCAGAAGCTCGAGAACCTCGTAGGCTGCCAGATCGAGAACACTGCCCGCATCCTCGACGAGCATCAGGACGTCCGCGTGGGCGACCCGATCAGGCTGCACGCGCAGGCGCCGCCGCTGACGGTGGCCGTGGTCGAAGAACCCACGGTCCTCGTGCTCTTCGGAGGTCCGGCTGACGCGGATGAGCGCGCGGTCCTCGCCACCAGCTGGGCCTTCGTGCTCATCGAGCAGCCGGGCAGGACGACACGACTCGTGTCCCGAACCCGCTACCAGCACGCCGATGATCGCCGCTCCAGGCTGATGGGGGGTCCGTTGTTGCTGGAGCCCGTGTCGTTCGTGATGGAGCGCAAGATGCTCAAGGTCATCAAGGCGCTCGTCGAGTCGCCCGGCTGATCTGACGCGCCCCTCCTGGGAGCGTGACGGTCAGGGGGCCAGGCGCCGAGCCATGAGGGCAACGACCGAGCCACGCCCGCTGCTCGGTGGCGAACCCGGCGGGCCGCCTCACTAGGCGCCACGGCACGCATCGGTGTCGGTTGGCTGGACACCGCTGCTACGGTGGCAGCCTGTCTGCCCGCATCGTCAGGCCTTCGCCCGATCGCTGACGGGCACCGCAAGGGGGGAGTTGGGAGGTCCCGTGAAGGGACTCAAGACCATCGCCGCCGCAATCGTCGTCAGCCTGATCGCTGGCTCCGCGATCGCGGTCGCGGCACAGGAGGAGACGACGTCAGAGGCGACCTTCGCCACCGGTACCGTCGGCGCCTCGACAGTCATCGGCGAGCCGATCAGCACCATCACTGATGGCGTCGAGGACGTGCGCGGGCTGGTGCGCGAGGGGCCGATCGAGATGAGCGACCCTCGACTGACGGGCTCGCTCGTACGTGTGATCAACTTCAGTGTCCGTCCGGTGAGCAGCAGCGGGGCGCTTTTGATCCAGACAGACCTGTGGCGTGTCGAGAACGACGGAGGCTCCTGGTCCGGACCGAGCACGGCGATCAGCGGACTTGGCGAGGTCCCGAGCGACATCACGGTCAATCTCGAGACTGCCGTCCTGACCGGCGAAGGTGACTACGACGGGCTGAGCGCGTACCTGGTCGCTGACTGGTCTCCCGAGACCGGCGCTGACATGCAGGGCGCCATCTTCAGTGGCGAGATGCCGCCCCTCCCGGAAGGGATCCCGGCAGGCGAGTAGATCCATCACGCCGCCCGCGGCCTGCATCGGCACGGTGGCGATGACCAGGCGTAACCCGCCGTTCATGGCGGTCAGCGCAAGGCTGGTGGCCCGTTCGACGCCACGCGGGTCGCCGCCTTGCGCTGCGATCTCGGCGAGGGTCCGTTTCGCTGTCGGTCAGTTGAACGACCGCGGGACTCAGGCGCCGTGGAAACGCTCCCCCAGCACTCCGGCAAGCCCGCCGATAACGAGGCCGATCGCGACTCCGAGGATGAGTTGATCGAGCATCAGTCCGAACAGGAGACCGAGTGCAGCGCCTGTCGCGGCCCCGGTCCCGGACCATCGCAGCAAGTGGTTCGACATCCGGTCGGATGGTTGCTGAGGGCCGGAGGGGGCAGCAGAGCCAGCCGTCACGTTCGCCGGGGTCCACATGTCGGCGTCGTAGGGTGCCCCTCCCATGGGGAGTCGTCCCCAGTCTCCCTCCTCGTCGAGTGCGCCACGGCGGCGACGACCAGGCATCGCACGCGTGCCACACCAGAGGGCTGCACACTCTGTGGGGCCGTCCGGCCCTTGACCCGCTGACCAGAGCCAGGGAGGATGGAGCCATGGCGTGGTTCAGGCCGGCCCGCAACCGAGATCACCCCGGCGATCCACCCCCGAGGTGGGCACCGATCAGTCGAGCGGGGCGGCTGGTCCTCGTGGTCACCGTCATCACCGGGATCGTCATCGCGCTCATGATCATGGCGACCAGGACCACAGGGGCCACGGACGACACGGACGTCGCCACCGACAGCCCGGGTGCGTCGCAACCGCCGTGGACCGTTGGGCAGCGCGTCGAGGTGCCCGACGCCGAGTTCGCGATGACGTTCCCCGAGGACTGGGTCGTCGAGCGCCTCGAGGAAGAGTCCGGGGCCGATATCCTCACCCTCGGCCAGCCGGAACGCTTCGGGCCCGACGTCGAACTGCAGCGCCTCTTGATCGCCGAGGGCCCGGACATGCAGGAGCGCGACGCGTTCACCCTCTGCACGCTCGTCCGATATGCGCCGATCGACCTCACCGCCGACGAGTTCCTGCACGAGATCTTCGGGCAGTCGGACGATATCGTCATCGAGCGGCTCCATGACCGACTGAGCCGGGCCCTCGTGAACCCATTCCTCTCGTCGCGCATCATCGTCGACACCCCGGAGGCCATCTACGTCGACCACTACGCCATCGGTGCCGACAACGCCGTCGCCGTCCTCATGTGCTACGGCGTGGCATCCCATCGTGATGGCTGGCTCGCCATCGCCGAGTCCTTCGAGTCTCTGCCCGAGAACTGAGCGGGCGCCCGGGCCCGGATTGGCGAGTGGCGACCGCCATCAAACAAGGATGACGACCAGGCGTCGTACGCCAGTCGTCTCAGTTGTAGGCCGCCGGCAGAAGCCGTCAGGCTCTTGACCCGAGTAGGGAGGCGCGGATGATGACAGCACGACGGGATCGAACGATGCGACGACTGACTGCTGTGCTGCTGGCTGGCTGGCTGCTGGGCGCGATCACAGCGCCTGCCATCGCGCAGGAGCCCTCACCTGAGCCGCCACCGTGGTTCGGTGGGCGTGTCGAGATGCCCAAGCATGGGTTCGCGGTGGTATTGCCGGATGGGGCAGTCGCCTATGACATGACCGGCGATCTCGAGAGTCAGTTGCGGGTCGTCGCACCTGACGCCTCTGGCGAAGATGTCGCCGCCTGGTCACGAGTCATGCGTGAGCGCATGCCAGGGCAATTGGTGATTTCGGTTGGCGACTCGACTTGTGGCTTAGTGGTGGGACCGACCATCGGCGCCGATCTGGCCATCGAGATGGACGCATTCCACGGCCGCCAGGCAGCTGATGAAAGCGTCGTCCACGTGGAGTCCCCGCGGCTCGTCGAATTGCCCGCTGCCGAGGCCCGACTCATCACCTACGGAAGAGCGGGCGAGGAAGCCGCCTTCTACCTCGGCGAGAAGGTCGGCATGGTCTTCGACATCTGGTGCGTGGGCGCGGAACGGCCCGCGGACGACTGGCTGTCGGTCGCGACAACGCTCGAGTGGCTGCCCGTGCCTGTCCAGCGCGCCTCGACTCCGCGCCTCGGCGCATCGTTCGAGGTGCCGGCAGCGTGGGCTGTGATGACCGACATCGACTTCCTGCCCGAGTCGCCGCTCTCGCCATCATCGGAACTCCGACCGACGGACTGGCTGATGGCGCGCGATGCTCAGACCGGCGAGGGGTGCAGTCTCTTCACCTTCTCGTCCGATCCGAGCACACCAGTCGCACTCCACGCGGAGGTCACGGACCTGCTGGCCGACTACAGCGCAGATCCGGACATGCACGTCCTCACCCCTACGCCGGAGCCGCTCTCGCTCCCGGCGGGGAACGCCCGTCGCATCCAAGTCGTATCCGACGAAGGGCGACTGCCGGACGGGTCCACCCACATCGACGCGTACGTCCTTGCCTACGACGATGTGCTGATCAAGGTGCAGTGTTCAGGAGCGTTGCCGCACCACGACCGCTGGCGGTCCATCGCCGAGACGCTGGAGCTCCCGCCCGCTGAGGGATAGACGAGTCCGAGTCGCCGTGTGACAGGGGCGACGTCCAGACGTCGTGCGCCTGGCGACGCCGGAGCCTACGGCAGGCGCGCCTCGAGCGCCTCGCGCAGCTCAGCGTCGGCGATGGTGGGGATGTCCAGCACGGCGGCCGCGGCCGGATGCGTGATGGCCGGAACGATGATCTCGTCGGGCAGCCGCTTGACGATGCCCTTCATGCAGCGATGCGAGGCCTCCGAGACGACCTTGAGGGCGTCGCGTGAGGCCCGCTGCGGCTCCCGGCGGTGAGCCGGGAAGCCCGTGGCCGCCTCCTGCGTGAAGAGCTGGTCGAAGAGCAGGCGCAGGTTCTCGTCACCGGCCCAGCCCCAGCCCTGGTTGAGCGCCAGCGAGATGACGTTGCCGGCGTTGATGCGCGCGAAGAGGAACGCGTCGAGCGAGGTGAGCAGGTGGCCGCAGACGACGCCGGGGTACTGCATCACCGAGTTCATGTAGCCCTGGCCGGTACCGCAACCGCCGATGACCATGTCCACGCGCTCGGCGGCCAGCACGAGCGCCGAGATGAGGCCCGTGTGGATGTACTGCAGCTCTGGTTCCTCACCTCGCTCGGCCATGCCGGCGTTGACGATCTCGAGCCCCCGCCCCTCGAGGGCGGAGATGATGAACGGGTGCTTGTCGACCGCGCTGGTCTCGTTGACCACAGCGACGCGCATAGGGAGTGCTCCTTCCGGCGCGCCGCGGGTCGGGATGTAGGCTGTGGCGACGGCGCCTGTTCGAGCATAGCGCGGTGATAGGCTCGGGCGACGATGACGCATCGCACCGCCGAGAGCTACTGGCCCGACTACTACGCCATCACCGCGGAGCGTCCGGCGTGGGCCACGACGACGCTGGCAGCCGCCGCCTTCGGTAGCCACCCCGAGGGCTCGCCGCGCCTGGCCGTGGACCTTGGCTGCGGGGCGGGCCGCGACACGCGGGAGCTGCTGCGCCGCGGCTGGCGCGTCATCGCCACCGACATGACGCCGCAGGGCATCGACACGCTCCGGCGTCTCACCCCGGTGGACGATCTCGAGCGGCTGCAGACAGAGGTCTGCCGCCTGCAGGACTTCGCGGTCCCGACCTGCGACCTGGTCAACGCCAACCTCATCCTCCCCTTTCAGCCAGCAGCCGACTACGCGGCCACCTGGCAGCGCATCCTCGCCGCGATCGGGGTCGGTGGTCGCTTCAGCGGCATGCTCTTCGGAGACAGGGACCAGGCCGCCGACGAGCCGGACATGACCTGCCCCTCGCCCGACGTCGTTCGCGGCTACCTCGACGGCTTCGAGATCGAGCACTGGAGCGAGAAGGAGGAGGACGGCGAGACCGCGCTCGGCGAGCCGCACCACTTCCACCTCATCGAGGTCGTGGCGGTGCGCCGCGAGGCGTAGCCGCGTCGGGTAGCATTCGCTCGATGTCAGACCTCATCCCCGCGGGTCCAGCACAGCCCGCCGCGGCCCCGTCGCGCATCGCGCTGGCCGACGACGCTCCCAGCATCGAGGAGCTGTTCGGGTTCGCGCGCGAGGCGGAGCTGCGCGTGCAGTCGCTGCGCATGACCATCGAGGAGCGAGTCGTCAACGCGCGCGGCACGGAGACCATCCTTCACGAGGTCCAGCTGCGACATCCCGGCCGCGCTCGCGTGCAGACCAGGCGGGGCGAGCAGCCGCTGGGGTCCGACTACGACATCTGGATCGGCGATGGCGAGACCATCACCACGTATAGCGCCCGGCACAAGCTGTCAACGGTGCGCAAGGCTCGCACCCGCCTGGTCGGTTCGGACGACCCGACGCTGCCGGACTTCGCGCAGCAGTACCAGCCGCTGACCGCGCTCCCCGCCGGCAGCCTGGCGGACACCTTCATCCACCCCCACGGTCTGTTCCGCAGCGTGCTCGTGACCGGGCCCCTGGCCGTCGTGGGCACGCAGCCGGTGGCGGGCCGCGAGGCCATCGTCGTGCGGGCGCAGCATCCACGCAGCGCCAAGGTGCTGGTCGACCGGCCCGACCGCTCCATCGAGGTCGGCATCGGACCGGGACAGCGGCTTCATCCTGCTGCTGACCGAGCGCATCGCTGACGCGGTCACGCGCCACGCCGAGGTGACCTCGCTGCAGCTCGACCCGGTCATCTTCGACAACGCCTTCGAGCTGCACCTTCCGGCAGACGCCCGGACGGTCTACTGAGCCACCCGCCAGACACCGTCGCGTCGACCGCCAGCGGCCGCACCCGCTGCACGTGGGCAGGGACCGAGCCACGGATGGTCGCCTACCACGACGACGAGTGGGGCCGACCGCTCCACGACGAGCGACGACTGTTCGAGATGCTCTGCCTGGAGGGTGCGCAGGCCGGCCTGGCGTGGTCCACCATCCTGCATCGCCGCGAGGGCTATCGCGCAGCGTACGACGACTTCGACGCCGAGCGCATCGCCGCCTACGACGAGGCGAGACAGCAGCAGCTGCTGGCCGACAACCGCATCATCCGCAACCGTGCCAAGGTGCGCGCGTTCCGCGACAACGCCGCTGCGACGCTGCGCCTGCGCGACGAGCTCGGCGGCCTGGACGCGTACCTCTGGGGCTTCGTCGGCGGCCAGTCCATCGTCAACGAATTCGCCTCGATGGCCGACGTCCCGGCCACGACGCCCCTCGCGGAGCAGCTCTCGCGTGACCTCCACCGACGGGGCTTCCGCTTCGTCGGGCCGGTCATCGTCTACGCCTTCATGCAGTCGGTCGGGCTCGTCAACGACCACCTCGTGTGCTGCTTCCGGCACCCGCGCCGGGCGGCAGACTCGCCGGACTCGCCAACCCGCGGGGGTCCGGCGCCGGTAGGATGCCGCTAGCAGTCCAACCCGCCACTGACCAAGCGAGCGCGGAGCATACCGGGGCCGGCGATGGGCAAGAAGTCCAAGAGCAAGGGCAAGGACAAGGCCAGGAAGAAGGACCGCAAGCAAGCCGAAGCGTCGCCGGTCGACACCGGTGTGCCGGCGGCGTCGGGGTCGACCCCCGATGGCGTCCACCCCGAGCGTGCCGACTGATGGCCGCGGCACGGTGGCGCTCGGCGGAGCTGGCGGCACGACTGGCCAGCCTCTCCACGGTCCTGCAGCGGCACCTCTCGCGAGCGGATGCCGGCGACGGGCTGACCCGCGCGCGGCTCTCCGCCCTGGGCCTGCTGGTGATGGGTGGCCCTCGCACGCTGGGCGACCTCGCCGCGGCCGAGCACGTGCGCCCGCCCACCATGACCCGGCTGGTGCATGCCATGGAGGCCGACGGCCTGGTCGCGCGTGCGTCCAACCCCGACGACGGACGCTCGATCGTCATCCGGGCCACGGCCCACGGTGAGGAGCAGCTGGAGCTGGGCCGGCGTCGCCAGATCGCGCCACTGGCCGCGGCGATCTCCGATCTCGACCAGCGTGAACGCGCTGCGCTCGAGGATGCCGCGGACCTGCTGGGCCGCCTGCTGCGGTCGTCCACCTGGGAGCCGGCCGACACGGGCGAGTGAGCTCCCGGACCGTCACCCAGCTGGCGCTGGTCGTCGCGCTCGTCGGCCTGCTGCAGGCAGGCACGCCCCCGCCCGTGACCGTGCTGTCGCTGATCGCGGTGGCGTCCACGCTCGCGGTCTCGACTCGCTGGCGCGTCGGCGTTGCGGCCATCATCGTCCTGGCCGGGGTCGGAGTGGCCCTGCGCCTGGCGCCAGCGGCCGGCTTCAGCGACGTGCTGGTGGTGACCGAGGCGGCCATCCGCGAGCTGCTCGCGGGCGGCAACCCTTACGGCCGCGGTTATGTCGAGTCGTTCCCGCCGGGTGCGCCCTTCGCCTACGGTCCGCTGGCGCTGGCGTGGTACCTGCCGAGCCTGGACGACCCGCGACGGCTGGAGCTGCTCGCGTCGCTGCTGGTGCTGGGCCTGCTGGCTGTGCGCGGCCGGCCGCTGGGGCTCGCCGTGTACGCGGTGACGCCGGCCTTCGTGGTCGCCGCCACGGACGGATCCAACGACACCACCGCGGGCCTGCTCATCCTGCTGGCGCTGTTGCTGGCGGTGCGGGTCCCCATCGCCGGGGCCGTCATGCTGGCCGTGGCGACCGCTTTCAAGCCGTACGCCCTTGCCTGGCTCCCCGGCCTGGTGGCCTACGCTGGGGCGGTCGGTCCCCTGCTGGCCTTCGTCGGCGCCTCGGCGGTGCTGTGGCTCCCGGCGCTGCTGGCCTGGGGTCCGGGCAACCTGCTGTGGTCCTTCCGCCGGGCCGATGAGATCCACGCACAGCCGTACTACTCGCTGGCCTACGCGCTCCAGCGTCCGGAGGTCATCCCGCGGGACGCCTGGGGGATCGTCCGCATCACCGCCGGCGTCGCGATCGCGCTTGCGAGCCTGGTGTGGGTGCGCTCCGCTGCCTCGTTCATCATCGCCGGTACGCTGGTCTTCGGTGCCACGCTGTTCCTGGGCTGGTGGGGAACCTTCGCCTATCTCGCAGCGGTGGCTCCGGTCATCTGCTGGCACCTCGACGACTGGCTGGGCCTGGATGCCGGACGCACCCGCTGGCCAGGCGACCCGGTGCGCAGGGTCACCGAATGGGCCGATCGACGCTGGCCGCCGCGGGTGGCCGACACCCAGCGTCATGGACTCGTGACCGAGGGCCCGCTAGAATCCGGAGTCTCCGAGCCAGATCGATAGCGGGAAGCGAAGACGCATGGTCCATCCCGGTCGCCGCACCGGACCATGCCGAGCAGAGGCGAGCCCGGTCCCGTGTCAGCACTGCAGCGCCCTGGTGGCACGGAGGAGACATGTCGGCTGTGGGGATCGGCCTCCTGATCATCGCCCACATCGCGGACTACACGACGTTCGTCGTCATGGTCGCGGCCCATGGGCTGGACAAGGAGCTCAATCCCCTCGTCGTGCGGCTCCACGCGGAGTACGGCCTGGCCTTGCTGACCGTGGCCAAGTTCGCGACGGTCTTGCTGGTGGCGGCGGTCTTCCTGATCCTGGGCCGCACGCGCCCTCGCGTCGCCGGCGCGGTGCTCGTGTTCGGGGTCCTCGTCGGAGGGCTGGGGGCGATCTCCAACATCGCCACCATCTGACGCATCACGCCCTGGGGCGTCGCGGAAGACGCGCCGAACGCCCGCTCAGCGGTCGACCAGCTCCTCGCCGAGCGCGTCGACGTCGAGGTCCGGGCGCACCGAGCGCACCCAGTCACGCACCGCCCACAGGGTGGTGTTGAAGCCCAGGCCGTCCCAGGGGATGTGCTCGACCGCGAAGGGGCGGACCTCCAGCGACTCGGGAGTGGCCTGCATGGTGCCGCCCACGATGTCGGCCTCGTAGGCGATCACCACGACCGCCGCCTGTGGCCGCGAGTAGATGCCCACGATGCGCGTCGGCTCCACGATCAGGCAGGTCTCCTCTCGCGTCTCCCGCACGGCGCCCTGGATGACCGT
This sequence comes from uncultured Chloroflexia bacterium, assembly GCA_963698505.1. Classification (GTDB taxonomy): domain Bacteria; phylum Chloroflexota; class Limnocylindria; order Limnocylindrales; family CSP1-4; genus JAFMJV01. The sequence goes on along the minus strand of CAVORC010000049.1, from coordinate 1,571 downwards.
CTCGTCAGCCTCCAGGAAGCCGCCCGGCTGCGCCCACGTCCCGATGCCGGGAGGGATGGCACGACGGATGAGCACCAGCTCGCCGTCATCAGTGACCGGCAGGGTGGTGACCACCAGGCGCGGGTTGACATAGGTGACGGCGCCGCAGTCGGCGCAGCGGTGTCGCTCGCGCTCCTCGCCGGGGACCGGGCCGAAGACGAGCCGGCCTCCGCAGTGCGAGCAGTTGCGCAGGACCGGTGCCAGCCACTCGGGCGCACCGTCAGCGAACCCGCGGACGGGCAGGCGAGCCCCGGGGTCATCGAGCCGTCTCATCGCATCACGCCAGCACCACGATGAGGATGATGGCAGCGACGACGACGAACGACGCGGCCAGCACCGCCACCCAGACGACGCGGAACCAGGCGCGGCCCCGGTCGACCGGCCACCAGGCCCGCACCGAGCGCCACACGCGCACGGTGGCATCGGCGGTCACCGCCAGCAGCACCACACCCCCGACGAGGACCGGGATCTTGACCCACAGCGAGGAGACAGGGGTGCCCAGCTCCAGCGCGCCGATGGCGATGACGCCGCAGACCAGCACGACGATGGAGAGGTAGATGAAGGCGCTCTGCAGCGGCGTGGGCGCCAGCTCCGGCACGCGCTGCGGCACCAGCGGACGCCCATGCACGTCCAGCGGCAGCGGACGCTCCTGGCGATCGAGCACCGGTACGCCGTCGAGCTCCTCGTCCTCGCTCACCACGCATTCCCCCGGTGGCTATTGTCCCTGCGCCTTGGTGAACCCGGCCTCGCCCTCGATGACGCGCAGCTTCTGCACGTGCGCCCATGTCATGCGCTCGCCGATGCGGGCCAGAAGGCGCAGGATGGCCGCGTCATCGACGCTGCCGCCCTCCTCTACCGCCACGAAGCGGCAGCGCCACCAGCCGACCGTGTCGGTGTGAGGATTGCCTGTCGGGTAGACGACCGTGCCACGCGCGGACATCAGCAGCAGCTTGAAGTCGGGCTTGGCGGCCTCGTCGAGCAGCTTGCCCACCGGCTGCGGGTCGCCGTCCATCTCGGTGTAGACGTCGACGCCGATCAGCTGCGTGTCAGGGGGATCCACCGGCCGTGGCTCCCAGCGCGCCAGGGGTGCGGGTGGACTGGCGGGCGGCTGGCTCTTGGTCGGGTAGCGCTCCGCGGGTGCGCGGCCGAGGTTCTCGATGACGCTGTCGGCGAAGCCGGAGGTGGAGGTCGAGGCCTCCACGTTGCCCGCCTGGCGCGCGACGTCGAGCGTCACCGCCTTGCCCTCCTCGAGGGTGACGAAGACCGCGTCCTCGATGCGCTGGGCCGCCTCGTGCTCGCCCAGGTGCTTGAGCATGAGCACCGAGCTGAGGATGAGCGCGGTGGGGTTGATGACGTTCTTGCCGGCGTACTTGGGGGCCGAGCCGTGGACAGCTTCGAAGATGGCCACGTCGTCGCCGAAGTTGCCCGAGGAGGCGAAACCCAGGCCGCCGACCAGCCCCGAGGCCAGGTCGCTGATGATGTCGCCCGCGAGGTTGGTGGTGACGATGACGTCGAACTGCGCCGGGTCCTTG
>CAVORC010000048.1:0-14762 GCA_963698505.1 uncultured Chloroflexia bacterium | reverse complement strand
CCCACGCTGGCTGCACCTCGTCATACAGGCCCGGGGTCACGGCCAGCACCACCGCCGCGCTCAGCACCGCCGCTGCCGCCATGAAGATGCGCCCGAAGACCGACGAACCCACCGCGATGCGCGGCTCGATGCGCGAGAGGATCATCAGCGTGACGCCCATGGGGCCCCATCCGGCGCCGGAGATGCCGCTTGCCATGCCGGACGTCGTGCCGATGACACCGACGCGCACCGTGGGCACGTCACCCGCGGGCCGCGACACCTGCATCCGCTTGAGCGGCAGGCTCACCAGCAGCAGGATGGCGCTCACGATGATGAGCAGCTCGACCGCCAGGCGGATGACGTCGGCTGCGAAGAATGACGCCACCACCGGACCCAGGACGGCGCCGATGATGCCGCCCGTGATGAGCGGGATGATCAGCGGCCGGCTGACGTTGCCCAGTCGTACGTGGGCACTGGCACCGAAGGGCACGATCAGCACCTGCAGGAACAGCGAGAGCGGAGCCGCGAAGAGCGGGTGCACGCCCAGCAGCAGCAAGCCCGGCACCAGTACCCCGCCGTAGACGCCCACCGAGGTGAGGGCGGCACCCGCGACGACCGCGATCAGCGAGGCGCTGAGGATCAGGCTGCGGTCGTCGGCCGGCGCGAGCAGGACGGTCAGCGAGACGACGAGGACGGCGATGATGACCGCCAGCACGGAGGCGGCGAATAGCCGCGGCCCGACATCGATGCGGTAGCGGAACCGTCGCACCCACGCTGGCTCCTTCTCCCAGATGCCGGGAAGCTGGGCCGGCTTCCCGGCAGGCCTGGTCGGCTCGGCGATGTCGCTCGGGGCCGGTTGGGTAGAGGTGGGTTCGCTCACGTGTCCCTGCGCTGACTTCATTCGCGCGGCGGCCTCCTGCGCGGCTCGCCTGTTCGTGGGTATACTCCGGTCTTACCAGAGTATCCCGATAATGTCTATCATTTCAGTCGGGAAAGGGTAGCATAGCGACGTGTGAGCGTCGCCGGATCCCGAAGCAGAGGTCGGCCCCCCAAGATGATCGAAACAAGACCAGCAGGCGAGCGCGCCCTGCGGCAGCGCGCCACCCACCTCGACGCCCTTGAGTCGGAAGCCATCTTCATCATGCGCGAGGTGGCAGCCGAGTTCGAGCGCCCGGTGCTGCTGTTCTCCGGCGGCAAGGACTCGATCGTGCTGCTGCGCATCGCGGAGAAGGCGTTCCGCCCGGCGAAGTTCCCCTTCCCGGTGATGCACATCGACACCGGCCACAACTTCCCCGAGGTGCTCGCCTTCCGCGACCGCCGCGTGGAGGAGCTGGGTGAGCGCCTCATCGTGGCGTCGGTGCAGGAGTCCATCGACAAGGGCCGCGTGCGCGAGGAGCCGGGCAACCCGTCGCGCAACCGGCTGCAGACGACGACACTCCTCGACGCCATCGGGGAGCACAAGTTCGACGCCGTCTTCGGCGGTGCCCGCCGCGACGAGGAGAAGGCTCGCGCCAAGGAGCGCGTCTTCTCACTGCGCGACGAGTTCGGCCAGTGGGAGCCACGCAGCCAGCGACCCGAGCTGTGGGCTCTCTACAACGGCCGCATCCGGCAGGGCCAGCACATGCGCGTCTTCCCCATCTCCAACTGGACCGAGATGGACGTCTGGCAGTACATCGCGCGCGAAGGTATCGAGGTCCCGCCCATCTACTTCGCCCACGAGCGCGAGGTCTTCCGCCGCGACGGCATGTGGCTCTCGACCGGCCCATATCTGGAGCCCGGGCCCGACGAGTCGGTCGAGCGCATGGTCGTGCGCTACCGCACCGTCGGCGACATGACCTGCACCGGTGCGGTCAACTCGGACGCCGCCGACCTGGAGGCCATCATCGCCGAGATCGCCATCGCCCGCATCACCGAGCGTGGTGCCACCCGTGCCGACGACTCGTTCAGCGAGACGGCCATGGAAGACCGCAAGAAGGAAGGCTACTTCTAGATGGATCTGCTTCGCTTCTCCACCGCCGGCTCGGTCGACGACGGCAAGTCCACGCTCATCGGGCGCCTGCTCTACGACTCCAAGGGCATCTTCGAGGACCAGCTGCAGGCCATCGAGCGCACCAGCGCGGCCCGTGGCAACCACCAGGTCGACCTGGCGCTGCTGACCGACGGCCTGCGCGCCGAGCGCGAGCAGGGCATCACCATCGACGTGGCCTACCGCTACTTCGCGACGCCCAAGCGCAAGTTCATCATCGCCGACACCCCGGGCCACGTGCAGTACACGCGCAACATGGTCACCGGCGCGTCCACCGCTGACCTCGCCATCGTGCTCATCGACGCCCGCCTGGGCGTGCTCGAGCAGTCACACCGTCACGCCTTCATCGCGGCCCTGCTGGGCATCCCGCACATCGTGGTGGCGGTCAACAAGATGGACCTCGTGGGCTACGACGAGGAGGTCTACGACCGCATCACCGAGGAGTTCAGCGACTGGGCCGCCAAGCTGGATGTGCACGACATCCAGTTCATCCCCATCAGCGCCCTGCACGGCGACAACGTGGTGCAGCGCTCGCTGGCGATGCCGTGGTACCAGGGCCCATCGCTGCTCTACCACCTGGAGCACGTCTACATCGGCTCGGACGTGAACCTCATCGACGTGCGCTTCCCGGTGCAGTGGGTGGTCCGGCCGCAGTCCGACGAGCACCACGACTTCCGTGGCTATGCCGGCCAGGTCGCCTCCGGCACCTTCCGGAAGGGCGACGAGGTCATCGTGCTGCCCTCGGGCAAGCGCTCCCGGGTCAAGGAGATCCGCACCTTCGACGGCGAGCTGGACGTGGCCTCACCGCCACTGTCGGTGATCATGCAGCTGGAGGACGACATCGATGTCGCCCGCGGTGACCTCATCTGCCGGCCGCACAACCAGCCCGACATCACCAACGATTTCGAGGCCATGATCTGCTGGATGACCGACGAGCCGCTGCGCCCCGGCAGCCGCTACATCATCAAGCACGCCACCCGCTCGGCCAAGGCCATCGTGGAGGATCTGCGCTACCGCATGGACGTCAACACCCTGCGTCGCGACCAGACGGCCGATGAGCTGACGCTCAACGAGATCGGCCGCGTGCACATCCGCACCAGCAGCCCGCTGATGCTCGACGAGTACCGACTGTCGCGCGCGACCGGCGGCTTCATCCTCATCGATGAGGCCACCTCCGACACGGTCGGCGCCGGGATGGTCGTGCGCACACAGCCCGAGCCCGAGCTCGATCTCGAGGAGGGCGACGCGGCCGCCTAGCAGCGGCGCCCAGGGTTCGAGCCCGCCTGGCACCAGCGCCAGGGGACGAGCCAACCCTGGCACCCGCGCCAGGGTTCGAGCCGCCTGGCACCAGCGCCAGGGTTCGAAGCCGCGGCGCAGGGGACGACCATCGGCTCGACGGGTGCGGGTGATCCAGGGGCCTCCCATCCGGCCCCATCGCGGCGGTCGGCCGTATCATCGGTCGGTGACCGATCCGAGACCATCGCCCGGTGCTGGCCCCTCGGTCTGCCCCTTCGTGGCGCTCGCCGAGGACCGCGACCGGCGGGCCGACGCGCCCGACGAACGCAACCGCTGCTACGCCGAGCGTGCTCCCCGCCGGCGCGACCTGGTCTACCAGGCCGACTACTGCTACTCGCCCCAGTTCGCCGCGTGCTCCGTGTTCCTCGCCTGGGCGGCCCGCAACGCGGCCGCGCCGGCCGATGTGACCGAGACCGCCCAGCGCGCGTGGAGCTCGGGGATCGCGCTTCCGGAGCCTGAGTCCGGGCCGGCGCAGCCGGACGGCGATGGCCTGCCGGAGCCCACGCCCGAGGGTGGGCTCTTCGGTCCCGCTGGATCGGATGCCGGCGCGGCGGCCACGGGTAGCGAGCAGCTGGACTGGGTCTCCGCTTCAGCGTGGGCGGAGGCGCCCTGGGATGAGCGTGCCGAGATCGAGGCGGAGGAGCTGGAGGACTTCCCCGACGACGAGGACGAGGACGACGCCGACGAGGAGGAGGACGAGGGACTGGCGCTGCCCGACGAGGCCATGCAGGCCCCCAAGGTGCCTGCGGCGCTACCGATGCGTCGCCGGAAGCGGCCTCAGCAGCCCATCCGCTCGCGTGGCTCGGGCGAGTGGTTCTACGCTGACCCGCCTGCACGTGACCCGCTCGTGACGCGTCGCCGCGGCATCACGCCGCCGATCCTGCTTGGCGTGCTGGGCCTGCTCGTGGTCTCCATCGTCGTCTTCCTGCTGGCCACGCAGCTCGGTGGGGGCGACGGTCCCGGCACCGCTGCGGCATCACCATCGCCGTTCGCATCGGCGGGACCCGTCGCCACTCGGGCGCCTGTGACGACGGCGGAGCCATCGGCAGAGCCCAGCCCCGACTCGGAACCCCAGCGGCGCTTCTACCGCGTCAAGGCCGGCGATTCGCTGAGCGGCATCGCGACCAGGTTCGGTGTCAAGGAGCAGCACCTGCAGTGTCTCAACCGCATCCTCAACAAGAACATCATCCAGCTGGGCGCGCGCTATGAGATCCCGCCCGAGGGCTTCAGCTGCCCACCCGGCTGGCGCAACGCCACGCCGGAACCAGAAGCGGAGCTCACGCCTGAGCCGGAACCCACGCCCGGGTCGTGATCGCCCGTATCTGTCGCTCGGGCGCGCGCGCAACTCCCCGAGCGGAGGGAGCGCAGCGCCGCCAGCTCTAGCGGGGTGAGAAGTTGATGCTGGTGATCTTGCCCGCCTCGACGCGGAAGGTGGCATCGATGTGCTGCGACGGGGCATCGGGTCGCAGCACCAGCAGGTCGGCCTCGTAGGTGTTGCCCATGTCGCGTACCTCGCCGGGCACCATCTTCGAGCCCAGCATCGGCGCGCAGGAACCAGCCGCCCACCTGCGCCACGCCACGCAGCGTGCGCGAGCCGTCGCGGACGTGCACGCGCATCTCCGCCTGTTCGTCCATCAGGGCCACCGCACCCTGGCGGTCGCCGCTGTTCAGCTTCTCGAAGAAGATCTCCATCGTGTCTGTGGCACCCATGGCTACAGACTAGGCGACCAGCGCGCTTGCCGTGGCGCGCGAGCGGCGAGCCCGGCTGGTCTAGAAGCCACCACCGGCGCCGCCTCCGCCACCACCCGAGCTGCCACCGCTGAAGCCACCGCCCCCGCCGGACGAGGCGGGCGGGCTGCCGATGGTGGAGAGCGCCGCGGTCATGGCCGTGAAGTCCGGCACCACGCCGGCCGAGAAGAGCCCCGCCGTGGGGGCACGGGCACCGCCGCTGATGCGCGCGCCCGAGCGCGGACCCAGGCTGTACCACAGCGGGAAGTACGTTCGCGTGGGCGAGGCACCGCCGGTGCGCACATCCTCCATCGAGCGCTCCAGCACCTCCTCCGCCTCCTCGTGCAGGCCCAGCGCGTACGACCACACCATCGCCTGGTCTGGTGTCTCCACCCACGGCAGCACCTTGCTGCTGACGACCTGGTCCATCGTGCGTGACTGCTCCAGCGTCTTCTGCAGGGTGCGCCGGTAGGCGGCCAGCTGGGCGTACATGCGGGCGCCCTCGAGCGTGCGCTGCGGCATCGTGCGGGCGATGACGAACATGGCGATGGCACCCACGACCGCCGCGACACCGACCAGCAGCAGGCCGTTGCTGGGCAGGTTGATGCCGAAGAAGCCGGCCGCGATGCCGGCGATGAGCACGAACGCGCCGCGCCGGGACCAGCGATCGATGGCATCACCCGGTGACTCGCTGAACCAACCGTTGGCTGCGACGGTCTCCTCGATGCGGTCGTCGAAGGCGCCCACCGCCTTGGCGAAGCGGGGCACGTCCTCGGCATCGATGGTGCGGATGGCACCGCCCAGCTTCTTCAGCTCTGCGAGCGCGTAGGCCTCCGCGTCCCCCAGGGGCAGGCGGCGGTTGCGTGCCAGGCGGGCATCGCGCTGGTCGGGCACGGTGATGTCGATGTCCATCTTCGATGGCTGGTCCACGGCCGCCCGGAAGGTGATCTCCCCGCGGGCGGCCAGGTCTACCAGCGCCGTCGTCAGCGCGTGCCTCCTGGCGCGCCCGTCGAGGATCACCGCGGCCGCCGCCGGCGACATGCCCGGCGGTGGAGCCGGCATCAGGATCGACGCATCGTCGAGGTAGATGGGGTCGCGCCCGTAGCGCAGCCACGACCAGCCGGCCCAACCCACCAGTCCCACCAGCAGCAGCGGCGCCAGGATGAGCCCGGCCACGGCGTCGACCTGGCGGGCCAGCTGCAGGTTGCGCGCGTGCTCGGCGGTCGCGGCGGCATCGATCTCGCGCAAGGCACTGAGCATGGCCGCGTCGAAGTCGCACTCGCGGAGCGCCGGCAGCATCTGCTCCTCGTAGATGGCCTGGCGCTCGGCATTGGTGAGGTAGGCAGCCGCGTACCCGGGCGCCGCGTACAGCTGCACCTGGCCGTGGCAGAGGTCCTCGGTGAGGTTGAAGAAGATGACGAGGCCGTCGTCGAAGCCGGCGCGACCGATGCCCCATTGATCGATGAGCGCCACGGCGTCGCGCTCGGTGCCGGCGGGGTCGTGCTCGGCGCTGGGCTTGACCTGCGTGTACACCGCGACTTCTGCGCCGGTGCGTGCCTCGATCCGCTCGATGGTGCTCTCCAGGCGGTCACGCACGTCGGGGCTGATGACCTTGGCGAAGTCGTAGACGGTGGTGCCGTCGAAGGGGTCCGGGTATGGCGGACCGGCCGGCGGGTCGATGACGTCGGTCGGTCGCGAGCCCGCGGTCGTCGTCGGCCGCAGCTGTCCCGGCTCCTGTGCTCGTGGCGTCGGTGTCGGGGTGGGCGTGGGCACAGCCTGCACGACCAGCCGGTCCTCCAGGGCCGTCAGGCCGATGTCGAGGGCGCCCCGCCAGTCCCGCTCCCGTACCGACGTACGGATGGCGCTGTTGACGATCTCGTCGACGGACTCGGCCTCGGCCTGGGGGAAGGCCGCGCCGAGGGCCAGGCCGCTGCGTGTGATGGAGCGGTCCTCGCTGATGTTCCACAGGATGACCGCACCCTCTCCGGACTCGCCACCGACGCCCCATTCGGCGAGCAGGGCTGCCGCCTCCTCCTGCGCGCCCTTGTGGGCACCGACCTTCGCCTTCTCCTGGGTGTAGAGGACCACGTCGATGCCGGTCTCCTCGGCCAGCACCTGCAGGCGCTCCTCGAAGGTGCTGCGCTGGGTGTTGGTGAAGACCTTGGCCTGGTCGGCGATGTGCGCGTCATCGACGCGCTCGGCGTAGATCGGGCCGTCCTGTGCCGCCGCCAGCGGGGCCAGCAGCAGGGACAACATGACGACCAGCGACAGGACCGTGGCCAGCGTGCGCCATGGCCGTCCGGTCGTGACGGCGCTCGAGCGTGTCATGGCTGGCATCATGCCCCAGGCTCCTCGCCGCTGCCGGCGACCACCAGCTCGGCGCGCAGGCGCCGCACCAGCTCGGCCGACTGTTCGTAGCGGCCGAAGCTGGGCATGATGTAGGTACCGTCGACGAACGGCCGCATCTCTGACAGCAGCGCCAGCGACTGCTCCAGGCCGACCTCCGATCCGCGATCCCCCGCCGCATGCATGGCGGCGCGTACGTCATCGGGGATGGTGATGCCGGGCACCTCGTGGTGCAGGAACTCGGCGTGGCGCGCGGTGTGCAGCGGCAGCACGCCGAAGAGCACCGGTCGCGGCAGGCGGTCACCCCAGCGCGCGGCGGCGCGCTCCATGAAGCGGTCCCACTGGCTGCGCGCGTAGATGGGCTGGGTCATGATGAGGTGGGCGCCAGCCTCGATCTTGCCCGCCAGGCGGTCCAGCTCGCCGTCGAGGTCGTCGGCCGTGGGGTCGAGCGCACAGGCGATGGTGAAGCCCGCCGGGGCCCCGATGGGCCTGCCGGCCTGGTCCTCGCCGCGGTTGAGCCTGGTCAGGATGCCGATGAGACCGATGGAGTCGATGTCCCAGATGCCCGTGCCCCCGGGGTAGTCGCCCACGCGCGGCGGGTCGCCGGTGAGCGCAAGGATGTCGCGGATGCCCAGTGCGTGCGCGCCCAGCAGCTCCGACTCGAGCGCCATCAGGTTGCGGTCGCGCGTGGTGAAGTGGATGAGTGCTTCCAGGCCGAGGTCCCGCTGCGTGGCGAACCCCACGGCCATGGCGCCCATGCGCACGCGGGCCATGGCGCTGTCGCTGATGTTGACCAGGTCGGCCCCGGCGTCGCGGATGAGCTCGGCCGATGCGAGCGTGCGTTCGATGCGGACCGAGCGCGGCGGGTCGATCTCGACGCTGATGACGAAGCGACCGGCAGCCAGTGCCGTGGCGAGGCCCGTCGGTGGGGGCGCCTGCGGCGTGGTCGCATCGTGCGCGGAGGCACCCCGCTCATCCGCGGCCGCGCCTCGTCGAGGTGCCGACGAGGAGGCCGCCACCGGCGTCACCTGCCCGGCAGTCCCGGCAGTCCCGGCATGCCCGGCCGCCCCGGCGCGTCGAGCCTGCTCGCGGTCGAGGGCCTGGCGCATGGCTGCGATGTGCTCTGGGGTGGTGCCGCAGCAGCCACCGACGAGCCGCGCACCAGCGGCCAGGAAGTCGGGCACTTCCTCGGCGAACCAGGCCGGCTCGGCAGCCCACACGAATGCACCACCCACGCGGCCCGACAGACCCGCGTTGGGCATGATCAGCAGAGGTGTGCCGGCGGCCGCGGGCGCCAGCTCGCCCAGCGCGTCGACGCCGGCGATGGGCCCTGAGCCGCAGTTCACGCCGATGACGTCCGCTCCCGCCCGCTGCAGAGTCGCCGCCGCCACCGCAGGCTCCGTGCCGTCGGCCATGCGCAGGTCCTCGCCGAAGGTCAGCGACGCCACCAGCGGCAAGTCGCAGAGGTGACGCACCGCCTCGATGGCGGCCAGCAGGTGGGCCAGGTCGCTCGATGTCTCCAGCTGCACCAGGTCGACACCACCTTCGAGCAATCCCTCCAGCTGCTCGCTGACCGCTTCCGCGGCCGTCAGCGCCGAGACATGGCTCGGTCCGTGCAGCGGCGAGCTGATGGGCCCGATCGACCCCGCCACCAGCACCTCCACGCCGGCCACCTCGCGGGCCTCGCGAGCGAGCTGGGCGGCGCGCCGGTTGATGAGGATCGTGCGATCGGCCAGGCCCAGCTGCGCGAGATGGACGCGGTTGGCGCTGAACGAGTTGGTCTCGATGATGTCGGCGCCGGCAGCGATGTATTCGCGGTGCACCGCGGCCACCACCTCCGGGCGGCTCAGCACGAGCTCGTCGAGCGAGGCCCGCTGTGGCGTGCCGCGACTGAAGAGCAGCGTGCCCATGGCGCCGTCGAGCAACAGCGGGCGCTCGGAGATGCGCTCGGCGAAGGCCCGGCGTGCCGGCGAGGTTGGTGTCCTGGGTTCTGTCACGGGCATCGAACCGCAAGGGTACCGCCACGCCGCCGATGGTCCCGCGTCCGGGCGTCCGACGACGCCGATCCCGCCAGCCCGGCATGCCCGAGCGAGCCTGCGGCCCCGACCAGGGGAGCCGACGTAGCCGAGGCGACGTACGATGTCGCGCACCGTCGCTGCCGCCGATGGGCCGCCGTACCACCGCGCCGAGGACAGGAGGATCGCACGTCGTGACGCTTCGCCCTGATGGGCTGCCCGAGCCCTGGAATGCCTTCGAGAAGGCCATCGTCGACTTCATCGTCGACCTCTTCGAGGCCTATCCGACGTGGGGGACGATGAGCGGCTATCACCGCGTGGACGACCGCTGGCCAGACCTGAGCGAGGAGGGCCGGCAGGCCCGCATCTCCATCTTCCGTGGTCACGCTCAGCGCCTGCGTCGGTTCGGCGACGCGGAGCTCTCGCGCGGCGAGCGCGTCGACCGCCACATCGCGCTCGACGAGATCGACAAGGTGCTCTTCGCTGAGGAAGTGCTGCGATCGGAAGCCTGGGATGCCCTCGAGATCGTCTACCTCATGGGCAGCGGGCTCTTCGACCTGCTCTCGCGGGACTTCGCGCCGTGGTCGCAACGAGGTGCCGCGCTCGTGTCGAGGATCGCCGGGCTGCCCACGCTGACTCGTGCCGCCCTGTCCGGTCTCACTGGGCTGCCCGGGCGGCCGGTGGCGCTGTTGCAGCTGGAGACAGCGCTCGCCCAGCTGTCCGGGGTGACGGAGCTCGTCGACGCGGCAGAGGCCGAGGCACGTCAGCGCGCCGAGGCGGGTGAGGCCGCCGAGCTGCAGGCGCCCATGGAGTCCGCCGCCGCCGATGCCCGCGCCGCGCTGGAGGCGCTGCGCCACGACCTCGACACCGACGTTCGCAGCCGGGCTGTCGGCGACGGGCGCCTGGGCCGTGAGCTGTTCGCGCAGAAGCTGCGGCGAACCCTCGGCAGCGACCTCACGCCGGAGCAGGTACGCGAGCGCGCCTGGGCCGACTTCCACGCCGTTCGTGCCGAGATGCTGCGCCTGGCCCGCGAGGGCTGGTCGAGCTGGTTCCCTGATGAGCCGCTGCCGGACGTGGCGGAGGGCGACCGCGCGGGCGAGTCGGCCATCGTCAAGCGCGTGCTCGATGCCATCGCGGCGCACCACCAGCAGCCGGATGGGCTGCTGGCCTTCTGCGAGGCGGAGATCGAACGCATCTCGGCCTTCTGCCGTGAGCACGACGTCATCACGCTGCCAGACGAGCCGCTGTCGATCACCTGGACACCCGCCTACCTGCGGGCAGCCGCGCGGGCCTTCCTCGACAGCCCCGGTCCGCTCGACCGCGGTCAGCGTTCGCACTTCTGGATCACCCCGCCCGACGAGAGCCAGGGGCCGGAGGCAGTCGAGTCGTACCTGCGCGAGGAGAACGACTCGGCCCTGCGCATCCTCAGCATCCACGAGGGCATCCCCGGCCACTACCTGCAACTGGCCGCGTCCAATCGCTGCCCGTCGCTGGTCCGCACCATCTTCACCAACGGCATGTTCGCCGAGGGCTGGGCGGTCTACGTGACGCAGGTGATGTACGACGCCGGCTACGCCGCCGATGACCCTGGCTTCGCTCTCTCGCACTGGAAGATGTACCTGCGCGCCACGGCCAACGCCATCCTCGACGTGGAGACGCACACCGCTGACATGACCGAGGCACAGGCCATGGCGCTGATGGTCGAGGACGCCTGGCAGGAGCAGGACGAAGCCCGCGGCAAGTGGCTGCGAGCCCGGCTCAGCTCGACCCAGCTGTCCACGTACTTCGTGGGCTCGGTCGAGATGTGGGACCTGGAGCTGGCCGCACGTCGGCGTGCCGCCGTTGCCGCCGGCGGCTCCGAAGCGGATGTGCCGCGGCAGCACATCGCCGGTGGGCTCGGGGCCACGCCCGGCTTCGATCGGCGTCGACACATGGAGTCCGTCCTCGGCCACGGAACGCCGCCCATCAAGTGGTGCCGGCACCTGCTCCTCGACGACGCCGCCGCGTGAGCGACCTGCGTCCCGCCTCGCCCGTCCGTCGCCCCGCCACGGCGCGCCCGCGTGAGGCAGCCGGGCCCGAAGTCGAGCCGCCCAGCCCGGCCGAGCTGGAGGCCATCGAGCGGCACCTCGTCACGCTACCCGGCCAGGAAGGCGCCAGCGTGCAGGCCGACGAGGAGCTGGGCGTCATCTTCGTGCGCGGGCCGGGATCCGGGCCCGACCTCACCTACGCCGCCATGCCCCGCTGGGAGGCAGATACGTGGCTCCAGTCGCTCCACCAGGTGCGCCGTCGCATCCTCGATGAGGGCGGCTGGCCGTCGCTCCTGCTCTCGGACTCGCTCGACCGACCCTCGAACCTCGAGGCGGAGGTGGAGCGGCTGGGCTGGACGCGCGTGACCGGCGAGACCGTGATGTGGGTGGGCCGCGCCTCGGTCGTGCCGCACCTCGACCCCGGGATGCGCATCGAGGCGGTCCAGCCACGCTCCGTGGAGCTGCACGAGTCCCTGGAGCGACGGATCTTCGGCATCGGCGCCGACCAGGTCGCACGCCGTCGGGACGCCCTGGGGGCGGCCATCGAGGCTGGCCGCGTGCGGGCCTGGATCGTCTGGGTCGGCGACGAGCCCGTGGCCGTCGCCCGCCTGGCCCAGGGCGAGGGGGTGGCCGGCCTGCAGGGCATCGGCGTGGTCCCTGAGCGCCGCGGTCAGGGCTACGGCACGCTCATCACCACCATCGCCACGCGTGCTGGGCTGGCCACCGGGAACCGCCTCGTCTGGCTCTCCGTCCAGCCGGACAACGCCACGGCCCTGGGTGTGTACACGCGGCTCGGCTTCGCCCCTGCCTTCAGCTGGTCGCGCTGGCTGGTGGCGGCGGATCCCCGTCGCCGCTGACCTCAGCTCGCCGCTGACCTCAGCTCGCCGCTGACCTCAGCTCGCCGCTGACCTCAGCTCGCCGCTGAGCCCACCTCCGCGGTCGCTTCTGCCTCCGCGGCGATGGTCCCGGCGGCCGTCGGCAGATACATCTCCTCGACGTACTCGGCCAGCATGCGCGTGGTGGAGAAGTCCCAGAGCGAGGTTCCCGCGGCGCGGCGCATCCGGTCGAGCCAACCATGCGGTCGGCCATCGGCATCGCGGTCGTACCATAGCGGCACGATCTCCTCTTCCAGCAGGCGGTACAGGTCCTGGGCATCGGCCCAGTCCTGCGCGCCTTCGTCGGGGTTGGTGTCACGGCCGCCGATGGCCCAGCCGTTATCGTCGTGGAAGCCCTCGTCCCACCAGCCATCGAGGATGGAGACGTTGATGACCCCGTTCATGGCGGCCTTCATGCCGCTCGTGCCGGAAGCCTCCAGCGGCCGCCGCGGGTTGTTGAGCCACACATCCACGCCCTGGACCAGGTAGCGTCCGACGCGCATGTCGTAGTCCTCGAGGATGAAGATGCGGCCACGCAGCGCCGCCGAGCGGCTGTGCTCGAAGATGGTCTGGATGACACCCTGGCCGGGCCGGTCGGCCGGATGCGCCTTGCCTGCGAAGATGAACTGCACCGGGCGTTCGGCGTCGGTGATGAGGCGGGTGATGCGCTCGAGGTCGCTGAAGAGCAGGGCCGCGCGCTTGTAGGTGGCCATGCGGCGGGCAAAGCCGATGGTGAGCACTTCCGGGTCGAGGATGGGGCCCAGCTGGGCGAGCATCTCGGGCGACTCGCCGTGGCGCGCGAACTGGCGCCGCAGCCGGATGCGGGCGTACTCCTGCAGGGCCTGCTTCTGCCACAGATGCGCCTTCCACAGGTCCTCGTCGCTGACCAGGTCAAGGCGTTCCCAGAACCTGGTGGCGACCTCCTCGTTCTCCTGGTGATCGAGGTCTCCGCCGAGCTCGCGGTAGACCCGGCGCATGGCCTTGCCCACCCACGTGGGTGGATGGACGCCGTTGGTGATGCCGCTGATGTGATGGTCGATGATGGGCGACCACGTGTCGTTGGCGACCTGCCCGTGGAGCTGGCTCACGCCGTTGGCCGCGATCGTCGTGCGCAGGGCGAAGGCCGTCATGTCGAACTGGGCTGGGTCAACGTCGACACCGAGCCCTCGTCCCAGCACGGCATCCACGTCGAGACCGGACGTCTCCAGCACGGGCGCCGTGAGCTCGCGTACCAGGTCGGCTGCGAAGCGCTCGTTGCCTGCCGGGACCGGCGTGTGGATGGTGAAGACCGCTCGCGCGCGGACCTGCGCCAGGGCCTCCTCGGTCGTCGCTCCCTCGGCCACCAGCTCACGCGCCTGCTCCATCAGCATGAAGGCCGAGTGGCCCTCGTTGAGGTGCCAGACAGAGGGCGAGACGCCCAGCGCCCGCAGCGCGCGGACACCACCGATGCCCAGGATCAGCTCCTGGTGCAGGCGCATCGCGCGGCCGCGCACGTACAGGATGTGGCTGATGGGCCGGTCGTCCTCGTTGTTCTCGGGGATGTCCGTGTCCAGCAGCAGCAGCGGCACGCGGCCGACCTGCACCAGCCAGACCGCGGCATAGACCGTGCGACCGGGCAGCTCCACGCCGACCATGGCTGGCTCGCCCGTCGGGTCGACCACGCGCAGCAGCGGTAGTCGCGCCGGATCGAGGTTGAAGTAGCCGTGCTCCTGGTGGCCATCGGCGTCGATGGACTGGCGGAAGTAGCCGCGACGGTAGAACAGGCCCACCGCGATGAACGGAAGCGCCATGTCGGAGGCGGTCTTGCAGTGGTCGCCGGCCAGCACGCCCAGGCCGCCAGAGTAGACGGGCAGCGATTCCTGGAGCCCGTACTCGGCACAGAAGTAGGCCACCGGCCCAGCCAGGGCGCCGCCGTGATGGCGTGAGAACCAGTGGTCGCGCCCGTTCTCCATGTAGGCGTCGAAGTCGGCCAGCACGGCCTGGTACTGGACCATGAAGTCGGGATCCTCGAGCAGCGACGTCCAGTCGCGCGAGTGGCGCAGGACGGCCACCGGGCTCCGGAAGTCGTGCCAGACGCTGCGGTCGATGCTGGCGAACAGCGCTCGCACCTCGGGGTGCCAGGACCAGTACATGTTGTAGGCGAGCCGGCTCAGCCCTTCAAGGGCTGGAGGCAGGCGATGGTCGGGAATGGGCATCGTGGGGATGGGGGTTCGGAATGGCATACCGCGCGCATCGTACACAGGGTTGCCCGTCTTCGTGTCGGCACCTCACGCTGCTGCGATGGCGGTTGCGTCGCGAACACGTACCATTCGCCCACGATGCGTATCGCGATGGTGGCTTCCGAATGCGAGCCCTGGGCCAAGACCGGCGGCCTGGCCGACGTGGTCGACGCGCTGTCGCGCGCCCTGGGATCGCCCGAGCCGGCCGGGCGCGGGCACGAGGTCGATGTCTACCTGCCGTGGTACGCGGG
>CAVORC010000047.1:0-72962 GCA_963698505.1 uncultured Chloroflexia bacterium | reverse complement strand
CGTTGATACGCCCGAGGCAGAGGTCGGAATCAGCGAAGCCAGGCCACGACCCAAGCCACTGCTCTTCCTGGGCTCGACTGCCATCGTCAGCGCACCTCCACTTCGTGATCGTTTCGCGGACCCTGGTAGCGCTCACGCGCAAGGCGCAGAGGCTTGCCGGCTGTCAGGCCGCTGCGCTCCAGCAGCTCGGCTGTGATGGCCTGGTACGCCAGGGCACCACGGGAGGCCGGGCTGTACTCGGCGATGGGTTGTCCGTAGCTGGGCGCCTCCGCGAGCCGGACGCTCCGTGGCACGACGGTCTCGAACACCTGTGCTCCGAGGTGGCGGCGCACCTCTGCGGTCACGTCGGCGGACAGGCTCGTACGTCCGTCGTGCATCGTCAGCACGACGCCCTTCAGCGTAAGCCGCGGGTTCAGGTGCTCGCGGATGAGCTCGACGGTCGCCATCAACTGGCCGAGACCCTCGAGCGCGTAGTACTCGCACTGGAGCGGGATCAGCACGCTGTCAGCCGCCGTGAGTGCGTTCACGGTCAACAGGCCAAGGGATGGTGGACAGTCAAGAAGCACGAAGTCATACGCATCCCCTGCCCCGTCCAGGACTCGCTTCAGGCGACGTTCGCGGGCCTCACTGGGCACGAGTTCGACTTCGGCACCAGCCAGTCCCCTGTTGGATGGCAGCGCATCCAGGCCACCGATCGACGTCGTTCGGACGGCATCCGTCAACACGGTATCGCCCAGAAGGACATCGTAGACGGAAACGTCGGTAGTCTCCTTGTCGATACCGAGGCCACTCGTTGCATTGCCTTGTGGGTCCATGTCCACGAGCAGGACTCGCCGGCCATCCAGCGCCAAGTACGAAGCGAGGCTAACCACGGTCGTGGTCTTCCCGACTCCGCCCTTCTGATTGGCGCAGGCGATGATCTCGCCCACCTAGCCTCCGCTCCCGTCGTTGTCCACTGGCTGCGATTTTACTGTGACCACCGGGATGTTGCTTGGACGCACCACCCATGACGCACCACGTTGTCTTTCTGGCGCTGCGCCTCATCGACGAGTCCCAGCTTGAGCGTGGCCTCTGGTGGCCGGCTTGCGATCGCCTTCACCGGAACTCGTGCGGCGACCTTGTGGCAGTTGTGTCTCGGGGCCTCAACGCCCCCATTGTTTCACGTGAAACAGCCGATGGAATGGATCGCGGCGACGACTCTGCGAATTCCTGGGCTCCATCCGAGGCTTCGGCACAACGTTCCACGTGGAACATCTCCTTGACCAGTGCTGGTCGTCGGACGCGTTCGTAGCGTCAGTCATGCCCGCAGCGAGCCCTAGCCTGCGAGCCGCCGGGGCAGGGCAGGGGAGTGCGGGAGCGCAATGCGCGAACAGGCGAGATTGCGCGGGCGGGGATCGACGACATCAGCTACAAACGGAACTACACGAGGCGACACTGCCCACTGAACCCTGCGATACGCCCGACTATATCACATACGGCCCCACCGGCGCGACCAGGAGCTGCGGACCGGGCTCAGGCGATCGAATCGCCTGGATATCGACACGCGATGCGCGGACTCGCGCGCGTTGGGGAGGCCTGCGCCCGCGACCTGACGCATGAGCACCGTGCAAGCCTGCGAGGCCGCCTCGCTGCGTCGGCCCCGCGGGGACTGCTTGGAGGCCGGGCTATACTCCACCGCAGGTGGCGTCCCCGCGCGAGGGGCGACTCGCTGGCGTCACCGCAGCCGTGGAAACCGAACTGTTATCGACTTACTCCGATGAGCGTATTGGCTCCTGCCGTGGGGGCCGTCCTCGCTGCCATCCTGGAGTCGAGCGTGCTGACCCATCTCCAGGTGGGCGGCGTCAAGCCCGACCTCGTGTTCGCTGTGGGCGTCGCCGTTGCGATGGGCCTCGGCTTCGAGAGTGGCATGACGTGGGCCTTCGTCGGAGGGGTCACCCTCGACCTCCTGCTACCCGGTCGCGCCCTCGGCTCCTCCGCGCTCACGCTCGTGCTGGTCACGGCGGCTGCCCTGGTCGTGGCGCGTGCCCTGTGGCCGCCGCGACTGGCATTCGTGGGGTTGACGGCCTTCGGCCTCACCTTCCCCTATCAGCTTGCGCTGCTGGCGCTGCTGGCGATCACCACCTCGGTCGCGTTCAGCGGGCTGCCCTTGCCGGAGCTCGTGCTCGCGGCGGCGCTGAATGCCGTCATCGCCGTCATCGCCGTGGTCGCGGTGCGGGCCCTCGACCTGCGCTTCGGCGAACCGGAGCGATTGGCGTGGTGAGCAGATGATCGGCGAACCCCTGCCCGTCGGCGGCAGCTCGGGCTCCCAGCGGAACCTCGCACCGCGGTTCGTGGCGTTCGGGGTGGCCATCGTGCTGGCCGTGACCGGACTCGGCCTGCGCCTGTTCCAGCTGCAGGTGGCCGAAGGATCGAGCTTCGAGGTCTACGTCGAGCAGCAGCTGACCACGCAGCGGCCGATCCCCGTCTCGCGCGGCCTGATGTACGACCGTCGCGGCCGACTGCTGGTCGAGAACGTGCCCACGTTCGTGCTGCGCATCCTGCCGGCCGAGCTGCCGTTCGAGGACCGCCCCGACGTGGCCGAGCGCATCTCCAGGCTCACGGACATCCCGTCTCGCCAGATCATCGAACGGCTCGACGCGCACACCGGCTCGCAGTACGAGCTCGTGCGGATCACCGATGTCTCGGAGGAGACGGCGCGCGTCATCGCCGAGGATCCGGAGCTGTTCCCTGGCATCAACGTGGACCTGGAGCCTCGTCGCAAGTACCCGCAGGGCAAGCTGATGGCGCACGTCCTGGGCTGGACCGGGCGCATCTCCGGGCCGGAGTACCAGCGCCTGAAGGACGACGGCTACTATCCCGAGGACCTGCTGGGCAAGGCCGGCCTGGAGGCGACCTTCGAGGACACCCTGCGCGGGACCTACGGGCTCGAGGTCGTCGACCTCGATCGCCAGGGCCACGAGATCCATGCGCCCGACATCCTGCGCGAGCCGGTACCCGGTCATTCGCTCGAGCTGACCATCGATACCAAGGCCCAGAAGCACGCTGAGAAGGCGCTGAAGTGGGCCATGGACCGGGTCGGCATCAAGCGCGGCACCTTCGTGGCCATGAACCCACAGAACGGCGAGATCCTGGCCATGGTGTCGCTGCCCAGCTACGACAACAACAAGTTCGCCCAGGGCATCTCCACCTCGGACTATCGCCGGCTCCTCAAGGACCCCGCCAAGCCCATGCTCAACGTGGCCGTCAACGAGCAGTACCCGCCGGGCTCGACCTACAAGCTCGTCACCGGCACCGGGGCGCTCGCCGACGGCAAGATCAGCCCCAGCTCGCGCGTCAAGACCGAGCCGTTCATCGAGATCGGTGAGTGGAAGTACTGGGACTGGAACCGCGAGGGCTGGGGCCCGCTCAACATCTACGACGGCTTCGGGCACTCCAGCGACACGTTCTTCTACCGCCTCTCCGGCATGCTCGGCATCGACCGCCTGGCCTACTGGGCACACCAGTTCGGGTTCGGCAAGCCGACCGGCATCGACCTGCCCGCCGAGGCCGGCGGCATCGTGCCCACCAACGAGTGGAAGCGCCGCACGCTCAACGAGCAGTACTTCACCGGCGAGCTCTACCAGGCCGGCATCGGTCAGGGCTACAACATGAGCACGCCCCTCCAGGTGCTCAACGCCTACGCCGCGCTGGCCAACGGCGGCACGCTCTTCAAGCCGCAGCTGGTGCGCAAGGTGATCGATGCCGAGGGCAAGGTCGTCGAGCGCGTGCAGCCGGAGGTCATCCGCGAGCTGGATGTCGACAAGTCGGTCCTGCGGACCATGCGCGTGGCCTCCCGGCGGGTGGTGACCATCCGCCACACCTACAACCTGGTCGATCTGCCCATCGTCGTGGCCGGCAAGTCGGGGACCGCCGAGTTCGGCATCCGCGACAAGCAGGGTCGACTGCCGTTCAGCAACTGGTTCGTGGCGTTCGTGCCCAAGGACGCGCGCAAGACGGAGTCCGATCCCAACGGCATCGCCGCCGTCAAGCGCGAGGACAGCGACCTGGTCGTGCTGGCCTACCTCGACGACACGCGCACCAAGGGAAACGTCGCCACCGAGGTGGTGAAGTACTTCCTGCAGCTCCACTACGGCCTCAAGACCGACCTGCGCCAGGGCTGGGTCCTTGAGCGCGACAACTTCTACAACCTCAACAGCTAGATGAGCACCCTGCGACTGGAGCCGGCACGCGTCGGCACGTTGACGGCAAGGGAAGGGGAGGGCCGCTGGTACGGCTTCGACCTGCAGCTGGCCATCTTCGCCCTGTCGCTCACGGTCGTGGGCCTGCTCATGGCCTTCACCAACTCGGCCGACGATCCACTGCGGCCCGGTTCGATCTTCACGCGCGGCCTCATCTGGCTCGCGCTTGCGGCGGTCATCTTCGTTGCCACCGCCGCTGCCGATCATCACTGGCTGCGCACCTTCGCGTGGCCGATCTACGGCATCAGCATCGCCCTGCTGATGCTGACCCTGGTGTTCGGCAGCGGCGTCGGTGGCGTCTCCCGCTGGGTCTCGGTCTTCGGCCTGCAGTTCCAGTTCTCGGAGGTCGCCAAGATCCTGCTGGCAGTCGTCCTGGCGCATTACCTGGCTACGCGCGAGTCGCGCATCTCGAGCGCGCGTACGCTCGTCGGCGCCGGCCTGGTGGTGCTGCCGATGCTCGCCCTGGTCCTGGTCCAGCCTGACCTCGGCACCTCGCTCGTCTTCGGCGCGATCATGCTCGGAGCGCTATTCATGTCCGGCGCCAGCCTGCGCTGGCTGGCGGCCACGGTGCTGTCCGTGCTGGCGATCGTGCCCTTCGCCTGGCAGCTCCTGCTGCGCGACTACCAGAAGCAGCGGCTGATCTCGTTCATCGACCCTGCCGCCGACCCCCTCGGCTCGGGCTACCAGCTGCAGCAGTCGCAGGTCACCGTCAGCTCAGGTGGCCTCTTCGGCCGTGGCCTGACCAACGGCCTGGCTTACCTACAACCTGGTCGACCTGCCCATCGTCGTGGCCGGCAAGTCGGGAACCGCCGAGTTCGGCATCCGTGACAAGCAGGGCCGCCTGCCGTTCAGCAACTGGTTCGTGGCGTTCGTGCCCAAGGATGCGCGCAAGACGGAGTCCGACCCCAACGGCATCGCTGCGGTCAAGCGCGAGGACAGCGACCTGGTCGTGCTGGCCTACCTCGACGACACGCGGACCAAGGGAAACGTCGCGACGGAGGTGGTGAAGTACTTCCTGCAGCTCCACTACGGGCTCAAGACCGACCTGCGCCAGGGCTGGGTCCTTGAGCGCGACAACTTCTACAACCTCAACAGCTAGATGAGCACACTGCGACTGGAGCCGGCACGCGTCGGCACGTTGACGGCCAGGGAAGGGGAGGGCCGCTGGTACGGCTTCGACCTGCAACTGGCTATCTTCGCCCTCTCGCTCACGGTCGTGGGCCTGCTCATGGCCTTCACCAACTCGGCCGACGATCCACTGCGGCCCGGTTCGATCTTCACGCGTGGCCTCATCTGGCTCGCGCTCGCGGCGATCATCTTCGTTGCCACCGCCGCTGCCGACCATCACTGGCTGCGCACGTTCGCGTGGCCGATCTACGGCATCAGCATCGCCCTGCTGGTGCTGACCCTGGTGTTCGGCAGCGGCGTCGGTGGCGTTTCCCGCTGGGTCTCGGTCTTCGGCCTGCAGTTCCAGTTCTCTGAGGTGGCCAAGATCCTGCTGGCGGTCGTCCTGGCGCACTACCTGGCCACGCACGAGTCGCGCATCTCGAGCGCGCGTACGCTCGTCGGCGCCGGCCTTGTGGTGCTGCCCATGCTGGGCCTGGTCCTGGTCCAGCCCGACCTTGGCACCTCGCTCGTCTTCGGCGCGATCCTGCTGGGCGCGCTGTTCATGTCCGGGCCAGCCTGCGCTGGCTGGCGGCCACAGTGCTGGCCGTGGTGGCGATGGTGCCCTTGGCCTGGCAGCTCCTCCTGCGCGACTACCAGAAGCAGCGACTGATCTCGTTCATCGACCCTGCCGCCGACCCCCTCGGCTCGGGCTACCAGCTGCAGCAGTCACAGGTCACCGTCAGCTCGGGCGGCCTCTTCGGCCGCGGCCTGACCAACGGCCTGGCCGGAGAGCGCCTGCCCGTTGGCGCGACCGACTTCGTCTTCGCCCGCGTGGGCGAGGAGCTGGGCTTCCTCGGCGGGGTCGTCGTGCTGACCCTCTTCGCCCTGCTCATCTGGCGCGTGCTGCATGTCGGCTGGCGCTCGGGCGACACCTTCACGCTGGCCTTCGCCGGCGGCATCGCGGGCATGCTGCTGTTCCAGATGATCGTCAACATCGGGATGGTGCTCGGGGTCATGCCCATCACCGGTATCCCGCTGCCGTTCGTGACCCACGGCGGGGCGTCGCTCATCAGCGCGGCGCTGGGCCTGGGCATCCTGGAGTCGCTGGCCATGCGGCGGTCACGATCGACCTGACGCGGACGGCGGCTGAGCCGAACGGCCCGGCCCGCATGGCCCCCGTCGAGGAGCCAGAGCGCATGAGCCGCCACGCGACACCGAACGCTACGCTGTAGCGACATGCCCATGCTCCCTGAGCTCTCGTTTCGGTGATGGCCTGATCTTCTCCTCCAGTGGCGGTGGAGAGGGTGCGGCGTTCGCCAGCGCCATGTTCAGCCTCTTCATCCTCTTCATCGCGGCCAAGGCCGGTGAGGAGATCTTCCGTCGCATCAACCAGCCCGGCGTCATCGGCGAGATGCTCGGTGGCTTCATCGTGGGGCCCTTCGCGCTGGGTCTCGCCGACGTCACCGTGACGGCGGAGGTCTTCGCCGAGCTGGGTGTCATCATCCTGCTGTTCACGGTCGGTCTCGAGGTGCGCATCGACGACCTGCTCAAGGTCGGACCGATGGCCATCGCGGTCGGCACCATCGGCTTCATCCTGCCCATCATCGCGGGCGCTGCCATCGGCCTGGCCATCGGCGAGGACATGCTGGCGGCGGTCCTGACCGGCCTCGCGCTGGCGGCCACATCCATCGGCATCACCAGTCGGGTGCTGGCAGACATGGGCGTGCTCGACCGTGCCTTCGCCCGCGTCATCCTCGGCGCCGCCATCGTCGACGACATCCTTGCCCTGCTCGCCATCGGCCTGCTCTCCGGTGTGGCCGAGGGCAACCTGGGACCCGAGACACTCCTGACCATGGTCGCCGGCATCGCCTTCGTCGGCATCGGCCTGGCTTTGGCGCCGCTGGGCCGCCGCCTGCCGCGCGAGCTCTTCACCTGGCTCAAGTTCGCCGACACACCGACCGTGCCGGTCTTCATCATCATGTTCGCCGGTGCCTTGCTGGCACAGTTCGTTGGCCTCGCCGCCATCATCGGCTCGTTCGTCGTCGGCCTGATGATCGCCGAGACGCCGGTCCGCGAGGAGGTCGAGCATGGCTTCCGGCCGCTGCTGGGCATCTTCGCGCCGTTCTTCTTCGCCGTCACCGGCGCCAACATCGACATGAGTGCGTTGCTCGAGTCCCGACCTGCTCATGATCGTGCTCGTGCTCGCCGTCATGGGCGTGCTGACCAAGCTGGTGGGCGGCATCATCGGCTCGTGGAAGCTGGGCAAGTGGAACTCGATCGTGGTCGGCGTGGGCATGAGTCCGCGCGGCGAGGTCGGCATCGTCGTCTCGGCGCTGGGTCTCACCCTGGGTCTCATCGGGCATGAGATGTATGCCGTCCTGCTGGCGGCCGTCATCCTGACGACGCTGGTGGCGCCGGTGATGCTGCAGTGGGCCATCCCCAAGGCACCGCGCGATGAACGGCATCACGGCGGCGAGGCCGGCGCCGGCGCCTGATCGCCGAGCCGGACGAGCCCTAGGGCACCCGGCGCAACAACTCGTCCAGCTCGCGCTTGTAGTTGCGCCCCATGGTGGTGCGCGAGAGCCACTCGAGGTAGTCGTGGTCGTAGCGACCGACCTGGTTGAGGGTCCAGCCGCGGTAGCGACCGAAGGAGAGCAGGCGACCCTGCGCCGGCGGATTCGCTGGTGGTGGTCCGGCCTCTCCGTAGGGACTGGCGGCTGCCGGCGCGGCGACGTTGACCCCTCCCGCCCGCGTGGGTCGATCGTCACCCGGTGTCAGCGTCGGCGCGGACGCGGTGACCAGGCCGATGCGCTCGTCGTAGCGCGCCCGCTTGGCGGCATCGCCCAGGATGGCGTAGGCCTCGTTCAGCTCGGCCATCCGCACGGCTGCCTGTGGCGACGCGTCGACGTCGGGGTGATAGCGCTTGGCCAGGTGGCGGTAGACCAGGCTGATCAGCTCGCGGTCGGCGCGCGGGCTGAGCATGAGGACGTCGTAGAAGGTTCGTGCCATGTCAGGTGCACGATACTGGACGACGACCCGGCCCGGTGCCTGCGGTCGCCGGACATGTCGCCGCGATTGACGCTGGCGGGCGAATCCCGCTACCATCTCCCTTCGCGCCCGGGTATCTGTCGCGCCGTGCTCGCCTGCGACTCACACCTCGCGTCGACCCAGTCATCGCATCATGAACCGACCACGCAACGGGAACCCCATGTACGCAGTCATCGAATCAGGCGGCAAGCAGCACCGCGTCGAGCTCGGCTCGGAGATCCAGGTCGATCGCCTGGACGTCCAGCCCGGCGACTCCATCACCCTCGATCGCGTCCTGCTCGTCGCGGACGGCGACGAGTCCGCCGTCGGCCGACCCGTCGTGGACGGCGCCAGCGTCTCCGCGCAGGTGCTGCGCCAGGAGCGAGGCGAGAAGATCGTCGTCTTCAAGTACAAGCCCAAGGCACGCACCCGCGTCAAGCAGGGGTTCCGTGCTGAGCTGACCACGCTTCGCATCACCGACATCGCGTTCGCCGGCAAGAGTGCTGCCAAGAGCGCCGAGCAGGCGGCCGAGGACGAGGCCCGCCAGGCGCGTGCCGCGGCGCAGGCCGAGAAGGCCGCTGCCGAGAAGGCCGCTGCCGAGAAGGCCGCTGCGGACAAGGCGCTCGCGGAGAAGCTGGCCGCCGCCGAGGCCAGCGCCGCCGAGAGCCACAGGACGCGACGGAGAACGCCGACGCCAAGCCCAAGGCGACCAAGGCCGCGGCCAAGCCCAAGAGCAGCGCGAAGTCGACCGCCAAGGCCAGCGCCGAGCCCGACGACGAGCCCGGACGCGGCAGGCGAGCCCGGACGCGGCAGGCGGAGGCTGCACCCGCGGAGGAGGCTGAGGCCGTCGACGCTGACGAGAGCAAGAAGGACGGGTGACACGTGGCTCACAAGAAGGCAGGTTCCAGCTCCAAGAACGGTCGCGACAGCGTCGGCCAGCGACTCGGCGTGAAGGCCGGTGACGGCCAGCTCGTCAGCGCCGGCTCGATCATCGTCCGCCAGCGTGGCATGACGTTCCTTTCCGGTCCCGGCACCGGGCTGGGCAAGGACTACACCGTCTTCGCGACGGTCGATGGCCGCGTGCACTTCGAGCACGCCCGCAAGGACAAGAAGCGCATCCGCGTCGAAGCCGAGTCGCTGGCCGGCTAGGCACGAGGGATCCACACACGACATGAAGCCTGATACGCACCCCAACTACTACCAAGCCAGGGTCAGCTGCGCATCCTGCGGCACCGAGTTCACCGTCGGCTCGACCGCCGAGGAGCTGCGCGTCGACATCTGCTCCAGCTGCCATCCCTTCTACACCGGCAAGCAGACCATCGTCGACACGGCCGGCCAGGTCGAGCGCTTCCAGAAGCGTCTCGAGCGCTCAGCCAAGCTCTGAGCCGAAGTCACGACGTGACCCAGTCGCCGGCAGGGCAGGGGACAGCCGCCCCGCTGAGTGGCGACGCGGCTGCTGCACCCCGCTTCGCGTATGGCGGGCAGGCCCTCATGGAGGGCGTCTACATGCGCGGCAAGGAAGCCATCGGCGTGGCCGTGCGCGGCCCGGATGGACAGATCTTCGCCGGCCAGGAGAAGCTCGACAGCGTTCTCCATCGCAACCGCTTCGCGCGCGCTCCATTCTTCCGGGGCGTCGTCGTGCTCTACGAGACGCTCGTCATCGGGACGCGCTGGCTGATGAAGTCGGGCTCGCTCGCCGCTGCCGGCGAGGGCGTCGCCTTCGGTGGCAAGGCCATCGCGCTGACGATGCTCTTCACCGTCGGCCTGGCCGTCGGTCTCTTCGTGCTGCTGCCCCTGCTGGTGGCGCAGGGCGGGGTGTCGCTCATCGTCGGCGAGGTCGACAGCGGCTGGGAGTCCTTCCTCGTGCATATCCTCGAGGGACTCGTCCGCGTCTTCATCTTCGTCGGCTACCTGGCCCTGGTCAGTCGCTCCGCGGAGATCGGCCGGGTCTTCCAGTACCACGGCGCCGAGCACATGACCATCCACACGCTCGAGTCCGACCTGCCGCTGACGGTCGACAACGTCCGCAAGTTCCCCACCGCGCATCCGCGCTGCGGGACGGAGTTCCTGGTCATCTTCATCCTCGTCAGCATCCTGCTCTTCAGCCTGCTGGCCGGGGCCGACCTGTGGATCGCCATCCTGGGCCGCGTGCTGCTGGTGCCGGTCATCGCAGCGGTCTCGTACGAGGTGCTGAAGTTCGGCGCCAAGCGTCGCGACTCGGGCTTCTGGCACCTGCTCTTCCTGCCCGGCATCTGGGTCCAGCGCATCACCACCAAGCAGCCCGACGACTCGATGATCGAGATCGCCGTGTGCGCCATGCAGGAGGCGCTGGCCGCCAACGGCGAGACGGCGCCCGCGGGTAGCCTCGATCCCGTGCGCGAACCGATCCCCGATGTGGGAGAGCTGGCCAAGGAGATGGAGGCACGCATCGAGGCCGAGGAGGCCGCGAGCGAGCGTGGCGACACCGCGACCGAGGCCGGCGATGCCGCGACACCGGATCCGCTGCCCGCGCCGGATGCGGCCGCCCCTGACGGCAAGGCCACGACGGCCGCGGCCGATGAGGCTGGGGCCGCCAGGCCGCGCGCCGGAGGCGCCACGGAGGGCGCATGAGCCTGGAAGCCCGGCTCGACGAGCTGGAGCGTCGCCTCGTCGAGATCGAAGCCGAATGGGCCGACCCGGAGGTCGCCGCCGACCCCGCCCGCAGCCGCAAGCTGGGTCGCGAGCAGGCGCGCATCGGTCCCATCGTCGAGAACCATCGTCGGTTGCGCGCGGTGCAGGCCGAGCTGGCTGCCGCCCGCCGCGACCTGCAGTCCGAAGCCGATCCCGAGCTGAAGGAGATGGCTCGCGAGATCATCGCCGAGAACGAGTCCGAGGAGGCCCGGCTGGGCGAGGAGCTGCGCGTCCAGCTGCTGCCGCCCGACCCCAACGACGAGCGTGACGTCATCATCGAGATCCGCGGCGGCACCGGCGGCGAGGAGGCGGCCATCTTCGCAGCCGACCTCTTCCGCATGTATGCCCGCTACGCCGAGCGGCAACGCTGGAAGACGGAGACGCTGGCCACCTCGGAGTCGGGCGTCAAGGGCCTGCGCGAGGTCATCTTCGAGATCAGCGGCCAGGGCGCCTGGAGCCGGCTCAAGTACGAGGGCGGGGTGCACCGCGTGCAGCGTGTGCCGGAGACCGAGTCGAGCGGCCGCATCCACACCTCCACGGCCACGGTGGCCGTGCTGCCCAAGGCCGACGAGGTCGACATCGCGATCGATGAGGCTCGCGACCTGCGCATCGACGTCAAGCGTGCCTCCGGGCCCGGTGGGCAGTCGGTCAACACGACCGACTCTGCGGTCCGCATCACGCACCTGCCGAGCGGCCTGGTCGTCGAGATCCAGGACGAGAAGAGCCAGCACAAGAACAAGGCCAAGGCCATGTCCGTGCTGCGCGCGCGGCTCCTCGAGATGGAGCAGCGAAAGGCGCAGGAGGAAGAGGCGGAGGCGCGCCGGCTGATGGTCGGGTCCGGGGAGCGGTCCGAGAAGATCCGCACCTACAACTTCCCCCAGGACCGCATCACCGACCATCGCATCAACCTCGATGTGCATGGCCTCCCCGGCGTGCTCGATGGCGACCTCGACAGGCTCATCGAGGCGCTCATCACCGCCGACCAGGCCGATCGGCTGGCCTCGCTCGAGGGTCAGTCGGGCACGGCAGCCTAGGCGCAGCGGGGCCCGACGTGGAGAGCCCTCCGCAGCGCGTCGGCGACCTGCTGGCGGCTGCCAGCACCCGGCTCCAGGCTGCCGGCTCGGAGACCGCGCGCCTCGACGCAGAGGTGCTCCTGGCGCACGTGCTCGGCGTCGACCGCAGCGCCCTCGCAGCACATCCCGAGGCCGTCCTGCCCAGTGGGCAGCTCGAGCGCTTCGAGGCTCACCTGGCGCGCCGCGAGACGGGCGAGCCGGTGGCCTACATCCGCGGCATCAAGGAGTTCTACGGCAGCGCCATCTCCGTCGATCCGCGAGTGCTCATCCCGCGGCCGGAGACGGAGGCGCTGGTGGAGCTGGCGCTGGCACGCATCACCGCCGACCTTACCGCTGCTCCCCGGGAGCGCGGAGCCGACCCCTACCTGGTGTGGGACCTGGGCACCGGCTCCGGCGCCATCGCCGTGGCCATCGCGGCCGAGCTGCGTCGTCGTCGCTACGGCGATGTCGTCCGCTTCTTCGTCAGCGACATCTCCGGTGACGCGCGCGACGTGGCCACGGTGAACGTGGTCGCACAGGGCCTGGCACACCTGTTCACGTTCGCCGAGGGGGATCTGACCGAGGTCGCTCCGTACCCTCCGGGGCCCGCTGACCTCCTGCTGGCGAACCTGCCCTACATCCCTTCGGCGGCGCTCCCCGCCCTGCCGGTGGCGGCCAGCTTCGAGCCGCGCGTGGCCCTTGACGGCGGCGCTGACGGCCTCGACCTCGTGCGCCGACTCCTCTCCCGGCTGCCCGACGTGCTGAGCCCGGCGGCGGCGGCCCTGCTCGAGATCGGCAGCGACCAGGCGGAGCAGATCGACGGCTGCGGCCGCCGCGCTGCTGCCTGCCTGGACCTGCACCATCCACCCCGACCTCTCGGGCAGCCCTCGCGTCGCGCTACTGGAGCGCCGGCATGACTGAGGTCCGGCCGGCCATCCTGCCGGCCTCCGATCCGGACACGCTCGCGGCAGCCATGGCGGCGCTGCAGGCGGGCGGGATCGTGGGGCTGCCGACCGAGACCGTCTACGGCATCGGCGTCGTGCCGCAGCCGGCAGCGCTGGAGGCGGTCATCCGGGCCAAGCAGCGTCCCGATGAGAAGGGCATCGCGCTGCTCATCGACGGGCTCGACCAGGTCGACATGCTGGTGGAGCTGAGCCCCACGGCACGACGTCTGGCCGAGCATCTCTGGCCGGGCGCCCTGACGCTGGTGCTGCCCCTGCGCCACCCGGAGCTGGTCCCGACAGCGGTGACGGGCGGCCGCGGCAGCTCTCGGCCTGCGCATCCCCGATCATCCCGCTGCCGCGGGCGCTGGCGCGAGCCCTGGGGCCCATCGCGGTGACATCGGCCAACCGTAGCGGCGAGCCTCCGGCCCAGACGGCCGCCGCGCTGATCGCCAGCGTGGGGCACTCGCTGGCGCTCGTCATCGACGATGGCCCCGTTCGCGGCGGCACCGCATCGACGGTGGTGGCGGTCGATGGCGACGACAGCTGGCGCATCCTGCGGGCTGGCGCCATCGACGAGGCAGTGCTCGCGGCGGCCGCGGAGGGAGACTGACCACGGCCGCGAGTACACTGGCTCAGGCGCAGGCAATGACCAACGGAGCACCGATGACCCCTACCTCATATCGCCAGCTGGCCGATGCCCCCATCGCCAGCGTGGACCCCGAGCTGTGGGCCGCGATGCTCGCGGAGCGCGAGCGCCAGACCTGGAAGATCGAGCTCATCGCGAGTGAGAACTACACCTCGCGAGCGGTGCTCGAGGCGGCCGGCAGCTGGCTCACCAACAAGTACGCCGAGGGCCAGCCGGGCAAGCGCTACTACGGCGGCTGCGAGTTCGTCGATGTCGTCGAGCGCCTGGCCGAGGAGCGCGCCCTGGCCCTCTTCCCCGGCTCCGAGTTCGTCAACGTCCAGCCCCATTCGGGCGCGCAGGCCAACATCGCGGCCTACCTCGCGGTCCTTGACCACGGCGACCGCATCCTGGGCATGAGCCTGGCGCACGGTGGGCACCTCACGCACGGACACCCCATCAACTTCAGCGGCCGCTTCTTCGACGTGCACGCGTACGGCGTCTCTGAGGCTGACAGCCGCATCGACTACGACGCGCTCGAGCGGCAGGCCCGCGAGGTCAGGCCCAAGCTGCTGGTGGCGGGCGCGAGCGCCTACCCGCGACTCATCGATTTCGAGCGTATGGCGGCCATCGCGCATGGCGTGGACGCGCTGCTGTTCGTGGACATGGCCCACATCGCTGGTCTCATCGCGGCCGGCCAGCACCCCAGCCCCTTCGGCCATGCCGACATCGTCACCACCACCACGCACAAGACGCTCCGCGGCCCGCGCGGCGGCATGATCTTCGGCACCGCCAGGCTGGCCCGGCACATCGACCGCGCCGTCTTTCCGGGCACTCAGGGTGGGCCGCTGATGCATGTCATCGCCGCCAAGGCCGTGGCGCTGCTCGAAGCTGACAGCGACGAGTTCCGCGAGGATCAGCGGCGCACCGTCGAGAACGCCGCCGTGCTCGCTGAGACCCTGCTGGCCCATGGTGCCGAGCTCGTCTCGGGCGGCACGGACAACCACCTCATCCTCGTCGACGTGACGCCGCTTGGCGTGACTGGAACGGAGGCCGAGGAGCTGCTCGACGAGGTCGGCATCACGGTCAACAAGAACGCCATCCCCTTCGACCCGCTGCCGCCGAACACGGCCTCGGGCATCCGCGTGGGCACGCCTGCCACGACCACCCGCGGCTTCGGCCCGCCGGAGATGCGCCAGGTCGGCGAGCTCATCGCGCGGACCCTGCAGGGCAGGACCGATGAGGCCGTGCTCGATTCCGTTCGTCGCGAGGTGAAGGAGATCTGCGCCCGCTTCCCCGTGCCGGGGCTGCCTAAGGCGTGAACCTCGAGGCGCTGCCGTACGTCCTCGCGGCGGGCGCGGCCGCAGCGGTGGTGGCGTTCCTGCTGACGCCCTGGGCGATGCGCTTCGCCACCCGCAGCGGCGCCATCGACGAGCCGGACTCCGGCCGCCGGATCCACCTCCGGCCCATCCCGCGCGCAGGCGGCCTGGCCGTCGCCGCGGCCTTCGTGGTCATCGGGCTGGCAGCGCTGCTCCTGCAGGGCCAGTTCGAGTTCTTCAGGGTCTTTCCCTGGCGGCAGCTCGACCAGAACGAGCTGCTCGCGGTCTTTGGCGGTGCCGTGCTGGCCGCCGTCTTCGGCTACGTCGACGACAGATGGCAGATCCGCGCACGCTGGCAGTTCGCCCTGCAGGTGGCGCTGGCCATCTTCGCCATCGGGCTCGGCCTCGCCATCGTGGCCGTCAACAACCCGCTCGACTTCCTCGGCGATGTCGTCGGCGGTGGCACCCTCACCTTTGCCGGGGTCGGTGCCGGGCTCGTGACCGCGCTGTGGATCGTGGGCATGATCAACAGCATCAACTTCATCGACGGCCTCGATGGCCTCTCCACGGGCGTGGCCATCATCGCCGCCCTGACCCTGGGCTTCGTCTCGTTCGGCTTCGAATCGGCGTACGAGCCGCTCGTCGCGCTGCTCTGTGCGGTGCTGGCCGGTGCCCTGCTGGGCTACCTGCCCTGGAACTTCAATCCGGCGAAGGTCTTCATCGGTACGACCGGCGTGATGGTGGTGGGCTATCTGCTCGCCGTGCTGG
The DNA here is from genome assembly GCA_963698505.1 of uncultured Chloroflexia bacterium. Classification (GTDB taxonomy): domain Bacteria; phylum Chloroflexota; class Limnocylindria; order Limnocylindrales; family CSP1-4; genus JAFMJV01. Next base: position 57,215 of record CAVORC010000047.1, on the reverse strand, counting down.
CCATCCTGGGCTCGGCCAAGATCCCCGTGGCGCTGCTGATCCTGGGTGTGCCCATCATCGACACGTTCTGGATCATCACCCGGCGGCTGCTCAACCGCCAATCTCCCTTCACGCCGGACCGTGGCCACTTCCACCATCGTCTCCTCGACCTGGGCCTCAGCCACAAGGGTGCGGTGCTGCTCATCTATGCCATGACCACGCTGCTGGCCGTGCTCAGCCTGGTGCTGGCCGGTGGCTCAGGCCCGCTGTACGCGTTCATGGCCATCGTCATCGCCTCGGGCGTGCTGCTGCTGCTGGTGACGTTCCGCGTCGGGCCGGATGACGCGCTCGAGGCCAGCTCCTATCCCGAGGGCCCGTCGCTGCTCGCCGGCGAGGAGGACGCCGCTGGGCCTGTCGACCCGCTGCGCCAGCTGACGCGCCGCCGCCCGGAGGCCCTGAGCGGCGCTAGGGCGACCGCGTGACGAGAGCGTCCGAGCGGGGCTGGTATACTCTGCCCCGCCCAAGGCGGGCATCAAGGAAGGTCACGGGAAGGCAGTCGGATACCTCGCCCTCTTCTCCGAGATCGGGATCGTCCTGTTCGTGACCACACTCGGCGGCGCGCTCGCCGGTCGGTGGCTGGATCAGCAGCTGGGTACCTATCCCTTCATCCTGGTCGCGGGCTTCGTTCTTGGTGTCGTGCTGGGGGCGGTGATCGATTGGCGACTCGTCGATCGGTTCCTGAAGAACATGAAGGACGCATGAGACGTGCTCGACCGGCACGTGCAGCGCAGGAGTGAGCGTGGCAAGCGAGCCAGTGGAGCAGAGCGAAGCGTCGGCGCCTGAGGGCAAGAAGCGCAGTCGTGTCGGCCTCATCGTGGCCGGCCTCATCCTCGTCGTTGTCATCGACATCTTCGCCTTCCTGCTCGTGCCGCCGTTCGAGCCGGGAGTCGCCCGAGGACACCTGCAGCATCGCCGACTCCGCCTGCCTCATCAACGGCACCCTGCACTTCCCCAGCCCACACGTCATCTGGACCGCCAGCGGCGAGGAGGCGAGCGGCGGCATCTTCGAGATCAGCATCACCGACACGCTCTTCACCATGCTCCTCGTCACGGCCGTCCTGCTGCTGGTGATGATCCTCGTCAGTCGCGGCAAGGCACCCGTCCCCGGCTTCTTCCAGAACTTCGTGGAGTGGGCCTACGAATCGCTGACCGGCTGGGGTCGCGGCATGGGCGGCTCGCGTGCCCTCCCGTACATCCCCGTCTTCGCTTCCTTCTTCGTCCTCATCCTGGCCTTCAACTGGAGCGGTCTGGTGCCCCCCATCGGGCTCGTCCAGGGCTTGCGGGCGCCGACCAGCGACCTGAACGTGACCATCGGGCTGGCGCTGGTGGCGTTCGGCTTCTTCCAGCTGGAAGGCTTCCGGCGCCTTGGCGTCGGCGGCTACATGTCCAAGTTCTTCCCGGTCTACGAGTTCAGGCAGGGCATCGGCGCTGGCCTCATCGCCATGTTCGTGGGCTTCATCGAGCTCATCCTCGAGTTCATCAAGCCGGTCACGCTGTCCGTCCGACTCTTCGGCAACATCTACGGTGGCGAGGTGGCCCTGGCGGTCATCACCAGCCTGGCCATCGCCGTCATCCCCGTGGCCATCTACGGCCTCGAGATCATCCTGACCTTCGTGCAGGCCCTCATCTTCAGTACGCTGACGCTCGTCTTCACGCTGATCGCCATCGAGAGCCACCATCACGAAGAGGGACACACCGCGGAAGAGATCCTCGACGCGGCCCACCCATCCAGCCAGCCGGCGCCGGCCGGCAACTAGCCCCGCGAGCCGTCGGACGAGGGTTCCGACCTCCCAGCAACCTCTCGAAGGAGGAGACAGACACATGGACCTGGCACCGCTCGGCGCCGGTATCGCCATCCTTTCGATCATCGGCCCGGCCCTCGGCATCGGCATCCTCGCCGGCATGTCCTCGAGCGCCATCGGTCGCAACCCGGACGCCGGAGAGCAGATCCGCTCGCTGGCCGTGCTCATGGCCGCGTTCGCTGAGGGCCTCGGCGTCATCGCGCTGGTGGTCGGCCTCCTGATCGCGCTCCTCTAGCGCGCGAGACAGGCCATATCGATGGGAGTCCTCGCTCTCGCGCAGGTGCTCGACGAGCCCGGCGCGGCGTTCTCGGCGGAGGCTGAAGGTGCCGGGCTGACGATCAACCTCTTCTGGATCATCGTCGCCGGGCTGAACTTCATCATCTTCGCGCTGATCGCCTATCGCGTCGTGCTGATGCCGGTGGGCAAGCGGCTCGAAGAGCGTCGTGAGCGCATCGAGCAGGGCCTCAAGGACGCCGACGCCGCCCGCCGTGACCGCGAGGCCGCGGCGGACCAGCGCCAGGGGATCCTGCACGAGGCTCGGCGCGAGGCCGGCGAGATCGTGCAGCGTGCCCAGAAGGTCGCCGACGACGAGCGAGCCAAGGGCCTGGCCGCGACGCAGGCGGAGATCGACCGCATGCGCGAACGCGCCGTGGCGGAGATCGACGCCGAGCGCAAGCGCGCCCTCGCCGATGTGCGCAGCCAGGTCGCCGACCTGGCGCTCATGGCGGCCGGCAAGGTCGTTGGCGAGACCATGAGCAACGAACGCGAGAAGCGCCTCGTCGACGAGTTCCTGGCACAGGTCTCGGCACAGGCACCCGCGGGAGACGACCGCAACTGATGGCAGCAGGACGGACGGCTGACGCATGGCGCTAGCCCGCAGCACGGCGCGTCGCTACGCTGAGGCCGCCTTCGAGATCGCCGAGCGCGATGACTCGATGGAGGCCTGGCTGGCGGCGCTGCGTGATCGCCGAGGAGCGTCTCGTCGGTGGCGAGGTGATGCGCCTGCTGTCCAACCCGGCCATCCCCCCGACGGCGCGGGTGCAGGCGCTGGAGCGCATCGTCGCTGACGAGGTCGCCGGCCCCCAGCTCAACCTGCTGGCCCTGATGGTGCGTCGCGGACGGTTCGAGCTGCTGCCCGGGGTCATCCGCGAGTTCAGGCGCCTGTACCGGCTGCGAGAGGGCATCGTCGAAGCCACCGTCACGTCGGCCTCGGCGCTCGAAGTCAGCGAAGTGGACGCGCTGCAGGAGCGCCTCGTCGCCATCACCGGCAAGCGCGTGGAGCTCAGCCAGGCCGTCGACCCCACGCTGCTCGGCGGCATCGTCGTCCGCTTCGGCGACCAGCTCATCGACGGCTCCGTGCGCGGTCGCCTCGAACGTATGCGCCACGATCTCTCGAACATCGCTATCTGACGCCACCGCCCAGAAGGAACGACGCATGGCAATCCGCTCCGACGACATCACCCAGATCATCAAGTCCGCCATCGACGAGTTCGACATGGGCGTGGAGACGCGCTCGGTCGGCACCGTCGTGGAGGTGGGTGACGGCATCGCTCGCATCTATGGCCTGGAGGGCGCCCTCGCCTCGGAGCTGCTCGAGTTCCCCGGCGGCGTCAAGGGCATGGCCCTGAACCTCGAGGAGGAGACCGTGGGCGCGGTCATCCTCGGCGACTACACCCACATCAAGCAGGGCGACACCGTCAAGACCACCGGCACCGTGGTGGAGGTCCCCGTGGGACCGGCGCTGATCGGTCGCGTCGTCGACGCGCTGGGCCAGCCCATCGACGACAAGGGCCCCATCAACGCCAGCGCCACCCGCCCCGTCGAGCGCGTCGCCCCCGGCGTCATCACGCGCAAGTCCGTCGACACGCCCGTGCAGACCGGCATCAAGGCCATCGACGCGCTCATCCCCATCGGACGTGGCCAGCGCGAGCTCATCATCGGCGACCGCCAGACCGGCAAGACCACCGTCGCCATCGACACCATCATCAACCAGAAGGGCAAGGGACTCGTCTGCATCTACGTGGCCATCGGACAGAAGCTCTCCACGGTCGCGCAGACCGTGGCCGTGCTGGAGCAGCACGGCGCCATGGACCACACCATCGTGGTCGTGGCCGGCGCGGAGGATCCGGCGCCGCTGCAGTACCTCGCGCCGTACGCCGGCGCGGCCATGGGCGAGGCCGTGATGGAGGACGGTGTCGAGATCGGCGGGGAGACCGTGAAGGACGCGCTCTGCGTCTACGACGACCTCACCAAGCACGCCTGGGCCTACCGCGAGATGGCGCTGCTGCTGCGGCGACCCCCGGGTCGCGAGGCCTACCCCGGCGACGTGTTCTACCTGCACAGCCGCCTGCTCGAACGCGCCGCCCGGCTCAACGAGGAGAACGGCGGCGGCTCGCTCACGGCGTTGCCGGTCATCGAGACCCAGGCGAATGACGTCTCCGCCTACATCCCCACCAACGTCATCTCCATCACCGACGGTCAGATCTACCTGGAGTCCGACCTCTTCAACGCCGGCCAGCGGCCCGCGCTGAACGTCGGCATCTCCGTCTCTCGCGTCGGTTCGGCCGCGCAGACCAAGGCCATGAAGAAGGTGGCCGGTCCGCTCAAGCTGGACCTGGCGCAGTACCGCGAGCTGGCGGCCTTCGCCCAGTTCGCCTCCGACCTCGACAAGGCCACGCGCGATCAGCTCACCCGCGGCGAGCGTATCTCCGAGGTGATGAAGCAGCCCCAGTTCAGCCCGCTCCCCGTCGAGCGCCAGGTGGCCATCCTGTGGGTCGTCACCAACGGCTTCCTCGACGATATCGAGGCCAGCCGCGTGCGCGACTTCGAGGAGCAGTTCTATCGCTATCTCGACGCCGAGCAGTCGGAGCTGATGGCCAGCCTGGCCGAGAAGATGGCGCTCGACGACGAGATCGTCGAGGGGCTGCGCACAGCTGCCGAGACCTTCAAGGACACCTTCACCGCATAGCCCACCGGCGGCCCAAGCACGGTCGCCGCCAAGAGGAGGACGCCAGGCCCTCGTGCCAAGCCAGCGCGAGATCCGACGCCGCATCGGATCGGTAGGCAACATCAAGCAGATCACCCGCGCCATGCAGTTCGTGGCTGCCTCCAAGCTCAAGCGAGCGCAGGACGCCACGCTGGCGTCGCGGCCCTACAGCGACAAGCTCGACGAGGTCATCGCTGATGTGGCGGCCGTGGTCGACCATGAGAAGCACCCGCTCCTGGGCGACGAGCGCGAGGGCCCGCGCCTGATCGTGCTCTTCACCACCGACCGCGGCCTGGCCGGCTCGCTCAACACCAACACCATCCGCTTCGCTGCGCGTGAGATCGCCGGCTCGACGCGTGACCTCACGGTGGTGACCGTCGGCCGCAAGGGCACCGCGGCCATGCGCCGCGCGCACGTACCCCTGGCAGCCTCCTTCGACGGCTTCGGCGACCGTCCCACGTTCAGCGATGTCCTGCCCCTGGCGCGGCTCGTGAGCGATGATTTCCTCGCCGGCACCTACGCGGAGGTGCACCTGCTCTACCCCGCATTCGTGTCTACGCTCGTACAGCGCCCGGAGCTGAAGCGGCTGCTGCCGGTCAAGCCCAACCCCGACGCCTCGCAGCGCCTGCCGGGTGGCCAGTTCATCTTCGAGCCCGACCCGGCCCGTGTGCTTGACCAGCTCATGCCGCGGTACGTGGCCACGCGGCTCTTCCAGGCGGTGCTGGAGCTCACCGCCAGCGAACACTCTTCGCGCATGGTGGCGATGCGCAACGCCACGGACAACGCGCAGGACCTCATCGACGATCTGACCCTGACCTACAACAAGGTGCGCCAGTCGAACATCACGCGCGAGATGATCGAGATCGCGACCGGCGCCAGCAGCACCTAGCACCACGGAGGAACGAGCCCACATGGCGGCAACCACCACCACCAAGCCCGAGCAGGCCGCAGGCGCGGTCGGACGCGTCATCGCCATCACCGGGCCTGTCGTGGACGTCGAGTTCCCCGCAGGTCAGCTGCCGGCCATCTTCAACGCCGTGCGCATCGAGGGCCCCGACGGTGCCGTCGTCTGCGAGGTGCAGCAGCATCTCGGCAACAACTGGGTCCGCACCGTGGCCATGACCACGACCGACGGACTCGCGCGCGGCATCGACGCGGTGGACACCGGCTCGGCCATCAGCGTGCCCGTCGGCCCTGAGACCCTGGGCCGTGTCTTCAACGTGCTCGGCGAGGTCATCGACGGCAAGGACGAGGTCGAGACCGCGACCCGCTATCCCATCCACCGCGCTCCGCCGGCCTTCGAGGACCAGGCCACCGCGACGGAGGTCTTCGAGACCGGCATCAAGGTCATCGACCTCATCTGTCCCTTCGCCAAGGGCGGCAAGATCGGCGTCTTCGGCGGCGCCGGCGTGGGCAAGACCGTCATCATCCAGGAGCTCATCCGCAACGTCGCCCAGGAGCACGGTGGCTACTCCGTCTTCGCCGGCGTCGGCGAGCGCTCGCGCGAGGGCAACGACCTCATCGCCGAGATGACCGAGTCGGGCGTCATCGAGAAGACCGTCTTCGCCTTCGGCCAGATGAACGAGCCTCCCGGAGCACGCCTGCGCGTGGCCCTCACCGGCTTGACCATGGCCGAGTACTTCCGCGAGGAGGGGCGCGATGTGCTCCTCTTCATCGACAACATCTTCCGCTTCACGCAGGCGGGCTCGGAGGTCTCGGCGCTGCTCGGTCGGATGCCCTCGGCGGTGGGCTACCAGCCCAACCTGGCCACCGAGATGGCGGCCCTGCAGGAGCGCATCACCTCGACCAAGCAGGGCTCCATCACCTCGCTGCAGGCCATCTACGTGCCTGCGGACGACTACACCGACCCGGCGCCGGCCACCACCTTCGGCCACCTCGACTCCACCATCCGCCTGGAGCGCTACCTGACCGAGCTGGGCATCTATCCGGCGGTCGACCCGCTCACCTCCACCTCGCGCGTGCTCGACCCGCTGATCGTGGGCCAGGAGCACTACGAGGTGGCGCGCGAGGTCCAGCGCGTGCTGCAGCGCTATCGCGACCTGCAGGACATCATCGCCATCCTCGGCATCGACGAGCTGGGCGAAGAGGACAAGGCCCTGGTGGCCCGCGCGCGTCGTCTCCAGCGCTTCATGAGCCAGCCCTTCTTCGTGGCCGCCGTCTTCACCGGCCGCGAGGGCGAGTACGTGTCCATCAAGGACACCGTCACGTCGTTCAAGGACATCCTCGAGGGCAAGGCCGACGACCTGCCCGAGCAGGCGTTCTTCCTCGCCGGCACGCTCGACCAGGTGCGCGAGAACGCGGCCCGGATGTCGGCCGAGTGACCCGCCCCATGCCGACTGCGAGCCCGGAGGCCTAGCCCATGCCGCTGCAGCTGGAGATCGTCACACCCGAGCGCCTGGCCTACTCGGACGAGGTCGACGCGGTCTTCTGCCCGGGCGTCGAGGGCGAGCTCGGCGTGCTGCCTCACCACGCGCCGCTGCTGTCCATGCTCGGTGTCGGCGAGCTGCGCATCCGCAAGGGCAGCGACGAGGAGTTCTTCGCCATCGCCGGCGGCTTCGTGCAGGTGCGACCGGACAAGGTCGTGGTCATGGCCGAGCTGGCCGACCTCTCCTCGGAGATCGACCTGGAGGCGGCCGAGGAGGCGCGCAACGAGGCCGAGCGGGCCATCCAGGCGGGCTTCGACGAGCCGGCTGACCTGGCGCGGGCACGCGCCGCCATGGAGCGAGCGCTGCTGCGCATCCGTGTCGCCGAGCGTCGGCACCGCGAGGGTCCGCGTCAGCGCCGCTAGCCATCAGCGCCGAACGGCCTGATGGCTGAGACTTAGCGCCATGGCAGAGACTCGGCCCTTCCACTGGGAGTACCAGGCGCCGGCGGTGCCGCAGGAGACCATCCGCATCGAGGGTGGCGCGCCGCTGCGCGGCGACGTGCCCATCAGCGGCTCCAAGAATGCCGCGCTGAAGCTGCTCGCCGCGGCCACCCTGACCGGGGAGCGCTGCCGCTTCACCAACGTGCCCGAGATCGCCGACGTGACGCTGATGGCCGAGGTGCTGAGCGACCTCGGCGTGGTGGTCGATCATCCCGAGCCCAGCACCTACGAGGTCTCGGCGGGCGACGTCGACTGGCTCTTCGTGCCCCTGGAGGCGGCTGCGCGCATGCGCGCCAGCTTCATCCTGCTCGGCCCGCTGCTGGCGCGCTTCGGCCGCGTCATCATCAGCAACCCGGGAGGCGACCGCATCGGCCGTCGCCCGGTCGACCTCCATGTCGAGGCCATGCAGGCACTGGGTGCCCGCATCGACTACCGCAACGGCTACTACTTCGCCGAGGCCCCCGGACGCCTGCGCGGTGGGGACGTGGTGTTCCCGCACGTCACCGTCATGGGCACGGAGAACGCCATCCTCGCGGCCACGCTGGCCGATGGTCACACCACCATCCGGCCGGCGGCACAGGAGCCTGAGGTCGATGACCTCATCAGCTTCCTGCAGGACATGGGCGCCGAGGTCGAGCGCACCGCACCTGACGTCATCGAGGTCGAGGGCCGTCGACGCCTGCGAGGCGCCACTCATCACGTGATCGCCGACCGCATCGAGGCCGGCACCTTCGCGGTGGCGGCTGCCGTGACCGGCGGTGAGGTCACGCTCTGCGGCGCGCCCTCGGCGCACCTGGGCGCCTTCCTCGACGTCCTCGACCACATCGGGGTCGACGTCAGCGGCGACGGCGACCGCATCACCGTGCGCGGCGCCGAGCCGGGCGCCTACGCCGCGACCGACATCACCACGGCCGCCTACCCGGGGCTGGCGACCGACCTGCAGCCGCCGACGGGGGTCTTGCTGACGCAGGCGCGCGGCCGCAGCGTGGTCCACGAGACGATCTACGAGGACCGCCTCGAGTGGCTCACCGACCTGGCCCTGATGGGCGCGCGGGCGCAGATCAAGGATGCCCACCACGCGGTCATCGAGGGACCGGCGCCCCTGCAGGGAGCAGAAGTGGAGGTGAGCGACCTGCGTGCCGGGGCATCCCTCATCCTCGGCGCTCTCGCGGCGGAGGGTCAGTCGACCATCCGCGGCGTCCACCACGTGCGCCGTGGCTACGAAGGCATCGAGGGCAAGCTGCTCGACCTTGGCGCGCGCATCGAACCCGATCCTGGGCGATAGTCGTCACGACATGAAGATCGGCATCGACCTCGGGACGGCCAACGTGCTCGTCTACGTCAAGGGCAAGGGCATCGTCATCCGCGAGCCCTCGGTCGTGGCCGTCAGCGAGAGTCACCACATCGTGGCGGTGGGGGAGGAGGCGCGCGAGATGATCGGCCGCACGCCGGACAACATCTCCGCCATCCGGCCCATGAAGGACGGTGTCATCGCCGACTACGTCATCACCGAGGCCATGCTGCGCTACTTCATCCGCAAGGCCGGCCGCACGTTCACCAAGCCGGAGGTGATGGTGTGTGTGCCCTCGGGCGTGACCAGCGTGGAGAAGCGCGCCGTGCGCGACGCAGCCCTGAAGGCCGGCGCTCGCGAGGCCTACCTCATCGAGGAGCCGCTGGCCGCCGCCATCGGCGCCAACGTGCCCATCTCGGGTGCCTCGGGCAACATGATCATCGACATCGGCGGCGGCACCAGCGAGATCGCCGTCGTGGCGCTGGGCGGCATCGTGGTCAGCCGTTCCCTGCGCGTGGGTGGCAACCGCTTCGACGAGGCCATCGCCAGCTACATCCGTCGCAAGTACAACCTCATGATCGGTGAGCGCACCGCCGAGGAGGTCAAGATCGCCATCGGCACCGCCTTGCCCCTGGAGCGCGAGCTGACCCTCGACGTCCGCGGACGTGACCTGGTCGCCGGCCTGCCGCGCACCATCCCGCTCACCAGCTCCGAGGTCATGGAGGCGATGGAGAAGCCGCTGCAGCAGGTCGTCACCGCCGTCCGCGCAGTGCTGGAGGAGACGCCACCCGAGCTGGCCAGTGACATCATCGACAAGGGCATGGTGATGACCGGCGGCGGCTCCCTGCTGCGCAACATGGACCGCCTGCTCACGCAGGTCACCGGCGTGCCCTGCCACGTGGCTGAGAACGCCCTCAACTGCGTGGCACTTGGCACGGGCCTCGCCATGGAGCACTTCGAGTTCTTCAAGGCATCGTTGGTGCAGAAGGTCTAGGCGTGGTCCTCGAGCCGATCTCACCCACCGGCGCGCGCTCCTTCGCCGACCTCCACACGCACAGCTCGGCATCCTTCGACTCGCTGTCGGACCCGCGCAGGATGATGGAGCGGGCGGTGCGGCTGGGCCTGACGCATCTCGCCATCACCGACCACGAGCGCATCGACGGTGCCCAGCGTGCCCGCGACCTGGCGCCGCCCACGCTGCAGGTCATCGTGGGCGAGGAGATCCGCAGCGCCGACGGCGACATCCTGGGCCTCTATCTCGAGCGTGTCGTCGCGCCCGGGATGTCGGCCGCCGACACTGCCGCGGCCATCCGCGAGCAGGGTGGCCTCGTCGGCCTGCCGCACCCGTTCGACAGCTTCCGCAGCTCCGGTGGCAGCCAGGCCGGCGACGCAGAGCAGAAGCTGGAGGCGCTGGCCGCTATCGTTGACTACGTGGAGGTCCACAACGCGCGCGCCTATCGTGACGCCAACCCGCTGGCCGCGGCCTTCGCGGCGCGCCACGGGCTGCCCGGTGTCGCCTCCTCCGATGCCCACAGCATCACCGAGCTGGGCATCGCCTCCACCGTGCTCCCCGGGCCGTTCAGCAGCGCCGACGAGTTGCGCGCATTGCTGCCGGCGGCCGTCGTGCAGCCGGGGCGTGCCTCCTACTACCTGCGCCTGTGGACGCCCATCGCCAAGCTGGTCAACCGCGCACGCGGCAACGGCCGCATCCGCGCCGGCAGCCACGGTCCGGAGCCATCGTGACCGGACAGCCCCCTGGCCCCGAGGCGGAGGAGCCGCAGCGCGTCCGCGAGCGCACCGACGCATTCAGGCTGGCACTCGAGGCCACGCCCGATGTGGGTGATGCGGCCAAGGAGGACCCGCTGCTGGAGGACGACCTCTCCGAGGGGGCCGTCCCGCTGACCGAGCGCCTGCGCGACCGCCGCACGCAGGCATCCATCATCGTCCCGGTCGTGGTGCTGGTGCTCTTCGCGCTGGCGCTGCCCGGCTTCGAGCTGAACACCCTGGTCGACTACGTCCTCGGTGCCGACCCAGCCTGGCTGCTGGCCGCCTTCGCCATCTACTACCTCGGGTTCCCGCTCCGCGGCTACCGCTGGTCGTTGCTGCTGCGTGGCATCGGCGCCAGGGTCCCCGTTCGCGACTCCACGGAGATCATCTTCGTCAGCTGGCTCGTCAACAGCGTCGTTCCGGCCAAGCTGGGCGAGGTCTACCGCGCCTGGCTGTTGAAGATCAACTACCCGGTCTCGCTGTCGGCGACCTTCGGGACGATCTTCATCGAGCGCATCTTCGACATCTTCGCCATCGTCATCCTCGGCCTCGGCGCGGCGTTCTGGTCCTTCCGCACCGGGCTCGACGACACCGTGCGCACGATCATGCTCGGCGGCATCGTGGTGGTCGTGCTGCTGGCCGTGGCGCTGTTCACGCTGCGCAACTTCGGACGCCGGCTGGTCGAGCGGCTACCGCTGCCGAGCCGGGCCAAGGAGCTCTACGAGCACTTCGAGGACGGCGTCTTCTCGGCTGACCGCCGCACGCTGCCGCTGGTGGCCGTGCTCACCGGCCTCATCTGGACGACCGAGGCGTTGCGCCTGCTGTTCGTGGTGGACTCGCTCGGCTTCGACATCTCGCTGGGCATCAGCGGTGCCTTCTTCGTCGCCCTGGTGGCCTCGCTCCTGACCGCCGTTCCCTTCACGCCGGCCGGCCTGGGCATCGTCGAGGCCGGGATCGTGGGCCTGCTGACCGTGGTCTACCAGGCCGACCCCAACGAGGCGGCGGCCATCGCGCTGGTGGACCGCGCCATCAGCGTGCTGTCGGTCATCGTGCTCGGCTTCATCGCCTACCTCCTGTCACCCAAGACCAAGGGTGGCGGCTCGAGCAGCAGCGGTGGTCCCGGCGGCGACGATGCGTGGCGCGACAGCACGAGCGCCGAGCCGAGCAGGGAACGACCACGGCCTAGCAGGGGCACAGCGCCGGGCAGGCGCGAGCGGGGCCGTGGTCGAGTGCGTGGCGTAGAAGGAGGGCGGCAGCGCCCGCCGGATCAGTGCTTCTTGTTGGGCTCGGCCTGGGTGGGCACGGAGCGTACCGCCGCGACCGGACGGACCGGCGCGTAGCGGCCCGTCTGGCGCACCGACAGACGACGCATCCTCAGCGCCAGGTAGTACTCCATGACCTGCCGCACCTGCGGCTCGCTCATGAGGTCATCCGACCGCAGGGCGTACTCCACGCGCGCGGTGGGATGCGTGCTCGACGATGAGGTCAGGCCGAAGTACTGCGGTGAGTCGGTGTCGTCGCGAAGCTCGCGCAGGCCCTTGGCCAGCTTGGTGGCCGTGCCCAGTGATGGAGTCCGGTCACCCCGAAGCAGCCGCGAGATCGTGGAGTGGTCCACGCCGGACTGCTGCGCCAGTTGGCGCTGGGACATCTTCTTGGCCTTGAGCTGGGCTCGCAGCCACTCGTTGAAGGCCCGTGGGTTCTGGACGCTCATAGCACCCCGACAGCGTCATCGTGGGCACCGGGCCTGTGAGCCCCGGTGAGCCACCGTCCGGCGGCAGCGACATCATCGGTGCCAGGACGCCCCGCAGAATATGGTCCATTGGTACGGGCTCGAGTGAGGGAACGGTCCCCCACGCCGCCAGCACATGCGCCAGGGAGCTACCCGCAGGCGTCGAGGCTATTCGTCTCCGCTGTAGCCTCCGCCGATCGACGGCTCGATGAGCCCGTAGCGTCCATCTCGCCGGCGATAGAGGACCGCGATGCGCTCGTTCTCGGCGTTGACGAAGATGAAGAACGCGTGCCCCAGCTCCTCCATCCGCGTGATGGCGTCCTCCTCGAACATCGGCTCGATGTCGAAGCGCTTGATCTTCACCACCTGCGATTCCTCGTCGCCATCCTCCGGCGACTCCGGCGTCGCCTCCATCTGGCTGGCGCCGATGTAGCGCTCCTGGGCGTGGCGGCGGCGGTCGCGCGGCCGCTGCCGGGCTTCGACCGTGCGTCGCTCCACCTTGTCGATGACCTCGTCCACGGCCACGCGGAAGGACGCCGCAGCGGCCATGCTGTGGAGCGTCTGGCCGGTCATCGAGAGCGTCACGTCAACGATGTGGCTGTCGGCGATCTTGGGGTTGCCCTCCAGGCGCAGCTCCACGTCGGCCTCGCTGCGATCGTCGAGCATCCGCTCCAGGCGCTGCATCTTGCGCTCGATGTAGGCACGGTCCTTGTCCGAGACAGTCAGGTTCTTGCCTCTGATCGTCGTTCGCACCGGCTGCACCTCCCCTTTTGGTCTGAGTCTAGGCTTCAGGCGTCGGGTCCGCCACATCCCCGTGCCGCCGTCGCGGGCCCGATGGTGCGAGCAGTCAGCGGTCGCGCGCCAGCGCCAGCGCTGAGACGGACGCCGCGCCGCCCGCCTGCAAGGCCGCGGCGCAGGCACTGAGCGTGGCTCCGGTCGTGACGATGTCGTCGACGAGGAGGAGCCAGCGTCCCTGCATCCTGGCGCGGACGCGCTCGCTGGCATCGAAGGCGCCGACCGTGTTGCCCGCACGCGCTCGTCGCCCGAGCGAGTGCTGGGCGGTCGTGCGCTGCCGCCGTACGAGGCAGCGCTCCACCGGCAGACCCAGCTCTTCGGCGACGACGCGCGCCAGCGCTTCGGCCTGGTCGAAGCCACGCTCACGCTGCCGACTGCGGTGGACGGGTACCCACGTGACCAGCTCGGCACCGCGCCCCGCGCGGCGCCAGCGCTCGGCCATGGCCCGGCCCAACGGCTCGCCGAGTCGCCGCTCGCCGCGGTACTTGAGCGCGTGGAGGGACGCACGCACCGGGCCGCTGTACATGGCACACCACTCCAGCTGCACGAGCCCGGCCGGCAGCGCCACCGGAAGTCCGAGGGGAGCGCCGGCCGGCTCACCCCGGCGGCGGACCAACGGCCGACTGCAGCGAGGGCAGAGGGTCTCACCCTCTCGGCCGCAGCCGGCGCAGCGGGGTGGCAGAAGGAGGTCGAGCAGGGCGCGCACGAGCCCCAGCATGAGCCCAGCGACGTGCTGGCGTATGCGCCGGCACATGGCCAGTGTCCTGTGGCCGGTTACGTGGCGCTTGTCACTCCCGTACGGAGCACCGACTCAGGCAGCCGGGGCGGCCCGGCCTTCGTCGTGGGCGGGCTCGAAGCGCACCTCGTCACCGTCGGCCACGCTGTGTCGCTCGAGTGTCCCCGCGGGCAGCTCGATCACGCCTTCGGCTCCGCGAACCGGCAGGACGATGCCCCGCCACGGCGGCAGGTTCCGGCGCATGCCCACCACCGACCGGTATCCGTCGCCGCTCTCCTTGCCCACGAAGAGCGCGTCGATGGGGAAGCGCATGAAGAACATGTGGATACTCGAGGTGGGCAGCCAGAGGCCCTCATCGGCCGGCAGGGATGCGCGACCCATCAGGCCCATGAAGCGCTGGCCGAACGACTCGCCCAGCACGAGCCGCCGGCAAAGCACGGCGCCATCGGCCCGACGGCGCAGCCGCAGTGGTTCCTGGCTCATCCGGTCAGACCGGCTAGACGTTGCCCAGGTTCTGCATGATGAGGATCAGCGCCGGGCCCAGGATGACGATGAACATCGCGGGGAAGATGCACCCCACCAACGGGAAGAGCATCTTGATGGGCGCCTTGGCTGCCATCTCCTCGGCACGCTGTCGGCGCTCGATGCGCAGCTGTTCAGACTGGATCTCGAGGACGTTGGCGATCGCCACGCCGAGCTGTTCGGCCTGGATGATGGCGCCGATGAAGTTGGTCAGCGCCGGCACGTTGGTGCGCGCCACCAGCTCCTTCAACGCATCGCGACGGGGCTTGCCGATGCGTACCTCCGCCAGGGCACGGCGGAACTCGTCGGAGAGCGGCCCCTCGGTCTTCTCGATGACCTTGCCCAGTGCGGCATCGAAACCGAGACCGGCCTTCACCGAGATGGTGAGCAGGTCGAGCGTGTCGGGGATGGCCAGCAGGATCGCCTTCTGGCGTGCGCGGATGCGGTTGATCAGCCAGTAGTCAGGCAGGAAGAAGCCCAGCACAAGGCCGATCCCGGTGATGACCAAGCCAGAGGAGGCGCCGGCGCCGAGCGCCACGCCGAACAGCAGGAAGGCAAGGCCGCTGGTGACCAGGGCACTGACCACCTTGAGGCCCATGAAGTCGATGGTGCGTAGCCCATAGGGGTAGCCGGCCTCTGCCAGCCGACCCTCCGTGCGGCCGACGCGCTCACGCGAGGTAAACCTCGTGCCGATGCCGGACAGTCGCCGCATCATCGGTCGCAGCGTGCGGTCCATGATGGGCTGCTGCAGCTCGATCTCCTCCAGGCTGGTCACGCCCTCGAGCGTGCCGAGCTGTGTGAGACGTGCCTGGACCGGGTCTGAGGTGCGAGCACCCAGCAGGGCCCAGACGATGAGCAGAACGCCGCCGGCAGCCAGCAGCGCCATGAGGAAGGGGAGTCCCATGCGCTAGACCTCGATGTCGACGATGCGGCGGATGGCCAGGAACCCGATGCCCATCATGATGGCGCCGAGGCTGAGGACGATGACGCCGACAGGGATGCCGAAGACGTACGGGTCCCCGAACATCGGTTCCATGAAGGTAGGTGCGATGAGCGACAGGATGAGGACGAGGAAGATGGGTAGGCCGGCCACGACGTAGCCAGACATGCGCTGCTGTGCCGTGAGGGTACGGATCTCGCCCTTGATGCGGATGCGCTCGCGGATGGTGAAGGCGATGGAGTCGAGGATCTCGGCGAGGTTGCCGCCGACCTGGTGCTGGATGGTGATGGCGGTGGCCATCAGCTCAAGGTCCTCGGACCGCACGCGACGGACCATGTTGGAGAGCGCCTGCTCGAACGGCAGGCCCAGGTTGACCTCGCGGATGACGCGGTTGAACTCCGTGGAGATGGGTGGCTGCGTCTCACGCACCACCAGCTCGATGGCCTGCAGGAAGGATGCGCCTGCGCGCAGTGCGTTGCCGACGAGCGTGATGGTGTCGGCGAGGTGGTCGTTGAACGCCTGCAGACGCTTGGTCTTGCGGCGGTTGACATAGAAACGCGGGACCCACCAACCAAGGACACCGGCGATCAGCAGGGCGATGGGCGTGTCGAGCGTGCTGAGCACGGTCTTGCCGAGCAGGTAGACTGCCACGGGCGCGCCGATGATGGCGGCGATGCGGATGGCCAGGTACTCCGATGGCCGCAGCTGAAGATCGGCGCGAGCCAGCTCGCGGGCCATGGTGGCGCCCCAGTCACGCTGCTCGACGACGCGGTCGACGCCGGCGGCGGCGCGGCCACCGAAGAAGCGTGAACGGAGTGACTTGCGCTGGCTGGTGTCGCGGTCGCGGTGGCGAGCCTCGGTCGCGGCGATGGCCACCTGCTCGATGCGCTCGGTCGGCGACACGCGCCGGCCACCGAAGACACCGAGGAAGAGCAGCATGACCGCGACGCCGGCCATGACGGCAACGAGGACGGCAGGATCCATCGTGACCTCCTAGGACCGGTAGCCGAAGAGGGCGGGCGGCAGGCTGATGCCCATGACCTCGAACTTCTCGGCGAACTTGGGGCGGATGCCGGTGGGCCGCAGGATGCCCTGGATCTGGCCGTCGACCACTCCGGTCTGCTCGAAGGTGAAGACCTCCTGCATGACGACCACGTCGCCCTCCATGCCCTGCACCTCGGTGATGCTGGTCACACGGCGGGTGCCGTCCTTGAGGCGTGACTGGTGCACGATGAGGTCGACGGCGCTGGCGATCTGCTCGCGGATGGCGCGCAGGGGCAGGTCCACTCCAGCCATCAGCACCATGGTCTCCAGACGCGACAGCATGTCGCGCGGGCTGTTGGAGTGGCCCGTCGACATCGAGCCATCGTGGCCGGTGTTCATGGCCTGCAGCATGTCGAGTGCCTCGGCGGAGCGACACTCACCGACGACGATGCGGTCGGGCCGCATGCGCAGCGAGTTGCGCACCAGCTCGCGGATGGGGATGGCGCCCTTGCCCTCGATGTTCGGCGGGCGCGACTCGAGGGTGATGACGTGCTCCTGGCGCAGCTGCAGCTCGGCCGCGTCCTCGATGGTGACGATGCGCTCGTCGTTGGGGATGAACGAGGAGAGCACGTTGAGCGTGGTCGTCTTGCCCGAGCCGGTGCCGCCCGAGACGAACACGTTCAGGCGCGCCTCGACACAGGCCTTCAGGAAGTCGAACATCTCGGGTGTGGCCGTGCCGAAGCGGATCAGGTCATCGACGGTGAACGGCGAGGCAGCGAACTTGCGGATGGTGATGACCGGTCCCACCAGGCTCAGCGGCGGGATGATGGCGTTGACGCGGGAGCCGTCGGTGAGGCGGGCATCGACCATGGGGCTGGACTCGTCGACGCGGCGGCCGATGGGCGCGATGATGCGATCGATGATGCGCATCACGTGGTCGTCGTTCTGGAACGAGATGTTGGTCAGCTCCAGGCGACCGGCGCGCTCGATGTAGACCTGGCGCGGCCCATTGACCATGACCTCGGTGATGGACTCGTCCCGCAGCAGGGGCTCCAGCGGACCGAGGCCGACGATCTCGTCGGTGATCTGCTCGAGCATGCGCACGCGCTCAGCACGCGTCAGGGCCAGTCCTTCCTCGTCGATGGCGACGCTGAAGATCTCCTCGATCTGGCGCCGGACCTCCACCTGGTTGGTGAGGTCGAGCTTGGGGTCCAGATCCGAGATGACGCGCTGCTGGATGCGGTACTTGGTGTCGCGGAACGACTCCCGCACCGGCACCTGTGACATCACGCGCTGGGGCATGGGCGGCGGCATCCCGGGCTGGCCGTGAGACCCGGCGGGTGGTGGTGGGCCACCCGGCTGGGGTGGTCCGGGGGGCATGGGCACGGGCGCGCCCCCACCAGCGGGCTTGGCGCTCTCGATCCGCTTCAGCAGTGACATCTCAAGTTCTCCCTAGCGAGGATCCATGACGACGTCAGCGCCGTCCGAAGATTGACTTCTTTGCAGGCTCCTTCTCATCCTCGGTCTCGGGGGAGCCTTCGCCCGATACGAGTGCGCGTGAGATCTTGAGGATGTCTTCGCTGACCGGGGCCTGGCTGTTGCTCCAGACGAACGGCACACCCCGGTTGAGCGCATAGACGACCGTGCGGCCATCCGAGACCACCTGGTGGTCGATCTTGCGTCCCACGGAGTTCTCGACGTCGGCGACGCGGATGCCGAATGCCGAATCGGCACGGTTCAGGACCAGCTTCAGGCGATCGCCGTAGCCGAGCTGCTCGGCCACTTCCAGGAAGAGGCGGATGTTCTTGATGTTCGTGATCTCGAGGGTGAGGATCGTCAGGATCACGTCGGACATGTCCAGCAGCGCCAACGAGACATCGTTGAAGTGGGGCCAGAGGTCTACCACCGTGAAGTCGTTGGTCTCGCGCAGCCGTCCAGCCATGCGCCGGATCTGGTCGACCGTGATGAGCTCCGCCATCTCCGGGCTCGGAGGCGCCAGCAGGACCTTGATGCCGGTGCTGTGGTTGATGAGCGTGGTGTCGACCAGGTCCTCGTCGGTCGCGGAGGGATCGGCGACGACGTCGATGATGGACTTGTTCTTGGGGTTCAGGTTCAGCAGCACGCCGACATCGCCGAACTGGAAGGAGCCGTCCACGAGCGTGACGGTCTGCCGTTGCTCACCAGCCAAGGCGACCGCGAGGTTGACCGCCAACGTGGTCCGGCCGACGCCGCCCTTGGGCGCGAAGAGCGTGACGATCTTGCCCTTCTTGCCGCTGCCTTCAGGGCTGGCTGCGCCGGGGACCGGCATGATCATGCGCCCGCGCTTGGCCTTCTCGCGGATGTGCACCTGGCGGATGGAAGCCGTCAGCTCATCGGAGCTGAAGGGCTTGACGAGGAACTCCCGGGCTCCGGCGAGCATCGACCGCCGCAGGTAGTCCGCCTCCCCCTGGACGCTCATCATGATGATGGAGGTCATGGGGAAGGTGGCGGAGATGCGTTCGGTGGTGGCGATGCCATCCATGCCGGGCATGTTGATGTCCATCAGCAGGATGTCCGGCTGCAGCTTGCCCGCGAGGTCGACCGCCTCCTCGCCCGACGCGGCGGCACCCACCACGTCGATATCGGATTCGAACGAGAGCAGCTTCGTCAGGTGCTCTCGTGTTTCTGCGATGTCATCGACGATGACGACTCGGATCTGTTCGCTCACGCTCGGTTCCTCATGGCCGTTGACGGCAGGCGGCCGTGCCGGGGGCTCAAGGGTAGACCGGGAGCACCGATTCGACTAGCGCGACGCCGTGGGTTCGTCAGGGCTGGTCGAGGGACATGCTCACCGGGGGCTGACAACAAGAGCAGGACTCCAACTGGTGTGACAAGTGTCACCGGAATCCTATGCACCACCCCCGGCGCGGGCGATATGACTATCGGGCTATGCGGCCGACGCGTCGTGCGGCGTTGGTACCCGGTCGCAGCGGCGGGCCGCACGGCGCGAACCGCGATGGTCGCGGGCCCTGACGGCTATCATGCCCGAGACATCCCACTTGGCCCCGTTCTCGAGGTTCCTGCATGCGCCAGATCCGACTGCGCAAGCTGCGCAGGCGGCTTGGTCTCAACCAGCCCGCGGCCCCGTCGCCCAAGCCCATGGACCCCGCCAGCATCCGCCAGCGCCGCAAGGTCTTCGAGACCCTGCCGGAGCACCCCGCCTGTCCGGACGGCTGGCGCACCGGGGCCCCCGACTTCGTCATCTTCGGTGCCCAGAAGTCGGGCACGACCTGGTGGTTCCGCCTCATCGAGCAGCATCCGGGAGTGGTGCAGCCCAAGAACCAGCGGCCCGAGCTCCATTTCTTCGATCGCCTCTGGGCGGAGCCGCTGACCGATGAGCACATCGAGCACTACCACCGCTACTTCCCGCGGCCGCAGGGGAAGCTCATCGGCGAGAAGACGCCCGAGTACATGAACTGTGCCTGGGTGCCTCCGATGGTGAAGCGGGCGGCACCGGACGCCCGCGCCATCGTCCTGCTACGCGACCCGGTCGAGCGCTACATCAGCGGCCTGAGCCACATGGATCGCGGTGGCCTGGTGGACGAAGAGGGCGAGGACGGACTGGTGCGCGTGTTCGGCGATCGTGTCCGCGTCGTCACCGATGCCATCGAGCGCGGCATGTATGCCACGCAGGTGGAGTGGCTCATGCGCTCCTTCCCGGCCGAGCGCTTGCTGGTGCTGCAATACGAGGCCTGCGCCGCCGATGCCGGCGCGATGCTGGCACGCACCTTCGAGTTCCTGGGCCTGCCGCCGCATGAGCTACCGGCCGAGGAGCTGGCGCGGCCACGCAACAAGGCCAAGCTGGAGAAGGTGTCTGTGCCCGACTCGCAGGTCGAGGTGCTGCGGGGCTACTACCGACCCGAGGTGGAGCGCCTGCGCCAGCTCGTCCCCGGCTTCGACCCTTCGCTGTGGGGGCACTTCGGCGACCTGGCCTGATCATCGCGCCGACGCGGGGCCCCGGGCACACGAAGAACGACGCCGGCTTCGTAGCCGGCGTCGTTGGTGCTGCGATGTGGGACGGTTCGCCTAGATCTGGGCGCCGATGGTCGAAAGGATCGAGGAGATCTCGCCGCCGAGGAAGATCAGCGCTGCGATGGCGATGATGGCGATGAGCGCCAGGATGAGTGCGTACTCGGCCAGGCCCTGCCCGTCATCCTGACGGAGAGTCGTCAGCCAGTCGGTGAAAACGGTCACGTTGGTGGTACCTCCTTCCCTCAAGACTCGCGCTGCGTGAGCGCTGCAGGAAGAGTCGCAAACCGTGCGAGCCGGAGGAATGGGCCGGGGGTACGGGGTGCATCTGCCCGCATGTCCGGCCACCGGTGGCGACGGAGCCGCTGACCCAGCCGTTGCTGCCGGCGCTCGCGGTGGCGCAGCTAGCGCTTGATGGGAGCCACCAGCTCCATGATCTGGCCCTCGCCGCGCATGGTCAGCGTCAGGCCCAGGGCCTTGGCGCGATTGCCGATCTCGTTGACGCGGTCGGGCGGCAGGGCGCGGGTGGCTCGGTCCGCGGCCTGGTCGGCGGACCGCTTCTCCTGCATCATCGCCAGCAACGCGGGTGGGGTGTCGACCGAGCGGGCCGTGGCCGCCTCGCTGGACTCCGACTGCCCTTCCAGATTGACACGCGGCCAGGTCCCCTCGACCGTTGCCACCAGCTCGCGCTCGCCCCAGTCGAGGCGCACCAGCACGGAGGGCGGGCGTAGGGCGACGAAGCCCGCGATGGCCTCGTCGACGCTGCGGTAGACGACACTCTCGAGGTCGGGGTCCAGGCGTTCCTCGATCCCCTGCGAGTCGAAGTCGATGTTGATGCCCGAGCGGCGCCCGCGGTCGCTGACGGTGCGGCGGATGGTCGGCCCCAGGCCCAGGTCATCGAGGACCATGGGCCGGATCTCGAAGATGAACTCCTTCGTCGTGTCCAGGGCCTGCTGGACCAGCCGTCCCAACGCCTTGACCTCATCGCCCGCGCGCGGATCCTCCTTCTGCATCAGCCGCTCGACGATCTCGATCTGCAGGCCGATGTTGGCGATGGACTGCGCCGGGCCGTCGTGGAGTCGGCGTACGATGTCGCGCCGCAGGTCCTCCTGGCTGCGGATCGCCATCGCCGGCTGGTTGAGCCCTGGCGCACCGCTGCCGCCTGCCGCGGTGGCGAGGGCTCGCAGACCGGGCGACGCCATGGGCGCCGGCCGCGTCGGAGCGCCACCCATGGCGGAGAGGCTGTTGTCGATCTCGACGAGGCGCTGCAGGAAGCGGGCCAGCACGCGCTGCTTGCCTTCCAGCACCTGCCGCTGCGCATCGAAGAGCAGCTCACGGCGAGTCAGCGCCAGCAGTCCGTCGCGCAGCTCGCTGAGCTCATCAGGATCGGCAGTGCCGCTGGTCTCCAGACCGGCCAGCCGACCCTCCATCTTCGTGCGCCGCCCCTCGTGCCGCTCGATCTCGAGGAGGACCTGCTCCATGAGCATGTCGATCTCGCCGTTCTCGCCCTCGATGCGGCGGATGTCTTCCTCGATCTCGGCGCGCAGTCCGCCGATGGTGGGCGCCGTCAGACCGGTGCCGGGCCCGGGTGGCCGGGCTGGCCCCGATCCCTGCTCCCCGGGGGCGTGACCGGCCTGGCCCGACTGACCCGCCGCGGTGGGCGGTATGCCCGGAGCGCGGGGCGGCTCCGGCGCGCTCAATCCTCGGGGATCCTGATCCAGCCCTGCTTCATGGCGTACACCACCGCCTGCGTGCGGTCGTTCACCGACAGCTTGCGCAGGATCGAGCTCATGTGGTTCTTCACGGTCTGCTCGCTGATGGAGAGGGCGTAGGCGACCTGCTTGTTGGTCATGCCCTTGGCGATGTTGTCCAGGATCTCCACCTCGCGTGGCGACAGTGGCGCGAAGATCGGTGCCGCCTCCTGGCCATACACGGCCAGTTCGCGAAACTCCTTGAGCACACGATTGGCCACGGACGGACGCGCGAAGACCTTGTCGTTGATGAGGTACTCGCCGTGGTTCACGCGGCGGATGATGGTGACGAGGTCCTCGGGGGCGATGTCCTTGAGCAGGAAGGCAGCCGCACCGGCCTTGATGGCCTCGAAGAGCTGATCCTCGTCCTCTGATGCGGCGAGCGCGACGATGCCGGCGCTGGGCACCTCGCGCTTGACGCGCTGCGTCGTCTCGATGCCGCCGGGGGCGGGCAGCGAGAGGTCGAGCAGAACGATGTCCGGCGTGTGTGCCGCTGCCGCGTCGATGGCGCTGCGCGAGTCGTCCGCCTCCGCCACGACATCGAAGTCCGCCTCCGAGTCGAGGGTCTGCCGCATACCCACACGGAAGAGGGCATGGTCATCGACGAGCAGGATCTTGACTCGCGCATTGGGGTCTCGCCGGTCGGGGCCACCACGGCGACGATCAGGTCCTGAGTACTCGTCTGCTGTCATTCCACACTCCTCTCCCTCGGCTGCTGCACACGCCCGGGGGTCGTGGCTGCGTCCGCATGGCTGACGATGTCCGTTGGCCGGCGACGGGACCGTACCCGCGCGCCGGCTCGATCTCTTGCGATGCGTTGCCGCCGCGCAGGCGGTATGCCAGCTTCCATGTGGCTCGGAGTATAGGCGCTGGTGCTCGTGCTCCCGGCCCCGATGCTCACGACGGAGCGCACTCCGCTGCGAGCCGGAAGAGCCAGGCGTCACCGCCACCCATGTCCAGTGCCTGCGGGTCGGCGTCCAGGCAGCCGCGTCCTGCCGGATCCAGCAGCGCGTCCGGGTAGCGTCCGCGCTCGTCGATGACGACCACCCAGGGAGCGTCGAACAGGCGGCCCAGCTCGAGGACGGCAGCCGGCTCCTCGTCGGGCAACGCGATGGCATAGCGATCGACGGCGCCGGCCAGCCACATGGGATGGTCGGTGATGAGCGTCGTGGGCAACGGTCGGCCGGACTCCTGTGCCGCTGCCTGCAACGATGCCGCGAGGTCGGTGTAGCGATCCTGCGTCTCACGCGACTGCGTGGAGAAGACCCACACGCCGAAGACGGTGATGAGCCCGGCCATGCCCACGAGCGCCACCGGCGCCAGGATGATGTTGGGCCGCTCCCAGTCCCGCATCCGGGAGATGCCCGCCAGCAGCGCATCGCCGCCGAGTGCGGCCGCGATGCCAAGACCCACCAGCAGCGGGCCCGAGGCATGCATGAACGTGCCCCACAGCGTGGCCACCGGGAAGAGCAGCACCGTGCTCGCGAAGGTCAAGGCGCCGGACAGCAGGAGCGCGACCAGCGCCGTCGGCCGCCGCAGTGCAGGCCCGCGGCGGAGTCCCACCAGGGCGACCAGGCCAGCGATGCCGACGGGGAACGCGGGCACAGCGAGCACGTTGATGAAGCTGTCCCAGGCCGCAGCCAGCGGGTTGCCCAGCAGCGTGCCCACACCTTGTCGCAGGTAGGCCGCCGCGGTGGGCCGCTCGCTGAAGGCGAAGATGTCCTCGTTGTCGATGAGGAACATGTTCTCGATCGCCTGGCCCGGAAACGGGCTGCCGAGCTCGGCCATGTTGCGGATGAGCCATGGCGTCACCACCAGCAGTCCGCCGGCCAGCACCGGCCAGAGGCGGCTCGCGGCCTCGCGCAGCCGGGTGCCGGGTGCGCGCGCTCGCAGCGCCCAGGTCAGCATCAGCACCACCGTCAGTCCCAGCCAGACGACCTCCTGGCGCGAGAGGTAGGCCAGGCCCATGGCGATGCCGAGCGCGAGTCCGGCGATGGCGCTCGCGGGACGCTCGTCCACCTCTCCCCAGCGGGTGCCGATGACCCGCGGGACGAGCAGGGCAGCGGCAAGCATGAACACGGTGAAGGGCGTGTAGGAGTCGGGCACGATCGACCCGAGCACCAGGGGGCTCATGATGGCGGCCAGCAAGCCGGCCGCGATGGCCACCGCCCCCGTGCGTCGCCTGTCGAGCCCCTGCGTCCGGGCCGCTTCGCGGCCGATGGCCCAGGCGAGGGGAGCCACGGCCGCGCCGAGCACGGCGCCGCCCACCTGCGCGGCCCAGAACGTCGACCCCAGCACGCTCATCGCGGCGGCCGAGACGAAGGTGCTCATCGGGAGCCACAGCTCGAAGGCTGGCTTGGGCACCGACCAGCGGCGGCGTCGCGTAGCTCCACACGCCGTCGGCGACGAGGCCGCTGCCGGCCAGCAGGTTCTGTGCCACGTCGACGTAGTAGGCGCTGGGCTCGGTGGTGGGGAAGGGAAGCTGTCCGGCTGCCACGAGCCGGACCACCAGTGCCAGCAGATACAGTCCCACGGGGATGGCGAGGGTCACGGGTGGCACCGGGGATCGGCGGGTTGCAGGCACACCGCATAGAGAGCCGCGCGCGGGAGTGGCGCCGTCTCGGAGTCCGTTCCGTCCTCCGTCGGCGGCAGGGGAGGTACCTCCAGCAGCGGCTCGGACAGCCACGCCGGGCGGAGGTCGCCTGCCAGCACCGGGCGCAGCCCGGCCGTGATGTGAGCGCCTTCGAGCGCCAGCCAGCGCGCGTCGTAGAGGCGCAGGGCCTCTTCGACCGTGGACAGGGGGTCATCAGGGGTGACGATGCCTCCCCAGTCACCGTGGAACTGGTAGGCGCCCGCGTCGGGGCTCATGACGATATCGCCGGTATCGGCGACTTCGCGCCAGCGTGGCCAGCACCTCGACGCGTCCGTCGCGTTCGCGCTTCCAGGCATCGGTCGTGGAGAGCGTGGCGACGATCGACGCCACGGCGATGACGCCGACCAGCATGAAGCTGAAGTTTCGGCTCGCTTTCGGCGCGTCCCATGAGGGGCGGCGCGATGCCACCCAGCCCACGACGGCGGCGAGCCCCGTCAGCACCAGCATGTAGGCATGCGGCAGCAACGCCACGGCCGAGTGGATGAACGTCCCGTAGGGCACGTGGACCGCGGAGACGAGGGCCGTGAAGAGGAACAGCGCTGCGGCGTAGATGAACCAGGGTGCGAAGTCGGGGCTGCGACGCCGCAGCCAGGCGCCGGCGATCAGGAACGGCACCAGGAGGACCAGCATCGGCATGGCCACGAAGATCAGCAGGGCGTCCCACAGGCCTCCCAGGCGACTCTCCAGCACGGCACCGATGCCCTGCGAGAGGAACGACTCCAGGGTCGTGACGCTGGTCACGCTGTACAGCTCGCGGTACTCGCTGATGAAGAGGATGCGGCCACCGGCGGAGGACGGCGAGATGGAGCCGAAGACATCCAGCTGGCGCCAGAGCCACGGTATCGACACGAGCAGGAAGCCGGCCGCGCACAGGACTGCGGGCCACCAGCCGATGCGCGAGAGGCGTGGTCGACGCAACAGGTCATGGGCGACGGAGAGTGCGAACGGCAGGCCCAACAGCACACCGTCGTTGCGCGAGAGGAAGGCCAGGCCCACGACCACGCCGCCCGCGGCGAACGAGCGCCGATGCCCGCGCAGGCCTCGAGCGCACAGCCACAGCGCCAGCGCACCCAGCAGCATGAAGATGGCGAAGTTGTCGGGTTGCCCCAGGAACGGCGAGACGCCCGCGGGCACGATCACCAGCAGGCCCGCTGCGGCCGCCTGCCAGGACGGCATGCCGGCGTCGCGCGCGATGAACCAGGTGAGGGGTGCCACGGCGGCCGCAGCGAGCCAGAACGGCAGGGCGGCGGCGAGGCTCGTCGGGCCCATCAGCCAGATGAACGGCACCTGGATCAGCGCCGCCAGTGGCATCCAGTGCGCATTCGACGGGATCGGCAGCAGGCCCTCGGCCGGCAGCGTGCCGCCGACCTCCACGAAATTCCAGATGTAGTCGACACGGAAGCCGCCACCGGCGGCGAGCTCCCGAGCCACGTTGGCGTAGTAGTAGGAATCGGGATAGGCGGGTTCGATGAAGAGCACCGCGGTGAGCACCCGCGCGATGAGGGCGACCGCGAACAGCAGGATGGGGATCGCCATGTCGCGCACACACTAGCAACGCACACCCTGCCTCCCCGGGAGTACGAAAGGCCCACCCTCGGTGGTCCCACTGGGCGAATTCGAGCACTGCGGGGCGTTCCGCATGGGACCATGGAGCCATCTGGTGGGCTGGACAGGCCCGCTAGCCTCTCCGGGTGACCTCCCGTGACCCGAGCCGCGCCAGCCTCACCATCGTCCTCCCGGCGTACAACGAGGCCGACCGCATCGAGCCCGCCCTGGACGAGCTCTTCGGCTGGTTGTATCGCGGCGGGCCGGCGCGCAGCCAGGGTCGCTCGTCGGATGAGATCGGGACGTGGGAGGTGCTGCTGGTGGACGACGGCTCCACCGATGACACGGTCGACATCGTGGAGGCGCGCCCCGAGGCCCGACCAGGGGCCGATGGCTCCGCGCCACGTCTGCGTGTCCTCCGTCGGCGCCACGCCGGCAAGGGTGCCGCCGTGACAGCCGGGGTCCTGGCCGCCACCAGTGACCTGATCATCTTCGCGGACGCCGACATGGCTACGCCGCCGGACCAGATCCCGTTCCTGACCGAAGCGCTCGTGGGCGACGACATCGCTCTCGGCAGCCGCATCCAGCCTGACGGCAGCGACCGCCGGGCGAGCCAGCCGACCTACCGCCGCCTGCTCGGTCGGGTCTACCGTGCCCTGGCCGGCATGTGGGTCACCGGCGATGTCCCCGACACGCAGTGCGGCTTCAAGGGCTTCCGTCGCGCTGCCGCACACGATGTCTTCGGACGCCTCAAGACCGACGGCATCGTCTTCGATGCGGAGGTGATCTTCCTCGCTCGAAGCCTCGGCTACAGCTACGCCATCGTGCCGGTCATGTGGCACGACATCCATGGCTCACGCATGCGCGTGCGACCGGGACTGGCGCTGAGTGTGCTCTGGGACCTCTTCCGCATCCCCATCATCCACCGTGGCATCCGCACGTCGCGCGCGGCCCAGGGGCCGGGTGCCTCCTCCTGAGGCGACGAACCGCGACCAACAGGGTCGCTCAGGAGCGGACGGCGCTCCAATAGCGCTCCGCGGCACCAGTGCCGACTCCGCCCGCCTCAGCCACCCGCGCGGCGTATCCCGTGACTGCATCGAGCATCGCCTGCTCGCTCTCGAACAGCCGCTCGACCTGTCGCGGATACATCTTCAGGCCGGCACTCTTGCGCTCCAGCTGGTCGCTGATGTCGGCGTAGCGCGCCTCCAGCGCCAGGCCCGCGGGCACGTCGATGTCGTGGGCGGCGAGATCCCGCGATCCGGCGAAGCCGTTCCACCAGGCGTAGGGGAAGTCCTCGTAGAAGGAGAGCCTCCCGGCCAGGCTCGGTGCCGGCATCACCCATGCCGGAGCATCCGTGAGCAGGGCCAGGCCGGCATCACGACATAGCCGATGGTCGACGTGACCACCGACGCCCAGCGGGAAGTAGACCTGTTGCGGCTCGAGCCGCATGATCTCGCGGCGCAGGACCTCCGTCGGCGGCTCGTCGTCCTCGTAGGGCCGGCCCAGCAGCTGCTCGTCGCCGTCATAGCCACGGTGCACGGCGTCTGGAAGGTCGAGGTCCACGAGCGCAGCCTCGATGAAGTACGCCCAGCGTTCGTCCTCGACCTTGCGCCACGTCGACTCGTCGGCGCTCGCGAGGTCATAGCGCGCCAGCGTCCCCTGGCTGGACACGTCGTCCGGGAGAGGGCGACCTTCGTGAGACTCGTTGGTGATGTTGGCATTGCGGGACCACGCCGCACGCTGCCAGAACTGACGCGCCTGCGTGTTGGCGCGCTCCTGCGTGGCATCGAGACGGTCGGGGTCGGCTTGCCAGGGAGCACCGACACCGGTGATCGTGGCGACCGGGAACTCGGCCGCGATATTGCTGCGGTTGAAGGCTTCAGTGTTGGGCGCCAGTGACTTGGTGCCAAAGCCAAGGGCCTCGCGCCGATAGTCCGACACGTCGGCGCCGGCACCTCCGGAATAGACGGTCAGGACCGTCACCGATTGGCCCAGCTCGCGCAGGCTCGCGATGAGGCCGCCACAGGACAGGGCGACATCGTCGGGGTGGGGGGCAACGAAGACGTGTGTCATCGCGGGCGAGGATAGCACCGGCCCGCTCAGCTGATCAGTCGGGGTGGCCGTGGGCTCCAACCAGCGGCACGAAGACACAGGCGTCGGCGTGGAACGTTCGTCTCCGGCGTCCGTCCCACTGCACCACCGTCAGGCGTTGAGAGCCACGCGAGCCGATCGGCACGACCAGTCGGGCGCTGTCGGCCAGCTGATCCACGAGGGGCGCAGGGACCTGCGGGCTGGCCGCGGCGACGACGATGCCAGCGTAGGGTGCGCCTGCCGGGTAGCCCACACTGCCGTCGCCCACGACGACGTCGACCTCGTAGCCGAGGTCGGTCAGGCGCTCCCGGGCAGCAGCAGCCAGCTCGGGGTCGCGCTCGATCGAGATGACGCGCGCGCCGCACTGTGCCAGCACGGCCGCCTGGTAGCCAGAGCCAGTGCCCACGTCCAGCACCACTGGTCGCGCACCGCTCCACGGCCAGCCCTGCGCGGGCAGATCCAGCAGCGCGGTCATGCGTGCGACGATGTATGGCTGCGAGATCGTCTGCCCGTGGCCGATGGGCATCGCTCCGTCAGCGTAGGCGGCGTCGCGATGCGCCTCGGGCACGAACGCCTCGCGTGGCACCAGGGCCATGGCGGCCAGCGTGGCGCCATCACGGATCCCGCGCGCTGCCAGCTGGTCGCTGACCATGGCTGCACGCCGGGCGGCGTATTCGTCGTCAGGGTGCCGGACCTGCCCGTTGGGGCTCACCCCACGGCGCTAGCCGCCCGGGCTCGCGACCGGCTCGTCGCTGGCTGCGGGCGCCTCAGTCGGTTCCGCCCCGGGCGTCGTCGCTGGTGTCGCCGCCTCCGTGGGCTGGGGCTCAGCCGTCGGTTGCACCGTCGGCTCTGGTGCCACGGTTGGCACCTCCGTCAGCTCTGGCTCGGGCGTGACCTCGGGTGCGACAGAGGGAACCTCTGTGGCGGTGGGGGAGGCGATCAGGGTCGGTTCGGGAGACGCCGCGGGTTCATCCGAGTCGAGGATGCCGTCGAACAGGCCACCAGCACCGAAGAGGATGGCCCAGGCGAAGATGAGGGCGAAGACTGCGATGATGATCGCGATCCACCACTTGGTGACAGGGTCGTCGATATACGGCAGCTCTTCCGGGCCGTGCTCCTGTGGGCCGGAGCCCGGCGCCGCCGCCTTGGCCGCCGACTGGGCGGAGGCTGCGGACGGCGTGTCGGCCGGCTGCGCGTCCGGGGTGCTGTCTTCAGGCTTGGTCTGGTCGGTCATGCAGCGGGGCTCTCCCTGGGTCCTTGGCGTTGACCCGATTATCGCGGTGCGGCGTTCGTCCTGCCGGGGCGTCGCGCGCCGCGGCTCGCAGTGACCCCGGTCGAGTCGCCATCATGCGTCACGCACTGCCGGCAGCCAGGCCGCTACGACCGCCGACAGCACGGTGAGCACGCCGGTGGCGGCGATGATGACGCCGGCGTCGATGGTGTCGGCGAGACCGGCGCTCACTGCCATCGCCCCAGTGAGGGCGCCCATCACGATGCTCGAGCGGATCGCCACCACGCGTCCCATCATGCCCGCCGGTGTCCGTTCGGCGAACAGCACCTGGCTGGGGATGACGTAGACCAAGTTGAAGATCCCGATGACCACGGCGGCCACCATCGCCAGCAGCTCGTTGGAGGTGAGGCCGAGTGCGATCGTGGCGAAGCCCATGACAGCGAAGCCGCTGATCACCAGCCAGCCCTTGCGCAGGCGAGCACCGATCGCGCCGACCACGAACCCGCCGATCAGGTTGCCCACGCCGATGGCCGCCTCGATGACGGCGTAGCTCTCGGGATAGGGGATGACGTCGCCATCCAGCGAGCGCTGTGCGTAGACCACCATCAGCGCCAACGTGGCGCCGACCGACAGCTGGGCCATCACGCTGACAAGCGTGTTCTGGAACAGGGCCGTCTCCCCGCGGAGGAAGTGCCAGCCTTCGCGCAGCTCGTCGGTGAACGCGCCGATGGCGCTCGTGACGTGCGTCCTTGCCTCGTGAATGACCGGTGGGATCACCAGGCCCACCAGCAGTACAGCGCTGATGATGTAGGTCATGGCGTCGACCCAGAAGGCTAGCGCCAGGTCCGCGCCCAGCGTTGCCACGAAGACACCGGCCAGTGGGTACCCCGCGATGTCCGCCACCGTTTCGCCGGTCCAGATGGCGCCGTTGGCCGGGGTGAGGTCCTCGCGACGGACGATGCGTGGGACGATGGCCGCCTTGGCCGGTCGAAAGAACAGGCTCACTGTGGTGGTCATGAAGACGAGCGGATAGACCAGCCAGATGTTCACGTCGGCAACGAAGGGGATGGTCAGGACCAGAGCCGCGCGCACCAGATCGGTCGCGATCATCACCCACTTCTGGTCCCAGCGGTCGACGAACGTGCCGGCGATGGGGCCAAGCAGCAGGTTCGGCAGCGTGGCGGCCAGGAATACCAGCCCCGTTTGCATCGGCGAATCCGTCACCGCGAGGACCATCACTCCGAGCGCGACTTGGTGGAGCCGATCGCCGAAGAGGCTGATCGTCCCAGCCAGCCAGAAGGCAGAGAAGCGTGCGTCGCGGGCAAGGCGGATGTAGGGATGTGTGCGGATCCGCTCGCCCACGCTGGGCGCGACCGCCGGCGCAGTCGCCCGCGCCTCAGCGTCGTTGAGCCCGGGACGCGCTGAGCTGAGTCCCGGACCCATGCCAGAACCCACCACGACGGGCCGGTCCAGCCCAGCTTGTTGTGGCATCCGCTGAACGGCTTCGGCACGTGGCTTGGCGCTCCATAGCGAAACCACACCGCTATCTGGGTCGGGTGTTCCGCGTGCGATGGTCGAGAAGAGGTACCAGCCGATGCCAGTGGCGAGGAGCACGTCACCCAGGCTGATGACGTTCGACAGGACCGGCACGGCGATCGGCAGGATGTCGCCGATCGGACCGCCGGCTCGCAGGAACGGCCAGCCCAGGTCGGTCGGGAGCGGCGTGTGGAACGTTGGCGACAGGTCAGCCGCCGTGAGGCCGGCCATCTCGACGGCCGGCATGAACACGGGCATGTACCCATCGTTGAGGAGGATGGCGAGGCCGTTGGCGGCGATCCCGACCATGGCCAGGAGCAGGCCCGGCTGTGCGCGATTGAGCCACAACGCCACCACGAGCAAGCCGAAGGAGAGGGCGAAGAGCGGCGTTCGGAGCTGGTCGACGACGTCAACGCCCTGATCGATGAGCCACTGTGTGGCCACGCGGAGCAGCAGTCCGGCGATGATCAGCGCACCGAAGCGCAGTTTCGCGGAGAGCAGGTTGGCGAGGCGCCCGCCTGCCAGGAGGCCGAGAACGAGCCCGACGACGATCCCGAGGAACAGCATCAGGTGTCGGGCGCGAGCGAGCCCTGCAGGGCGCGCGTCGTCTCAGTGGGTCGCGGTGGGCCCGCCATGTGCTCGGAGCGCCGCGGGCTAGGGTTCGGCCGGGGCTGAACTCGTGGACATTCCACCCTGCGCTCGCGACGTCGCGACCTGTCCCAGTGTCGGAACCGGCGAGTATCGCTGCTCCGGCTCGCCGGGCTCGTCCGGGTCCTCGTTCGCCTGCATCGCCGTCTTGGTGCGCGAGAACGCCTCGACCACGCCAGGGTCGAACTGGATGCCGGCGTACCGGTTGAGCTCCGCGATCGCTTCAGCCGTGCTGAGTGGGATCGGTCGATACGGCCGCGACGCCGTCATCGCCTCGAACGCGTCTGCGACATGCAGCACGCGCGCCAGCAGCGGGATCTCCTCGCCGATGAGCCGGTCTGGGTAGCCCGAGCCGTTGTACCACTCGTGATGGTGACGGATGAGCGGTCGCTCAGCTGCCAGCTGGTCGACGTCCTTGAGGATCTCCTCGCCCTTCACGGGGTGCTCGTTCATCAGCATCCGCTCCTCGCGGGTCAGCTTCTCGGGCTTCAGCAGGACGGCGTCGCGGATGCCGATCTTGCCGATGTCGTGGAGCAGACCAGCCCATTCCAATTGCTCCAGTTGCGTCTCTGACAGGCCCATCGCCTGCCCGATCTCGACGGCGATCCCTGAGACGTGCTCGGAGTGCTTCTTGGTGCTCGGGTCGCGCGCATCGATCGCGGATGCCAGGGCCTTCACGGTCTGCGTGAACATCTCGCGGACGTCAACCACGGCCTTGAATGCCGCGCGAGTCGTGTAGAGCGGCACGGCGAACGCGATGGCCACCAGTGGCCCCACCCAGATATAGGCAAGAGCCATCAACCACGCCATCGGGGTCAGCCCGATCATCGTCAACCCAAACGTGTGGAAGTCGGACCGCACGACGGCAACCATCGTCCGTCCCTCCCTCAGGGACACGGCCAAGGAGGACATCGCGGTCGCGACGAGAACGTAGACAATCCCCGCCAGGATCCCAGCTAGCAGGCCCTTCTCTGTCGCGACGTCTGCACCTTGCATCAGCACGACGTACGTCATCCCGGAGAGCACACCCGCGAAGACTGGAAACGAGTGGTTGAAGACGAACCCGTACCAGGGCACCTGCCCCCGGAACTCCCTAACCTCGAGCGTGCCGACTACCGCAACCAGCGCGGCGAGGGTCGGCCCCCCGATGATGCCAGCGGCGACAATCGGCGCAGCTGCAACACTGACCACGTTTCCCCGGGCTGCTCGAATAGGCGAAGCTGATGCGAGCAGAGCGACGGCAATCCAGAACACCACAACAACCCCATCGACTTCGATGGGGTTGGTCATCCAACTCACCGCGAGCAGCGCGATAGCCGCCACAGGGACGACAATCAGCAGTATCCGGAGGCTATTCGACAAGGAGTACGACTCCCAAGTTGCCAGCAGGGGTAGTCAGTATCGCGATAGATGCCGACTACTCCCCATCCAACCTTGGTACGGGGAGGCTCCTAGTCCCTTCAGATCGGCTTGATGCCCGCGCTGCCCGCGATGAGTAGTGTTGCGATGAGGGTCGACAGCAGCGTGAGCCTCGACAGCATTGTTCGAGGCATCTGAACTACCAGGGCTTGACGTGGCTAACGGGATTCATCTCATACCCCTTCTCAAGCCGCAGCACGGC
The DNA here is from genome assembly GCA_963698505.1 of uncultured Chloroflexia bacterium. Taxonomy (GTDB): domain Bacteria; phylum Chloroflexota; class Limnocylindria; order Limnocylindrales; family CSP1-4; genus JAFMJV01. Next base: position 23,653 of record CAVORC010000047.1, on the reverse strand, counting down.
TGAAGTCGCAGCGGCGGGTCGATGGGGAGCGTCACCCGTCCCACTGTCTCGAAGGTCCCCTCTCTCGAGCCCTCCGAAACGATGCGCGGTGTGCGCTCCGTGGTCATTGCATCAGCCAGTGAACTGATACAAACCGGAGGTTAGGTACGGGATGGTGATGACCCTATAAGTACTAGTACGTAGGGCTACCAGTTCATGGCCTGATGCTCCTAAGGATCTCCTCGAATGACTTTGCTGGGAGTCCAAGGTCGCGTTCGTGTGATGCGGCCAGGCTGCGGTAGTGGGCGCGTGCGGCATCGGTCGCGCCTGTGAACTCGAGGCATGCGATGAGCGTTGCGCGGAGGTCGAAGGCCATCGGATCCAGGGCAGCGACCGGTGAGAGAACCTCTACGACCTCGCCGTAGCGCGCCTCGTCGATCAGTGCGCACGATGTTGCGTGCGCCAGTCGCAGGTACGACCCATGAAGGTGTGTGCGCCAGTCCTCCGTCCACTCCTCGTACTCGAACTCCGGTGCAAAGCTGCCCTTGTACAGACGAAGCATCTCGGGTCCGCGCGCCAGAGCCGTGCCCGTGCTCAGGATATCCGTGGTCTGTCGAGCGAACGCCACGCTGTCGATCTGGAACAGTTCCTGGTCGAGGAAGACCAGGTCCGATTCCACATGCACGTAGTCGGCGCTCGATCCGTCTTCGTACCAAGGCTCGAGCTCTCTCCGAAGGAAGAACAAGCGTCTGATGAAGGCTGTTCATGGCGGACTTCGGGTTCTGGTCAGGCCAGAGGCTCTCCATGACCAGCTCTCGGGTTGCCATGAGCTCAGGACGAGTGACCATGTAGAGGAGCAAGGCCGCGGACTTGCGCCGCGTCGCCGTCAACGCAACCACGCGCGCCCCGATCTCTAGGCTTGCGAGTCCGAGATCGTGAACACGAACGGTAGGGCTGACCCGACGGATCAGTCGAGTGGCTAGACCGCGGCGCTTGCTTCGCCCCTCAGATGTGCGGTCAAAGTGTCGAAGCACCGCCACGTCCTCAGCAGACCCGAACCGAGCGATCAGCGACGCCGCAGCGCTAGCGTCCTCGTTTCGTTCGTGGCGCACCTGTCTTCGGAGCGCCGTAATCCACCGGGTCGGCTCGCGAAGGATGGACCGCTCAAGCGCTTCCGGTAGCGGCACCAGCGTACCGATCGCCATCGCGATCACATCTGCAAGCTCCAGGACCGCGAGTGCCGAGTCACTCTCGGTTTCGGAGACCAGCTCAGCAAGGTTGACTCCGTCTCGGCTCGCGATGGCCTCCAGCATGCGTGCGCGAGACATCCACCGCCAGGCGTTCTGGGCGGCCACAGATTCAAGGGCGACTTGGACGTGTCGCGTCGCATCCTCGCGGCCAGTGGCCAAACTCAGTGTCGCGACGACAATCGCGGTACGTGAGCGAGCATCAATCCCGGGCGACTCGAGGGCTTGAAGCGCGCGCAGTGACTTCTCAGCCTCGCCCAGACGACCCTCAGCCAGGGCCAGCGAAATCCGCGCATAGTGGCCTTGGGCGATTGAGCCGAGTTCACGCGACCAAGGCGCATCCCCACGATCGAACCGAGCCAGCAGAGATCTTGCTTTCGTGCTCCGTCCACATACCGCATGCAGATACGCGGCATCAGCAATCGCGTCAGCAGTTGCTCCTGGCTCACCAGCGAGCGCTGCGGATGTGCGTAGACCCTCCTCAAGTCTGCCGAGTTCCGCGACCGCCGCTGAGAGGATCGCGCCTGTTGACGCAGCGATCCCCGTGGTGTCGTCGCTCTGATCCAGATGAGCGGCCGCGTCGAGGGCAATCTCGTGCGCCCGCGAGTAGTTGCCGCGCGCAAGTTCGGAGTACGCCAGGTTATGGAGGGTCACGCCTGCGAAGTAGTGCAGCCCAGCCTGGCGCTGGCTCACCGCGAGGCGGCGCAGCATCTGGACCGAGTCCGTGATGCAGCCGCCGGCGCTGGCCAGCAGGATCTGGCGCCACGAGAGAGCGACTTCGTGCAACGGGGATGGGACCGTGTCGTCCGAGGCGACCGCCTCGATCTCTGCCACGACTGCCGGGCCGTTCCCATTCATGTGATGGACGGCGGCACGGGTCAGGCCGACCAGCCCGCGCTCCTCCGGAGATAGCCCACCCCTATCGATGTTCGCAAGCAGCGCGAGCGCGTCATCCGGAACCCCGTCGCTCACCAGTGCCCGCGCCTGGATCACTTTCACGGCCGCCGGCGGCGCCGCGTCCGGCATGAGGTCGATGATTTCCACCGCTGCCCCCCAGGCACCAGTGCCAAGGGCCGCGCTGGCAGCCGAGCCGAGCACGCGCATCGCATCTGCCGGATTTCCTGCGAGGGCGAAGTGACGTGCGGAGACCAACCAATCAGTGGGTTCAGCGGCATCTGCTACCGCGCCGTGCATCGCCCGGATCAGATCGGGTGACGCCTCTTGCTCCAGGTGCAGGCGGAGGAAGTCACGGAACAGCGGATGGATGCGCCGACCGCTGCTGGACGATCGGCTCCTACTACCGAGCAGTCCGAGAGCCTCCGCCTCGTCGAGGGCGGTCTCCACCGTTTCGCCCTGGGGAGGACCCTCGCTCACTGAGAGTGCCGCCCGGACCAGCTCTGGGCGCACACGATCGATGAGCGACGCGTGCATGAGTACCTGCTGCGTGGAGGGCGACAGGCGCGTCAGGACCTCCTCCGCCAGAAAGTCATAGATGGGAGCGGTCGCTCCGCTCAGCGCGCTGATGAAGTCACGCACCTCGCCCGGCTGTGTCACGGCGATCGAGGCGGCGACCAACTGGAGGCTCGCCGCCCAGCCCTCGGTCCGCTCCATGACGACGTCATACGCCGCGTCATCGAGTGGCTGGCCATAGGTGATGGCGAACAGATCCTCGACCTCGTCCCGGGTGAAGCGAAGGTCGTCGATCGTGAGCTCTGCCACGCGTCCCTGAGAGACAAGACGTCCGAGCGCGAGTCGAGGCCGACCACGTCCAGCCGAGCACGATGTACATGCCCTCTGGTCCGCGTTCGAGCATCCGGCTCAGGATCATGCGCACATCACTCGAGGCCTCGACGTACTGGAAGTCGTCGAGGATCACCGCGAGCCGACCCTGTCCGACCTCACCCAGATCCGCCAGGAACTGCGCGAGCACCACCTCGCGCGAAGGACCCATCGCTGCGACGTGCCGCAGCAGCGCCTCCGTCGCAGCACCGAAGCCCAGGGATCACCTCGCGCAGGGCGGCCACCATGTGGCTAAGGAACGTGATCCAGTCGCCGTCCGAGCTCTCCATGCGGTACCACGCGCACCGATCCCTGGTGCGGATCGCGAACTCGTTGAGCAGAGTGGACTTGCCGTAGCCCGCTTCAGCCGAGATCAGGATCAGTCGTGCCTGGCCCTGCTGCCTCAGCCAGTCGATGAGGCGAGGCCGGTCCAGGACCGAGCGCCCCGGCACCGCCGCACTGATCTTGCTGGCGATGATCGCCAGCCCAGAGGGATGCGTCCCGACGTCGCCGTCGGGGCGAGGAGCACCATCGGTTCGTTCGGGTGTCACCTGTGTCGGGGGCATTGGCGCATCTTCGCGAGACCGTCTCACCGCGTACTTACCCTGGTGTGGATAAGTGCGGTCAGGTGCCCTCGTACTCGAAGAAGATCTTGAGCTCGACCTCGTACTCGGTGATGCGGCCGTCCTTCACCCGGGCTGTGTGACGTACGACCTCGACGTGGCGGATGTTGCGCACGGTGTGGGACGCTCGCGAGACGGCGTCTGCGGCGGCAGCGCTCCATGACTCGGGACTGCTGCCGACCATCTCGCGGATGATGATGACGCCCATGAGCACTCCTTCGTCCTCGCCTCGTCCCGAGTGTCACGGCCACGAGTGTAGACGTCTAGCCGTACGCACTTTCCGCGTAGTGGTCCTCTTCAGCGTATGAGACGAAGCGTGTCTGTCGCTTCTTGAACCAGAGCTTGGTCTCGCCGGTGGGGCCATTGCGGTGCTTGGCCAGCTTGAGGTTGATGACCTCGCCGTCCTGCTCGTGATCGTCCGACCCACGCTCCTTGTCACGCCACAGGAACATCACCATGTCAGCATCCTGCTCCAGGGCGCCCGACTCGCGCAGGTCGGAGAGGCGCGGCTCGCCCTTCTCGCCCCGGTTCTCCGTCTGGCGCGAGAGCTGCGAGAGCGCCACGAGCGGGCACCTGCAGCTCACGAGCGAGCGCCTTCAGGCTTCGCGAGATGTCGCTGACCTCCTGAACGCGGTTGGCATCACGCGAGGTCACGCTCGACTGCATCAGCTGGAGGTAGTCCACGATGATCAGGTCCAGGCCCGACTCGGCCTGCAGGCGTCGTGCCTTGGTGCGCAGCTCCATGGCGCTGATGTTGGGCGTGTCGTCGATGAAGATCGGAGCCTCCGCGAGCTTGTTCATGGCCGGCGCCAGGCGGGTGAAGTCCATCTCCTCGAGGAACCCCGTGCGCAGGCGCTGCGAGTCGATGTTGGCGACCGACGAGAGCAGGCGCAACACCAGCTGCTCCTTGCTCATCTCGAGGCTGAAGACCCCGACGACCTTGCCCTCGTTGACGGCGGCGTGCTCGGCGAAGTTCAGCGCCAGGCTGGTCTTGCCGATCGATGGTCGCGCCGCGACGAGCACCAGGTCCGACTTCTGCAGACCCGTGGTCATGGTGTCCAGGTCGGCGAAGCCGGTGCGGATGCCGCTGATCTCACCCTTGTGCTGGTGCAGATAGTCCAGCCGGTCATAGGCGCTGTGCAGGAGCGACTTGAGCGGCGAGAAACCCGGACTCGACGCGCTTCTCGCTGACCGCGAACAACTCGGACTCGGCACGGTCGATGACCTCGCCGATGTCGCCGTCCTCCTCGTAGCCGAGGCCGGCGATCCTGCCCGCCGCGCTGATCAGATTGCGCAAGACGCCCTTGCGCTCGACGATGCGAGCGTAGTGGACGGCGTTGACCGCGGTGGGCGTGAGGTTGATGAGGCTGGTCAGGTAGGCCGCACCCCCGACATCGTCGAGCCGTCCCTGCCGCTCGAGCACCTCGCTGACCGTGACGATGTCGACGGGCTCGCGTCGTTCGTACAGCTCGAGGACGGCAGCGTAGATGGTGCCGTGGCTGCTGGCGGTAGAAGTCCTCCGGCTGGAGCAGCTCCGCGACCTCGATGACGGCGTCCTTGTCGATCAGCAGCGCTCCCAGGACCGACTGCTCGGCTTCGATGGACTGCGGCGGCAAGCGATCGATGGACAAGCGAATGCTCCGGGATCAGGTCTTGGGGTCAGGGGTCAGGGCGGGCGGTGACACCGATGTTGGCCCTGCGCGATGCTGGTCACGCAAGCCGCATCTCCACCAACCCGCGGCCAACTCTCCACCAAATGTGTGGATAAGCCGTGGACAAGTGCGAAATCGCGGTCCGACTCGGCCTAGTCGACCCGCCGGATGACCCCGACGAGCTTGCCCTGGATGCGAACGTCGTCATAGAACTGCGGTTCGTACTGCGAGTTGGCTGGCTGGAGTCGTACCCGGTCGCGCTCCTTGAAGAAGCGCTTCAGCGTGACCGCGTTCTCTTCGACCTGCGCCACGACGATGTCTCCATCGCGAGCGGTCTGCTGCTCGCGGATGACGACGAGGTCCCCGTCCATGATGTGAGCGTCGACCATGGAGTCGCCGCGAACGCGCAAGCACGTACGTTCCAGTCGCTCGTGTTGATCATGTCCGGGATCGTCACCGTCTCAGTGGCGTCCTGGTACGCCTCGATCGGGCCACCGGCCGCGATCTCCCCGATGACCGGGATGTCACGGCCGCGGTGCTCTGAGCCACGAGCGAGGATGTCGCTACCGGCGCCGTTGACCAGCATCGCCGCCGGGGTCAGGCGCAGTGCTCGCGATTGGGTGGCATCGCGCTCCAGCTTCCCTTCCTTCTCGAGCGCGGACAGGTGGTGGTGCACGGCAGACGTCGAGGCGAGCCCGACGGCAGCGGCGATCTCACGCACCGACGGTGGGTAGCCGCTCTCGCGGACGGTGGCTGCGATGTAGTCGATGATCCGCTGCTTGCGGAGCGCGTCGTGCTTGGTCACGGTACCTCCTTCGAGCGTACGGTACCGAACACCTGTTCGAATGTCAAGGTCGTCCGGCGTGGTCCTGCGGCGAACGACCGTGAGGCCGACCCTGTCCGACTGCTAGACTCGCGCTCCCGATGGCCCTCCGAAGCACCTTCAGGCTGGGGCTGACTGCGCTCAGCCTCTGGCCGTTCATCCCGATCGCCTCGCGTGCGCCGGTCTATGGCCGGCTGATCGTCGAGCTGGCGCGTCGACGGGCGCGTGCCCTGGTCACGGAAGGTCCTGCTTGGGGTTCGCGGCCGCGTACGTCCTCGTCGCCCATCGACCTGATCCCGGATTTCATCCCCTTCTTCAGCCGTCTCGACGACGTGGTGGTGACCATCATCGCTCTCGATCTGTTCCTGGAAGGAGTGCCGCGGGAGCTCATGATCGAGAAGATGTATACCCTTGGTATCGACGGTCGTGAGTTGGAGCGCGACATGGAAGCGGCACGACGCTTCCTGCCGCTGCCCATCCGCACGATCGCACGACGGCTCCCGGTGCTACTCGAGATCGGCGCCGATGCCGTCAAAGCGGAGCTGGTGGCCAGGGGCTACATCGACACAGAGAACATGGACAAGGAGGCAATCTCAGCGTGAAGGTCATCCTCACAGCGGATGTCGACCCGCTCGGCAAGAGCGGCGAGCTCAAGGACGTCGCCAACGGCTACGCCCGCAACTACCTCATCCCGCGCGACCTGGCCGTGCCGGCGTCCGGCGGCACCTTCCGCGCCTGGCAGCACGACATCGCCAGCCGTGAGGAACAGCGCAAGAAGGAGCGTGCGGAGGCTGAGATCGCCGCGCAGCGCATCAGCAGCACCACGCTGACGATGGGCGTCAAGGTCGGCGAGGGCGGCAAGCTCTACGGCTCCATCACCGCCAAGGACATCGCGGATGCGCTGGCCCGGCGCGGCATCGACATCGACCGTCATCGCATCGACCTCGACGAGCCGCTGCGTCAGCTGGGTACCTACAAGGTCGCCATCCGCGTGTACGCCGGTATGACTCCTGAGGTCACCGTCGCGGTGGAGCCCAAGGGCTGAGCCACGGCGGGCTTGCCCGCCACGACATCATGGTGCGGTGAACCGCGCCACCATCCTGCACGTCGACCTCGACGCCTTCTTCGCGGCCGTCGAGCAGCGTGACCGTCCCGAGCTGCGCGGTCGTCCCGTCGTCGTCGGCGTCGGTGGCCGCAGCGACCGGGGCGTGGTGTCGGCCGCGTCCTACGAGGCTCGGCGCTACGGCATCCACTCCGCGATGCCGCTGCGCACCGCAGCGGGACTCTGTCGGGACGCTGTCTTCGTGCCGGTCGATGGCCGCAAGTACGCGCGGTCAGCCGGGAGGTGATGCAGCTCCTGCGTCGCTACACGCCCGCCATCGAGCAGATCTCGATCGACGAGGCCTTCCTCGATGTCGCCGGCTCCGAGACCCTCCACGGCAGCCCCGCCACGATCGCGCGGTCGATCAAGTCGAGCATCAGCACGGAGCTGGAGCTGACGGCCTCCGTCGGCGTCGCCACCACCAAGCTGGTGGCCAAGGTCGCCTCCGACCTGGAGAAGCCCGACGGGCTGGTCGTGGTGGCGGCCGGGACCGAGGCGCAGTTCCTTGCCCCGCTGCCGATCTCGCGGCTGTGGGGGGTCGGCGCCAAGACGGCTGCTGCGCTCACCGAGTTCGGTGTTCGCACCATCGGCGATCTGGCTGCGCTGCCCGACGACATCCTGGCCCGACGCTTCGGCAAGCAGGGGCCAGTACTGGCGCAGCGGGCCCGCGGCGTCGATCCGTCGCCGGTCTCGGCAGCGGACCCGGCTCGCTCCGTCAGCCACGAGCACACCTTCGAGGTGGACACGTCCGATGGCGAGGAGCTCGAGCGAACCCTGCTGGCGCTCGCCGAAGGTGTCGCCGGCCGACTGCGGGCGGGTGGCGTGAAGGCTCGCACGGTGGCGGTCAAGGTGCGCGACTCGTCATTCACCACCATCACTCGTCAGCGCACGCTGCAGGAACCGACAGACCAGACCGAGGACATCTTCAGGGCAGCCCTCGACCTTGCCCGTCCGCACCTCCGCGGGGTCCGCGTCCGGCTCCTTGGGATCGCGGCCTCCCACCTGGGGAGCGGCGAGCAGATGGCGCTGTTCGCTGTCGCCGATGAACGCCGTCGCCGAGCGACCGCTGCCGCCGACGAGATCCGGCGGCGCTTCGGCTCGCAGGCGATCCGCCGTGCCCGCCTCATCGACGCTGGCGTCGCCGAGCCCTTCGAGCGAGACCCCATCGACGGCGCCCGAAGGCGGCAGCATCGGCCGTGCCCGACACGCGCCCGACGACGAGTGAGCGTCTCCCGACGTGACAGAGGAGGTGGCACAGGCGGCGGTGACGCTGTCCCCACGTCAACGGAAGGGCTTGACACTAGAACAGATGTTCTGTTAGCGTTCCGCGAGCCGTAACAGAACAGATGTTCGACCCATCGGTCCGGACGTGCCCTTCGGCCGCGTCGATGCAGGAGGACTCACCGCCATGCTCAGCTTCAGCAACCTCGGCTTCAGCAACCTCAGCCCGTCCGTCCTGGTCGACGGCGTAGGGCGCCCACGAGAGATCCGCACCGCCGGTCAGCGGCTGGCAGTGACCGGGCTCGAATCGGTGCGCGACGAGACCGCCGCCTACCCGCTCGGCTCTGGACCCAGGACCGTCTTCCTGGTGCAGGCCTCTGGGCGACGGTACCGCCTCGTTCATCTGCTACGCGACCGTCGCTGGACCGTCGAGGAGGTCGCCGCCGGGCACATGGGACTTGCCTCGGCTGCCTGAGGTCGCCGCGCTGCTGTCGCGAGCGACTAGGTCGCCGACGCCCGCGTGCGAGAATGTCCTGGATGTCTGAGCCGTTCTCGTCCGCATCCTCGGCAACCCTCGACGCGTTCACCGAGGCCCTCGCATCAGCGGAGCCGACACCGGGCGGCGGAGCCGCTGCCGCCGTGACGGCTTCGTTGGCGTCGGCACTGACAGCCATGGTCGTGCGGTTGTCGCTCGATCGGCCCAAGTACGCGGAGCATGCCGACCTGCATGCACAGGCACTGGTGGCCTCCGATGCGGCGCGGGTGAGATTCCTGGAGCTCGCGGACGAGGATGCCGACTCCTACCGCGACTACCTCACTGCGCGCCGCATGCCTCACGACGACGCAGAACAGGAGCTGGCGCGGGAAGAAGCCACTCGTCGTGCCGCTCGCCACGCCACGGACGTTCCGCTGGCCATCGTCAAGGCGTGCCATGCACAGATCGGGATGGTCGAGCGGCTGGCGGGTCGCACCAACCTTGGCGTCGCCAGCGACCTTGAGGTGGCTGCGCTCCTGCTGGAGTCCGCCGCGCGTGCCGCCGCAGCCAACGTCTCCATCAACCTCGATGCGATCGGCGACGAAGCCGTGGCCAGCGCGATCAGGGCCGAGGTCAGTCAGCGCGTCCAGCAGATCCAACGTGATACTGATCGCGCACGGGAGCGTGTCGCCAGGGGGGCATTGCGCCGCCCGGAAGGCAGCTGAAGCGCCTCGACCGGGACTGAGCGATCGGACCCTGGGTCGCTCGGGACCAGGCTATCCGCCCCGGGCCGCGAGCATCGCGAGCGCCACCACGATCCCGATCACGCAACCGCCGAGGGCGTACGCCCACGTCGTCACGTCGACCGGCCCAAGCGGCTGGCCGGAGGATCCATGGCCGTGATCGGACGCGTGCTCAGGCTCGCCGTCGGCAGCCGTGGCGACCACCGTGTCTGTATCGGGCATGCCGCCAGTATCGGTCATCGCGGGGGTTGCAGCGCGTCGGTCACGAGCTCGTCCACGGCCACCGCCTCGGCCACGACCGAATCGGGAAGCGACAGCATGATGTCGATACCGGACTGCCAGGCCTCGCGATCAACGCTGCCGAAGCCGTTGGCCGCGGTGTGATCGCTTGTCCAGGCGTCGATGGTGGCCTCCAGGATGGCCATCTGCAGCTCGGGATCAGCGGCGAGCTCGGGGACACGCGCGAACGTGGCGTCCAATCCCGACTGCGGATCCGCGGCGATGTCCTCCATCGCCCGGATCGTGGCCGCAGTGAACGCGCGGAGCGCGTCGCCCTTGGACTCGAGCGTGTCACGCCCGGTGACGAGTCCTGGTCCCGGCAGTCGAGCGACGTCGTACGCGTGCAGCACGTTCACCTCGAGGCCCCGCCGTCGTAGCTGGATCGGCTCGTTGGTGACGAAACCGGTGGCGGCGTCGACCTGTCCCTCGGCCACCGCGACGCTCTGGCCGAAATCGGGGTAGGTCACGATCTCCACGTCATCTGGGCCAAGGCCGGCACTCTGGAGGATCGCCTGCAACGCTACCCACGAGGACCCGAAGCGGCCGGGGACACCGATCGAGCGACCCTCCAGGTCCGCCGCCGATTCGATCCCACTCTCGGCGAGGGAGAAGACGACGTTGGGGTCGCGCCCATAGACGGTCGCACCGTAGACAACGGGGATGCCGCGGCTAACAGCAGGGATAAGACTCGTTCCGTCTGCCATGCCGATATCGACCGCACCCTGGGCGAGCAGGGTGATGAGCTCGGGATCGATCCGGTTCTGGAACGTCACGTCCAGCCCGGCCTCGTCGTAGTACCCGGCTTCCTCCGCCAGGTAGAACTGGGCGAACTGGACACTCGGGATGTAGCCCAGCCCTACGGTCAGGCGCGTCGGTTCGCCCTGGGGTGGTGCCTCGGTCTGAGCATCCGCGCCGCCCGCGAGCAGCGTCATCGCCAGGGTGATGGCCAACGCCGCGGGGGCCGCGGCACGGGAAGATGGGACGAAGCGGATCATGGACCAGGGCCTCCGTGGTGGCTACGACGAACGGGTACGGATGAGGCGTCGTTCCAGAGCGACGACGATGAGATAGAGAGTCACGCCCAGGAGGGCGATGGTGAAGAGGGTGGCGAACATCAAGGGGATGTCGAACATGCTGCCGCGCGCGAGGTTGATGAGCACGCCCAGGCCCCGGTCGCCACCAGCCCATTCGGCGACGATCGCGCCGACGACGGCCAGGGTGACACCGACGCGCAGGCTGCCCATGATCTGTGGCAGTGCCGAGGGTACCTCGATGCGGGTCAGCCGCTGCCAGCGTGTGGCACGCAAGCTTCGCCCCAGCTCCACTAGCCTGGGGTCGACCGAGCGGATCCCGACCATCGTCCCGACGGCGATGGGGAAGTAGCAGATGAGCGCACAGATGAGGACTCGGCTGCTGAGCCCAGTCCCGAACCACAGGGCGATGAGCGGCGCCAGAGCCAGGATCGGCGTCGCCTGGGCTGCCACGATGTACGGTGAGAGCATGCGTGCAGCCAGCCGGGAGCGCGCCAGCAGGACGCCCGTGATGATGCCCGCGGACGCGCCCACCGCGAGGCCCAGCAAGACCTCGGCCAGCGTGGTCAGGAAGTGGGGACCGATGGTGCCATCCAGCCAGCCACTCGCGAAGCGCTCTGCTACGACCAGGGGCCCGGGCAGGATGAAGCTGGGATAGTCACCCACGACGACGAGCGCCCCCCAGCCGACCACGAAGATCGACGCGGCCACAAGGACCGGCGCAAGGTCATGCATGACATGGCGCCAGGTGGGACGAGAGGGGAGGCTCATGCGGCGGCCTCCTCGGGCTCGACTCCCGACAAGGCCCGACGAACGGCCTCAGCGGCCGCTCCGTACGTGGCTGCCCCGCTGTCAGCGAGGCTCCGTGGGCGCGGCGCCGTGACCGGGATCGCAGCCACGATCCGGCCGGGCCGCTGGGACATGACAAGGACACGGTCAGCGACGAATACGGCCTCGGAGATGCTATGGGTGACAAGCACGATGGTGGTGCCCGTCTGGCCCCACAAGGAAAGCAGCTCACTGTCGAGGCGCTCTCGCGTCATGGCGTCGAGAGCGCTGAAGGGTTCGTCGAGCAGCAGGACGTCGGGCTCGGGCACCAGCGCCCGGGCGAGTGCCGCTCGCTGCGCCATGCCGCCGGAAAGCTGGTCGGGAAAGGCATCGGTGAAGCCTTCGAGGCCGGTCAGCCGGAGAGCAGCGCGCGCACGTTCCTCGCGCTCTTCCCGTTTGACGCCTGCCAGCTCGAGCGGGAACGCCACATTGGCGAGCACGTCTCGCCATGGCAGGAGTCTAGGCTCCTGGAATACCAGGCCAACGCGTGGGTCGACACCTGCCACTGTCGAATCGTTAGCCAGCACTGTTCCGTGATCAGGCGGCAGTAGCCCGCTGATCACCCGCAGAAGCGTCGACTTGCCGCATCCGTTAGGCCCCACGATCGCGACGATCTCGCGCGCCGCCACGTTCAGGTCCACGGCCTCGAGAGCGACGAGGCGCGAACCCTTGATGTCGAAGCTGCGAGCGACCCCGCGGAGCTCGATGGCGTCCAAGTCGAGTGACCTCCGGCCACGCCGACGGGGTGCAGAAAGGAAGAGATGAGCACTGTTCCCCCAAGGGGAGCGAGGGCTCCGCGAGCGACCGCGAGCCGACTCTGGGTCGGCGGTCGCCTCTCTCCTTCTCTCATCCGGACTGTGACCGTCGGCTCCCTGCAAGGGATCCACCGCGACCTGGTGGTGCGCGGGTCGTGGGCTGGCGGGCGAACGTTGCGCGTTCGTTGCCGCCGACCACCGGTAGGGGATTTCACCCGACCCCGAAGGCGAGGCGTCTATCTGTGTGATGTGCCTCGACTATAGCAGCGGTCCTGCTCTGACCTGGATGAGGCGAAGGTCACCCATGGAACGGGCCGAACGATCGCCTGCGCATTCGTCCGTTCTGGGGCATCCTGTGGCCGGAATGACGAGCCGGACAACCCCAGTCGGCATCATCGTCCTTGCGCTGGCAGGCCTGCTCGCTGTTGGCTGCACCGCACCGACGAATGCCGTGTTCCAAGCGCTGCTTGCCCCCGCCGGGACACCCGTGTCCTCGCCGGAGGTCGGCGCCACGGACCCAGCTGTCGATGACAGCGGGGTCGAGACGTGGTGGCCGCACCCCGACGGGTACGCGCTGGACCTGCCAGCGGGGTGGTCTGGCATGGCCGTCGCCTCCGACCAGACGGATGAACTGGTCGCGGTCATGGCCGCAGACCTGCCGGACCTCGGGATGCGCATGGGTTCGGTCCTCGACGGTTCCGACGTTCGGGTCAGCGCTATCGCCGTGCCCGTGACCGACGACGGCGAGGTTTCGCAGGTCCTGCTGGTGCTGGCGCAGCCGACTGCGGGTATGCGGGCCCGCGAGGTCAAGGCGCACGTTCGCGAGCAGATCACTGGCCTGCCTGGACTCGTCAGCCCCATCTCCCCGCACGACGTCGTGCTGAATGCGGCGAAGGGCGTCCGGTTCGACTACACCATCATCGATCCCGACCTGGGTGAGCTGCGCGTTCGGTCATACCTGTTCCGCTTCGGGCGCGAGGCCTTCCTGGTCAACTTCATCGCAGCTTCCGACGTCGCGGAGGAGGCTGAGGGCGTCTTCGACGCGATCGCAGACAGCCTTCGCTTCGGGGTCTGAGCGTCCTACACTCTGCCCGTGAGCAGTCCCGACGGCATCGAGATCCTCGACGTCACCGACGCCGCCACCTTCGACCTCGTGCCACTCTGCGCTGATCCTCGCTTCGACCATCGCAGCTGCGACTACTGGGAAGACGAGGTCCACGGCTCCAAGGCCGCGCGCGCCGCCTGGTGGCAGCGATCGGCCCCTCGGCCCGCGCCCCAGCCGCGACTGCGTTCTGACAACCCCTTCGCTCCGGTCGCTGCAGAGGACGAAGGATTCAACCCCTTCGCGCCCGCGGACGGTACGTCCAGCGGATCGAGCTTCAACCCCTTTGCCCCGGAAGGTGACGCCGAGGACGACGCGGTCGGACGAGATGCGCCGCGCAAGCTTCGACTGCTGACCAGGGGGATGAACGTCTTCGGCTCGTATGCCAAGGTGCTGCTGCGACGAGGCGAGCCCGCTGCCTTCGTGCAGTTCGGTCCACTGTCTGCCTATCCTCGCGCGCAGCAGATCCGCGGACTCTATCCGCGGCTGCCCAGCGCTCCGTTGCCTGCCGTGATCAGCTGCATCGCCACGACGCCCATGGAACGAGGCGAGGGGACGGCTCATCGCCTGGTGCAGGCCGTCGTCGATGACCTCGCGCGGCGTGGCTTCGCTGCTGTCGAAGCGTTCCCGGATCTGACGTTGGGGGTCGACGAGGCGTCGGCCGCGACGCCGGCGTTCTGGATGGCATGTGGTTTCGAGATGGCGGCCCCCGACGAGCGCTACCCGGTCATGCGCCGGTCATTGTGACCGTATCAGGTGGGCTTGATAACCGATAGCATGTACGCTTGACACTTCGGACCAGGGTGCGTAGGCTGACGGCTCGTCAGTCCTACACTCGGAGGTGCCCCGTGTCCCGTCGTCGTCCCCTGCGTCCCGGCCTCGGAGTGCAGGCCATCCTGCTTCCCGTGCTCTCGGCCGGGATGCTGCTCACGAGCAGCGTGGCATCGTTGGCTCAGGAAGGCTCCGACTCGCTGACGGTGTACTCAGGTCGCAGCGAGGCCCTCGTCGGGCCGGTCTTCGACGCGTTCACCGATGCCACCGGGATCGAGGTCGAGACGAAGTACGCCGACACGGCCGAGCTGGCCGCCATCCTGCTCGAGGAAGGGGCACGCTCGCCCGCCGACGTGTTCTTCGCTCAGGATGCAGGCGCCCTCGGAGCCGTCGCAGCGGCAGGACTGCTCGACGAGCTGCCGGACGAGCTGCTCGGACGTGTTCCTGCTGCCTTCAGCGACCCAGGTGGTCGCTGGGTGGGGATCAGCGGCCGAGCGCGCACCGTCGCCTACACCACCCGAGAGGCGCTCGAGCTCCCTGACTCCATCCTCGGGTTCACCCATCCGACATGGGCCGGTCGCATCGGCTGGGCGCCCGCCAACGGCTCCTTTCAGTCGTTCGTGACGGCACTGCGGGCCATCGAGGGTGAGGACGGGGCGCGGGCCTGGCTCGAGGGCATCCAGGCCAACGACCCAGTGGACTACCCCTCGAACACGGCCGCGGTCGAAGGGATCGCGGCGGGGGAGGTCGACGTCGCATTCGTGAACCACTACTACCTCCTGCGACTGCTTGCTGAGCAGGGAGACGAGTTCCCGGTCGCACAGCAGTTCTTCGGCGCGGGCGATCCCGGTGCCCTGGTCAACGTCGCCGGCGTCGGTCGCCTGGCGTCGAGCGATGAGTCGGAGGCAGTCGTCGCCCTCATCGACTACCTGCTGGGCGAGGAGGCGCAGGCCTACTTCGCGAGCGAGACATTCGAGTACCCGCTCATCGATGGCATCGCGGCTGATCCACGCTTGCCGGAGCTATCGACCATCGAGGTCCCAGGTGTCGACCTTTCGGCCCTGGCGGACCTGCAGGGCACGGTTGAGCTGCTGCGTGAGGTGGCCGCCATCGACTAGCTGGTCGCTGGCACGGATGACAGGGATCTGCTCTTGACGTACCCCTCGGCCGGAGACCGTCTTGTTGGCCGCTGGCCGCGCCGAGCGCTGCGGCCGCGGCCGGTCGGGCCGCCACCCGTCCTCGTCTCGGTGGCCCTGCTCGTCGGCCTGGCTGCTGTCATCCCGCTGGCGTATCTGCTGCTGCGGGCCAGCGAGGGAGGCGTCGATGCGCTGGCTCCGTTGTGGCGCACCCGGACACTCGAGCTCTTGGTCTCCACCGCGTCGCTCGGCTTGGCCGTGGTCGTAGGGTCGGTCGGGCTTGGTGTGCCGCTCGCCTGGCTGACCGTTCGCACCGACCTTCCCGCCCGGCGCCTCTGGGCCGTCCTGGCCATCGCGCCGCTGGCGATCCCTTCGTACCTGCTGGCGTTCGCGTTCGTGGGCGCCTTCGCACCGCGCGGTTGGGTCGCGAGTCTGCTCGAGCCGCTGGGCGGCTGGGGCGTGCCCGGCAGCTATGGGTTCGGGGGAGCCGTGGTCGTGCTCAGCCTGGCCACGATGCCGTACGTGGTCATCAGCGCCCGCGCCGCCTTGGCGCGCCTCGACCCTGCGATCGAGGAGGCCTCCCGTTCGCTGGGCCGTGGCCCGTGGGGGGCCGCTCGGACAGCGGTGCTGCCGGTGATCCTGCCCGCTGTCGGTGCCGGTGCGCTGCTGGCATGTCTCTACGCCATCTCCGACTTCGGCGCCGTGTCCATCCTGCGCTACGACACCCTCGCCACCGCCATCTACTCCCAATACCGCTTCTCGTTCGACCGATCCGGTGCGGCCGTGCTGGCCCTGCTGCTGCTCGGCTTGGCGCTCCTGCTCGTCTGGGTCGAGGGTCGTGTCCGCCGTCGGGCTGCACTGGCGACACCGCACGGCCGGACGCGCATACCCGACCCCATCAGGCTGGGTCGCTGGCGCTGGCCCGCGGTCGCATTCGCGGCCACCATCGCTGGCCTGTCGCTCGGTATCCCGATCGTCACGGTCACCCTGTGGCTCGTCGATGGGATACAGCGCGACCTGCCAGTCGAGATCGGGCTGGGGGCGCTGCGCGGATCACTCGTCCTTGGCGGAAGTGCGGCCCTGGTCGCGGTCGTCGTGGCACTGCCCCTGGCAAGGCTCGTGGCGCACTTTCCCGGCCGATGGTCTTCGCTGACCGAGCGGCTGCTGTATGGGGTCTATGCCATCCCAGGCATCAGCCTGGCACTGGCGATCGTGTTCTTCACCCTCAACGCCGTGCCGCTGCTGTACCAGTCGCTCTTCGCTCTCGTCGTTGCCATCAGCCTGCGCTACCTGGTGCAATCGGTCGGGGCCCTGCGCGGGCCGATGCTGCAGGTCTCCCCGCGAACAGTCGAGGCGGCGCGCTCGCTGGGAGAGGGCACCGTCGGCCTGCTGCGCTCGATCACGCTGCCGCTGCTGCGCCCGGGCATCGTCGCCGGACTGACCCTCGTCCTGCTCTCGGGCCTGAAGGAGCTGCCGTTGACACTACTGCTCGCGCCGCCGGGCTACAGCACACTCGCGACCGAGCTGTGGGACGCGGCGAGGGAGGCGTTCTACGCGCAGGCCGCCGTGCCAGCAGCCTTGCTGCTGCTGGTCTCGTTCGTCTCGGTCGGGCTGCTCGTGCGACGCGGGGAGATCCAGGCATGACCGGCCCGGCAGCTGCGCGCCCAGCCGTGCGGCTCAGCCATGTCAGCAAGCGCTTCGGTGGCGTTCTGGCGCTCGATGACGTCAGTCTGGAGCTGCCGGCCGGTACCATGCTCGCGCTGCTGGGTCCCTCGGGCTGCGGCAAGACCACCGCCCTGAGGCTGATCTCCGGCTTCGAGCGACCGGATGCTGGCAGCGTGGAGGTCGACGGTCGCCGGGTGGCCTCCCCAAGCTCGATGGTGCCGCCGGAGCGCCGCCGCGTGGGTCTCGTCTTCCAGGACCTCGCGCTGTTTCCGCACCTGTCGGTCCGGGACAACGTGGCCTATGGCATCCGGCGTGACCCAGACCGTACCGTGCGCACCGATGAGCTCCTTGAGCTGGTCGGTCTCGCCAGCGATGGCGGGCGCATGCCGCACGAGCTGTCCGGCGGCATGCAGCAACGCGTGGCACTCGCGCGTGCCCTGGCGCCACGGCCGGATGTGCTATTGCTCGATGAGCCTTTCTCTTCGCTCGACCAGGCGATGCGCACGCAGCTGCGGGCGGAGGTGCGGCAGATCCTCCGCGAGGCGCGCCAGAGCGCCATCTTCGTGACGCATGACCAGGCTGAAGCCCTGACGGTCGCCGACCAGGTGGCGGTGATGACGCGCGGACGGGTCCTGCAGGTCGCCGCCCCCGAGATCATCTACACCGAGCCCGCCACGCCGTACGTCGCCACCTTCGTGGGCATGTCCAACCTCGTTTCGGCCGAGGTCCGCGGCGGTGTCGCGGACACGCGTTTCGGCCGAGTCAGGCTCATCAGCAGCCCTGAGCACCGCCTCGAGGGTCACGGGCTTTGCCTCCTCCGACCCGAACACTTCAGCATCGAGGAGGCGCCAGACGGCCCGGCATCGACAGAGGCGTGGGAGGTCATCGATCGGCGGTTCTCCGGCTCGGAGATCCTGCTCGAGCTTCGCTCGGCCGACGGCGAGCAGCTGTGGGTCGAGGCGGGCAGCCGTGTACGCCACCTGGGCCTCGGCGACAGTGTCAGGGTCCGTATCCGCGACGTGGAGACGGTCGCCTTCGGGCGGCGCACAGCGGGTATCGAGCCCGCGGTCTCTGGCCACGAGCGGAGCTTGCTGCCGGCTGCGCCTCCGGGCCGACCCATCACCTGACCGGCTAGCATCAACCGATGGAACGGCCGGAGAGCCTCGTCGAGTGTGTGCCCAACGTGAGTGAGGGAAGGGACGTCCAGACGCTGGATGCCATCAGTGGTGCCATCGGTGATCTGCCCGGAAGCTGGCTGCTCGACCGCACCGCCGACCCTGACCATGATCGCAGCGTCTTCACGCTCGCGGGCTATCCCGGCCGGCTCATGGCCGCGATGGAGCGCGTCGTGGAGCTCGCGATCGAGCACATCGATATGCGCCAGCATCGCGGGCGCCATCCCCGCATCGGCGCTGTCGATGTCATCCCGTTCGTGCCGCTCGGCGACAGCAGCATGGAGCAGTGTGCAGCCGGCGCGACAGCGTTCGCCGAGCGCATCGCCGATCGCTATGAACTGCCGGTCTACCTCTACGCCGAGGCGGCCCGCTCCGCTCAGCGGCGTGTGCTGGCGGCCATCCGCCAGCCGGGCTTCGAGGGATTGGCGGAGGCCATGGCGGATCCAGAGTGGCGACCCGACTTCGGTCCCGCGCGCCCCCATCCCACGGCCGGCGCCACCGTCGTCGGCGCACGACCGCTGCTCATCGCCTTCAACATCCAGCTCTCCACGACCGATGTGTCAGTCGCGCGGCGGATGGCGAGCCGGATCCGCGAGCGGGATGGCGGCCTGCCGGCTGTCCAGGCACTCGGCATCGACCTCGCGTCCCAGGGCTGCGCTCAGCTGTCGATGAACATCCTGGATCATCGGCACGCGCCGCTGTGGCGTGTCTGGGAGGAGGCGCGGACGCTGGCAGCAAGGGAGGGCGTGAGCCTGCTCGACTCGGAGCTCATCGGCCTGCTTCCGGCGGCTGCCCTGGTGGAGGTCGCCGACCATATCGGGTCAGGCAGCTTCCACCCTGCCGAGCGGCGCGTCACCGAGGCCGCCAGCTGGCTGCGGATCCGACGCTTTGACCCGAGCATGATCCTCGAGGTTCGTCTCGAGACGATGCGACAGCGGGCCCGGCCGACCGGCCCGTAGGCCCGGCTGGCCATCGACGGTCAGGAGCGACCGCGCTGCTCCAGCAGGACCACGGCTGTCTCGTTGGGGACCGTCGAGATCGTGACCTTCAGGCTGCTGACCGGTTGCAGCTCTGGCACGCTCATCTCCTTGAGGAAGCGCTCCAGGTCGCCGCCGGGCGCGGCGGCGGCGTCGCTGAGCGGCAGCGGCACCACCAAGTGCGCATCGAGCTGGCCTACGATCTCGGCGGCGGTGGTGGGGGTGAGCTGCGGTCCGATCCCAAGGCACAGCACATCCACGTGTCCCAGCTCGCGAACGGTGTCCGCGTCGAGCTTGTGGCCCACGTCACCGAGATGGGCAGCGTAGATCCCGTCGAGCTCGAAGACGAAGGCCGTGCTCATCCCGCGTGCCGCCCCAAGCTCGTCATCGCGGAAGGTCCTGACCCCCGTGGCCATGACGTCGTGAACCTCATACTCACCGGGCGAGTCGAGTACGAAAGCCTTCTCCAGGCTCGTCGGTAGCGGGATGCCCAGCAGGTGCGATGTGACGGTTGCGCGGGGCTTGCTGCCCCGGGCGGTCTCGACCGACTCATCGGCGTGACCGTAGGCGACGATGTCGGCACTGAGTCCGCGGCCCGTGGGCCCCGTGATGGACCGGAACGGGTCTGCGGCGACGACCCCCTCGCGCCCCTTGAGACGAACGCACGAGCCGCCGTACCAGGTGATCTCCATGCTCTCGATGGTGCCACAGGCGAGGGCGGGCCACAGCGCCGCGGATGTCGGCCTGCTGGCTGGATCACAGCCGCAGCACAAAAAGGAACGAGGGGCGCCTGCCCAATCAGCGCCCCTCGTTCCAAGAGGGAGGGAGAGGGAACTGTGAAGGGTCACTTCGCGGTTCCGTAACGAGGACTCTAGCTACCGAGCGTGAAGGCACCAGACCTCGAATGATGAAGAAACGCATATCTCATCGCTGTTCTGCCTGGTGTCGCCCGTGGCCCTCCACGGCTCATTCGTGACCGACTGGCACAATGCGCTCGTATGGCAATCTTCGATCGAACCCCGCTCCTATCCACTCGGCAGGCTCGTCTCCTTGCGGCTGCACTGGTTCCGGCGCTGTTGCTGACCGTGTTGAGCCCGGTCTCCGTCGCTGCGCAGGAGGCGTCACCCGACCCTGAGACAGCTCCCGTCACCGCGGCCACCCCGCTACCGGAGGGCTTCGACGCGAAGATGGCCCGGAAGGTCGGCCAGGTCATCGAAGGGGTACACCCGGTGCGAGGCCTGCCGCCGGCGCCCGATGTGGCCTACCGCATCATCGATAACGCGACGTTCCTGGAAGAGCTGGAGGCGCTCTTCAGGGAGGAGTACCCCCAGAGCTACATCGAGGCCGAAGACGAGGCCTATACGCGCCTCGGCCTGCTTGGTCCGGATGACGATCTCGAGGCGCTTATCCTCGAGATCTACGACAGCCAGGTCCTGGCCTACTACGACCCGCTCACGACGACGTTCTCGCTCGTCGGGCCGGTCGGCCAGATCGGCGCCCTCGAGTCCATCGTCGTCGCCCACGAGTACGGCCACGCATTGCAGGACGCCACGTGGGACCTGGAGGATCGCCGGGTGAAAGATCTCGATCGCGCCGACGCCATCCTCGCGCAGCAGGCGCTGATCGAAGGTGACGCCACCGCGGTCATGTACGACTGGGCCGCGCGAGAGCTGAAGCTGAGCGACCTCCTGCGGGTCTCTGCGGATTCGTTGACACAGCAGGACCAGAAGAAGCTCGCACGCATGCCCATGATCCTTCAGCGCCAGCTGGAGTTTCCCTACATCGACGGCTACGCCTTCGTCATGGCTCTTCGCGGTCGGGGTGGCTGGGAGGTGGTCGATGCGGCGTGGGACGCCCAGCCCGTCTCCACGGAGCAGATCCTCCATCCGGAGCTGTTTCCCGACGAGCTGCCGGTCGAGGTCAGCCTGCCCGACGTAGCCAGCGCCCTTGGTCCCGACTGGACCACCAGCTATGCGCAGACGCTCGGGGAGATGCAGATCGGCGTATGGGTGGCCGACGGCAAGAAGCGTCAGTCGTTGTTTCCGGTGCTGCCTGGACAGCTGCCAGAGGCTGAGGCCGCCGCTGGCTGGGGCGGCGACCGCCTCGTCAGTCTCGATGGCCCCGACGGATCCTGGGCTGTCGTCTGGCAGAGCGACTGGGACAGCGAGTCCGACCGCAAGGAGTTTCGCCGGGCCGCCCAGAAGGCGATGAAGGATCTGCCCGGTGCACACGCGGTCACGGGTGCCGATATCGCCGGAGGTCTATCCTCTCCAGTACTTGTCCTGGTGGCCGACAGTGGGGAGACACTGAGTGTCCTGGAAGGAGCACTCGGCATCTGACGACTGACGTCGCGCGCCGCCGGCGAGTGAAGCGAGGAGCGGCGGACGATGAAGAAACGGACACTTGTGTCGGTATCGGCTCAGATGACTACATGGCGGTGCTCGCATAGCGAGCCACCGTCCCGTAAGGTCCGCCTGCCATGACTGACCAGAAGCCGGATCCCGGCGATCCCACACAGTCCACCGACGGTTCCGTCACGCCACCGCAGCCCGACGAGACCGAGTCCACCGCCGAGCAACTCCAGGACCCATCCGAACCTGATGCTGCTGCGTCCTCTGAGGCTTCCGCAGACGACCAGGTAGCTCGCGGCGAAGAAGCGGCCGACGATGGCGACCTCGGCGTGGACGTGCCTGCCGAGCCTGAAGCCGGAGCAGCCGCATCCGGACAGGATGCGCCAGCAGAGATGGTCACCGAGACGGAGGCCGAGGCAGCAGACGCCGCAGCCGCCGGAGCGGCCTGGACGACCACGCCCGTCGCGCCCGATCCGGAGGCGACCGAGGCCGCCCTCGCCGCCCTCGCCGCAAAGCCTGAGCTGACACTCGAGCCGCCAGCGCCGCCGCCCGCGGGTGACGGCGAGCCGCCGGAGGAGGGTACCCCCGTCCTGCTGGTCGGAGGCATCCTCGTAGGCGCCTTCATCGTGGCGCTCGCTATCGTGCTCATCCTCTTCCGCCCGTTCGACTCGCCCACCGACGTGGACGTGAGCCTGGCGCCCTCGCCGGTCGTCACCGAGATCCCCAGTGCCAGTCCCTCGGCCATCCCGACCGTCGACACGCCCAACTTCCAGGGCCTCACGCTGTCTGATGCAGAGGCGACGGCTGAGGACTACGGACTCGTCGTCCGTGTCAACCAGGTCGAGACCGCGCAGTTCGAACCCGACACAGTCATCGGCCAGGACCCTGCACCGGGTGAGGCCGTCGATGCTGGGAGCACGATCGAGTTGTCGGTCGCGGCGCCCATCCCGACGAATCCCGTTCCCGACGTCGTCGGACTGCCCTTGGACGAGGCGATCGGCGAGATCGAGGACGCCGGATTCCGGGTCGGCGGTATCTCCGAGCAGTACAGCAGCGACGTCCCTGCAGGCGACGTCCTCAGCACGGATCCCGAGGTCGACACCGAGTTGGCGCCGGGGACCCGCATCGACTTGGCGGTCAGCCTCGGCCCACAGCTCGTGGCCGTGCCCGATCTCGTGGACCTGCCCGAGGCCGACGCGCTCGACGCGCTCGACGCCGCGGACCTGGTGCCCGGTGACGTCAGCGAGGCCTACAGCGACAGCATCGTCGCGGGCCACGTCATCAGCTCCGATCCGGCCGCCGATGCCGAGCTCGCCCCCGGCAGCGCGGTGGCCTACGTGCGCTCGCTCGGCCCACAGCTCGTGGCCGTGCCCGATCTCGTGGACCTGCCCGAGGCCGACGCGCTCGACGCGCTCGACGCCGCGGACCTGGTGCCCGGTGACGTCAGCGAGGCCTACAGCGACAGCATCGTCGCGGGCCACGTCATCAGCTCCGATCCGGCCGCCGATGCCGAGCTCGCCCCCGGCAGCGCGGTGGCCTACGTCGTGAGCCTGGGCGTGCAGACCGTCCCGGTGCCCGATCTCTCGGGCCCCGCCAGCGACGTCGAGCAGACGCTCGCCGACGCCGGCCTCGTGCCCGGTGCCCTCAGCGAGCAATACAGCGACAGCATCCCCGCCGGCGACGTCCTGAGCCAGGACCCCGCCGCCGACACCGAGGTCGAGCTCGGCTCGGCCGTGGCCTACGTCGTGAGCCTGGGCGTGCAGACCGTCCCGGTGCCCGATCTCTCGGGCCCCGCCAGCGACGTCGAGCAGACGCTCGCCGACGCCGGCCTCGTGCCCGGTGCCCTCAGCGAGCAATACAGCGACAGCATCCCCGCCGGCGACGTCCTGAGCCAGGACCCCGCCGCCGACACCGAGGTCGAGCTCGGCTCGGCCGTGGC
>CAVORC010000046.1:0-64054 GCA_963698505.1 uncultured Chloroflexia bacterium | reverse complement strand
AGGCACCCGCGGCATGCTCCGGCCATCGTTCTGGTCGATCGAGGCACTTCCAGCATGGATGGCCAAGGTGGCTGCCGACTCAGTCACCGAGGGCATGGCCGCTGGCGCCCCGCGCCGGAGTAGCCCTCAGCCGGCGCTTGCCCAGAGCGACCGGTCCAGGTCGGGCATCAGCGTCGCCCAGGCGCTCGATGTCGTCGGCGAAGCGCGCGGCCAGCAGCGTCCGCATCTCGTCGGGCAGCTCCACGTGGCCCGGCGCCTTCTTGCGCGTCTGCGAGATCTGCGAGACCGACGCCGGCTGGTCGGGCAACCCCAGGAACTCGAAGGTGCGGCTGAGCTGTGCCTGCGCATCTGCCACACAGCGCTCGTACTGCAGCAGCAGGAGCTGCTCTCGCGGATAGTGCTCGAGCCACCAGGACAGCTGGTCGGCATAGCGGCTGCGGTCGATGGCCTCCACGATGCGATGCTCGCGCAGGCCTACCTCACCGGCGCCCACCTCGCCCTTGAGCGAGCCCGACCGCTGCAGCAGGCCCAGGCCGGAGATGAAGCGCTCGACCGGGTCGCGCATGAGCACGATGAGCTTCGCCTCCGGCGCCACATGAGCCAGCATCGGCGCCACCCACGGCTGGTACAGGTAGCCGGGCGTCTTCTCCCCCACCAGGCTCCCCGACGGGCGCGGGAAGTAGCGCCTGTAGTGCTCGAACTGCTCGTCGCTGGGCCAGCGGTCCCAGAAGTGATCGAAGAAGTGCAGCTCACGACGCTGGCCCGGCGGTCGCACGACCTGGAGGTGGCTCTCCACGAGGCCCTGCCACCACGTGGTGCCCGACTTCTGGGCGCCGATGATGACGAAGTCGGGCGGGCCGGTCTGCCAGTCCGGCGGATGCGTCGGCAGCGGCTGTAGCTGGTCGTAGCGCGATCGCACGGCACCGCCCTGCAGCGGCACGCGGCCCGGCACGGCAGCGGCGGCCTTGCGCACGAGGCGGGTGACGCCCAGGCGGCGGCTCACGGTCGCTGCCAGCCCAGCCGTCGCGGCTTCGACGGCGTCTCGACACTGGCCATGTGGGCGGACGAACCGGCGGGCGCCTCCGCCTTGGCCATCGACTTGAGCGCGGCGGCATTGCCGACATCGTGTCCGGCGCGCTCGGACAGCAGCCAGCGGACCTCCAGCAGGTCACAGTAGGCCTGCACATGGTCGATGTCGTCGCCGAGCGTGTCGATCAGCTGCGCCACCGCCGGCTCGAAGATCTCCAGCGTCCAGCGCGCACCGTCGTGATGTGTCAGGGAGCGACCGCTCTCGCCCTCCTTCCAGTCCCAGTCACCGGCCCAGCCCATGCCCGCCCAGGCGGTGAGGTCGTTGAGCAGGATGGCCGACTGGCCCTCCCCTGCCTCGATGCCGGTGAGCTGCCGCAGCCGCCGGGAGTGGTAGTCGCGTCCGGCCACGGCCACGCGCAGGCGCAGGTCCTCGGTCCCGTCCTCGCCCGGCTCCAGGATGACCTCGTCCACCACGTAGCCCAGCTCGTGGAGCGCCTGGAGCCGCTTGTCGACGCGATAGCGCTTGTCAGGGTGGATGGTCACGTCCTGGTGGAGCACGTCCCACAGCCGCTCGTAGCGATCTCGCAGGCTCAGCGCCGCCTCGAAGTCGTCGTCGATCTCCTCGATCGACTTGCCGTTGAGCACAGCCATGTCAGCGAGGTCGCCGGCCACATTCTCGATGGCGATCTCCAGGTCAGCCTCCCGCTGCCCGTCGGAGAGCTGCGGGTGGATCTCGCTGGTCTCGCCGTCCACCAGGTACGCCTGCAACCGCTGGCCGTCCCGCATCAGCAGCGTGTTGGCCAGCGAGCAGTCGCCCCAGAAGAAGCCCATCCGGTGGAGATCGACCAGCAGGCCGGTCATGGAGTCGAGGAGCTGGTCGCGATAGCGCTTCTCCCCCTCCGGCAATCGCATGAAGAGGCGGCGGAACTGGAAGGAGCGCGCCAGGTAACGCGTCAGGATGATGGCGCTGTCGTCCCCGGTGCGGGTGACGAGGCCACAGGCCTTGACGGAGGGCGCGCCGCGCGCCTCCAGCTCGCGCAGGATCTCGTACTCGCGCTGGCCCACCTCGAGCGGCAGCTCCTTCAGCGCGACGATGCTGCCGTCAACGACGACGAAGCGCACGGTGTGACGGCTGGCGCCGACAGGCAAGTCCACGAACTCCAGGTCGCTGGCCGACCAGCGCGCCAGTGGCTCACCCCATGGCATCGCCACGAACACCTGGTTGCCGTCGCGGAACCGCATCGTGACGCGGCCAGCGTCGAACGGCGCATCGTCTGCCTCGTCGGGATCCATGACGGCGGTCGGGTCCGACCCGCGCATGGGCTCGCCATCCCAGATGAGGGTGGCGTCGCTGAAGGGCTCGTGGGCGACTCGTTGTTCCATCGGCCGCAAGTCTAGGGCGTGCTGCCCAGGTCGCACCACCTCGCGCCGGATCCATCGCGGCGGCACGCAGCGGCTCGCATCCATCGTGGGCGGCGAAGATCGGCTCGGGTTCGTCCGGAGCCAAGAGGCGTCGCGACCACGTCCGCGTTGCCGGCCCGGCCCCATGGCGCAAACCGATACGATGGTGACTCACCCCGTAGACGGAGCCAGACGTTGAGCAGCCTTGTCCCGCCACCGCCCCAGCTGCCCGGTCCGTACGCGGCCGTGGTCTTCGACATGGACGGGCTGCTGGTGCACACCGAGCGACAGTGGCTGCAGGCCAAGATCGTGCTCTTCGAGCGCTATGGAACGACCCTCACCCAGGCTGACAAGGCCGCCGTCTTCGGGGCTGCGGACCTGCAGTCGGTGACCTACTTCGCCGGCCGCTTCGGACTTCCGGCCGAGCGGATCCCGGACCTGCGCGACGAGTACCTCGACATCATCGCCGAGCTCATCGACGGCGGCGTGGAGCTCACCGCGGGTGCCGCCGAGCTGGTCGCCAGTCTCGCGCCGCTGGTGCCACTGGCACTGGCCTCCAACACGCGGCGATCGCTGGTCGACCACGTGCTGGCCCAGACACCGTTCGGCGGCGCCTTCAGCGCCATCGCCACCGGTGACGAGGTGCCTCCCAAACCCGCACCAGACGTCTACCGCCTGGCCTGCGAGCGGCTGGGCGTCGACCCCACGACGGCCGTCGCCATCGAGGACTCGCCGACGGGTGTCAGCGCCGCCCACGCGGCCGGTCTTGCCTGCATCGGTGTCCCCAGCGACGCGGACCATCCTCTCGTGGAAGCCGACGCCGTGGTGGGCTCGCTCACGGAGCTGCTGTAGGCCGCAGGCATGACCGCCCGCATCATCAGGACGGCCGTCATCGCGGTGGCGCTGCTGCTGGCGGCGCTGCTGGTCCCGGACATCGAGATCGAGTGGGCCGACGATGCGCCCGGCATCGGCCTCACCTTGCTCGTGCTGGCGATCGCCTTCGGCCTGGTCAACGCGCTGATCCGGCCCATCGCCCGCCTCGTCAGCATCCCCCTCAACATCGCCACGCTGGGCATGTTCTCCGTCGTGCTCAACGCCGCCCTGCTGCTGGGCGTCGCCTTCCTGGTGGACCTCGCCTGGGGTCCACTCATCGTCATCGGCGGCTTCCCGCCGGACCTGGGCATCACCGCCGTCATCACCGCGGCCGTCGGCTCGTTCATCATCAGCGCCGTCTCGACCGGGCTGCAGCTCCTCATCCCGGAGGGCTGAGCCGACGGTCGCCGGAGGACCGCATGCCCCAGCACATCCGACAGCTCGTCTCGTCGGGCTCGCCCTACGAGGAACCCATCGGCTTCAGCCGCGCCGTGCGCGTGGGCGATCGCGTCATCGTCGCCGGCACCGCCCCCACCTGGCCAGACGGCGAGGTCGATCCCGACGTGGAACACCAGGCCGACCGCTGCATCGAGATCATGCTGGCAGCCCTGGCAGAGGCCGGTGCCAGCGCCGACGACGTCGTGCGCACGCGCACCTTCCTCGTCGATGCTGCCGACTGGCAGGCTGCCGGTCGCTCCCACGGACGCTACTTCCGACGTGCCCGCCCAGCCTCCACGATGGTGGTGGTCAGCGGCCTCCTCGACCCGCGCTGGCGGGTGGAGATGGAGGCCGAGGCGATCATCGGCTCGGGAACGAGCGCCGACTCCCCGTCTCGGGAGCCACTCCGCTAGATTCGGGGTCATGGCACGTCGCATCCTCGACTTCGACCTGCCCGACCGGTTCGCCACCGGCACCGTCGGCGAGCCGGGTGACCGCACGTTCTACCTGCAGGCCATCCAGGGCCGCCGCGTCGTCTCGGTCATGCTCGAGAAGGAGCAGGTGTCGGTGCTTGCCGATCGCGTCCTGGCCATCGTCGACGAGGTCGAGCGACGAGGCCTGACAGCCATCGATGCGGGACTCGCGGGCATCCCCGACGAACGACCCCTGGCGCAGCCGCTGCGAGAGGAGTTCCGCGTGGGCACGCTGGTCATCGCCTGGGACGACGACGTCGACCGGCTCATCGTGGAGGCGCGCTCGATGACCTTCGATGCGGGTGCCGGTGAGTCGGTGCTGCGCGACGGCGAGGAGCTGGACGAGGACGATATCCCCGACGAGGCCCCCATCGGACCCGATGTCCTGCGCGTGCGGCTGACACCGTACATGGCCCAGCAGTTCGCCCGCCGCGCCAACAGCGTGGTGGCCGGCGGGAAACCCGTCTGCCCCTACTGCGGCCGGGTCCTGGAGCGGACCGGCCACTTCTGCCACCGCGAGTTCGACGACCTCCTGCACTAGCGTCCAGACACCATCCACAGGTCAAGGAGTGGACCCATGCGCCGACCGATCAGGGCCTTCACGGCCGTCCTCACCATCGCACTGGTCGCCACTGCGCTGGCAGTGCCAGCGAACGCGGCCCGCAGCAAGGTCTCGCTGACACAGGTCCTGGCGGGCTACTCCCGACCGGTGCTCGTCACCCACGCGCCCGGCGGCGGCCGCGTCATCTTCATCGTGGAGCAGACCGGCAGGATCAAGCGCGCCACCTACGAGGACGGCCGCTGGAAGAAGCTGGGCACCTTCCTGGACCTGCGCAGCAAGGTCAATGACCCGGCCAGGGCGGGCGGCGAACGGGGCCTGCTGGGCCTCGCCTTCCACCCGGACTACCAGTCCAACGGCCTGCTCTATGTCAACTACACGCGCGCCGGCAGCGGCTCACGGCAGGGTGACACGGTGGTCGCCGAGTACCGCCGCCAGGGCGCCGGAGCGGCCGACCCGGGTTCGGCGCGGGTGCTGATGGTGGTGAACCAGCCGGCGGCCAACCACAACGGCGGCCAGCTGGCCTTCGGCCCCGACGGTCTGCTCTACATCGCCACGGGCGACGGCGGCGGCGCCGGGGATCCGGCGGGCAATGGCCAGAAGCTGAGCACGCGCCTGGGCAAGCTGCTGCGCATCGATCCGCTCGACCCTGATGGCGACGGCCCGCGGCGCTACCGCACACCCTCCTCCAACCCCCGCGTGGGCAAGGCCGGCATCGACGACATCTGGGCCTGGGGCCTGCGCAACCCCTGGCGCTTCTCGTTCGACCGCGCCAACGGCAACCTCTGGATCGGCGACGTGGGCCAGGGGCAGCGCGAAGAGGTGAACCGGGCGCGCTCGGGCGCGGCAGGCACCGGCGCCGGCCGGGGCAAGAACTACGGCTGGAGCCGCTGCGAGGGCACGCGCCGCTACCCGAACACGAGCCAGCGCTGCAGCTTCGGCGTGCGACCGGTCCACGACTATGCCCACGGCAACGGCCGCTGCTCGGTCACCGGCGGCCATGTCCACCGCGGCCCCAGCGCGCCCGCCTGGCGCGGACTCTACGTGGCCGGCGATTTCTGCGGCCGCCTGTTCGTGCTCAACGGCAAGGGGAAGCTCACGTACGCACGCAACACCCAGCGTGCCATCGCCAGCTTCGGAGAGGACGCCGACGGCCGGCTCTTCGCCACCGACCTGGGTGCCGGCGCGATCTACCGGGTCAAGCTGAGCGGCCCCCGCCCCTAGCCGCGCCGCACGTCAGCGTCGCTCGACTCGTTGTTGCAAACCGTTGTGATAGAGCGCGGGCGCGCCGACTGGCACTATGCTTGCGCCGATGTCCCCGACGAGCCGCTCCGCTGCACCCGATGTGACCTGGGACGAGGTCCGTGAACGCCTGCACGATCGCGGGCTGCGCTGGACCCCGCAGCGCCGCCTGCTGGTCGATGTGCTGAGCGACACCAACGGTCACATCACCGGTGCCGAGCTGGTCGAGCGTTGCCGCGAGCAGGACCCCGAGACGACGCCTTCGACGGTGTACCGGACCCTGGGCGTGCTGGAGGACATCGGCCTCATCCGCCACGCACACGGTCTCGATGGGCGCGAGGAGTTCCACGTGCGGCCGGCCAGCGAGCATGGCCACCTGCACTGCTCTGTGTGCCAGCGGGCGTGGGAGATCGGCGCTGACGACGTCGAGGGCCTCCTGCGCGACTTCGAGCGGGCACGCGGCTTCAAGGTCGACCTGGGCCACCTCAGCGTCGTGGGTATCTGCCGCGACTGCCGCGAGGAAGACGCCGGCTAGAAGCCTCGGCCGAGGGCCACGTCCCGCGACCGGGTGGCGCCGCGCGTCGCTCGACCAGCGCTACAGCCCGGCCGCCAGGACGCGGATGTCGTCGAGGAGCACCTGCAGGTCGGCCTCGGTGCTGGTGTGGTTGAGGATCCCCGCCCGTAGCCAGGTACGTCCCCGCAGGCGGGTGGTGGTGAGGAAGCCGCGCCCGCTGTGCTGCAGCGCCGCCTGCAGGGCGTCCTGGTGCACGTCGACCGCGTCGCGCGCCGCCTGGTCGGCCCCGTCGACGCCATCTGGCAGGTGTCGGAAGCAGACCACCGAGAGGTTCGATTCGGGGGCCAGCTCCAGGTCGTCCGCGGCCCGCACAGCCTCCTTCAGGACGGTCGCGAGGTCGACCGTCTGCTCCACCAGCCGCCCCAGGCCGCCGGTACCCAGGTGCTTCCACGAGAGCCACAGCTTGAGCGCCCGTTGGCGCCGTGTGCCCTCCATGCTCAGGCGGTAGAAGTCGAGCTCGCCAGAGCCGTGCGCATCCGGCGCGCGGCGGGCGTCGCCCGAGCCGCGGTAGTACTCCGGCCGATACGAGAACGTGGTCTCCAGCAGCGAGCCGTCGCGCAGCAGCAACCCGCCGATGTCGTACGCCTGGAAGAACCACTTGTGCGGATCGATGGTGATCGAGTCGGCCCGTTCCAGGCCATCGACCTCGCCGGCCAGCCGCTGCGAGAGGCGGACCGCGCCGCCATAGGCAGCGTCGACGTGGAACCACAACCCTTCGCGCGCCGCCACGTCAGCCAGCTCCGGCAATGCGTCGACCGCACCGGTGTTGGTCGTGCCCGCCGTGGCGGCGATGGCCAGGGGGGTGAGGCCGACGGACCGGTCGCGCGCGATGGCGTCGGCCACGGTCGCCGCCCGCAGCCGGAAGCGCTCGTCCGCCGGCAGCGGCACCAGCGTGCCGTGGGGGAACCCCAGCGTGTCCAGGCTGCGCCGGATGGAGAAGTGGGCCTGGTCGCTGGTGTACACGCGCACACCCTCGAGGTCAGCACCACGGGGCGGCCCGTCGAGCCCGCGCATCTCTCGCAACGCCACGTCGCGCACGACGTTCAACGCCATGATGTTGGCCATCACGCCCCCGGAGGTGAACAGGCCGAAGGCCGCCTCATCGAGGCCCACGAGGTCGCACAACCAGCGCACCACCTCCTCCTCCACCAGCGCGCCCGAGGGGCTGCAGTGCCACACGTCCACGCCCTGGTGCACCACCTGGCTGAAGAGCTCGCCCACGATCGATGACCACAGCGGGATGGGCGTGAAGTAGGCGAAGGCGCGCGGATGCCAGGCGTTGGCCTGGTGCGGCGCCAGGCGCGTGCGGAACTCCTCGATGAGCGCCGCCGAGGTCATCGGCTCCGCGGGTGCCGGCGCCGGACCCCCGGACGGCCCGAAGAACAACCGGCGCAGCTGAGCGTAGTCGGCGGGTTCACCGATGGCGCGCTCCAGGCCGTGCTCGTAGACGTAGTCGAGCGCGGCCGACCAGGCGCCCTGGCCCAATCGCTCGAGCGCGGGGCGAGACGTGGCCTCGTCGCGGATGTCCAGCAGCTCCGGCTCCGGATGCCAGCCCTCGCCGCTCCGCCGGCTGGGGTCGGCCGCTCTCCGGCCATGCCTACGGCTTCTCCGCCACGACTACTCCGCCACGCCGGCCCGGACCGTGGTCCAGTCGACGACGGCATCGACGAACCCATCGATGAACTCGGGCGCCAGCTCCCCGTACTCAGCGTAGGCACCGGTCTCCGCCTCCTGGAACAGGTGGTTGGCGTCCGGGATGGTGAGGATCTCCACGTCGTCGTTGCCCGCCACGTCCAGGTTGGCCTGCAGGGCGGCGGCGTTCGACCCGGCCAGCACCTGCACGTCCTTGCCACCGAAGATGGCCAGCACCGGCACAGTCACCTGCTGCCAGTCAGCGGCGGGGTCATAGGCCAGGAAGGAGCGGAACCAGTCGGACGTGTAGAGCGGCAGCTCCGCGTCGACCTGGCGCTGGATGAAGGCCTCGCGCTCCCCGGCGATGACCTGGTCGTCGGCATCCAGCTCGTCCCAGGCACGGCCATAGAACGCGCGCACGACCGACTCGAGAGTCTCGAAATCGCCATCGCGTGCGAGCGGCATGGCCTCGGCCGTGTAGCGGCCGTACGCCTCGACCAGCTCCTCATCGTTGCCGGCCGAGCGCACCAGCGCCTGGTTCTGCTCGACGATGAGGGTGACGCCGTCGATGATCGCTGGCGCCATCATGCCGATCCAGGCCACGCGCGGGTCACTGGCACCGA
The DNA here is from genome assembly GCA_963698505.1 of uncultured Chloroflexia bacterium. Classification (GTDB taxonomy): domain Bacteria; phylum Chloroflexota; class Limnocylindria; order Limnocylindrales; family CSP1-4; genus JAFMJV01. The sequence continues at coordinate 55,210 of CAVORC010000046.1, read as the reverse complement.
GGATGGCCGAGTAGAGTCCGCCCTCGCTGTGGCCGAAGAGGCCGATGCGAGCGGGGTCGACGTCATCACGTGTCTCGAGGTAGTCGATGGCGGCGCGCGCGTCCTCGGCGAGCTCGGCGATGGTCGCGGATTCGTAGTCGCCGCTGGAGCCGCCGACGCCACGATCGTCGTAGCGCAGCACGCCCACACCGGCGGAGGTGAGGGCGTCGGCGAGGATGGCGAAGGGCTTCAGCGTCGTGATCGGGCGCAGCGATTCGTCGCGATCCTGGGCGCCGCTGCCGCTCATGGTCACGACCACCGGATGGGGACCCGGGCCGTCGGGCAGCGTCAGCGTGCCCGCCAGCTGGACATCCGGTGCACCGCCCGGGAAGGTCACCTCCTCGATCTGGTAGTCGAACGTCGAGGGATCGGGCGTGGGCTCGGGCTCGAGCGGCGCGAAGGCGTCGATGGCCGGCAGCAGCACCTGCTCGCGCAGGACGTCGAAGTCGGCCGGGTCCGCCTGCAGCAGGACCAGCTGGGTGCTTCCCTCGCTCTCCGCGGCGGCCAGCTCGACTGCGATGACCGTGTCTCCCAGCTGGACATCGAAGCGGTACAGCGTCCAGTCGAAGAGCTCGCTGCTGTACTCGCCGGTGACCTGCGGGACCTCGCTGAGCGCGAACTGCGGCAGCAGGCTCACCCACAGCTGCTCCAGCGTCGCCGGCGCCGCCTGGATGGCGATGAGCGCCAGGTCTTCCGGCGGCGTGCCGCGCGAGTAGACGCCGCCGCCCAGGTCCTGCCAGTCCGCCGGCACCACCGACGAGACACCGAAGAGCGGGTCCTCGACCGGGCGGCGCTCGATGTCCTGGGCAAGCGCGCTGCCGCTCGCGGCCACGAGGGCCAGGCAGAGGGACAGGATCGCGGCGAGCATCCGGCGCGAGATCATGGGTGGTCCTCCTTCTGGGGTGATCGGTAGGCGATGACTTCGACATGTTCGAGGGTGATGAGGCCCTCCCCGACCATGTCGTCGATCTCCGGCAGCACCGCGCGCAGGCGGTCTTCGCGGTCTACGACCTCGATGAGGATGGGCAGGTCCTCGGAGAGCCGCAGGATGCGGCTGGTATGCAGCCGAGCGGCTCGACCATAGCCCTCGATCCCGCGCAGCACCGTGGCACCTGCCACACCGCGCTCGCGCAGGAGCGCCACGATGGCCTCGTACAGCGGCCGCCCATCGTGGTGGTCGGATTCGCCGATGTAGATGCGCGCAAGGAGCGCCGGTCCGTCGATCCTCATGGCAGCAGCCTCCCCACGGCCAGGCCAGCGACCACCGCCAGCATGCCGATGACGATCGAGCCGACGAGGTTGCCCAGCATGAACAGGTAGTCGCCCTCCTCGACCAGCCGCCACGACTCCAGCATCAGCGTGGAGAAGGTGGTGTAGGAGCCGATGAAGCCGATCATCAGTGGCACCCGCACCTCCGGGGCGATGATGGCGCGGTCCATGGCCAGGGCGAAGATGACTCCCAGCAGGAACGAGCCCGAGATGTTGACGGCGAACGTGCCCCACGGGAACCGGCCCCCGCCGAGCTCCTGCACCCAGCCCCCGATGAGGTATCGGGAGACGGCGCCGGCCGCGCCGCCGACGGCGATGAAGACGAGGGTCATGCGCCTATCGTCGCACCGTCGCGTGTCGCGTGCGCGGCGCGGGAAGCCCGGCCACGGTCATCACGCCGTTACGGCGCCGGCCTATCCTTTGCCGCATGAGTGACGACAAGGCCACCTCCCCGCCGACCACGGAGCAGGACTGGCGACAGCGACTGACCCCCGACCGATACCGCATCCTGCGCGAGAAGGGCACCGAGCGCGCCTTCACTGGCGAGTACGTCGATGAGAAGCGCCGCGGCGTGTACCGCTGCGCCGGCTGTGGTGCCGAGCTCTTCAGCTCTGACACCAAGTACGATTCCGGCTCCGGCTGGCCCAGCTTCTGGCAACCGGCCCAGGATGGCGCGATCGCCTATGAATCGGACGGCTCCTTCGGCATGGTCCGCACGGAAGTGATGTGCGCCAGCTGCGGCGGGCACCTGGGCCACGTGTTCGACGATGGACCCAAGCCCACGGGACAGCGCTACTGCATCAACTCGGCATCGCTGCAGCTCGACCCAGACGAGGGCTAGTCCGTGCCCGGTCGCTCCGTCAGCCTGCGACGGATCGGCCGACACGGAGTGCCGGAGCGGCCCCTGGAGTCGCCCCCTCGTGCACTCGTCCGCTACCGCACCTGCGTGCCCGCGGGGACGGTCGGCAGGATGAGCATGAACTTCCCGTCGCGCATGGGATGGCGGCGCCCGGGGCGGTCATAGGGCAGGTAGTCCTGCGCCAGCGCGCTCACCCGGACCGACGATCCCGGCGGCCGTGACGCTCCCCAGATCGAGCTCACATCCGGATACCACGGGTCCTGGATGACCACCCGCCTGACCTTGAAGTCGTTGGTGTGGGCCGGGTCGGCCGTGGCCGAGAAGCCCGACATGACCCAGGCGTGTGCGCCGCGCCAGACCACGAGGCCGACCGGCTTGCCGGTCAGCCGGATCGCCCTTGCTGCCATGCGGATGGCCTGTTTGCGCGTCGCTGCGCGCTGGACCTCGTACGGCCCATGGCCCCTGGCGTCGAGCATGCCGGCCCAGTCGTTGAGACCCAGGCCGTGGAGGCCCTGCCGCCAGCGTGCCTTGCCGGCCAGCTCACGCCAGAACTCGTCCCCCTCGCGATCGAGGCGCCGGCCCATGAAGTGGAGCCGCTCCTGGAACCGCCGCGTCTGGTCAGGCTCGTCGTCCTCCAGGATGTTGATCATCGTCTGCACCGAGGCCGCCACGCACCAGTACTCGGTCTGCTGGTGCACGAAATCCCCCGGACGGTACAGGTCCATCGAGAAGGCGCCCGGCCCCGGCCGAGGCTGGAGCTGGATGACCTGCGGGCGATACCAGCGCGCGACAGGCCCCAGCCAATCCTTGACGCGGGCCGACCATCCTCCCGGGTCGGGACCGGCCGCGGCGACAGCAGACGGTCCGAACGAGCCCGCCAGGAGGCCGACCGAAAGCAGGATCGCGACGAACGACGAGAGAACGGCAGGGCGCTGATGGCCGCGGCCGGCGCGGGACGCCGCCGCCGTGGCTCCCCCGTGACCGACTGACAACACGCCCAGACCTTACGGCCTGGCGGCCGTTCTGTGGCGCGAGGTTGTTCGTCCTTAACCCAAGCGACACGGCTCACGGTCAGGTCTGGTGGTAGATCTCCGCGGCCGTGATGTTGCGACCGACAGCGTCCGTGAAGGTGGTGATGACACCGTCAAGCGCCGCACCCCAGCGGGCAGCCACGTCGGTCCTGTTGATGCGCGCGATGACCGTGTCGAAATCGGGGTAGTACTTCCCGACGTACACGACCTGCGGTCCACGGCGGAAGCCGGTGTAGTCGCGATAGCCGGCCTGGGCGATGGCAGCGAGCATCTCCGGCCAGGGCTCGGCATGCAGCTGGTCGTAGCGCTCGGCCTGGTGAGGATCGATGACGAGGCTGAAGCAGCCACGCTCGAAGGGACCCCCCGGTGCCGGTGCATCGGTGTGGAAGATCTCGTCGTACCAGATCAGGCCACCGCCGGGTGCCTCGATCTCAGCGATGACATCGCGGAAGCGATGGCCCCAGCGCTGGTTGACGACGCCCTTGCCGGTGCGCGAGAAGGCCGTGTCGCGATCGGGCTCGGCCTCCGCGTACCACCACACGTCGGTACCGCGCCGGAAGCCGCTGATGTTGCTCAGGCCCGAATCGGTCATCCCCCGCGCGACGGCTCCCGGGACATGACGATGAAGCTCGTCGTATCGCTCTTCCGTGCCCGCGAAGAGGCGCAGGTAGTAGAGGGTGCGTTCCATCCTGGCTCCATCGTAGATCGCGCAGGGTCGACTCGAGAGGCTGCAGTGAAATCGAAGCGGGCGCCGGTCTCCCGGCGCCCGCCCTGGGTTCGGAGTGAGCCGCCCGGCTAGATGAAGAGCGGGCCGAAGATGAGCGACACGATGGCCATCAGCTTCAGCAGGATGTTGATCGACGGCCCCGAGGTGTCCTTGAAGGGATCGCCGATGGTATCGCCGACGACCGTGGCGGCGTGGGCCGGGGAGCCCTTGCCGCCGAACTGGCCGGCTTCCACCCACTTCTTGGCGTTGTCCCAGGCACCACCGGTGTTGGCCATGAAGAGCGCCAGCAGGAAGCCCGCGGCGATCGACCCGGCCAGCATGCCGCCGAGCGCCTCCGCACCCAGAAGGACGCCGACGATGATGGGCGAGAGCACCGCGATGGCGCCCGGCAGGATCATGGCGCGCAGGGCGCCCTGGGTGGAGATGTCCACCGCGCGTGCGGCATCCGGCTCCACGCCTTCCTTGCCTTCGCGCAGACCGGGGATCTCCCGGAACTGGCGGCGGACCTCTTCGATCATGGCGTGGGCAGCGGTGCCCACGGCGTACATCGTCAGACCCGCGAAGAGGAACGGCAGCATCGCCCCCAGCAGGATGCCGATGAGGACGTTGGAGTCGGTCAGCTGCAGCTCGGTGATGCCGGTGACCTCCACGTAGGCGACGAGCAGCGCCAGCGCCGTGAGGACCGCGGAGCCGATGGCGAAGCCCTTGCCGGTGGCGGCTGTCGTGTTGCCCAGGGAGTCGAGGGCGTCGGTGCGCTCGCGAACCTCCGGGGGCAGGTGGCCCTGCTCGGCCAGGCCGCCGGCGTTGTCGGCGACCGGACCGTAGGCGTCGGTGGCGAGCGTGATGCCGAGCGTGGACAGCATGCCCACGGCGGCCAGTGCCACACCGTAGAGGCCGGCGAAGTGGTTGGCCACGAAGATGCCGACGGCGACCGCGACGGTCGGGATGACCACGCTGACGAGGCCGACCGCGATGCCGCCGATGACGACCGACGCCGCGCCGGTCTCGGACTGCTTGGCGATCCACTGCGTGGGCTTGTACTCGTAGGAGGTGAAGAACTCGGTGGTGTTGCCGATGACCTGGCCGACGATGAGGCCGGTCAGGACGACCCAGAAGAGCTCGAAGGGCAGATCCAGCAGGAGGAGGACGGCGGCGGTCCCGACGAGCACGAGCCCGGCAGCGCCGAAGACCCCGTAGCGCAGCGCCCACAGCAGCTGCGACATCTTGGCATCGTCCTTGGTGCGAACCAGGAACGTACCCAGGATCGCCGCGATGATGCCTACTCCGGCGACGACGAGCGGCAGCACCGCCAGGGAGCTGTCCCAGCCGGTGTCGGAGATGGCGAAGATGCCCGCGCCGACGGCCACGAGTGTCAGGGCGGAGACCATGCCACCGACGTAGGACTCGAAGAGGTCGGCACCCATGCCAGCGACATCGCCGACGTTGTCGCCGACGTTGTCGGCGATGGTGGCCGGGTTGCGGGGATCGTCCTCGGGGATGCCGGCCTCGACCTTGCCGACAAGGTCGGCACCGACGTCAGCTGCCTTGGTGTAGATCCCTCCGCCGACGCGGGCGAACAACGCGATCGACGAGGCGCCGAAGGCAAAGCCGGCGACGGTGGTGGCGTCCTGGAAGATGAACCACAGGACGGTGATGCCGAGGAGGCCGATGCCGACCACGGTCAGGCCCATGACGGTGCCGGTGTTGAACGCGACACGCAGCGCCGGGTTCAGGCCCAGCATGGCAGCCGCAGCGGTGCGGGTGTTGCCACGAACGGCGATGCTCATGCCGATGAAGCCGGCCGTTGCCGAGCCGATGGCACCGAGGACGTAGCAGATGGCCGTCCACGGGCCGCTGCCGAGGCGTTCCTGGACACCGGCGTTGACCTCATCGATGGTCACGTTGTTGGTGATGTTGAAGTCGATGAGCAGCGCCAGGAGCAGGGCCACGACGGCGACGAACACCGCGAGGATCATGTACTCGCGGCGAAGGAACGCCATGGCGCCTTCCTTGATGAGCCGGCCGACCTTCTGGATGATCTCCGGCCCGGCGTCCTGCGCGATGACCCAGCGGGCAAGCACGAACGCCGCGATGAGGCCAGCGATGGCTGCGCCACCGGCGAAGATGAATGCGGGTGTCCCGGCCATCAGCGCGGGTACCTCTTAGCGAGCACGGGCGTTTGCCTCCCTCTCGGTTCGTCTACGGGCATAGGGACACACGGATGTGTACCTGATCCCACCATACGGTCAGTGACACCCGAGGGGCGCGTGCCAAAATTCCCCCGCGCGCGCACCATCCGGCCCCCGGTGCCGGCGACAAGTCTACCGGCGGAGCACCCTCCCCCGGGGCGCGTTCGCCCCGCGGTGGAGGCTAGGCGGCCGGGCTCTCCTGGGCCACCAGCGGCACGTCGGCTGCATCGGTGGCCTCCGCGACGATGTCGACGTCCTGCACCTGGACCGGGACCTCCTCGAGCGGCTCGCCGTCGACGATGCCATCGGTGCTGGTGTCGTTGAGGTACAGCAGGTTCCCGTCAGCGTCAAAGATGCGGGCGCTCAGGGTGTAGGCGAAGCGCTCATCGATGACGTCGGCGTCGTAGGCGATGGCGAACGGGATCTCGGTCGCGGTGATGTCCTCGACGTCACCGGACGCGGTGCCGATGGTCTCGGCTGCCACGTCCATCTTCGACGTGTCCTGCAGCTCGACGATCCAGGTGGCGCCTTCGGGCAGCTCGGCATCCTCGGGCAGGGTGATGGCGCCGGTCACCGCAGGACCGTCGATGACACCTGGCTCCCCACTGGCCATCGGCTCCTGGCTCGCGGCCGGCTCGTCGGTGGCGATGGGTTCATCGGTGGCCATCGGTGCCTCGGTCGGCTCGGGCGTGGGCTCGGGAGTGGGCTCCGGCGTGGGCTCGGGCGTGGGCTCCGGCGTGGGCTCCGGCGTGGGCTCCGGCGTGGGCTCCGGCGTGGGCTCCGGCGTGGGCTCCGGCGTGGGCTCCGGCGTGGGCTCCGGCGTGGGCTCGGGGGTCGGCTCCGGCGTGGGTTCGGGGGTCGGCTCGGGGGTCGGCTCGGGGGTCGGCTCCGGCGTGGGCTCGGGGGTCGGCTCGGGGGTCGGCTCCGGCGTGGGCTCGGGGGTCGGCTCGGGGGTCGGCTCCGGCGTGGGCTCGGGGGTGGGCTCGATGGAGGCCGCGACGGGCGCCGTCGAGGGCTGCTCGGTCGGCTGCGGCGTGGGATCTTCGGCACGGCAGGCCATCACGACCAGTGCGCCCACCGCCACCAAGGCAGACCACCTGGCCATGCGTGCGATACGAGTCCGGTTCCGATCCAAGGTGTGATCCCTCCTGCCCCATGCCCTATGGACCGTCGCCCGCGGCCCCCTCTCAGCCGTGCTGGCGACGGTAACGTGGGAGTACATTACCCGAGCGTAGAGCTAGTCGTCGCACGCTCGCGTGTCGGGGAACAGCTGCCGGACGTTGGCGGCTGTGACGAGCTCGAGCTCCGCCTCCAGCCGGGGTGGCACGTCGCGACCCGCGATGGCGTCGAGCAGCGCCGGCACAAGGACGTTGCCGTACCGCTCGGGGAACTGCGCCACCGAGGCGACCATCTGGTCGTCGCAGGCGATCATCTCGCGGATCGCCGGCTCGGCCAGCTGACCCGCATACCAGAGGTGGTTCTCACGGTCGGCCGCCGCAGCTGCGGCCATGGCGCCCAGGATGGCGATGTCGCTGACGCCGGCGACGACGATGGGCCGGCCCCTGACCTTGTCCAGCACGGCCGTGACCTGCGTCTGCGCCGTGGCGAGGTACTGGGCTCCGCTCAGCGTGCGCGTGTCATCCGGCAGCGGGCACTCCTCCTGGTAGCCGCTGCGGAAGCCCTCCATGCGAGCTCCGCCGATGGGATCCTCAGCGTCCGATCCGAGCGAGAGGTAGGCCTTCACGTCGCAGTCCCACCGTTCTGAGGCGTAGCGGCCCAGCTCTGCTCCGGCGAGGCGGCCGGACTCGGCCTGGTCGATCTGCAGCAGTGAGACCTGGCAGGGCCCCTGGTCGTAGACGATGCCGATGGTGGGAGCCTCACCCGTCGCCCGGCACAGCTCGGGGGCCAGGTCGGCGATGGGCTGGAAGCTGATGACTCCGTGCACGCCGGCCGCCGCCAGGGCGTCGATGCAGGCCTGCACGCCGGCCCGTGTCCAGCCCGAGTCGCACTCCACGAGCTCGACTCCGGCGGTAGCCGCTGCCTCGCGGATGCCGGAGCTGATCGCCTGGCCGTAGGCCTGCGAGCCGTCCAGCGAGATGTAGCCGATGCTGGGCACCGTCGAGCGCCACGGGATGGGCGGGCTCGGCAGGGTGGATCCCACGGGGGACGCTGACGGGTCCTGAGCGGTCGCGCTGGCCGAGGGAGGCGCGATGGACGCCGAGCCGGATGGCGCAGCCGAGCCGATGGCGCAGCCGAGCCGGACCCGGGCAGGGTGCTGGCCGGCGGGTCGCCCTCCCTGGGCACGGTCACGCAGGCAGCCAGCACCAAGGTGAGCAGCGGCGCTCGCGAGCACGGCGCGGGAGGGCCGGAGGACGGGTGCCCGGCGACCCGGGGCGGACGATCGGTTCAGCCGACCACCTCACGATAGGCCTCGATGAAGCGCTCCGCCTGCCGGCGGGCGATCTCGGCGTTGTCGCGCATGCGCAGCCCGAAGGGCGCCAGGTTCGGATCGAGCACGCCGATGGCGAAGCTCATCGAGCGACCCAGCAGGGCATCGGTCGCGGGCAGCATGCCGCGCTCGTAGCGAGCGGGAACCTCGTGTGTGCATTCGCAGCGGAAGGGACAGCCGCGCGCGGTGATCGTGCGCTGGTCGAGCAGGTTCTCCATGTGCCCGTAGACGTGCCAGCCCGACCGGTCCAGCGTGATGGCCCCCAGCCGATCTGCCACTGCGCCCGCCACCTCGGCGTCGGGGAAGCGCACCACCAGGTGGGTGGCCAGGTCGCCGTCACGGTCGGGGAGGTCGCGGAAGCCGATGCCGGGCAGGCTGCGGAGCATGGACCACACCGTGTCGCGGTTGTTGCGCAGGTGCTCGCGGATGCGGTCGAGCTTGCGCAGCTGCGCCAGCAACACGGCTCCCTGGAGCTCGGTCATGCGGAAGTTCAGGCCCAGCATGGGCCGGCACCGACCTCCACGCCCCGGCGGTTGGGACTGTGTCCCTGGTCGTGCAAGGCGAAGCAGCGTCGGTAGAGCTCATCGTCGTCGGTGACGAGCATGCCCCCGTCGCCGCAGGTGATCGTCTTGTACTCGTTGAAGCTGAAGACACCGGCCGCACCGTAGCTGCCCACCCAGCGACCGCGATAGGTGGCCCCGAACGCCTGGGCCGCATCTTCGACCAGTGGCAGGCCGTGGCGCTCGGCGACCGCCTGCAACTCCGCGATGCGCGCCGGGTTGCCCAGCATGTGCACAGCGACGATGGCGCGTGTCCGTGGCGTGATGCGTGCCTCCGCGTCCGCCGGATCGAGGTCGAGCGTCTCGTCCACCTCGGCGAGCACGGGGCGAGCGCGCGCGTAGACGACCGACGAGATGGTGGCCACGTAGGTGAAGCCGGGGACGATGACCTCGTCCCCCGGCCCCACGCCAAGGCCGGTGAGGGCGAGGTAGAGGCCGCTGGTGCCGGAATTGACCGCGAGTGCGTGGCGCACGCCGGCCTGCTCGGCGACGGCTTCCTCGAAGTGCCGGACCTTGGCCGGGAAGGAGTCGTCATCGGGTCCGTAGCGTGACAGCCGTCCGCTGCGGATGACGTCAGCGAGCTCAGCGAGCTCCTCCTCGCCGACCAGATCGAGCCCCGGTCCGGGCATGCCCTGAAGCCTCCTGCGCAGGTGCGTTGAGCGCGACCGTAGCACGCACCCGGCTCAGACGGCGGCAGCGAGCTCCTGTGCCTCAGCGCCCAGCGAGACGCGGATGGCGATGCCGAAGGCGCGCGACTCACCTGGCTGCAGCTCGATGAGGCTGCCCGCCTCGCGCTCGGCGGCACGGCCGGCCAGGCCACACGTGGCGGGCTCCAGGCCGGTCAGGTACATGCCCGGGCCCAGCATGCGCCACTGCCACATGCGCGGCAGCTGGCGTGGGTCCCAGCTGACGGTCAGGCCGATGCCGCCGGTGGGCTCGAAGGCGGGGTTGACGATGGAGGCGCTGACCTCGGCGGCATCGGTCTCGGAGAGCTCATGGCGGAAGACGTGCTCGACGAAGCCGTCGGCAGGGGCCGGGAAGGTGGCACGGGCGGCAAGGGCGGCGCGCGCCGCGTCGTCGCGTGGCGTGATCTCCGCTGCCGGCGTGATGAGCCGCGCCCCCTCGGCCACGACCGGGTAGCCCAGGTTCACGTGGTACAGCAGCATCAGCGCCGCCGGGGCATGGCCCTGGTTGAGCACCTCGTCCTCCACGCGCACGACGGTCTCGCCCATGGGCAGGGTGATGCGCCTGCGCAGCAGCAGGTCGACGCCGAAGACATCCGTCTCGCGCATCTCGCCGGTGACCTCGGCCAGCAGACGGCCATCCTCCTCGATGACGCGATGGCAGACATTGCGAGCAGCGATGTTGGAGATGCGGCCGTGCAGCCCGTACGCCGTCCCGTCCTCCTCCGAGGGCAGGCCCACGTTCTGCAGGCCGCAGGTCGTGAGCATGCCGCCGTGGAACGACCGCAGCCAGTTGGCTCTCCTGCGAAGTAGGCCGGGTGAACCACACCGGTCGTGGACTGCCAGCTCACCTGGTGGCCGCCCGCCCACAGCGGGCCGAGATCGAGCCCGCGGTCGGCCAGGATCAGCGCCGACAGACCGCCGGCAGCACGCGCGTCGATGACGCGCACGCCGTCCTCGTTGCCGTCGGCCAGCCGTGCCGCGCGGGTGGAGACGAGCTGCGACACGTCGCCGATGCGGCGGTGCAGCTGGGTGAGGTCGTGGGATGCGTGCTCGCTCATGCCGCGACGGTAGAGCAACTCGCCATCGCGGGCCACGCCATCGTGCAGGTCACGGGCCACCCATCGGCCGACCGGCGAGGCGGCCTGTCGGGTCGCGGCGACGCCGGAGCGTGGCTGCAGCCAGCTCATGGCGGCCTGGTCGGGGCGCCGGGGAGCGGCCCGGCCAGGGCTGGCAGCCTGATCACTCCCGGAGCGAGGGGCTGGCTATGATGGCGCGAGGAGGACGTAGAACCCGCGATGGCGAGAACGAGCGCGAAGAAGTCGAGCAGCACGGTCATCCGCACCTACGCGGCCAGCGACCGCGCCTCCGCCGAGCGCTCCTTCCTGCGCGAGCGCCAGCAGGCGGCGGCGCGGGGCTGGGAGCCCAAGTCGCGACGCTGGCGCTCAGAGGGCAACGAGCACGTGCTGACCGTCGTCTTCGGCTCCACCACCGACGGCGCTGGCGGCTTCGGCGACGATCCAGAGGTGCGCTCGAGCATCGCGGCCATCACGCGCCGCCCCCTGCCCTGGACACCTGCGCAGGCCGCCGCTCGCGATGCGGAACGGCTGGTGGTGGAGACGCTGGACCTGCACTGCGCCGGCGAGCCGCTGCGCCTCATCCGCAGTGGCTATCCGGCCGTCCCGCAGCTGGCCATCAACGAGCGCCGCGAGTGGGTCCGCGAGCACGCCGACCACCTGCGACGCATGCTGCTGTACGAGCCGCGTGGCCATCGCGACATGTACGGCGCGGTGCTGCTGGCGCCGCATCGCGCGGATGCCGACATCGCGGTGCTGTTCATGCACAACGCGGGCTACAGCACGATGTGCGGCCACGGCATCATCGCGCTCACGCAGGGCCTCATCGAGGAGGGCCTGTACCCGGCCACCACGCCCAGCACCGAGATCCGCTGGGAGACGCCGGCCGGCCTGGTGACCGCCCACGCCGACGTCAGCGTGGGCGTGGGTGCGGCCCCCGTGGTGCGCTCGGTGCGTTTCACCAACGTGCCCGCGTACCTGCATGCCGAGCGGCTGATGATGCGGCCGCGCGGGGTGCGGCTCTTCGGCACCGCTGCCGAGCGCAAGGGCCTCAACGTGCAGCTGGCCTTCGGGGGTGCCTACTACGGCATCGTCGACGTGGCCGAGCTGGGCATGCGCGTGGTGCCCGAGCAGGTCGAGCAGCTCACCCGCGCCGGTGCCGCCATCACCGAGGCGCTGCGCCGCGACCACTCACCGACCCATCCGACCGACGACTCGCTGAGCTTCGTCTACGGCACCATCCTGGTGGACAGCGACCCGGCGACCTCGCCCGACGGGCTGGCGCCCGACGCCACCGTCCGCAACGTCACCGTCTTCGCCGACGCCGAGGTGGACCGCTCGCCGTGCGGCTCGGGCACATCCGCGCTGCTGGCCGCACGCCACGCGCTGGGCGCGTCCGACATCGGCGACACCATCATCAACGCCGGCATCACCGGCGAGGCGTTCCGGGGACGCGTGGAGGACACCACCATGCTGGGCCCGCACGCGGCGGTCATCACCAGCGTGGAGGGCAGCGGCTACGTGACGGGGCACCAGCGCTTCGTCCTCGACGAGCGCGACCGGCTGGGCCAGGGCTTCCTGCTGCGCTGACGCGCGCTGATCGCGCCGTCCGCGTGTTCCGCTGGGCCGGTGAGCGGGCGCCTGGACGCCGCAGCAGGCCCCGCAGGTCACTCCTGGCCCACGGCTCGCCGCAGCAGCGCCGCGATGGTCTCCTCCTCACGAGCCGTCAGCTCCGTGAGCGCGAAGGCGGTCGGCCACATGCTGCCGTCGTCGAGCTGCGCCGCGTCGTTGAAGCCGAGCGTGGCGTAGCGCGCCTTGAACTTGTCCGCGCCCTGGAAGAAGCAGACGACCTTGCCGTCACGGGCATACGCGGGCATGCCGTACCAGGTCTTCGGCGAAAGGGATGGCGCGTTGGCCGCGATGATGGCGTGCAGCCGTTCGGCCATGGCGCGATCGGGGTCCGGCATCTCGGCGATCTTGGCCAGGACGTCGGCCTCGCCGGCGGCCCTGTCCTTGCCCGCGCGACTCTGCCTTCAGCTCCCGGGCGCGTTCCTTCATGGCGGCCCGTTCCTCGGGCGTGAACCCTGATGCTGCCTGGCTGCTCACACTGGCGCCCTTGGCGGGCTTCGGCTTGTCCGTCACTGCGGGGGTCCTCTCTGCGGGCTTCGATGGCGAAGACGGCCATTATCGTGGGCCGCCGTGCGCGCCGCCGCGCCAGGCTGGCGCTGCGGCCCTGCCCGGAGCGTAGAAGGGGCACACTGCAACCGATGACCATGCCCGCGTGTTCCTGTCTGCGTGTGCGCTGATTGCCCGTCGCGGCTGGCTGACGACCTGGAGAGCTCCTTCCCGCAGTTCCTGGAGCACCACCAGGACCTCGTCTACAGCATCGCCCTGCGTTCCACGAGGCGGCCTGCCGACGCCGAGGACCTGGCCCAGGACGCGTTCGTGCGCGCCTACCGGGCGCTTGCCGGCTACGACCGTTCGCGCATCGCGCGAGCTGCGGCCGCGCGGCTGGCTGGCGGCCATCACCAGCAACCTGGCACGCAATCGGTCACGCCGGGGGCACCCTGCCACGACCGACCTGGGCGCCATCGTCGAGCGCGCGGACGACGTGGCGCCGCTGCCGGAGCAGGAGCTGGAGCGACGAGAGACCGCCCTCGAGTGGCGCCGGCGACTCGACGCCCTGCCGGCGCGCTATCGCCGGGCGGTGGAGCTGCGGCACGTCGACGGGCTTTCCTACCCGGAGCTGGCGCTGGCCCTCGACCGACCCATCGGCACGGTGAAGTCGGACGTCCATCGCGGCGTGCGACTGCTGCGCGAGGCACTGGCGCAGGAGACGGAGCTCGATCGCCAGGAGGTGGAGCGATGAAGCTGCAGGAGGCACGAACGATGGTCAGAGCACTGCGAGCCACGGCGGCGCGGGCACCGGCCGGCCTGGCCGACTCGGTCCTCGCGGGCGTCGGGCTGGTCGATGCCTGGACGGAGCTGGAGGGGCCCATCGGGCCGCTGGCGCTGGCCTGGGGCCGAGGGAGGCATCACGGCCGCGGAGCCCGCGGGCGATCCGGACGGCTTCGAGACCGAGTACCAGATGCGCCACGGGCGTCCCGTGCGGCGGGTGGCGGAGATGCCGGCGCGACTGCAGGCGCAGGTCCGCAGGCGCCTCGCGGGTGAGCGCACGAGCGGACCGCAGGTCGACCTCGAGACGCTCACCGACTTCGAGCAGGCGGTGCTGCGCAAGACGATGGAGATCCCCTTCGGCGAGGTGCGACCCTACTCCTGGGTGGCGCGCGAGATCGGCCGGCCTCGTGCCGTGCGCGCGGTGGGCACGGCGCTGGCCGGCAATCCCATCACCTTCATCATCCCCTGCCACCGGGTGGTTCGCGCCGATGGCCACATCGGCAACTACGGTGCCGGCGGGCCCGAGGCGAAGCGGCGGGTGCTGCTTCACGAGGGCATCGACACCGCGGCGCTCGAGCGGCTGGCCGGCCGCGGCGTGCGCTACACGGGCTCCGACAGCACCAGCATCTACTGCTACCCATCGTGCCGCCATGCGCGGCGGACGTCGGCACGCCACGAGGTGCGGTTCCACAGCGCCGAAGAGGCGCGGGCCGCGGGCTATCGTCCCTGCAAGGTCTGTCGCCCGCTGGAGGGCACGCCGTTCGCAGCCTGAGCGGGCGCACGGCCTTCGCTGCCCGAGGCAACGCCCCGGCTGGGCCGCTGCTAGACCGACGGCCGGCGTGCCGTGGCCGCCAGCAGCGGCGCGTGCAGCTCGAAGGCAGCATCAGGCAGCGTCGCCCAGCGCCGTCGCAGGCTGTCCAGCAGCGCGTCGCGCTCGGCGTCCTCGAGCGACTCGAAGAGGTCTCGCTCGTCGTAGTGCTGCTTGAGCTCGAGGTACTGCTCGCGCGACCAGGCGTGGTGCAGCTCGTCGCTGGTCACCTCGATGGCCCGGTAGCCGGCGGCAGCGAGCTCCTCGGCCAGCTCGTCGGCTGTCCGGTAGTCACCTGCGCGGGATGGTCGGAAGGGAGCCTGCGGACCGGTCGGGCTCGTCTCCCGGACGAGCTCGTCGAAGCACCGCATCCGCGCCGACCACCAGCTCGTCGGCCAGCCAGGTCACGACCGAGAGCGTGCCACCGGGCCGCAGCACCCGCCGCACCTCCGCCAGCAGCGCCGGGCGATCGTCCACGAGCTGCAGCACGAACGACGAGAGCGCAGCGTCGATCGAGCCGTCCTCGAGCGGCATGTCCAGGGCGTCCGCGGCCAGCCACTCGAACCGGTCCAGCTCGGCCGGCCGCTCCTGCGCCAGGCGCCGCTGCCCGACCGAGAGCATCGCCGCGGTGGCGTCGAGCGCCACGATGCGCGCCATCGGCCAGCGCTCGGCCGCCGCCGCCATCAGGCCACCGGTGCCGGCGCCGACATCGAGGAAGACGGCCGGTTCTCCATCGATGCGGGCCAGCGCCCGTCGCGCAGGCCCAGCCAGCAGCGGCTCCCAGTGGTGGGCATAGCGCAGGGCGTCGGGGTCGGGTGGGCGCTCGTGCATGACCGGGCTGAGCGGGGCGCGCCCCTGGGTCCGTCGCGCCTACTCGGCCCCGAGGCGGTAGATGCTGCCGTCCAGCGCCACCACGTAGAGCTCGCCGGCGTCGTCCTCCCCGAAGGAGACGAAGCCCTGCGGCGCGTCCAGCAGCTGATGGGCCACGGCCGGCTGGCCGGCGGCGACGGCGTCGGCGTCCAGGCCCCAGATGAACCCGCTGGCGAAGTCGCTGAAGAGGTAGACGCCCTCGAGCGCCGGGATGGACGGGCCACGGTAGACATAGCCGCCGGTGATGGCTCGCTGCGGCGAGGTCTTGTCGTAGAAGACGACAGGTGGCTCGAACTGGGTCGGATCGCAGTCGGGGACGTTGGGGTGGCAGGTCGACTCACCCTCCACGTCGGACCAGCCGAAGTTCAGATCGGCCACGCCGGCGGGGATACGGTTGACCTCCTCGATGCGCTGGCCGACGTCACCGATCCACAGGTCGCCGGTCTGCCGGTCGAAGCTGGAGCGACGCGGGTCGCGCAGCCCCCTGGCCCACGTCTCGCGGGCGAAGCCCTTGGTCTTGCCCTTCCTGGAATAGGGATTGTCGCGCGGGATGGCGAAGAGCTTGCCCTTGTCGACGTCGATGCGGAGCACCTTGGCCAGCCTGGGGCCGGGCAGCTGGCCGACGCCGAGCGGGTCGCCGGGCGAGATGCCACCACCGTCCCCGAGCGGGATGTACAGGAACCCGTCGATGGGGCTGAAGCCGATCCAGCCTGCGTTGTTGTTGGGGAATGGGCTGGTCGACCGTCAGGATCGACTCCTTGGTGGCCTTGTTGCTGGCGGACTTGCAGGGCTTGCCCTTGAACTCGCCGATGACCGACTGGCCGTCGGGGCGCGAGTTGTAGTGAACGAAGAAGCGGCCGTTGCGGGCGAAGTCGGGATGGAAGGCGATGGCGTGCAGGCCCTGCTCCGGACCGGTGAGCACACGGTCGCTGATGTCGAGGAAGGGCCGCTGCCGCAGCGTCCCCTGCTCGTCCACGATGCGGACCGTGCCGCCGCGCTCGACGACGTAGAGGCACGACCTGTCCGCCACGCCGTCATCGGTGAGGTAGACCGGTGCTTGCAGGCCATCGACGAAGAGGTCCGTGCGCAGCGTCACGTCGGCCGGGTCGAACGATGAGGCCGGGGCCGGAGTCGCCTCGGCGTCGCTGGTCGCCGCGGGGCTGGGCTCCGCCGTCGGACCGGGGGACTCGTCCGCTCCACTGGCGCTGGCGGCGAAGACGACGAGGGCGACGACGAC
This sequence comes from uncultured Chloroflexia bacterium, assembly GCA_963698505.1. Taxonomy (GTDB): domain Bacteria; phylum Chloroflexota; class Limnocylindria; order Limnocylindrales; family CSP1-4; genus JAFMJV01. The sequence goes on along the minus strand of CAVORC010000046.1, from coordinate 38,515 downwards.
GATGACGACGATGGCCATGATGGCGAGGCGACCGATGGCCCGCTTGGCCGAGCGCTCGCTGGGTGGCGGTCGGCGCCGGTGGACGTGCCGGGACCGGCCGGCGGTCGAAGTGCTCCGGGTAGGCCACCGCGTCGCGGGAGATGCGGTCCATCGTCGCGGGCGCCACGTCGGGGGTCCACTGCAGCTCGGCGACGACCAGCGACACCGCCACCGTGCCCAGGCGGTCGTCGGCCATGCTGCTGATGGGGCTGGCTCCGATGCGCATGGACATCAGGCGGTCGCCATCCGCGCCCGCAGGCGCTTGAGGGCCGCAGCCAGGCGCTCATCGACGACGCTCGAAGCGATCGAAAGGGCGCCCGCGGCGGCGTCACGGTTGAGCCCGAGCAGGTAGCGCGCAGCGATGATGAGACGGTCGTCCTCGCCCAGCCGGTCGAAGGCCTCGGCGATGACGTTCCGGTCGATGGGGCTGAGGCCGGCCGCCTGGGCCAGGCCCGCCACGGGCGTGGCCGGGACGTGGGGGCCCTGCATCTTCTCGACCGGTCGCGATGAGCGAGAGGGACGGCTCGACTCGCGGCGCTGCTGGCGCGACTCGCCGGCGGCGATGCGGATGAGCCAGGGCAGCATGCCGACATCCTCCTTGTACGACGGCAGGGCACGGAAGGCGCGCACGAAGGTGGACAGCGTGGCTGCTTCAGCCAGCTCGGAGTCGCGCACGATCAGCCAGGCCACCCGATAGACGGGCTCCTGGTAGCGCCGCACCAGGCGCTCCCATGCGTGCAGGTCTCCCCGGCGAGCAGCATCAGCCAGCGCGGCGTCGGCAGGCCCGGCCGGAGCGTAGGTCGTCCCGGTCATACGAGCACGATGGTAACGGCAGCCTACGGGGTGGTGGCTACCGTCCCATTCGTACTGCCCCGTTCAGCGGTCAGGACCCCTCAGCGATCGATGGCGAAGGGTGCATCGGGCTCCAGGTCGAGTCCCGCCAGGGCCTCGGTCACGAGCCGTGTCGTCCAGCGCACCGGTCCGCGCCAGCTCGACGAGGACGGCGGCCGTGATGTGCGGCGCATCGATGTCGAAGAAGCGGCGCAGCGCCTCGCGAGTGTCGCTGCGGCCGTAGCCGTCGGTACCCATGCTGCGCCAGGCCGTCGTGGGCACCCAGCGCGAGATCATGTCGGGCCAGGCTGCGATCCAGTCGGAGACCGCCACGACGGGTCCGGCGGTGGCTGCCTCGCCCAGGACCTGTGTGACGTGCGGGACGCGCTCAGAGCCGGGATTGTGCAGGTTCCAGTGCTCGGTCTCGAGCGCCTCGTTGCGCAACAGCTGGAACGAAGGCGCGCTGAAGACCTCCACCGCGACACCGTACTGCTCGGCCAGCACGGCCTGTGCCGCCAACGCCTGCTGCATGATCACGCCAGAGGCGAGGATGGTGGCCCGTGGGGCCTTGGCCGGCAGCTCCGGCGCGGCCGCGTAGCGATAGATGCCGTTGACGATGTCCTCGTCGCTGACGCCGGCGGGCCGGGCGGGCATGACGTGGTTCTCGTTGTACAGCGTGAGGTAGTAGAAGACGTCCTGCGGTTCCTCGCCGTACATGCGACGCAGGCCGTCGCGGACGATGGCCGCGGTCTCGTAGGCGAAGGCCGGGTCGTAGGCGCGACAGGAGGGGTAGGCCGAGGCGAACACCAGGCTGTGGCCGTCCTCGTGCTGCAGCCCCTCGCCGTTGAGCGTGGTGCGACCGGCCGTGGCGCCCAGCATGAAGCCTCGCCCACGCGCGTCGCCGAAGGCCCAGATCTCGTCGCCGGTGCGCTGGAACCCGAACATCGAGTAGAAGATGTAGAACGGGATCATGGGCTCGCCATGGGTGGCGTAGGCCGTTCCGGCGGCCTGCATGGACGCCGTCGAGCCGGCCTCGGTCAGGCCCTCCTCCAGGATCTGGCCGGCCTTGTCTTCGCGATAGGTGAACATCAGGTTGGAGTCGACCGGGTCGTACAGCTGCCCCAGCGCGGAGTAGATGCCGACTTCCTGGAAGAGCGAGTCCATGCCGAAGGTACGGGCTTCGTCGGGGATGATGGGCACGATGCGCTGGCCCAGGCCCTTGTCGCGCAGCAGGTTGCGCAGGAGCTTGGCGAACGCCATGGTGGTCGAGACCGCCTGCCCACCGGAGCCCGCATCGAACTCGCCGAAGGCATCGGCGCCGGGCGTCTCGAGGGGCTTGCTGATGACGACGCGGCGGGGCGAGGGGCCGCCCAGCGCGGCGCGCCGCTCCTGCAGGTACCTGATCTCCGGCGAGTCGGGGCCGGGATGGTAGTAGGGCACGTCCTTCAGCTGCTCGTCGGGGATGGGCAGCTCCAGGCGATCGCGGAAGACGCGCACCTCGTCGTCGTTCATCTTCTTGGCCTGGTGGGTGATGTTGCGCGCCTCCACCGACGAGCCGAGTGTCCAGCCCTTGACCGTCTTGGCCAGGATGACCGTGGGCGCGCCGTTGGGCTCGATGGCCTTGGCGTAGGCCGCGTAGAGCTTGCGGTAGTCGTGGCCGCCACGACGCAGGGCCTTGAGGTCGTCGTCTGACTTGTCGGCCACCAGCGCGGCCAGTCGGGGGTCGGCACCGAAGAAGTGCTCGCGCATGTACGAGCCGGGCTCGACCGAGTACTTCTGCCACTCGCCGTCGACGACCTCGGCCATGCGGCTGACCAGCGCGCCGTCGGTGTCGCGAGCGAGCAGCTCGTCCCACTCACGGCCCCAGATGACCTTGATGACATTCCAGCCGGCGCCGCGGAAGACCGATTCCAGCTCCTGGATGATCTTGCCGTTGCCGCGCACGGGCCCGTCGAGACGCTGCAGGTTGCAGTTGATCACGAAGATGAGGTTGTCGAGGCCCTCGCGCGCGGCGATGCTGAGCGAACCGAGGGACTCGGGCTCGTCGGTCTCGCCGTCACCCAGGAACGCCCACACGCGGCTGTTGGAGGTGTCCTTGATGCCGCGGTTGAGCAGGTAGCGATTGAAGCGCGCCTGGTAGATGGCCGCGAGGGGCGAGAGGCCCATCGACACCGAGGGGAACTCCCAGAACTCGGGCATCAGGCGTGGGTGCGGGTAGGACGACAGCCCCTGCCCGGCCACCACCTCGCGGCGGAAATGGTCCAGCTGCGATTCGCTCAGGCGACCCTCGAGGAACGCGCGCGCATACATGCCGGGGGCGGCGTGACCCTGGTAGTAGACCTGGTCGCCCATGCCGTCGGCGTCCTTGCCCCGGAAGAAGTGGTTGAGACCGACCTCGTAGAGGCTGGTGGCGGAGGCGAAGGTGGCGAGATGGCCACCGATGCCGGGCGAGGCCTTGTTGGCACGCAGCACCATGGCCGCGGCGTTCCAGCGCACCAGCCGGCGGATGCGCCGCTCCATGTCCTCGTCGCCGGGGAATGCCGCCTCCTGCTCGGGGCTGATGGTGTTGATGTAGCGGGTCTGCGTCAGCGCCGGCAGGCCGATGTGGAGCTGGCGTGCACGCTTGAGCAGCTTGTAGAGGACGAACTGCGCGCGCTCGCGTCCGACGTCCTCCACGAGGGCATCGAGCGAGGCGATCCAGTCGGTCGTCTCATCAGGGTCGGGATCGGGTGGAAGGAGCTTGAAGTCGCCGTAGGGATCGAACATGTCGACCGCATCGTAGGCGATATCCGGCTGCAGGCGTGGGCGGACCGTCGGCGCGGGCGGACCGACCGGCGCACGTGGCGCCGTGGAGCGTATCCTGCCCCGACATGAGCACCATCGACACGGCCCCTGCGGCCGCGAACGACATCGACGCCGCCAGCGACCCCACGGCCACCGCTGCAGCGGGGTCCAGGAAGGCCACCTCAGCTCCAGCGGCGGCGACCTCGCGAGCCATCCCGTTGACGGGCGTCGCGCTCGGCATCGACGTCGGCGGCACGGGCGTGAAGGCCGCCATGGTCGACCTGGCCAGCGCCGAGCTGGTCTCCGCGCGCGTGCGCGAGAAGACGCCCCAACCGTCGAAGCCGGAGGCCGTGATCGAGACCATCGCGGCGGTGGTCGACAGCGTGCTGGCGGAGTACGGGCCGGTGGCAGACCTGGCCGTCGGCTGCGGCCTGCCCGGCGCCATCAAGTACGGCTACATGAAGACAGCCGCCAACCTCGACAAGGGCTGGGTCGACTTCGACGCCACCACCGCCATCAGCGCCCGGCTGGGCCGCGACGTCCACGTCATCAATGACGCTGACGCCGCCGGCATGGCGGAGCTGGCCTACGGCGAGGCCAAGGGCTACCAGGGCACGACCATCCTGCTGACCATCGGGACCGGCATCGGCAGTGCGCTCATCAGCGAGGGACGCCTGGTGCCCAACACCGAGTTCGGGCACCTGCTCATGCACGACCAGGCCTCGGAGACGCTCGTCAGCGGCGTGGCCCGTGAGCGGCGCGGTCTCAAGTGGAAGGAATGGGCGGCGGAGTTCAACGAGTACCTGGCGATGCTCGAGTTCTTCCTCTGGCCCGACCGCATCATCCTTGGCGGCGGCGTGAGCAAGCGCTCGGACAAGTACTGGGACCACCTCAAGACCAACGCCGACCTGGTCAAGGCCAGGTATCTCAACACCTCGGGCATCATCGGCGCTGCCTACGCCGCCGGGCTCGCCGCACACACGGAGGCGGCGGCGCACGCGGAGGCCGCCGCGACCCGCAAGCCTGCCCAGCGAGCGCCGCGCAAGACAAGGGCGAGCACATCCGCCCGGAGCACGGCCGCCGCGACCCGCAAGCGCAGCTGACGGGCTGGGCGTCGCCGTCACGATGCGCGCCCCGTCCCGCCTGCCGTGACCGTGCAGATCCACCTGCTGGACGCCACCTACGAGCTCTTCCGCGCGCATTTCGGCCGGCCGCCCCGCGACGGGCGCGATGGCCAGCCGGTGGCCGCCACGCTGGGCGTCGTCGAGTCTGTCCTCTCCCTGTTGCGCGAGGACGGTGTCACCCACCTCGGCTGCGCCACCGACCATGTCATCCACTCGTGGCGCAACGATCGCTATCCCGGCTACAAGACCGATGCGGGCATGCCGCCCGAGCTGCTGGGCCAGTTCGAGCTGGTCGAGGAGGCCCTGCGGGCGTTGGGCCTGGTGGTCTGGCCGATGGTCGAGTTCGAGGCCGATGATGGTCTGGCCGCGGCCGCGGCGCGGTTCGCCGACCATCGCGACGTCGAGCGTGTCGTCATCCTGTCGCCGGACAAGGACATGGCGCAGTGCGTGCGGCCCGACGGTCGCGTCGTGACCTTCAACCGGCGCGAGGGCCGCTTCTACGGTGCCGCGGACGTCAGGGAGAAGTTCGGCGTGACACCGGCCTCGATCCCCGACTACCTCGCGCTGGTGGGTGATGCCGCCGACGGCTTCCCGGGTCTGCCCGGCTGGGGCGCGCGCTCGACGGCCACGGTGCTGCAGCGCTACCCGCACCTCGAGGACATCCCCGACTCGGTTGCCGCCTGGGACCTGTCGGTGCGCGGCGCGGCCAGCCTGGCCCGAACGCTCCGCGAGCGGCGCGCCGATGCGCTGCTCTTCCGCGAGCTGGCGACGCTACGGACGGACGCGCCCATCCCGCAGACCGAGCCGGATGAGCTGCGCTGGCGCGGCGTGGACCGCGAGGCGATGCGGGCACTCGCCGAGCGACTGCGAGCACCGCGACTGCTGGAGCGCCTGCCGGCGTAGGCCGGAGCAGCGTCGGTGGAGCGGCCCGCGTCGGCGCGGCGCACGGTGGAGCGGCGCCGCGCAGCTCCGCGTGCGGCCAGCGGCCGGCGCGCAGCGCGCGGTTCCCGCGCAGTGGGACAGCTCGACGCGACAGCGCCGGATGCCCCGGGTCCTGGCCACGCGATGGGACAGGCTGTCACGCTGTCCCACGCTAGGGGAACATCGTGACGATCGGATGCCTGTCCGGCCCCACTGTCCCGCGTGGCGGGAACCACGCCGGCGCCCCGGCCCCACTGTCCCGCGTGGCGGGAACCACGCCGGCGCCCCGGCCCCACTGTCCCGCGTGGCGGGACCACGCCGGCGCCCGGCCCCACTGTCCCGCGTGGCGGGAACCACGCCGGCGCCGGCGGCCAGCAGCCCTCAGCCGGCGCAGGCGGCCAGCAGCCCTCAGCCGGCGAGCAACTCCATGAACGATGCGTGGTGTGGTGGCGCCGCGGCGACGATGCCGATCGACTTGGAGGGCATGTCCAGCCCGAACCAGCTGCCGCCCTGGCGCGAGGTGACGATGGCTCCACCCTCGATGGCGATGACGCCGGCAGCACAGATGTCCCACGTCGAGAGGCCCTGGTACTGCACGTAGCCGTCGAAGCGACCGTTGGCGAGATAGGCCATCGCCAGCGTGGCACTGCCCATGGCGCGCACGATGCGAACGGCGCGACGGAAGTCGGTGTACTGCTGTGCGAAACCCGAGCGCGGCAGGCCCAGGTGCACCACCGTGTCGCTGATGCGCGGCTTGGTCGCGCAGTGGATGGGACGGCCGTCGAGGAACGCGCCGCCGCCGCGGACGGCAGTGAACAGCTCGTCCCGCGTGGGGTCGAGCACGACGCCGAGGACGGGCTCGCCGGCGATGACGAGGCCGACGCTGACCGCGAAGAACGGGATGCCGTTGGCGTAGTTGACCGTGCCATCGAGCGGGTCGATGACCCACAGACGATCGGCTGCGGCGCCGGCCGTGCCCGACTCGCCCGATTCCTCGGCCAGGAAGCCGTCGCCAGGGAAGGCCCGGCCGATGATCTCGAGGATGGCCTCCTCGCTGAGGTGGTCGGCCTCGGTGACGACGTCCTTCTCGCTCTTGAAGTCGATCGACACGAGTCGCTCGTAGCGCTCCATCTGGATGACGCCTGCGGCGCGGGCAGCCTGGGACGCGACGGTCAGCTCATGGGTGAGATCGAGGTTGTCATGGGTGAGGTCGTGGTTGGGCACGTCCTAAGGCTAGCGGGTGCGGCAGACCCGCATCGCGCGCCTAGCTACAGAGGACCGTGACGGCGTCCGCGTCGTAGCCCACGCTGCCCTCCGGCGGTGCCAGCAGCTGGCGATCGACGCTCACGCTGCCACCGGCAGGCACCGAGTCGGTGCGGAAGGAGAAGTCATCGGGGCGGGGCACCCCGTCGCGCGTCACGCGGCAGTCGGCCACGGCGTCAGCATCACCCTCGTTGGTGAGCGTGAAGGCGAGCATCAGCGTGCCGTCGGCACCGGGGCTGGAGCTGACCACCGACGAGGCGAATGGCCCGCCGGAGATCACCGCCAGGTTGGCGACGACCAGGAAGGCGATGACGCCCAGCACGATGCCGCCGAAGATCGTGGCGTGCATCTGGGTGGCGCTGGGGCCGGAGATATGGCCGCGGTTGTGCTGCTCGCAGAGCGCCACACCGGGAGATGTCTCCACGCCACAGCGGACGCAATGATCGACCGGGTGGCCGCCTGCACGGGGTGCCAGGAAGCGGCGCTTCGCCTGGGCTTCGTTCGGGTTCGCGGATGAGGACATCGTCGGGTCAATGTAGCGCCCGCGCCGGGAACTGTCAGCGTGGCGCTTGCAGAAGGGCCAGGATGCGATCGAGATGGGCCGGGCCCACGTCGTGGACGACGAGCTCGGAGGCACCCCGCTCGCGCCAGCGCGCCGTGAGCTCATCGATATCCTCGACGATGTCGGCGTGCTCGATGCCCACGATGATGGCCACGTCGCCCGTGGCCCGTCCGGCCGCCGCGAGCTCGGCGAGGAACACCGGCCGCAGCCGCTCGTACTCGGGTGCGAAGCAGGTCCAGGCATCGCCCAGCCGTGCGGCCAGGCGGGCACCAGCGGGGGTCATGCCCGCCACCGTGATGCGTGGCACCGGTCGCGGCACCGGGAAGGCATGTGCGCGCTCCAGCCGGTAGTAGCGACCCTCGAAGTCGACCGGACCACCGCTGAACAGCAGGCGCACCACGGCGATGGCCTCCTCCAGGCGTGCGGCTCGCTCGGGCGGTGGCGGGAAGGCCATGCCGTAGGCGCGGTGCTCGGCCGGATGCCCACCGATGCCGACGCCCAGCTCCACGCGACCCGGTGCCAGGTCTGCCAGCGTGGCCACGATGTTGGCCAGCACCGCAGGGTGGCGGTTCATCACGTTGGCCACGAAGGAGCCCACGCCGATGCGCTCGCTGGCGACGGCCGCTGCGGTCAGCGTGGTCCAGCATTCGAGCAGCGGGTCGGCCAGGTTGCCGCGGCTGACGAAGTGGTCCCAGATCCAGGCGGTGCTGAAGCCGGCGTCCTCGGCTCGCCTGGCGGCCTCGACCCACCACGCGGCCGGCACCCCGATGGCCGTGGGATTGAGCCCCACCGGGAGGTGCGCGGTCATGGTCGCTGCCGCGGCGTCGTCGGCAGCCCGCTGCGCCGGCAGCCCCCCCTGTCACCGGCGGCCTGTTCGTCTGTGGCAGCGCGAGCGTCATCGCCGGCTCAGATCGACAGGCCCGCCTCCAGGGCCACCTCGATCATGCGGTCGGTCGCCTTCTCCAGCGCATCGAGCGGCAGGTACGTGTCCTCCGACGATTCCTCCTCCGACAGCGTGTCGCTGACCGTCAGGATGCAGGCGGCGCGCACGTCGTCTCCGGCTCCGGCCGCGCGGGCGGCAAGGTAGAAGAGCGCCGCGGCCTCCATCTCGAAGCCCAGGATGTTGCGCGCGCGCCACTTGGTCACGTAGTCGTCGTCGGCGTTGTAGAAGACGTCCACCGTGGCGACCTGGCCGATGTGCGGCTCCACGCCCCTGGCGCGGGCGGCATCGACGAGCGCGCGCGTGAGCTCGAAGTCGGCGGCCGGCGCATAGGGGTCACCGTGCAGGTACGTGGCGGTCGAGCCGTCGACCGGCGCGGCGGCCGTGGCGATGACGAGGTCCGCCGCGCGCACGCCGCGCCCGATGCCCCCGGTGGTGCCGACCCGGACGAGGCGCGTGACACCGAGGTTGAGCAGCTCCTCGACGATGATCGAGATCGACGGCGTGCCCATGCCCGAGGTCTGGACGCTGACCGGCTTGCCCTTGTATGTGCCCGTGTAGCCGAGCATGCCGCGATGGTCGTTGACCAGGCGGCTCTGCTCCAGGCCGCCGTCGAGCATCTCGGCGACGCGCGTGGCGCGGTTGGGGTCGCCCGGCAGCAGCACCAGCGGCGCGTAGTCGCCGACCTCGGCGCGAAGGTGGATCTGTGTCATGTCGCTCTCCCCCGGCGTGGCCGTGGCTCCTCCGTAGGCGCAGAGTCTAGCCCGGCCGCCACGTATCATCGAGTCGTTCGCGAACGACAGACGAAGGGGACGCAGCGTGACCGTACGCATCGAGGGCTGGGCTCGCTCCATCCTGGAGCGCGCCGGATCGTTCGGGACGCTGGCCACGCTGTCCGTCGATGGCGCACCGCACCAGGCGGTCGTCTGGTTCCTCGTCCGCGGCGACACCGTCGTGATGAACTCCGCGGTGGGGCGCATCTGGCCCTCCAACCTGCTGCGCGACCCGCGCTGCAGCCTGCTCGTCGAGCACGGCTACGACTGGGTCAGCCTCGTGGGGCAGGTGCAGGTGGTCGCCGAGCAGGCCACTGCGCAGGCCGACATCGCCGCCATGGCCCGCCGCTACCACGCCGCCGACCCGGACCACGCCGAGCGCATGATCAGCGACGTCTTCGAGCGCCAGGAGCGGATCAGCTTCGTCCTGCATCCCGCCCGCATCGCGGAGCATCCCGGCGCGTGAACGAGGAGGGGTCGCGGCACGTCGTCGTCCTTGCCGGTGGCTACGGCGGAGCCAAGCTGAGCCACGGCCTCGCGCTCGCCTCGGCGAGGCGCACCGAGGACGGCGCGGCCCCGCTCGACCTGGCGGTCGTCGTCAACACCGGTGACGACCTGGAGCTGCACGGGCTGGCCGTCTCACCCGACCTCGACACGGTCATGTACACGCTCGCGGGGCTGGCCAACGACGAGACCGGCTGGGGCGTGCGCGACGAGACCTGGTCGACATCGTCGATGCTGGCGCGCTACGGCGCGGAGACGTGGTTCAGCCTCGGCGACCGGGACATGGCCACCCACATCCGACGCAGCCAGCTCCTGCGCCAGGGCCACCGCCTGACCGACGTGACCGCCGAGCTGGCCGCCCGCCTCGGACGTTCCCGCGCGGCTGCTGCCGATGAGCGACGACGTGGTGCGCACGCAGATCCGCACGCCCGATGGCTGGCTCGAGTTCCAGGACTACTTCGTACGCCGTGGTCAGCAGGACGAGGTGCTGGAGATCCGCCGCAGCGGCATCGAGACGGCCCGGCCGAGCCCCGAGGTGCTGGCCGCCATCGCGGCTGCCGAGCTCATCGTGGTGGCGCCGTCGAACCCCTTCGTCTCGGTCGGCACCATCCTCGCGGTCCCCGGGATGCTGGCGGCGCTCACGGCAGCCGCGGCACCGATCGTGGCGGTGAGCCCCGTCGTGGGCGGCAAGGCGCTGCGCGGACCGGCCGACCGCATGCTCGAGTCGCTCGGCGGACGGGCCACCGCGGGCGGGGTGGTCGAGCACTACCAGGCGCAGTACCCGGGACTCGTCGACGTCTTCGTGCTGGACGAGACCGACGCGTCCGACGCCGCCGCGCTCGCTGCGGGCATCCGCGTCGAGCTGCTGCCGACGGTCATGCGCAGCCACGAGGATCGCCGCCGGCTGGCCGAGGCCATCCTCGCCGCGCACCTCCCCCGCTGACGCGCACCCGGCTCGGACTACCATTCGGGCACCGATGACGACAGACCGACCCACGCCCGCGACCGCGCTCGAGCCGGTGCACGTGGTGCTGCCCATGCGCACGGTCTCCGGCGGCAAGGCACGCCTCGGTGGCGCGCTCGATGCCGAGGAGCGCGAGGAGCTGGTGCTGGGCATGCTGCTGCACACGCTGAGCGTGCTGAGCGCCTGGTCCGTCTGCCGGCGCATCCACCTCGTCAGCCCCGATCCGGTGCTTGATGTGGCCACGCAGCAGGCCGGCGTGGACGTCAGCGTGCACCGCCAGCAGGGTGAGGGCCTCAACGCCGGCATCAGCCTGGGCATCGCTGCCGCGAACGCCGAGGGTGCGGCCAGCGTGCTGGTGCTCCCGGGCGACCTGCCGGAGCTGACGGTGGCCGGCCTGGACGAGCTGATGATGGCGGCCGATGCCGGCATGGCGGCGGCAGCGGGGGGGCCGCTGGTGGCCATCGTCCCGTCCGACGCGCGCGGCGGCACCAACGCCCTGCTGCTTCGGCCGCCGGGCGTCATCCCGCCGACCTTCGGCGATGGCAGCTTCGAGGCGCACCTGCGGGCCGCCGAGGCGGTGGGTGCGGCGGTCCAGGTGGTGGCCGACAGCGTGCTCGGCTTCGACCTGGACACGCCCGATGACCTGGAGCGACTCGATCCGCAGCGCCTGCGCGAGCTGATGGAGCTGGGCCGTCGCGAGATCGATGCGGTGGCCACGTGAGCGGCGGCACGGACGCGTCCGCCGCAGGCCGACCTGCGCACGAGGCGCAGCCGCCGGCACGGCTGCTGGCGGTGGCCCTGCCGGAGCTGCCTGAGGTCCAGCCCGGCGACGATCTCGGCCGCCTCATCGCCGAGGCCTGGTGGCAGCTGGTCACCGACGAGCCCGGGCTGGCTCCGGCACCCGGTGACGTGCTGGTCGTCACGCAGAAGGTGGTGTCGAAGGCCGAGGGGCGCATCGTGCGACTGGCCGATGTCGAGCCGCGTCCCGAGGCCGTCGCCTGGGCGCGGGCGTGGGCCAAGGACGAGCGGCAGGTGGAGGTGGTCCTGCGCGAGTCGGCCGAGGTCCTGCGCATGGAGCGCGGCGTCATCATCAGCCGCACGCGCCACGGCTTCGTCTGCGCCAACGCCGGCGTGGATGCCTCCAACGTGGGCAACGAGGACGTGGTCACGCTGCTGCCGCTCGATCCCGACCTCTCCGCCACGGGGGTGCGCCACGCCATCCTCGAGGAGCTGGGCGTGGACGTCGCGGTCGTGGTGAGCGACTCCTTCGGCCGACCCTGGCGGCTGGGCATCACCGACGTGGCGCTGGGCGTCTCCGGCTTCCGGCCGCTGGACGACCTGCGTGGCCAGGTCGACACCGAGGGACGCGAGATGCGGGCCACGGTCGTGGCCGTGGCCGACCAGCTGGCCTCGACCGCCGAGCTGGCCTCCGGCAAGACCAGCCGCCGCCCGGTGGTGCTCATCCGTGGCGCGCGCCTGCCGGTGGGCGACGGCTCGATCGCTCGCGACGCGCTGATGCCGCCCGCGCAGGACCTGTTCCGCTAGCCCCACGCGCCGCGTGCCCACCCGCAGCTCGCGCTGCCACGCGCGACTCGCGCCGGGAGACCAGCCGGGGGCGGCCGTCGCCCGCACGCTGGCGGCTACACTCGGGGGCATGAAGATCGGCCTCCAGATCAGCTCGTTCACCTGGCCCGGCGGGGACGCCCGCATCGGGGAGACGCTCGCCAGCATCGTGCGTACCGCCGACGACGCCGGCTTCGACTCCATCTGGGTGATGGACCACTTCCTGCAGATCGGCTCCGTGGGCCGGCCAGAGGAACCGATGCTGGAAGGCCTCACGACGCTGGGCTTCATGGCCGCCCACTCGAGCCGGGCGCGCCTGGGCCTGATGGTCGGCGGCATCCACTACCGCGCAGCCGGCCTCTGGGTCAAGGCCGTCACCAGCCTCGACGTGCTGTCCGGCGGCCGCGCCTGGTTCGGTATCGGCGCTGCCTGGAACGAGCAGGAATCGCGTGCCTGGGGCTTTCCCATGCCGCCGCTGGGCTCACGCTTCGAGATGCTCGAGGAGACCCTGCAGCTGGCCCGCGCGGCGTGGCACGGCGAGCAGGGCACGCGCGAGGCCTTCGACGGCCGCCACTACCAGGCGGCCGATCCGCTCAATGCACCGCAGGCGCTCACGCGACCGCATCCGCCCATCCTCATCGGTGGCGGTGGCGAGCGCCGCACCCTGCGCCTGGTGGCGCAGTACGCCGATGCCTGCAACGTCTTCGGCACCGACCCCGAGCAGCTGCGCCACAAGTACGGCGTGCTGCAGCGACACTGCGAGTCCGTCGGCCGCGACTATGCCGAGATCGAGAAGACGTTCCTGACGCAGGTCTCCATCACCCCCGACGGGGCCCGCCGGTCGCTCACGCCGACGGCCATGGTGGAGCGCCTGGGCCGGACCGCGGAGGTGGGCGCCCAGCACGCCATCTTCAGCCTGCGCGACGTCACCGACCTGTCGAAGCTGGAGCTGATCGGGCGCGAGGTCATCCCGCAGCTGCGCTCGCTGGGGGAGCCCTCCCCCATCGGCTGATGGCGGGCCGGCGTTTCGCGACCCAGGCGCACTGGTCAGATACTCCCCGGGAGTATCCCGAAGCCGTGCTAGGATGAGGCCGATGAACGACAACGACGCGGGCTTCGGGGGCCTGCAGATCCTCGACGATGACGCCACCACGGCGCCCATCACGCCCATCGTCCCGATCGCGATGGAGCAAGCGGGCGCCGCCACGCCCGTCGCGACCGGCGGCGCGGCCGGCTCCCACGCGCGCCTGCTCATCATCGGCAGCGGCCCTGCCGGGCTGACGGCCGCCATCTACGCGGCGCGCGCAGACCTCGAGCCGCTGCTCATCGCCGGCTTCGCCCCCGGCGGCCAGCTGATGATCACCTCGGAGGTCGAGAACTTCCCCGGCTTCCCCGAGGGCATCGACGGACCGGCGCTGATGGCGAACATGCGGGCGCAGGCAGAACGCTTCGGCACGCGCATCCACGATGTCGACGTCGAGTCGGTCGACTTCAGCGTGCGGCCGTTCAGGGTCAGCGCCGGCGACACCGACTACACCGCCGACGCGGTCATCGTGGCCACCGGAGCCTCGGCCATCTGGCTCGGCCTGGAGAACGAGACGCGCCTGCGCGGGCGCGGCGTCTCGGCCTGCGCGACCTGCGACGGCTTCTTCTTCCGCGACAAGAAGGTCGCCGTGGTGGGCGGCGGTGACAGCGCCCTCGAGGAAGCCCTGTTCCTCACGAAGTTCGCCAGCGAGGTGGTGCTCATCCACCGGCGCGACGAGTTCCGCGGCAGCCGCATCATGCAGAAGCGCGCGCTGGCGCACCCCAAGATCAGCGTCCAATGGAACACGCAGGTGACCGATGTGCTCGGTGGCGACAAGATCGAGGCGCTGGTGCTGACCGACACGCAGACAGGCCAGGTGCGGCAGATGCCCATGGAGGGGCTCTTCGTCGCCATCGGGCACAAGCCCAATACCGATGTCTTCCGCGACCAGCTCGCGACCGATGAGAAGGGCTACCTGGTGGTGGAGGACCACACGCTCAGCGGCGTCGAGGGCGTGTTCGTCGCCGGCGACGTCCACGATCACCGCTACCGGCAGGCCATCACCGCCGCCGGCGACGGCTGCCGCGCGGCCCTCGATGCCGAGCGCTGGCTGGAGCAGCAGGCCGAGGAGGCCGCTGCGACGGCGGCACAGCCGGGGGCGAGCGAGGCGGTCTCACTCGCCTAGCTCGTCAGCCCTCGTCGCCGTAGCCCATCTCCGCGAGGCGCTGCCCCAGCAGGAGCTCGATGGCCGACTTGGCGCCTGCGCCGATCTGCCCGCGCCAGCGCCCGGCGGCATCGGCATCGAAGCCGGCCTCACCGACGCGCGCACCCCTGGAGGTGACCTTCTGCTGCAGCATGCGAGGCTCCGGCTCCACGCCAAGGAAGGCACACAGCTCGTCGAGCGTGGCCTGCGGTGCGGCCACGAGGTCCTCGAAGCGCAGCAGGCGGTAGCGCCCGGGGTAGCGGCGCCGCAGCTCGCGATGCCGCTGGACAGCGCCGGCCCAGGCCCACACGACCTGCAGCAGGACGAACTGCTCCAGCAGCGCCGGGACGAGCGCCAGCTGCCGGTACGGAACGGCGACCGCGTGCTCACGGCGACGCCGCAGCTCGGAGACGTAGACGGCGCGAGGATCGCGCATGCAGTGCACCACGCGTCCACCGGGGAACCACTCCAGCAGTGTCGCCACGTAGGCCAGGTGGGCCGGTGTCTTCTCGCCCATGATGGCCTTGCCCCGGCGGTCGGCGTAGATGCGCAGGAAGGCCTCGAAGACGGCCCGCTCGGTGCGATCGGAGGCCAGGAGGCGCGCCTCGATATCAGCACGCGGCACCTTGCCCGTGAGCCAGCGCCAGTACGGGCTCAGCTCGCGCAGCCGAGAGCGGCGCTGCAGCTCGCCGGAGTAGATGAGACCGACCAGCGCACGCACGTTGTCGTCGTCGCGCAGGTCTCCGACCCGACGGAAGTAGTGGCGCGCTCCCTCCCAGGCCAGCAGATGGCCCAGGTAGTGGTTCTCGGTGGCGATGCCGATGCGGCTGTGCCGATCGAGGATGCGGCGCGTCAGCGTCGTGCCGCTGCGGCTGACGCCCACGATGAAGATGGCTTCGGGTTCGCTGCTGGAGCGGGTCGGGACATCCACTGGCTCCCGAGTCTAGCGGTGGCGGCCTGATGGGCTTCCACGGCGGCCGCTCCTTCGACAGCCGGGACTTCACGGCCGTACCGCGGGAACGCCGGGGCGCGACGGTTCGCCGCATCGCCGGCTTCTTCCGGCCCTACCGCTGGCAGGTGCTGGCGGTCATGCTGTCGATCGTGGCCACCAGCCTGCTGGGCGTGGTCAACCCCTACCTGCTGCGGTTCCTGCTCGACGTCGCCATCCCGCAACGGGACTTCGGTTTGCTCAACCTGGCGGTGGTCCTGATGATCGTCATCCCCGTCGTCAGCGGGCTCATCGGCGTGGGCCAGACGTACGTCAACAACCGCGTCGGCCAGGCGGTCATGGAGGACCTGCGCAACGCCGTCTACGCCCACCTCCAGAAGATGCCCCTGCGCTTCTTCACCGAGACGCGCACCGGCGAGATCCAGAGCCGCATCTCCAACGACGTGGGCGGCGTGCAGTCGGTCGTGACCGACACCGCCAGCTCCGTCTTCGCCAACCTCGTCATCGTCCTCACCACGCTGCTGGCGATGGTCTGGCTGGACTGGCGCCTGACGGCCATCTCGCTGATCATCCTGCCCTTCTTCATGTACCTGACCTACCGGGTGGGCAGGATCAGACGCGCCGTCAGCAAGGAGACGCAGCAGTCGCTCGCCGATGTCTCGGCGCTGACCGAGGAGACCCTCTCGGTGAGCGGCATCCTGCTGGCCAAGACCTTCGGCCAGCAGGAGGAATCGGTCAGGCGGTTCTCAGTCGCCAACGCCCGACTGGCGCGGCTGCAGCTGCGCCAGTCACTCGTGGGACGCTGGTTCTTCATGCTCGTGGGCACGGTCTTCGCGGTGATGCCCGCGTTCGTCTACTGGGTCGCCGGCGTCCTCGTCATCCAGGGTGACCCCACGGCGCCGACCGTGGGCGACATCGTCGCCTTCACCACCCTCCAGTCCCGGCTCTTCTTCCCCGTCGGCCAGCTGCTCAACGTGCAGGTCGACCTGCAGGGTGCCCTGGCCCTGTTCGACCGCATCTTCGAGTACCTGGACATGGAGCCCGAGATCAGGGACGCGCCCGACGCCACGACCCTGCGTCCGGCGACGGTCGAGGGTCGCGTGCGCTTCCGCCACGTCTCGTTCGCCTACGCGGACGGCACGGGGCCCGCCCTGGACATGACGGCTGCCGAGCTGGCCGTGGACTCCTCGAGCCACGGCGAGGGCAGCGGGCTCGACGCCGCCGCGATGCGGGCACTGGCGGTCACCGGCCCGGGCGAGGACGACGGCGGCGGCGTGCCCTTCGCCCTGGAGGACATCGATTTCGAGGTCGCACCGGGGCAGCTGGTCGCGCTGGTCGGACCGTCAGGCTCAGGCAAGACGACCACGACGTATCTGCTGCCGCGGCTCTACGACGTGGATTCGGGCGCCATCGAGATCGACGGCCACGACGTGCGCAAGGTCAGGCTCATCAGCCTCGGCGACGTCATCGGCTTCGTGACCCAGGAGGCCTACCTCTTCCACGCCACGGTGCGCGAGAACCTGGCCTACGCCAAGCCCGACGCGACCGACGCCGAGCTCGAGGCCGCGGCGCGCATGGCTGCCATCCACGAGCGCATCGAGGAGCTGCCTGATGGCTACGACACGGTCGTCGGCGAACGTGGCTACAAGCTCTCGGGTGGCGAGAAGCAGCGCATCGCGCTGGCGCGCGTGCTGCTGAAGGACCCACGGATCCTCATCCTCGATGAGGCCACCAGCGCCCTCGACTCGGTCAGTGAACGACTCATCCAGCGCGCCATCGAGGTGACCATGCAGGGCCGCACGACCCTGGCCATCGCGCACCGGCTGTCCACCATCCTGCGCGCGGATCTCATCCTCGTGTATGAGCGCGGGCGCATCGTCGAGCGCGGCACCCATGCGCAGCTGCTGGCCCGGGACGGAGCCTACGCGCGGCTCTATCACGAGCAGTTCGAGACCTCCGGCGGAGCCTGAGATGGTCGCCTCAGGCGTAGTCGTCAGGGTCCAGGCGGGCGCGAGCGTCGAGGTAGCGGCCGCCAGGATGGCTCGTGCAGCGCACGCCGACCTGTGGTGCCCGGGATCCATCGGCGAGGGGCACATACCAATCCGCGGCCGACCACGCACAGAAGCGCGGTCGGCCGTCGTTGAGATCACAGCGCGAGCCGGTCTCGGTCAGCAGGCGCGCGTACGTCGCCGCCGTGGCGAGCCATTCATCACGTTCATCAGGCGGTCGCGCACGATGCCGCGAGGGCAGCCTCATGCCTCCATCGTGAGGCTTTCACGTGGTAGCGTCACGTTCACGCAACACCCAGGCTCGTATCCTCCGGGGCCTGAGCGTGGCTGCTCGGCCGACCTCGCCGTGACCAGGCTGCACACCGGAGGAGCCCGCCGTGGATGAAGATCGGAACGTCGTCGCGCCGGTCCTGTTGGCGTTCGCGGTGGGTGCGGCGATGGCCTACCTGCCGGTGGCGGTGGGAAAGGCGGGCAACTTCGCACCGGTGCATGTCACGGTGGCCATCACCCTGCTGGTGGCGTGCTTCATCACGCCGGCCGTGGCGGGCTACTTCATCGGACGCTCACGCGCCGAGGCCCGGCAGCTGGCGCTGCTGGTGCTGGTGGTGGGGCTGCCGGCGGTGGTGATGTTCGCCCTGCTGGCATCGGGGGTGCGGGTGCGCTCGCTCCTGCCCGTGTTCATCGTCATCTTCCTCATCATGTTCGCCGCGCTGCTGGGCTATCTCCGCGGTCGCGAAGGTCCCATGCGCTAGGGCCTGTCGTTCCCGTCCGAGCGGCACGCTCGCCCGGGCGCGGCACTGCCGTAGGCTGGGCACATGAGCAAGCACGTGACCGTTCGCTGGCAAGGCGAGCTGGACTTCGAAGCCACCGACGAGGGTGGCGCCACCGTCAGGATGTCCCCGCGACCGGAGATCTACGCCCCTTCTGCGCTGGTCCTGGCGGCACTGGCCGGCTGCACCGGCATGGACGCGGCCTCCATCATGCACAAGAAGAAGGTGGCCCTGGAGAGCTACACCGTCACCGCGCAAGGGGAGCAGCGCGAGGACCACCCGCGCTCGTTCAGCACCATCATCGTCGAGCACCTCGTCGAGGGCAGGAGCATCCCGGACAAGGCCGTCGCCCGCGCCATCGAGCTGTCCGCGCGCAAGTACTGCGTCGTGGGGGCGGCGCTCGCGTCGGGCGACGCCTCCATCAACCACCGCATGCGCATCCGCGACGAGACGGGCGAGCGCACCTGTGATTGCGTGACCATCGGCCCGCAGGGCCAGGGCCTGTCCCACTACAACGAGGGCTGAGCGCGGCCTGGCCGCGAGCCCTGCGGCGTGGGCGGCTATAACGATGGCTGACTGCGGGCCTGGCCGCGAGCGCTGCGGTATGAGCGGCTACATCTGGGCGAAGCGCGGCCCCTCGCCGCCCTCGGGCGGCTGCCAGTGGATGTTGTCGAACGGACACTTCACCGCGCACGTCATGCAGTGCAGGCAGTTCGAGGGGCTGAGGACGATCTGCTCGCCGTCCCAGCGATAGACCTGGCCCGGGCAGAAGTGGACGCACGAGCTGGCGAAATCGGCTGCGCAGGTCAGACAGCGGGCCGGCTCGAGGATCGCCATGTGCGCGACCTCATCCTCGCGGTGCATCGCTCCGGTCAGGCTCACGAACGTGGCCCCATCCATGCCGCCGGGATCGTGGCGGTCGAGCCGCGCGCCGCGGACGGTCGCGCTGGCGTCACGTTCCATGCCCAGGCGCCACGGCAACAGGTGTGCCACCTGCGAGAGCGGCGCCCCCACGAGCAGACCCCACCTGAAGGCCTGGCGGTAGTTCCTCGCGTGGCGCATCTCGGGCAGCACACCGCGCGCCTCCAGGCGCTCCTGGTAACCCCGCAGGGGGATGTCTCCGCCACGCGACCCAGCCAGGCCGGCGGAGATCGTGTCGGCCGCGGCCATGCCCGACCAGATGGCGTTGTGGAGGCCCTTGATCCGCTCGATGTTGACGAAGCCGGCACCGTCGCCGACCACGAGCGCTCCCGGCACCGAGACCTTGCCCAGCGCGTAGTAGCCCCCCTCGGGGATGGTGCGCGCGCCGGTGGCGATGGTCACGCCACCCTCCAGCTGGCGCGCGACGAACGGATGCTGGCGGAATCGCTCGAACTCGTGCTGCAGATCGAGATCGCCGTACTTCCAGTCGAGGCCACTGATGAGGCCGACCGCGACGGTCCGCTCGTCCATGGCGTAGATGAAGCCACCACCGAACACGCTCTGCGGGTTGGGGTATCCCAGGAAGCTGGCCACGCGGCCGGCGCCGAAGGGATGCTCGCTGCTGAACTGCATCACGGCCTTGATGCCGAGCGAGTACACCTGCGGGTTGGGGCCGCGGCCGAAGCGCTCACGGAGCTGCTCCGAGAGCACGCCACGAGTGCCGTCGGCGAGCACGGTGACGCGCGCCCGGATCTCCTCCGGGGGGCGGTAGTTGGCCATCGGCCGGCCCTCCGCGTCCAGGCCGACCTCGCCCAGGCGCACGCCGGCGACTCGGCCATCCTCGAGGATGAGGTGGCGGGCGCTGAAGCCGTGGTACACCTCCACGCCGGCCGCCACCGCCTCCTCTGCGAGGTAGGCGCTCAGATGGGAGACGGAAAGGACGACATCGCCACGGTGGTCCATGGCACGCGGCGTCACCCGCGCCGGGATCCTGACCGCGCGTGACCCCAGCAGGAAGTACATGTCATCCCGCTCGACCTCGCCGATGCGCCGGGCGAGCGAGCGGTGCGTTCGCCAGCCCGGTGTGAGCGCGTCCAGCGACGCTGGCTCGAGGACGGCACCCGAGAGGCTGTGATACCCCGGCTGCGGCGCCTTGTCGATGACGGCGACCGAGGTGTCCGGTGAGGTCCCATCGAGCTGCTGGCGCAGGCGGAGGGCCGTGGCCAGGCCGGCCGGGCCAGCGCCGACGACGAGGACGTCGAGCGACGGCTTCATGCCTGCGCCTCCAGCGCTCGTGTCAGCTGCGGCACGAGCGTCTCGATGTCTCCGACCATGCCGAGGTCGGCATACTCGAAGATCCTGGCCTTGGGGTCCTTGTTGATCGCCACGATGACCTCTGATGACTGCATCCCGGTGATGTGCTGGATCGCCCCGGAGATGCCGATGGCCACGTAGAGGCGCGGCTGCACCGTCTGCCCGGTCTGGCCGACCTGGTAGTCGTGGGTGGTGCAACCGTCCTCGACCGCCATGCGCGAGGCAGCCACCTTGGTGTCAGCGCCCAGCATCCGCCCCAGCCCAGCGGCCAGCGGCAACAGGTGGCGCTCGAAATCGGCACGCGTTCGGAAGCCGTGGCCACCGGCCACGATGACGTCCGCGTCGCGGATGGAGACGTCGCTGGCGAACGACTCCAGCGGCGTCACCTCCAGTCCGACGTCGGTCGGTTCCAGCTCGACGAGCGGACGGATGATCTCGCCCTTCCGCTCGGAGTCCGAGGCCGGCACGCGAAAGACCCCCGGGCGCACCGTGGCCATCTGCGTCTGGCTGTCCTTGGTCATGATGGTCGCCATGACGTTGCCGCCCAGTGCCGGTCGCGTCTGCTTGAGGATGCCGACCCAGTCGATGGCGCCCTTCCTGAAGTCGCCGATCTCAAGGCGCGTGCAGTCGGCGGTGAGACCACAGCGGCAGGCGTAGGCCACACGCGGGGCCAGCTCCCGACCCAGCGGGGTGGCGCCGAACAGCATCACCTGTGGGTTGCGCTCCAGCACAAGGCGTGCCAGTACCTGCTTGTGCACGATGGGGTCGAACCTGGCCAGCAGGGGATGCTGCAGGACGTAGACGATGTCCGCGCCGGCCGCGATGAGGCTCGACGGTCGGTCGCCGGCATCATCGATCGCGAGCACGGCAGCCACCTTCTCCCCGAGACCCTCGGCCAGACCGCGCGCCGTTCCCAGCAGCTCCAGGGACACCGAGCGCAGGCCCTCCCCCTCCGGCTCGGCAAAGACCCAGAACTCGCCACGATAGGTCGGCTCGCGTCCAGCGAGATCGTAGCTTGGGGTGGCAGCGGCGGGGCCCTCGGCTGCTGCCGCGGCTTCGTAGCGGGCCCTGATGCGAGCCACCAGGTCCGCGGGGTCCGAGACGAGCTGACACGCCTTCTGCCGTACCTCCGCGGGCGAGAAGAGGTGATGGACCTGCGTCCACGATCCCTTCAGGCCGATGCGCGAGCGGTCAGCCGCGACCGACTCGGCGTCCCACTCGCGGATGTCGGTATGCCGGGCCTCCCGTGCCGCGGCGAAGGACGGGAAGAGCGGCTCCGTGGCCGCCGTCAGCGTGATGAGCACTGGCCAACGCAGCGGACGCACGTCCTCGGTGCCCTCGGCGGCGATGCGACGGATGGTGAGGGGGTCGCGACGAAGGCCCTGGGCGTAGGCGATGTGGTCGATGCCCAGCTCCTCGGCGATCTGCGGCGGCACCTGGGCCGTGTCACCGTCAACCGACTGCATCCCGCTGACGATGGCGTACTCGCGCGAACCATCGAAGAGCTCGCCCTCGATACGACGGATGGCCTGCGCCAGCGAGTAGGCAGTGGCCCCGGTGTCGGCACCAGCGAAGGCCTTGTCAGTCAGCAGGATGGCTTCGCCCCGGAGGCGTGAGAGGCAGTCGAGGAGGATCTCGCGAGCCGCGGGTGGACCCATGGTCAGGAACACCACGCGGGCGTCGGGGTCACCCTGGGTGAGCTCCCCGGCGAACGTCAGCGCGTGCAGGTCAAGCGGGTTGATGACGCTGTCGAGCAGCGCCCGACGCAGCGTTCCCTTCTCGCGGTCCCAGGCCTCCTCGGGGATGTTGGAGACATCGGGCACCTGCTTGACAAGCACGATGACATCCACCTCAGGCCTCCCTTCGGGCGGGCGACCGCGGGGACAGACCGAACTGCCGGTGGTCACGAGCGGGCGACCGCCGGCGACACGGGCAGTCGTTCGCGGGGTCGTCGGTGATGTCGCGAGCCTAGGCTGAGATGCGGGCACGGAGAAGGGCCGCACTTCCACGCAGAACGGGCCATCGGTCCCGAACGGACGGCAGGCCCATGCCCGCGAACGATGCGCGACGACGTGAGGGCGTCGGTGAGCGCCGCCGGGGGCGGTCGCTGCCCGGCGTCGGTGAGCGCCGCCGGGGGCGGTCGCTGCCCGGAGACAGCCGCCGACCGTGTGCCTAGCGCTCGTCCTGCCAGCGCTGCAGAAGACGCTCGCGCACCATCTCGACCTGGGACGCGCGCGCCTTCTTGCGCGGGAGCTCCCACAGCTTGGCGGCCGTCAAGACGCGGTAGTACGTGCGGGTGAGCGCCACCGCCAATCCCATCGTGCCATCCCGATACCCACGGCCGCGGATGTACTGGCGCCAGAAGTAGCGGATGGCATCCCCGAAGAGCTGTGCCGGATGGTCCACGCGGCGGCCGCGAGCGTAGGCCTGGCGGGCCTCGATGTCCGTGTAGCGATCGACCTTGCGCACCAGGTCGGAGAGGTTGCCACCGGGGAAGTGCCAGATGGCCAGGCCGGTGTCGGCTGCGAGCCGCTCACGCCGCGTGCCCGGCGCCGGCTCGATGGAGCGGTGGATGCGATCGGTCATCAGCAGCGATCCGGGTCGGAAGAAGCGGGCATGACGACTGGGCCAGTTGTTGCCGTGCCTGATCCAGCGTCCGAGGATGACATTGGCTCGCGGCACCATGACCACGTCGATGGGCGGCTCTGAGTCGGCCAGCGCGCGCAGGTGCGTCGCCAGCGTGGGCGGCACCATCTCGTCGGCGTCGAGGATGAAGATCCAGTCGCCGCCGGCCTTGGACACGGCGAAACGCCTGGCCGGGTCGGCGATGCCGCCGGTGCGCTCATGCTGGTAGACGGTGGCGCCCATGCGCTCGGCGATGGCGGCGGTGTCGTCCTCGCTGTGCTGGTCGACCACGATGACCTCGTCGCACCATGGCAGCAGGGTGGACAGCGCGTAGTGCAGCTGGTGAGCCTCGTTGAGGGCGATGATGACGCCGCTGATCCTGGCCATGGCTAGAACTGCACCTCGCCGACGGCCTTGGGGGCCTTCTGCAGCCGCTCCAGCTCGGACGAGTCGATGGGCGCCAGCTCCGGGTCGTGCTCGAGGCCCAGCATCTGCTCCTTGACGCGCTGATATTCCCGCGCGCGGCCCCGTGAAGCCAGCTCGTCCCACTGCTTGGCCTGAACCAGGAAGCGATCCATGATGCGCACGACCGAGACGGCGATGCCGGGTGCACCGTCCCTCCAGGCGCGGCCGCTGACGAACTCCTTCCAGGCCTGCCGAAGCGCCACCCGGAACCAGCGGCGTGGCCCGGGACGACGGCCCGAGCGGGCGCGCTGCCAGGCCTGCACCGTGGTGTAGCGCTGCGACTTCCAGACCACGTCGGCGATGTTGTGATAGCTGAAGTGCCAAAGGCAGCAGTCGCGGTCCATGGGCAGCATGATCTCGGTCGCCCCGGGCGCGGCATGGAAGCCACCGTGCATCTCCACGCGGATGTCGATGTGGTCCTTGTGGAAGAAGCGGCGCTTGGCGTTGGGCCACCACTGGCCGTGCTCCATCTCGCGGCCCAGGATGATGTTGCGCCGCGGGATGCGCACGACGTTGGCCTCGCCGGTCTCGGCGATCTGGCGCAGGCGCCGCCCCAGCGCCGGGTGCACGACCTCGTCCGAGTCGAGCACCATGACCCAGTCGTGCTCGGTCATGGCAACCGACATCTCGCGGATGATCTCGACGTAGCCGGTCGACTCCACCTCGATGACCTTGGCTCCGCAGGCGCGGGCGATACGCTGCGTGTCGTCGCTCGACTGCTGGTCGACGACGAGTACCTCGTCACACCAGGACTTGAGCGACTCGACGGCATAGCGGATCGTCTCCGCCTCGTTCCAGGTGTTGATGAGCCCGCTGATCCTGACGGCCATGGCTCGTCGCTCGCCCTGCCGCTGCCGACGCCGGCTCAGGCGCCGGGCAGGTGGCGCTCTTGCGGGCCGGTGTAGATCACGTCGGGCCGGATGAGCTTGTCGGCCGCGGCCTGCTCGATGGCATGCGCGGTCCACCCCGCGGTCCTGGCCATGGCGAAGGTCGCCGGGAACAGGTCGGGCGGCAGGCCCACGCCCTGCAGGACGGCGGCGGTGTAGTACTCCACGTTGGTCTTGAGCGGGCGGTCAGGGTAGCGCTCCTCGAGCACGCGCAGGGCCACGTCCTCGACGGCCACGGCGAGCTCCAGCCAGTCGGCGATGGAGCTCATCTGCTCGGCCACGTCGCGCAGCGCGGCAGCTCGCGGATCGTAGGCGCGGTAGACGCGATGGCCGAAGCCCATCAGCCGCTCGCCACGGTCGATCGCATCGTTGATCCACTGCTCGGCCGCTTCGGGCGAACCGATGGCGTTGAGCTGGCTCACCACCTCCGACGGTGCCCCGCCGTGGAGAGGGCCCTTGAGCGCGCCCGTGGCCCCGGCCACGGCGCTCGCGATGTCGGAGCGGGTGGAGGTGATCACGCGAGCAGCGAACGTCGAGGCGTTGAACCCATGGTCGGCGCCGACGATGAAGTAGGCATCGAGGGCGCGCGCAGAGGCCTGGTCGGGCACCTCGCCGTTGAGCTGGTACAGGAAGCCGGCGGTGGTGTCGAGGTCAGGGTCGGGCTCGATGGGCTCAAGGCCCTGGCGCAGGCGACCGAAGGCGGCCAGCGCGGATGGCGCCATGGCCGTGATCTCTCTCGCCTGCTCCACGGTCGGCGGCCAGACGGTGCGGCGACCCGCGCCCCAGGCGGAGAACGCCGTGCGCAGCGCATCCATGGGGTGGGCACCGTCGGGCAGGTCGCGCAGACCGGCGACGACGCGGGCATCGAGGGGAGCGCACGGGAGGTGGGCCTCGGGCAGCCACTCGTCGGCCCAGAGGAGGTGGGCAACCTGGGCGAAGCTGCCCTCGCGCACGAGCTCTCCGATGGGGTAGCCGCGGTACAGCAGGCGGCCATTGGCACCGTCCACAAGCGACAGCGCGGTCTCCCCCGCGAGGACGCCTGCGAGACCTGGGGAGTAGGGTCGGTCGTCGTTCGTCGTCATGGCGGGCAGTCTAGTGCGCCGCGGGCCCGCCCGTGCCGGCAGGCGGAGAGCGTGTGGCCCCAGGGACGCGCCGTCGAGCACGGCCATCGGTGAGGCGGGCTGTGGGGATGCCGCGGTTTGCCCGTCGGTGAGGCGTGCCGTCAAAGCGCTCGGGGGATGCCGTGGTATGCCGTCGGTGACTGAGTCGACAGAGTGCTTGGGGGATGCCGTGATATGCCGTCGGTGACTGAGTCGACAGAGTGCTTGGGCGTCGATGCCCACAGCGCCTGAACTGACGGCGAAGCGGGACGCCTCATGCCGTCCTCGCCCCGGATGGCCGGGACGCTGATCAACCTATTCCGACCGTGCCTGAGCGGACCGAGCGTTCAGTCGGGTGAGGCGCCGGTGGCATGGGCCGCGGCGGCATCGGCAGGCGCGGCGGCATCGGCAGGTGGAGGCGCTCTCATTGCGCTCCGGCGCGCTCCGGGCGCACCGGGCGCTGCGGGCGCACAGCCCGCTCCGGGCGTCAAGCTGCCGACTCGTCCACGAAGGCGCCAGCCCGCCGCAGTTGCTCGAGCGCACGCTCGCCGTCGCCGGCGGCGAGTTCGACGGGCCGGACCCCCGCCGCGAGCACGGTGGTGGCGTAATCGTGTGCACGAGCATCAAGGCCGGTCGCCAGCACGCAGTAGTCGGTTGCGAGGCCGACGATGACGACGTGGCGCACGCCCGTCGCGAGCAGCAGGCCCTCCAGCTCGGTCGGCTCGGTCTCGCCGGTCTGGGGGTCGCGCTGGGAGAAGCCGCTGTAGCCGTCCTCGCCGTTGCGCCCCTTGCGCACGACCGATCCCTCCACGCGAAGAGCAGGATGGAGCTCGGCGCCCCAGGTGCCGCCGACGCAGTGGACCGGCCATGTGCCGCCGTCCTTCTCGAAGTGGGGTGTCACCGGCGGGTGCCAGTCCTGCGTGTAGAAGACATGCGCTCCGGCCGCGAGGGCCGCCTCGATGTGGGCGTTGATGACGGGGATCACCTCCTCGCCTCCGGCGACGGAGAGCGAGCCCGAGGGGTCGGCGAAGTCGTTCTGGACATCGATGACAAGAAGCGCGGTCTGGGGATCGTAGCTGGCCATGGGGTGATGCTAACCCGACCAGGCCGCCGCACCGTGCGAGCGCGCCGCGCCGGTGCGTGAGTGCGCCGAGGGACAAGGACGAGGTCGAGGTGGGCTAGCATCGCTGGACGTGCCACCTGCCCGACCGATCACACGCTCGACCAACGACACCCAGACCTGGACGATGTTCCTGTCCCTGGCGGCGATCTGGGGCAGCTCCTTCCTGTTCATCCGGATCGGCCTCGATGAGGGCATCGAGCCCATGACCATCGTGAGCCAGCGGACCCTCTTCGCCAGCCTGCTGCTGGGCGCGGTGCTGCTGGCGCGCGGTGGCCGGCTGCCGCTGCAGTGGAACGTGTGGAAGCGCATGACCTTCATGGGCGTCACCAACATCGTCGTGCCCTTCGCGCTCATCGCCTGGGGCCAGCAGTACATCCCTTCCGGCCTGGCCTCCATCCTCAACGCCATGGTCCCGCTCTTCACCATCCTGCTGGCCGCCGTCGCCCTGGCCGATGAGCACATCACTGCCGCCAAGCTGGCCGGCCTCGGCATCGGCTTCGGCGGCGTGATCCTGCTGGCACTGCCCAGCGTGGATGCGGCCCGCGTGGACGACGACGCGCTGCTGGCGCTGGCGGGAATGCTGGCGGTCGCCCTGGCGGCCATCTTCTACGCGGTGGCGTCGGTCTACACGCGGCGGCGTCTGAGCGGGCACGCCATCGTCCGGCAGTCCGACGGATCGCGCCGCGCCCCCACGCCGGCCGAGATCTCGTTCGGCAGCGCCTTCAGCGCCTTCGTCATCATCACCGTCATGGCCATGATCTTCGAGCGTCCAGCGGGCGGGATCTATGCCTTCCCGGCCAGCGCTGCCGGCTGGCTGGCGATGATCTGGCTGGGGGCGCTGGGAACGGGTGTCGCCTACCTGCTGTTCTTCCGGCTCATCGAGCGCTGGGGTGCCACGCGCACCACCCTGGTCACCTACGTCATCCCAGTGGTGGCCATCATGCTGGGCTTCGTCTTCCTGGGCGAGCGGCTGCGACCGCTGGAGCTGGCCGGCGCGGCGCTCATCATCGGCGGCGTGGTGCTGGTGAATGCGAACATCGGGCAGCGGCCGTTGTTCGGCCGTGCGGCCGCTGAAGCGCGAGCGGAGACGAAGGCGGCCATCGAGTAGCCGGGGGTGTTCCTACCGGGGGACGTTCCTGCCCGGGGGGCGTTCCTGCCGGGGGCCGTTCCTGCCCGGGGGGCGTTCCTGCCGGGAGCGACTCCAGCGGGAGCCCATTCCCGCTGCGCGGGACAGTCCGACCGTGCAGACCGCCGCTCGGTCGATGGGTGCCGCATGGCGGGCAGAGATGTCACCCGCTCCCGCCGTCCGGGACCGAGCTGCAGGATCCGCGTCGGCCAAGTCGAACTGTCCCACGTGGCGGGAACAGCCCGCTGACGACTCAGGGGGCGGTCGGGGACAGCTCGGACGGCCGGGCAACGCTGGCGCGGACAGCTCGGGCGGCAGGGCAACACTGGCGGGGACAGCTCGAGCGGGAGGGCAACGGCGGTCGGGGACAGCTCGAGCGGCAGGGTAGCGCGGGCGGCGACAGCTCGGACGGCCGGGCAACGGGGCGGGAACGGCTTGGGCGGCAGGGCAACGCTGGCAGGAACGGCCCGCTGGCGACCCCGAGTCCTGCCTGGCACATCGGCCACGGCCGACTGACCGACTCGGCCACGACGGCCTGTCAGACTACGAAGATGCAGCCATTCGGCGTCGCCTCGAACGCGGGCCACCTGCGCGACGTTGCCATGCGACGACCCGGCGCGATCTTCTCCGCCGACGCAGGTGAGTGGCACTACGCCAAGACCCTCGACGCAGCAGCACTGAGCCGGCAGTTCGACGCCTTCACCGAGCTGCTGGAGGCGCACGGCACGCGCATCCACTGGCTGGACGACGACGACGCGGATGGCCTGGCCAATTCGATCTTCACCTACGACCCATCCTTCGTCATCCCGGCTGGGGCAGTGATCCTGCGGCCGGGAAAACGGGCGCGGTCAGGCGAGGTCGAGCTGCATCGTCGCTTCTACGCCGATCGGATGCCCATCGTCGGTGCCATCCAGGGACCGGGCACCGTGGAGGGTGGGGACTGCTTCTGGCTGGACGAGACGACGCTGGCGGTGGGTCGCGGATTTCGCACGAACGCTGCCGGCATCGAGCAGCTGAGGGCCATCGTCGGCAGCGTCGGCATCAGCGTGGAGGCCTACGACCTGCCGGTCCACCGTGGGCCTGACGCGTGCCTGCACCTGCTGTCGGTGGTCAACCCGCTCGACAGGGATCTCTCGCTGGTGCACGCGCCGCTGGTGCCGGTGGCGCTCTACCAGCGCATGCTCGAGATGGGCTACCGCCTGCTGGACGTCCCGGCTGCCGAGTTCGAGGCCAGCGGTGGGTTGAGCCTCAATGTGCTGGCCACCGCGCCACGACGCTGCCTGGCCATCGATGGTTTCCCCGATACCGCGGCGATGATGCGCGCCGCCGGCTGCGAGGTGACGACCTTCGAGGCCGATGAGCTCTGCCTGCCCTGCGAGGGCGGACCCACCTGCCTGACTCGGCCCCTCTGGCGTGAGTGACGAGCCGGACGGCCGCGGACGCATCGACGGCCGCGGACGCCTCTATGCAGGCACCAGCGGCTTCGCCTACCCGGGCTGGGTGCCTCGCTTCTACGCACCCGGCAAGGCCAGCCGCAAGCCGCTCCTCGCCTACGCCGCGCGGCTGCCGGCAGTGGAACTACACAACACGTTCTTTCGCCGTCCTAACGAACAGCAGATCGAGAAGTGGCTGCGCGAGACCGGCCCCGGGTTTCGCTTCTGCCCCAAGGCCCAGCGGGCGACATCGTGGCGGGCATGGTCGGAGCAGGACCCGGGCGCGTCGATCCGCTGGCTCACCGATGCGCTCACCGGCTTCGGTGAACGCCTGGGTGCCGTGC
The DNA here is from genome assembly GCA_963698505.1 of uncultured Chloroflexia bacterium. GTDB lineage: Bacteria > Chloroflexota > Limnocylindria > Limnocylindrales > CSP1-4 > JAFMJV01. The sequence goes on along the minus strand of CAVORC010000046.1, from coordinate 8,953 downwards.
TGCTCTCGCTGCGCGGCACCGTCGAGCGGGACGACGCGGCACTGGAACGCCTGCTGGCGGCCTGGCCCCCTGCCGTGCCGTTGGCGCTGGAGCTGCTGCATCCGAGCTGGCTCGCCGATGAGGTGCGGGATCTGGCCGCGGCGCACGGCGTGACCCTAGTCGCGACGGACCTGGAGGGACGGCTGGAACCCGAGCTGCAGCCTGGCCCACTGGTCTACCTGCGCCTCCGCCGTAGCGTCTACGAGACCGCGGACCTCGAGCGGTGGGCGCAGCGGCTGGCACCGTTCCTGCGTGCCGGCACCGACGCCTACGTGTTCTTCCGGCACGACGAGGACGGGACCATGGCACTCAACGCGGAGGCGCTGCTGGCGCGAGTCGGTGACGCTCGGGGGTCGTGAGCGCGAACGGCGTAGCATGAGTGCCGATCGCCCCGAACACCGAAGCACACCGCCACAGAGGAGGCACCATGGCCAAGCCCAAGAAGTCTGTCGCCAAGGACCTGCAGGCCACGCTCGTCGAGTTGATCGACCTGTCGCTGCTCGGCAAGCAGGCGCACTGGAACGTGGTCGGCTCGCACTTCCGCTCCATCCACCTGCAGCTGGATGAGATCGTGGACATCGCGCGCCTATCCTCGGACCGCGTCGCCGAGCGACTGGCTACCATCGGCGCTGCTCCCGACGGCCGCGCCGAGACGGTCGCCACCAGCAGTGAGCTGGCGCCCTTCCCGGAGGGCTTCGTCGCGGGCACCGACACGGTCAAGCTCGTCACCGCTGCCATGGAGACGATCTCCGGCCGCATGCGCGAGCGCATCCTGCGCATCGGTGACGATGACCCAGTGAGCCAGGACATCCTCATCGGCACCAGTGACGAGATCGAGAAGGCAGCCTGGATGCTGCGCGCACAGCTGGAGCTGTAGCGCAGCAGGAGCTGCAACGCGGTCAGAGGTCCGGCGCGCGAGGCGCCGAGCCTGAAGAAGCGGCGCACCGTCAACGCGGGCGCCGCTTCGTCGTCTGTGGCGAGGCCGGCTGATCGCGCCGGCTCAGGCGCTCAGCAGCTGTAGCGCTCCTCGATCTGGCGGCAGGAATTGTCGCCGGGTCCGCCCTTGCCCTCGTCGAACCCAGGGCCACCGACCAGCACATCCCTGCCACGGTGGCCGTAGAGCTCGTCGTTGCCGGTATTGCCGTGGACGCGGTCGTTGCCGCCCTGCCCCTCCAAGTCGTCACTGCCGCCGCCGCCGTAGACGCGGTCGTTGCCCGCGCCGGCCTCGACGTCATCGTTGCCAGCTCCGGCGCAGATCAGGTCATTCCCTCCGCGACCGTAGATCTCGTCGTTGCCGCCACGGGCGACGATGACATCACGGCCGTTGGTGCCCTTGATCTCCTCGGAGGCATCCGTACCCACGATGGTGGCGGGTACGCCCTTGCACGTGAAGGTGGCACTGGGCTCGGTTTCGGCCGCCGCAGCAACCGTGGCGCCGACCAGCATGGCCACGGCGAGGCTGATGCTCGCCACGGACGCCACGCATCGGACGAGTCGTCATCTTCCGGGTTCCTCCTGCTCACGCCGCCGGCACCACCGCCCAGCGAGCCCGCAGGGGCACGAGCGGCTCGTGGCCATGATACGAAGAGTGCGGGGACAGTGCCCAGATAGCGTCCCGGCTGGAGCTCGCGATCCCGCGGGGCTGGCGGGTGCACCGTTCGCCGGGGCCGGGATGGCCTCGACGGCCAGCCGGTCGCATCGCCGTCGCGATCATGGTCGACCAAGCGCTGTGCCCGGAGACTCGCGCGACGATCCTGCCTGTCAGGCGATCGTGCGCGCCAGCAGGCCGATGATGGCACCGGCGAGCAGCAGTGGCACCGGGCCTGCCCGTCCCCACTGGAGCGCCACGAAGGCGCTCACGGCCAGGATCGTCGCGAGCAGATCCATTCCGCCCTCGTCGAGCAGGGCATCGCGCGCGAGGATCACCGCGGAGGCACCGATGAGGCCGACCGCAGCCGCGTTGAGGCCGTCGATGGCGGCGGAGAGGTCGGCATTGGCCCGGATGCGCGGCAGGAACGGATGCGCCAATCCGACCAGCACGAGCGCCGGCAGGAAGATGCCCACGGTGGCCACGATGGCGCCGGGGACTCCCGCGATGAGGTAGCCCAGGAAGGTAGCCGTGGTGAACACCGGCCCGGGCGTCAGCTGCCCGATGGCGATGGCATCGAGCAGCTCCTGCTCGCTGATGTATCCCGGCGCCACCAGCTCCGAGCCCAGGAAGGCCACCAGCACGTAGCCGCTGCCGAAGACCACCAGGCCCATCTTCAGGAACGACCAGAAGACGCCCAGGAGCCCCAGGCTGGCAGCCGTGGCCGCTGTGCCGACCACGAGCGACTCCGACGAGCCCAGCGGCAGAAGGACGAGCGCCGCTCCCCCGCGCAGGCGCGCCCATAACGCCGGCCCACGGCGGACGGCCAACGCGACCAGCGCCGCCGCCACGAGGATGGCGATGGGCTGCAGGACGATCAGCGCGATGAAGAACGCACCGACACCGATGAGCCAGGTCAGCGGATCGGTGCAGGCGGTCGGTGCCAGCTTGACCATGGCATGCGCGATGACAGCGATGACCACCGGCGACATGCCGTAGAGCAGATCGTTGACCCAGGCTAACGAACCGAGCTCGGTGTAGACGATGGCGATGGCCAGCACGATGAGGCTGGCGGGCAGGATGAAGCCGAAGGCGGCGACGAGGAGCCCGGGCCAGCGTGCGCGCTCGAAGCCGATGCCCAGCGCCACCTCCGTGGAAGACGGTCCAGGTAGCAGGCTGGAGAGACCGAGCAGATCGACGAACCGCTCGCGCGAGAGCCACGCCCTCCGGTCCACGAACTCGCGCTGCATGATGGCGATGTGCGCGGCTGGACCACCAAAGGCGGTCAGCCCGAGACGCGTGAACGCTCGCGCAAGCTCCCATAGGCGTGGCTGCATCGGATCAGGCGACGGCGACGGGCGTGGTCACGGACCGGATGGTACGGCACGGTATGGCACGGCACGGACAAGGCTTGACACCCGGACTTGGCGTGCTAGGCTGGCTGCATATGAGCAGGTTCTTGCTCGGATGAGCACGCCCACGCCTACGAGTCCGGACGCGATCTCGGGAGACACACGCCTGATGCTTCGGGCCGCGCAGCTCTACTACCACGGCGAGCTCACGCAGGACGCCATCGGCAAGCGCCTGGGCGTGAGCCGCTTCAAGGTCGGCCGACTGCTGGAACGCGCCCTGCGCGAGGAAGCCGTCAGGATCGAGATCGTCCATCCGGCGTCACGGCTGGTGGCCCTGGAAGATGCGCTCCGGGAACGCTTCGGCCTCGACGAGGCCATCGTGGTGGACGTGCCCGCCGGCGGCGACCAGGTCGAAGACGAGCAGCTGGCGCGTGAGCGCGTCGCTGCGGCGGCGGCCGACCACCTGGCGTTCGTCCGGCCGCAGGGCGTCATCGGCGTCTCCTGGGGTCGCACCATGCTGGAGCTGGCGGCCCGCCTGCAGCCAGGCTGGACAGAGGCCAGCCAGATCGTGCAGCTCAACGGCGCCATCTCGCGCTCGGCACAACCCACGCGCTACCAGGACGTCGTCGAGCGCTTCGGGAGCACCACGGGTGCCGGCATCCAGCTGATGCCGGCGCCGGCGATCGTCGGCAGTGCCGAGCTTCGGCGTGCGCTGGAAGCTGACCCGGCCGTGAGCCAGCCGCTGAAGGCCGCCCGTCGCGCCCCCACGGCCATCTTCGGCATGGGCGTCATGGGCCCTGACAGCGTCCACGTGGCCTCCGGCTATCTGGATGCCAAGGCCCTCCGGCGGCTCGAGCGGGCCGGCGCCGTGGGCGACGTGCTGGGCCGCTTCATCACCATCGAGGGGCGCATCGCCCTGCGCGGGCTTGACGCACGCACGGTCGGCATGCCCCTCGACGAGCTGCGGGGCAAGCGGCTCGCGCTAGGCCTGGCTGCCGGTCCCGGGCGCGGACCCATCGCCCTGGCCGCGCTGCGGGCGCGCTGCATGAACACCTTCGTCGCTGACGAAGCCACGGCCGACTGGGTGCTCGAGCATGACTGACCAGCGCAGCCCCTCGGCCGATGAGGTGCGCGCGCTCGTGCGTCGCATCGTCGACCAGACGCTCGAGACGAGCCCGCAGCCGACGCCGCCGGCCGATGGCCGGGTGGTGGTGGCCATCGCCGGCGACCACGGTGGCTGGCGCATGAAGGACGCGATCGGCACCTGGCTCACGGAGCACGGGTATGGGGTGCGCGATTGCGGCACTGATAGTGACGCGGCCGTGGACTACCCCGACTACGCGCTGGCGGTGGCCCGGCTCGTGGCGGACGGTTCGTGTCGCTGGGGCATCGTCGTCGACGGCGCCGGGATCGGCTCGGCCATGGCGGCCAACAAGGTGCCCGGGGTGCGTGCTGCCAACTGCCACGACCTCTCGTCGGCGCGCAACAGCCGCGAACACAACTACGCCAACGTCCTCACCCTGGGCGCCGGCTTCCTGGGCACGGCCCTGGCCCTCCAGATCGTGGAGACCTGGCTGGCGACCGACTGGGGTGCTGAACGCCACGGCGCCCGCGTAGACAAGATCACCGCCATCGAGCGCTCCTACAGCAGCGCCAGCGGGGGAAAGGACCGATGACCGACACCATCGACAACCGCGACGCACTCGTGGAGGCCATCACGCGCGAGGTGCTCGCCGCGCTCGGCTCCGGCAGCCCGGCTGCCGACCCGAGCGACCCCTGCGCCAGCTGCCTGCAGAGCTGCGCGGCGCAGTGCGCCACCAAGGTGCGCTCGCTGATGGCCGGCGGGGCCGACCGCATCGAGTACCACGGGCCGGCCAGCGAGGTGCCGCTCGACCTCGCGCGCTACATCGACCACACGCTGCTGCGACCCGATGCCTCCGCGGCAGACATCGACAAGCTCTGTGACGAGGCCGCCGAGCACCACTTCGCCTCTGTCTGCGTGAACCCGACCTGGGTGCGGCGCGCTGCCACCCGCCTGCGCGACACCGATGTCGCGGTGGCGTCGGTCATCGGCTTCCCCTTCGGCGCCACGCCCTCCGATGTGAAGGCCTTCGAGGCTCGCCGCGCCGTGCGCGACGGCGCCCGCGAGATCGACATGGTCATCAACATCGGCGCGCTCAAGAGCGGCGACCACGACCTGGTTCGGCGGGACATCGCCCGCGTCTCGGACGCCTGCCATGAGGCCGGCGCCATCAACAAGGTCATCATCGAGACGGCGCTGCTGAGCGACGCCGAGAAGATCATCGCCTCGCGCCTCGCCGTCGAGGCCCGGGCGGACATGGTCAAGACGTCCACCGGCTACGCCAAGGGCGGAGCCACCATCTACGACGTCGCGCTCATGCGCGAGACGGTCGGGCCCAAGCTGGGCGTCAAGGCGGCCGGCGGCATCCGCACGGCCGAGGATGTACAGGAGATGATCGCCGCCGGTGCCACCCGCATCGGTGCCTCGGCCGGCGTCACCATCGTCAGCGGACAGGGAGGCGCCAGTGGCCAGTATTGAGCTCCGGGCATATTCATTCATCGACAGCCTGCAGGCCCAGTACGCGGCCTTCCTGGGCACCGTCGCGCAGGGCTTCCTGCCCCTCGCCGGCGACGCCTCGCTGTCGATCGAGATCTCGCCCGGTATCGAGATCAACCGCCTCACCGACGTGGCGCTCAAGTCCACGCAGGTGAAGCCGGGCATGCAGATCATCGAGCGCTACTACGGCATGCTGGAGGTCCACTCCCCCAGCCAGGCGGAGGTGCGCGCCGCTGGCGCTGCCATCCTCGCCGAGATGGGCCTGACGGAGACCGACCGCATCAAGCCGCGGGTGCTCTCGTCGCAGATCATCCGCCGGATCGACGACCACCAGGCGCAGCTCATCAACCGGACCCGGCACGGGCAGATGCTCATCCCCGGCCAGACGCTGTACGTGCTGGAGATGGAGCCCGCGGCGTACGCCGCGCTGGCCGCCAACGAGGCCGAGAAGGCTGCCGACATCAACATCCTCGAAGTGCGCAACTTCGGCTCCATGGGCCGCATCTACCTCGGTGGCGAGGAGCGCGACATCGACGTCGGCTGGCGGGCTGCGCTGGCCGCGGTCGAGGGGCTGGAGGGTCGCGAGGCAAAGTAGCAGCGGCCGATCGGGCAGCACACCAGAGAGACGGATCAGTCAGGCAACACAAGGGAGAACGAAGAGATGGCAGAAGCACTGGGCATGATCGAGGCGCGCGGGTTCACCGCCGTGGTCGAGGCCGCCGACGCGATGGTCAAGGCCGCCAAGGTCGAGCTGGTCAGCTATGAGAAGACCGGCGGCGGCTACGTCACCGTCGTCGTGCGCGGCGACGTCGCCGCGGTCAAGGCCGCGGTCGATGCCGGCGTGCGCAACGCCGAGAAGGTGGGCGAGGTCGTCAGCAGCCACGTCATCGCGCGGCCGCACACCAACGTCGACCTGGTCATGCCGCTGGGCCGCCTGGACGAGGCCGAGTCCGAGTCCGGCAGCAAGAAGAAGTAGCGCAGGCGGGGCGCATCGGGCCCACGGGCCTGGTGCGCCTCTCCCCTGCCCCTGACAGGCGGTAGAACGATGTTGCTCGGACGAGTGACCGGCACGGTGGTGGCCAGCCGCAAGGAGCCACTGACCGAGGGCTGGAAGCTCCTCGTCGTGCGCCAGCTCGACGCGGAGGACAACGAGACTGGCGGCTATGTCGTGGCGGCTGATGCGGTCGGCGCTGGCGTTGGCGAAGTGGTGCTGTACGCGAGCGGCAGCTCCGCACGCAATACCGAGACCACCCGCGACAAGCCCTGCGACGCGGTGATCATGGCCATCGTCGACACCTGGGAGCACGAGGGGAAGGAGATCTACCGCAAGTAGCCGGTCACCGGCTGGGCGCGGGCACGACGCATGGACGAACGCGAGATCGCGCAGATCATCGAACGGGTGCGCGGCCGCCTGGCGGCCGCCGACGGGGCACGCCCCGGGGCCGGGATGCAGGCCGCCGTCGAGGTGGCGCAGGCCGCCGAAGCGGAGCTGGGCGACGGCATCCACGCGAGCGTCGATGACGCCGTTGCCGCCGCCACGCGGGCGTTCCGTGCCTTCGGCGACAGCGGCCTGGGCACCCGCAAGGCCGTCATCGAGGCGGTCCGCGCCTCCATGCTGGCACACGCGGAGCAGCTGGCCCGCATGGCCCATCTCGAGACCGGCATCGGCCGCTACGAGGACAAGGTCGTCAAGAACCGGCTGGTGACCACCAAGGCGCCGGGGCCAGAGGACCTCGAGGTGCAGGCCGTCAGTGGCGACCAGGGCATGATGGTCACCGAGTGGGCGCCCTTCGGGGTCGTGGGCGCCATCAGCCCGGTGACCAACCCCACCTCGACCGTCATCAACAACACCATCAGCATCGTCTCGGCCGGGAACGCGGTGGTCTTCAACGCACACCCTCGGCGCGAGCCTGCTCGGCAGAGACCATCCGGCTCATCAACCGCGCCATCGTCGGCGCCGGCGGACCGCCGGACCTGGTCAGCGGCGTAGCCGTCCCCACCATCGACACGGCACGCGCGCTGATGAACCACCCCGGTGTGCGCGTGCTGCTCGTCACCGGTGGTCCCGGCGTGGTGCGGGAGGCCCTGCGCACGGACAAGCGCGCCATCACCGCCGGTCCCGGCAATCCGCCCGCGGTGGTGGACCAGACCGCCGACATCGAGCGCGCCGCCGCCGACATCGTGCGCGGCGCGTCGTTCGACAACAACCTCGTCTGTATCGACGAGAAGGTCGTGCTGGCGGTCGACAGCATCGCCGACCGCCTGCTGCGAGCCATGACCCAGCGGGGTGCCTATCTGCTCAAGGAGCACGAGCTGCGACGCCTGGAGCGGGTCATCTTCAAGGAGCTGGGCCCGCCCAGCAAGCCCGGCGTGATGAACCCGGCCTGGATCGGCAAGGACGCCTCCAAGATCCTGGCCGAGATCGGCGTGCAGGCAGAACCCGAGCCGCGGCTGCTGGTGGCCGACGTGCCCCGCGAGCACAGCCTGGCCTGGACCGAGCAGATGATGCCGGTGCTGCCCGTCGTGCGCGTGGGCAACGTCGACACGGCCATCGAGCTGGCGGTGCGCATGGAGCACGGCTTCCACCACACCGCCTCGATCCACTCCACCAACGTCGATGCCATCACGCGCATGGCCCGTGCCATGAACTGCAGCATCTTCGTGGCCAACGGGCCCAACCTCGCGGGCCTCGGGGCCGGTGGCGAGGGCTTCACCTCGTTCTCCATCGCCTCTCCCACCGGCGACGGCATGACGCGGCCACGGACGTTCTCGCGCGAGCGGCGGGTCACCGTCGTGGGCGCGCTGAGGATCGTGTAGTGCCATCGCCCGCAGCTGACGCCCCTCCCGCCATCGAGCCGGCGCTGGGCCTGCTCGAGCTGGAGACCGTGCCGGCCGGCATCGCGGCCGGCGACGCCATGGCCAAGCGCGCACCCATCGAGCTCATCCGGGCCGGTACCGTCCACCCGGGCAAGTTCCTCGTGCTCGTGGCCGGCGCGGTGGCCGATGTCGAGGAGGCCCTCGAGGCCGGCCGCGAGAGCGGCGGCCTGGCCGTGCGCGACGTGGTCTTCCTGCCCCACATCCACGCCGACGTGGTGGCGGGCGTGCGCGGGCGGCGCCTGGCGGCCGGGACCGAGGCGCTGGGTATCATCGAGACGGCCACCATCCCGGCCATCATCCGTGCCGCCGATGCGGGGGTGAAGGGCGCGCAGGTCAGGCTGCTGGAGCTGCGGCTGGCGGATGACCTCGGCGGCAAGGGCTACCTGCTCTTCGATGGCGCCGTCTCCGAGGTGGAGGCGGCCGTCGAGCTAGGCCTGGCCGCGGTGGGCGAAGCACGCGGCCTCAGCGCACGGGTCATCGCGCAGCTGCACGCCGAGATGGCGGAGAACCTCGCCGCCG